>JAXMAU010000016.1:0-103155 GCA_046350215.1 Gemmataceae bacterium | reverse complement strand
CGACCTGCAGACGTACCACGGCTACGGCATTCAAAACTTCCTGGAGATCGACCCGCGCTTCGGCACCCGGCAAGACCTCCGCGACCTGGTCGACGCCGCCCACGATCGTGGCATGTACGTCATCCTCGACGTCATCTTCAACCACACCGGCAACAACTTCTTCTACCGCGACGAGATCACCGGCGAAGCCCGCGAGACGATGCCGTTCCGCGGCGACCCGCCCTACCAGATCCTCGGCTGGCGCGACAAAAACGGCCAGTGCGCGACCCGGCCGATCGACATCGAGGACGGCGTCTGGCCGATCGAGTTCCAGAATCCCGACTGGTACGCGCGGCGCGGCTCGATCGGCCGGTGGGAGGCGGGACCGGGCGAAGACCCGCTCAGCCCGAGCGTCGAGTATCGCCGCGGCGACTTCTTCGACCTGAAAGATCTTGACACTGAGAACCCGCAAGCGCTGGGAGCGCTGGCGCTGGCGTACATCTACTGGATCGCCCTGAGCGACTGCGACGGCTTCCGTATCGACGCGCTCAAGCACGTCTCGCGGATGGCGTCGCGGCGGTTCTGCGGCTGGGTCCGCGAATATGCGGTGTCGATCGGCAAGGAGAACTTCCTGCTCACCGGCGAGATCACCGACGCCCAGATGGCGGTCGATTACCTGGAGGTGCCGGGGCTGAACCTGGGCGCCGCGCTGGACATCACCGGCACGCCGACCGCCCTGGCCGGCATGGTGAAAGGGCAGGTCGATCCCGCGGCGTTCATGTCCGCCTACGCCGACAACACCCCCGGCGGCTTGTATCGTCGTGTCGGTGTCTACTACATCTCGGTCGTCGATGATCACGACATGTCGTGCCGCCCGCGCAAGGAGCGGTTCGCTGCGAATAACAGCATACCGGCGCGCTACGAACAGTCGGCGCATCTGGTCGGCGTGCAGCTGACCATCCCGACCATCCCGTCGATCTACTATGGCACCGAGCAGGCGTTCGACGGCAACGAGGGCTATCACGACTACACCATCGACGCGCGGCGGTTCGGCGAGGATCGGTACATCCGCGAGGACATGTTCGGCGGGCCGTTCGGCGCATTCTGCACGCGCGGCTGCCACTTCTTCGACCCCAACCACCCGACCTACCGGCGCATCGCCGCTCTCGCCCGCGTCCGCAACCGCAAGGACAGCGTCGGGCTGGCCCTGCGCCGCGGCACCGCTTACGGCCGCGAGGTGTGCCGCGACGGCCAGACGTTCGCGATGGCCGTGCCGCGCGGCGAGGTGGTGGCGTGGGCACTGCTGATGTTCAACCGCGAGGTGACGGTGGCGCTGAACACCCACGGCGCCGAGCCGCGCGGCGCCGACGTGACGGTCGACAGCTTCCTCAACC
Source organism: Gemmataceae bacterium (assembly GCA_046350215.1). GTDB lineage: Bacteria > Planctomycetota > Planctomycetia > Gemmatales > Gemmataceae > JAXMAU01. Next base: position 101,782 of record JAXMAU010000016.1, on the reverse strand, counting down.
CGGCCGGCACGCACCTCCGCGTGCTCTACCGCGGCGACTGGAGCGACGAGCAGCTGGCCAATCCGCCAGAGGACGAAACGGTGCCAGTGACGCACCACCCCGACGGCCGCGCCTCGGTCCGCGTCGACCTGCCGCCGGCGGGGATGATCCTGCTCACCCGCACCACCGAACTGGTGCCGCGGCCGGAGATGATGCACGGCGGGCCGCGCTCAAGCTAGCACCACGCCGGTCCGGGGCGGCAGGTGCAACCCGCCGCCCGCTCCGCCCACGCCGAGGTCGGTGGCGAAGACGACACGCTCCGCCCCGAACGGCCGCGGGTCGAGCGTGACCGCCTGGTCGCCGTTATTCAGGACGACGACCGACCCGCCGGCGCGATAGGCGAGCAGGCGGCGGCTCGTGTCGGCGAGCAGTACCTGCGGCGGCGGCCAGCCGGCGGGACGCGAGCGGCGGAGGCGGATCAGCGCCTGGTAGTAGCCGCGCAGCGCCAGGTCGCGCCGATCGTCCCACGGCATCGGCAGCCGCGCCTCTTCCAGCCGGCCGACCGCGGCATTCTGGCTCAGCCCGACCTCGGTGCCGTAGTACACCACCGGCGGATCGGGCAAGGTGAACTGGCACAGCGCCGCCAGCCGCAGCCGCCGCCGGTCGCCGCGCGCCACCCACAGGAACCGATTCATGTCGTGATTGTCGAGGAAGCTCGGCATACACAGACGATCGCCGAAGTAGGCAAAGTGCCGCTCCAGCAGCGCCGCCAGCCGTTCAGCAGGAAGGCGGTCGGCGGCGAAGAAGCCGCGCAGCGCCTCGGCCAGCACGAAGTCGAGGCAGCCGTCCATGCGTCCGCTGTAGGTCCGCAGCTCGTCGGGCGGGTCGGTGATCTCGCCAATCAGGGCGCAGTCGGGATGACGGGCGCGGAGGGCGCCGCGGAACTCGGCCCAGAATCCCGGACCAGGACCGTGGGCGTGGTCGAGCCGGAACCCGGCGGCGCCGCGGTCGAGCCACAACGCCGCCTGCTCGATCAGGTGCGCCCGCACCGCCGGGTGGCTTGTGTTCAGGATCGGCATGTGCCGCACCGCGAAGAAGCAGCGGTAGCGGTGCGGCCACTCGTCGAAGTAGAACCAGTCGCGATACGGACCTTGGCGATCCTTTGTGGCGGCGACAAACGCCGGGTGCCGGTCGGAGACATGGTTGGCGACGAAGTCGAGGATCAGCCGCAGGCCCCGGTCGCGCGCCGCTTTCGCCAGGTCATGCCAGTCGTCGAGCGTGCCCAGCCGCGGTTCGACGGCGCCGAGGTCGGTCGGGTCGTAACCGTGGTACGACGGACAGGGGTGCAGCGGACTCAGCCACAGGGCGGTGACGCCGAGGTCGGCAATGTCGTCGAGCTTCGACCGCAGTCCGCGGATCGTACCGCCGTGGACCTGGCCGAGATCGCGGCGGGCAGGAAAGGCGGCGCCGGGGTCGGGTGCGAAGCGATCGAGGAAGACGTGGTAGACGACCGCCTCGCGGAGCCAGGTCGGCACCCGGTCGTCATCGACGTGAACCGTCTGCACCGGGGTGGACTCGACCACCGATGTGGCCGAGCGGCCGGTGGCGTCGACCCACCGCCCGCCGCGGGTCCGCGCCGCGATACGAAAACGGACGAGCGTGCGCTCCGCCTGGCCGGGAAGGGTGGCGGCCCACTCGGTGACGTAACCCCAGCTGATCGTCTCCCAGCGCGGTTCGCCGGCGGTCAGCTCGACGCGGTTTCCCCCTGTCGACTCGTCCTGCGGCGAGGACGGAGTGCTGCCGTCGGCGGTCCAGGTCAGGACCATGCGCTCGACGGCGAGGCCGACGCCGGCGACGACGCGAACGGTGATCGGCTGGCCGGGCGTCGGGTCGAGCGGGTCGAGCGGCAGCAGGCACGGTCGGCCGGTGGTCCGCGCCGTCACCGCCTCGGCGCGGCCCTGGGGCGTGGATAGCCGGCCGAACAGGAACTCGGACAGATGCGTCGACGATTCATCCATGCGCGCGCTCCTACCAGCCGCGGACGCGGGCCATCGCCCACTCGTACACCTGCTGGTAGGCGCGGGCCGACGTCTCCCACGAGAAGTCGCTGGTCATCCCCTTGTGCTGGATGCTCCGCCAGCTCTCCTTGTCCACCCGGTAGATATACAGCGCCTCCATCATCGCGTGCCAGAAGTGATCGCGGCTGTAGTCGGAGAAGGTGAAGCCGGTGACCATGTGCCGCACCGTGTCGGCCAGTCCGCCAGTGGTCCGCACCAGCGGCACCGACCCATAGCGCATGGCGATCAGCTGCCCCAGTCCGCACGGCTCGAACAGTGACGGCATCAGGAAGATGTCGCTGCCGGCGTAGATGAGCGGCGCCAGCGCCGGGTCGTAGCCGATGAACGCGGCCATCCGCCCCTGGTGGTGCCAGCTGAAGTGCCGCATCATGTTCTCGTACTGCGGGTAGCCGGCGCCGAGGACGACGCACTGCGCCTCGCCGGCGTGCTGGTTCAGCAGCAGATGCAGGACGTGGCCGGTGATGTCCAGCCCCTTCTGCGGGTCGAGCCGCGTCACCATCGCCACCAGTGGCACGTCGTCGCGGACCGCCAGCCCGGCCCGCTCCTGCAGCGCCCGCTTGTTGGCCGCGCGCCGCTCGACGGTGGCGGCGTCGTAGGTGGCGGCCAGGTGCCGGTCGGTGGCCGGGTTCCACACCTCGTAGTCCAGGCCGTTGAGGATGCCATGAATGTCGAAGTGCCGGTAGTGCAACAGTTTGTCGAGGCCGAACCCGCCTTCCTTGCCCATGATCTCGCGGGCGTAGGTCGGGCTGACGGTGGTGAGCATGGTGGCGTGGAACAGGCCCCGCGCCATGAAGTTTACCTCGTTCTTCCGCTCCTCGACGAGCGATTGTGCCAGCACGCCGAGGTGGTGGAAGATGTGCCAGGAAGTGGTTCCCTGGTGCATCAGGTTGTGGACGGTGAAGACGGTCGGGATGCGCGCATAGCGGGAGTCGTGCCGGCCGGTGGTGTCGAGCCAGGCGATCGCCGGCGCGGTGTGCCAGTCGTGCGCATGTACCACGTCGGGCCGCCAGTCGAGGGCCGCGACGACCAGGTCGAGGGCGGCGCGGCTGAAGAAGGCGAAGCGGTACGGGTCGTCTTTATACCCGTAAATGAACGGCCGTTCGCCGAACCGCTTCCACTCGGCGATGAAGTAGATCGGCACGTCGCTGCCGGGCAGCCGGCTCTCCAGCACGCCGGCGGACACCTGGCCGTCGCCCATCGGCACGTTGAGCGTGACCGAGTGCGGGCGGATGTCGCTCTGGCCGGAGTGCTGCGCCGCCTCGATCGACTGGTAGGCGGGCATGACGACGCGGACATCGTGCCCCAGCGCCGCCAGCGCCTTGGGCAGCGATCCGCACACATCAGCCAGCCCGCCGGCCTTGGCGAACGGCGCCACCTCGGCGCTGATGAACAGGATTTTGAGACGCTGCACGCCGATTCTCCGCCCGCAGGACAACTCGCCGCCGCGCCGGCGGACCCGGAACCGGGTCGCTCGGCGGCGACTGTTTCCCTCCAATCTATGCGGAGAGCCGGGCATGCGACCAGTACAACAAGCCCGCCAGTCTGCCTGGATTTCCCAGACTCTCATCCGGTTACGCGGTTCGTGACTGGTTTGCGTTGCCGGCGGTGGACGAAGAAGCGTTGCTCGAACGAAAAAGGGGAGCGGGCAGGGGGTTGAACGCTCCTGCCGCGCGCCCGTATGATAGCTCTACCCCCGCAGCCCCTACCTCCCGACCCACCGCTTCCCATGCGACCCGCCGTCTCTCCACCCGCCGGCCGACACGTCCTGTCCGGACTCGTCCTGGCCGCTCTTGTCGCGACCGCTCGACCTGTCCTCGCCGCCGACCGCGTCGACTTCGCCCGCGACGTGCTGCCGATCCTGTCCGACCGCTGCTTCGCCTGCCACGGCCCCGACAAGGCGACCCGGAAGGGTGGGCTGCGGCTCGACACGAAGGAGGGCGCGCTGGGCGGCGATGCGCCGGCGGTGGTGCCCGGCAAGAGCGGGGCGAGTGAGCTGATTCGCCGGCTGGTGACGACCGAAGCCCGCGAGGCGATGCCGCCAGCGAAGTTCAACAAGCCGCTCTCGGCGGCGCAGATCGAGTTGCTCCGCCGCTGGGTCGACGCCGGGGCGCCGTGGGGCAAGCACTGGGCGTTCGAGGCGCCGCGCCGTCCGCCGCTGCCGGCGGTCAAGGAGCGTGGCTGGGTGCGCACGCCGATCGACGCCTTCATCCTCGCCCGCCTGGAGGGCAGGGGACTGCGGCCGTCGTCCGAAGCCAGCCGCGAGACGCTGATTCGCCGCGTCAGCCTCGATCTGACCGGGTTGCCGCCAACGCTCAAGGAGATCGACGACTTCCTCGCCGACCCGGCGTCCAACGCTTACGAGCGGCTGGTCGATCGCCTGCTGGCGTCGCCGCGCTACGGCGAGCGGATGGCCTGGGACTGGCTCGACGCCGCTCGCTACGCCGATTCCAACGGCTACCAGGGCGACGGCGAGCGGACGATGTGGCCGTGGCGCGACTGGGTGGTGCGGGCGTTCAACGACAACCTGCCCTACGACCGCTTCACCGTCGACCAGCTGGCCGGCGATCTGCTGCCGAAGCCGACGCGCGATCAAATCCTGGCGACGGCGTTCAACCGCAACCACATGATCAACGGCGAGGGCGGTCGCATCGCCGAGGAGAACCGCGTCGAGTACGTCGTCGACCAGACGGAGACGGTCGGGACCATCTGGCTCGGACTGACGCTCACCTGCGCCCGCTGTCACGATCACAAGTACGACCCGGTCAGCCGCAAGGACTACTACGGCCTGTTCGCCTTCTTCAACCAGACGCCGGTCAACGGCGGCAACGGCAGCGGGCAGACGCCGCCGGTGATCGACTTCGGCACGCCGGAGCAGGAGCGTCGCCGCGCCGACACCGCCCGCGCCTACGATGCGCTGGTGAAGACGGTATCCCAGAAGGAGGCGCAGCTGCGCACCGCCGGGATGACGATGAAGGACGGCAAGTACGCCACCACTCTGCCGCAGCTGATCGAGTCGGCGCTGCGCAAGGGGCCGAATGATCGGGCCGATCAGAACATCGCCGAGCTGACGAAGTTCTACCGCGACAGGGAGCCGGAGTACGTCAAGCAGCTGGCCGAGCTGCGCAAGCTCCGCCGGGCGCGTGACGAGGCGGCGAACGCTCTGCCGCGGGTGATGGTGATGCAGGACATGCCCAAGCCGCGCGAGACGTTTATCCTTACTCGCGGCGCCTACGACAAGCGCGAGGGCAAGGTCGAGGCGGACGTGCCGGCGGGCGTGGTGCCGCTGCCGCCGGGTGCGCCGCGGAACCGGCTGGGGCTGGCGCGGTGGCTGGTGGCGGCCGACAACCCTTTGACCGCCCGCGTGACGGTGAACCGCTTCTGGCAGCAGTTCTTCGGCACCGGCCTGGTGAAGACGACCGAGGACTTCGGCGTCCAGGGAAAGCGGCCGAGCCACCCCGAGCTGCTCGACTGGCTGGCGGTCGAGTTTCGCGAGTCCGGCTGGGACGTCAAGCACCTCGTCAAGCTGATCGTCACCTCGGCGACCTACCGGCAGACGTCGAAGGTGACGCCGGCGCTGCGCGAGATCGATCCCGATAACCGCTTACTTGCTCGCGGCCCGCGCTCGCGGCTGCCGTCGTGGCTGCTCCGCGATCAGGCGCTGGCGGTGAGCGGGCTGCTGAGCGAGGGCAGGGGAGGGCCGTCGGTCAATTCCTACCAGCCGGCCGGCATCTGGGAGGAGGCGACGTTCGGCAACAAGGCGTATCGCCAGGACAGGGGCGACGCCCTGTACCGCCGCAGCCTGTACGTCTTCTGGCGGCGGATCGTCGGCCCGACGGTGTTCTTCGACACCCCGAACCGGCAGGTGTGCGCGGTCAAGACCGTCGTCACCAACACCCCGTTACACGCGCTGACCACGCTCAACGACGTCACCTATGTCGAGGCGGCGCGGGCGCTGGCGGAGCGGGCGATCCTCGGCGCGAGCAGCGACGCCGATCGCCTGGCGCTGGCGTTTCGCCGCACTACCGGCCGGCGGCCGACGTCGCCGGAGTCGACGCTGCTCGTCGCCGCCCTGGAGAAGCAACGTCGCCTGTTCGCCGCAGATCCGAACAGCGCAAAGCAGCTCCTGAAAGTGGGCGAATCGCCGCGGCACGAGAAGATCGACCCGGTCGAGCACGCCGCCTTCACCGCCGTCTGCACGCTCTTGCTCAACCTCGACGAAACCCTGACGAGGCAGTAACGTCATGAATCCGCTGATCGCGCGGCAGGCGTTCCTCACCCGGCGGCAGTTCTTCGGCCGGTCCGCGCTCGGTATCGGCGTTCCCGCGCTGGCGTCGCTGCTCGCCCGCGACGGGTTGGCCGCGTCCACGGAGCGAAATCGCATCGGCGGACTGCCGGCGCTGCCGCACTTCGCGCCGAAGGCGAAACGGGTGATCTACCTGTTTCAGAACGGCGCGCCGACGCACGTCGACCTGTTCGACTACAAGCCGATGCTGACGAAGATGCGAGGCCAGCAGATCCCCGACAGCGTCGTCGGCGGTGCCCGCTTCAGCACGATGACCAGCGGCCAGACCGCCCGCCCGTGTCTGCCGGAAATCACGAAGTTCAAGCAGCACGGCCAGGGCGGCGCGTGGGTGAGCGACTTCCTGCCGCACACGGCGTCGATCGCCGACAAATGCTGCTTCGTCAAGTCGATGCACACCACGCAGGTGAACCACGCGCCGGCGATCACCTTCTTCCTGACCGGCTCGGAGATGCCCGGTCGGCCGAGCATGGGGGCGTGGCTCACCTACGGCCTCGGGTCGGAGACGGAGAACCTGCCTGGCTTCGTCGTCATGACGTCGCGCGACAAGGAGGCGTCGTGCGGCCAGATCTTCTACGACTTCTACTGGGGGTCGGGATTCCTGCCGACCAAGTTCCAGGGCGTCAAGTTCCGCGGCAGCGGCGATCCGGTGCTCTACCTGTCGAACCCCGCTGGCATGAGCCAGGCCAGTCGCCGCGCCGTCCTCGACGACCTGGCGCGGATGAATGAACTGACGCTCAAGGAGTTCGGCGACCCGGAGATCGCCACCCGCATCAGCCAGTACGAGATGGCGTACCGGATGCAGACGTCGGTGCCCGAGCTGACCGACTTCCGCAAGGAGCCGAAGCACATTCTCGACCAGTACGGCCCCGACGTGCATCGGCAGGGGTCGTATGCGTTCAACTGCCTGATGGCGCGGCGGCTGGTCGAACGCGGCGTGCGCTACGTCCAGCTGCTCCACGCCGGCTGGGACCAGCACCGCAACCTGAACACGCAGCTGAAGGTGCAATGCACCGACACCGATGCGCCGTCGGCGGCGCTGGTGAAGGACCTCGCCCGGCTCGGGCTGCTCGAGGACACGCTGGTGATCTGGGGCGGCGAGTTCGGCCGCACGCCGTTCTTGCAGGGGAAGATCGAGGAGGTGAAGTCGTGGGGACGCGACCATCACCCCTACGTGTTCACCCTGTGGATGGCCGGCGGCGGGGTGAAGGCGGGGACGAGTTATGGCGCTTCCGACGAGTTCGGCTTCGGCGTCGCCCGCGACGGCGTTCACGTCCACGACTTCCAGGCGACGGTGTTGCACCTGCTCGGCATCGACCACACCCGGCTGACGTTCCGCTTCCAGGGTCGCGACTATCGCCTCACCGACGTGCATGGTCACGTCGTCAAGGGGCTGCTCGCCTGACGAGGAGACGCGCACATGCCTTCGCACCTCCGCTCGCTGTCGACCGCGACCCTGGCGCTGCTGGCGTGGTCCGCCGTGGCCAACGCCGCCGATCGCGTCGACTTCGCTCGCGACGTGCTGCCGATTCTGTCGGAGAACTGCTTCCACTGTCACGGTCCCGACCCGAAGACCCGCGCCGCCGGGCTGCGCCTCGACACGCAGGAAGGGGCGTACCGCCAGCGGAAAGGCCGCTTCATGATCCTGCCCGGCAAGAGCGCCAGCAGTGAAGTGGTGCGCCGTGTTCTCTCCGCCGACCCCGACGAGGTGATGCCGCCGCTCGACTCGAACCGCAAGCTCACGCCGAAGCAGCGCGAAACGCTCAAGTCGTGGATCGACCAGGGGGCGAAGTGGGGCCAGCACTGGGCGTTCGTCCCGCTGCCGCACACGGTGCCGGTGCCGCCGGTGAAGAACGCCGCCTGGCCGCGGACCGACCTTGACCGTTTCATTCTGGCACGGCTCGAAAGGGAAGGGCTAACGCCGTCGCCGGAGGCGAGCCGCGAGGCGTGGTTACGGCGTGTCAGCCTTGACCTGACCGGGCTGCCGCCGACGCTGAAGGAGATCGACGACTTCCTCGCCGACCGGGCGACGAACGCGCAGGAGAAGGTGGTCGACCGGCTGCTGGCGTCGCCGCGCTACGGCGAGCGGATGGCGTCGGACTGGCTCGACGTCGCCCGCTACGCCGACACCCACGGCTACCAGGCCGACCGCGATCGGCCGATGTGGCCGTACCGCGACTGGGTGATCCGGGCGTTCAACCGCAACCAGCGCTTCGACGAGTTCGCCACCTGGCAACTGGCCGGCGACCTGCTGCCCAACGCGACGAAGGATCAGCGGCTCGCCACGGCGTTCAACCGGCTGCACATGCAGAACGAGGAGGGCGGCATCGTCGAGGAAGAGTTTCGGGTCGCGTATGTCGTCGATCGCGTCAACACGATGGGCACGGCGTTTCTGGCGATGACGCTCGAATGCTCGCGCTGTCACGACCACAAGTACGACCCGCTGACGATGCGCGACTTTTACGGCCTGTTCGCCTATTTCCAGAACATCGACGAGGCCGGGCAGACGACCTACTTCACCCCGTCGATGCCGGTGCCGACGCTGCTGCTGTCGACCGACGAACAGGACGCGCAGCTGGCTCGCCTGAAGCAGACGATCGCTGACCGCGAGACGGCGCTGCTCCAGGGGCGCGAGGCGGCGCGGACGGCGTTTCCGGCGTGGCTGGTGGCGCGCGGCAAGCAGCCCGACGTCGGCGGGCTGGTCGGCAGCTATCGGTTCGACGAATGGAAAGACAACCGCGTCGTCAACGACGTCAACCCGAAACAGCCGGCGGTCGCGCACGATGGGCCGAAGCCAGTGCCCGGCAAGGCGGGGCAGGGGGCGGCGCTGTCGGGCGAGAACGTTTTACCTTCCCGGTGTCGGCCACTTCGCGCGGGTCGACCCGTTCACGCTGGGCGCTGTGGGTGCGGCCGGAGCAGAAGGCGGCGCGGGCGGTGGTGGTGCATCACAGCCGGGCGCCGGTCGATGCCGGCAGCCGTGGCTACGAGCTGCTGCTGGAGGACGGCCGCGTTGCGCTGGGGCTGCACCACATGTGGCCGCGCAATGCGCTCAAGGTGCGGACAAGGAACGCCGTGCCGCTCAACGCCTGGACGCACATCACCGCCACCTACGACGGCTCCAGCCGCGCCCGCCGGCGTTCGCATCTACCTCGACGGCCAGCCGGCCGAACTGGAGGTCGTCCGCGACGGGCTGTGGAAGGACATTACTTATGAGGGCGGCGAGCCGGACCTGGCAATCGGCTATCGCTTCCGCGACAGCGGATTCAAGGGCGGGGCCGTCGACGAGTTCCGCGTCTACAACCGGGCATTGACGGCGCTGGAGGCCGCCCATCTCGCTGGCCGGTCCGACCTGACCGCCGCCTGGACGACCCCCGCCGATCGGCTGTCGCCCCAGCAGCGCGACGGGATGTTCGAGCTGTTCGCCGCGGTCGTCCACGAGCCGACCAAAAAACTCGCCGCCGAGCTTCGGGCGGCGCGGCGGGAGCACAGCCGCGCCGTCAACCCGATCGCCGAGGCGATGGTGATGGAGGAAATGCCGCGGCCGAAGCCGGCGTTCGTCCTACGTCGCGGCGCCTACGACGCACCCGGTGAGCCGGTGACGATGAACGCCCCCGCGTGCATGCCGCCGCTGCCCGCGGATGCGCCGCGGAACCGGCTCGGGCTGGCCCGCTGGTTGACGCATCCCGACCACCCGCTCACCGCGCGCGTCACCGTCAACCGGCTGTGGCAGCAGATGTTCGGGCAGGGGCTGGTGGAGACGAGCGACAATTTTGGTAGCACCGGCACCCCGCCGACGCACCCCGAGCTGCTCGACTGGCTCGCCCGCGACTTCGTCACCCACGGCTGGGACGTTAAACGCTTCCTCAAGCAGATCGCCCTGTCGGCGACCTATCGCCAGTCGGCCGCCGTTACCCCGGATCGGCTGGCGAAGGATCCGTATAACCAGTTACTCGCACGCGCTCCGGCGCGGCGGCTGACGGCCGAGATGCTCCGCGATCAGGCACTGGTGGCCAGCGGGCTGCTGGTGGAGAAGACGGGCGGGCCGAGCGTCTACCCGTACCAGCCGGCGGGACTGTGGAACGAGGCGATGGGCCGGCCGCACTACCCGCAGTCGCGCGGCGCCGACCTGTACCGCCGCAGCCTCTACACGGTCTGGAAGCGCACGGTGCCGCACCCGCAGCTGACCACGTTCGACGCCGCCGACCGCAGCGTTTGCACGGTCCGCCGGCAGACCACCAGTACCCCGCTCCAGTCGCTGGCGCTGCTCAACGACCCGCAGCTGGTCGAGGCCGCCCGCCTGCTCGGCCAGCGGTTGCTCAAGGAGGGCGGCCAGGCGCCGGCGGAACAGGTGGCGTGGGCGTTTCGTCTCATCACCGGGCGGCGCGCGACGGCGAAGGAGTCGGCCGTCCTGGTGCGACTGTTCGAGGAGCAGAAGGCCGCCTTCGCCGCCGACCCGGCCTCCGTTGACAAGTTGCTCCAGGTTGGCGAGACGAAGAATGACCCGGCGCTGAACAAGACCGACCTGGCCGCCGCTACCGGCGTTGCCCTCGCCATCCTCAACCACGACGGCGCGACGTATCGCCGCTAGCGCCTTCCCCCTGACCGCTCGCGGGAGACCGCCGATGTCCGCACATGACGTCCTTCCTCCGATCAATCGGCGACTGTTCCTTCGCTCTACCGGCGTCGGCCTGGGTGGAATGGCACTGGCCCACCTGCTCGGAAGGGAGTCCGCCGCGGCGGAGGGCAGGGCGGTCCCTAGGTGCTCGACCGGCCGCACCACGAGCCGAAGGCGAAGCGGGTGATCTACCTGTTCATGGCCGGCGGGCCGAGCCAGCTCGACCTGTTTGACTACAAGCCGCTCCTGAACCAGATGAACGGCCAGGACCTGCCCGATAGCGTGCGCAGGGGCAGCGGCTGACCGGCATGTCGGCGTTTCAGGCGCAACTGCCCCTGGCGGGATCAGTGTTCAAGTTCGCGCGCCACGGCAAGTCCGGGGCGTGGGTGAGCGACCTGCTGCCCAACACGGCGAAGATGGTCGACGAACTGTGCTTCGTGCGGTCGTGCTACACCGAGGCGATCAACCACGATCCGGCGATCACGTTCTTTCAGACTGGCTCGCAGCTGGCCGGCCGGCCGAGCATGGGAGCGTGGCTGAGCTACGGGCTGGGCAGCCTCAATGACAACCTGCCGGCGTTCGTCGTGCTCATCTCGAAGGACCGGACGGAGCAGGGGCTGTATGCCCGACTGTGGGGCAACGGCTTTCTGCCGAGCGTCCACCAGGGAGTGCAGTTCCGCAGCGGTCGCGAGCCGGTGCTCTATCTCGCCAACCCCGACGGCGTGACACCCGCCAATCGCCGCAAGCTGCTCGACCGGCTGGCCGAGCTGAACCGCATGCAGCACGAACGCGAGGGCGACCCGGAGATTCTGGCCCGCGTCGCGCAGTACGAGATGGCGTACCGCATGCAAACGTCGGTGCCCGAGGTAATGGATCTGTCGAAAGAGCCGGAGAGCGTGCTCGCGCTGTACGGCGCCGAGGCGAAGCAGCCGGGCACGTTTGCCGCGAACTGCCTGCTCGCCCGCCGGCTGGCCGAGCGCAACGTCCGCTTTATTCAGCTCTATCACCCCGGCTGGGATCACCACGGCGGGCTGCCCGGCGGCATCCGGCGGCAGGCGAAGGACATCGACCGCGCCTGCTTCGGGCTGATTCAGGACCTGAAACGGACCGGGCTGCTGAACGACACGCTGGTCGTCTGGGGCGGAGAGTTCGGCCGCACCAACTACAGTCAGGGGAAGCTGACGGCGACCGACTACGGCCGGGACCACCACCCGCGCTGCTTCACCATGTGGTTCGCCGGCGGCGGGATGAAGCCGGGGCTGACGCACGGGGCGACCGACGAGTTCGGCTACAACATCGCCGCCAACCCTGTCCACGTCCACGACATCCAGGCGACATTGCTCAATCAGCTCGGCGTCGACCACGAGCGGCTGACGTACAAGTTCCAGGGCCGCTATTACCGGCTGACCGACGTCCACGGACAGGTGGTCAAGGAACTGACCGCGTAAGGTCGATACTTACGTCTTGTCCTTGGCCCCCCGTCCGCCGTGGCAACGGTTTCTGCCGGGCCGGCACCCGGGCGGGGAGTGTCTCCGGCCTTTCCCGAACTTGAACGATTCTCATTGCCCTTGCGCGTTTCGGCCTCGGACCCGGCCGATTGTGCCGGTTGTAGTGAGGACGCAATGCCGCCACGACCGGCACGACCCGCTTCCTTGGAAAAGGAGATACCTGGGGGTGCCGACCTGCCGATCCATCCTCAAGGCAAGGTCTGCTGATGGATCGGCAGACCGACGATTCCCGCCGGCCAGCGTCGCGCGCCCCGGGCGCGGTGGGAGGCAACATCAGGTCCTGGATGGAAGCCTTGTCATGAAAAAGACCTCTCGCTGGCTGCCGGCGCTGTGCAGCTCGCTCATCCTCGCCACGGGTGCAGCAACGGCCGCTACCCCGGTGGCGGTTAGCCAGCCGGCGCCGGCCCCGGCCGAGCAGGTAGCCGTCTCCCCGCAGGAGCGGGAAGTGCAGGATCTGCTCACCAAGCTCAGCGACCTGAGCAACCAGATGACCAAGAACCCGCAGGACCCGCAGGGATACCGGCTCCAGCTGAGCCAGGCGGACGTCAGCCTGCACCTGGCCGTTCGGTCCAAGGGGAAGGAGCGGGACGACTGGCTGAAGATGGCGACCGACAGCCTGTTCACCGCCGCCATCGCCAGCCCCGAGAACGACACCACCGCCCGCGCGCGGCTGACCGAGCTGCCGGCCCAGATCCTGAAGGCCTACCCCGACTCCAGGGTGGTCACCTACGCCGCTCTGCAGGGGGTGCAGGCGGACTACATGCGGGCGCTGAACAAGAACGGCGACGACCCGACCAAGGCTCAGCTGTTGCTGCGCGACGGGCTGGTGCGCTTCGTGCAGACCCACCCGAAGTGCGACGAGGCGCCCAAGGCGGTGATGGAGGCGGCCGAGCTGAGCATCAGCCTCGGCAAGAAGGAAGACGCCCGCCGTTGCTACCGCTACCTGGCTGACGCCTACACCGGCACTCCGCTCGGCCGCAAGGCGGAAGGGGTGCTGTGGCGGATGAGCGAGGGGCAGGAGACGATCCAGCTGGAGATGCCGCTGCTGTACTCCGCCGGCCGCGACGGCACCAAGGGGTTCGACCTGAACGAGTGCCGCGGCAAGGTGGTGGTGGTCTACTTCTGGTCGCAGACCTCCTCGCGGGTGAATAGTGATTTCGATGCGCTCAAACGGCTGACCGACGGCTACGCGGTCCGCGGCCTCGAAGTGGTGTACGTGAACCTGGATGACGACCCGGCCAAGGTGCAGATGTTTCTGTCCGGCCGGCTGCTGACCGGCGTTCACCTGCACCAGCGCGGCGGGCTGGAGAGCCATGTCGCCGAGCGGATGGGCATCCGCAGCCTGCCGGATTGCTTCCTGATCGGCCGCGACGGCAAGCTGCTGCGGCATTCCCTGTCGATCAGCCAGGTGGAGACGGAAGTCAAGGCCCAGATGGCCGGCCGCTAATCCTCACCCCTGTCCGCGCCCGCGGAGGAGAAGTCAGCCGCCGACCTCATCGGCGGCTTCCGTCTCGGCGCCCAGAGCTACACCTTCCGCGAGTTCGATCTCGAACCGGCGCTCAAGCGGATGCAGAAACTCGGCCTTCGCTACGGCGAGTTCTTCCCGAAGCACTGCCCGATGACCGACAACCCGGCCCGCCTGCGGCCCTTCCTGGCGCTCTGCAAGGAGTATGGGGTCACGCCGTGGTCCTGGGGCGTGCAGGCGTTCACCAACAAGCATGACGCGAATAAGAAGGTATTCGATTTCGGCAAGGCAGTCGGGCTGAAGATGTTCAGCGCCGATCCGACGCCGGATGCGTTCGACAGCCTCGACAAACTGTGCGAGGAGTACCACATCGCCGTCGGCATCCACCCGCACGGCCCGGTCGGTGCCGGGCTGCACCGCTGGTACAGCGCTGAAACCATCCTGAAGGCGGTGAAGGACCACCATCCGCTGATCGGCGCCTGCCTCGACACCGGCCACCTGATCCGGTCCGCCCAGCTGGGCAAGCGGCTCGACCCGGCCGAACAGGTGCGGGTGATGGGCAAGCGCAACTTCGGCATGCACCTGAAGGACCACGATAACACGACCAAGCAGGACGTCGTCTTCGGCCGCGGTTCGCTCGATGTAGCGGCCGTCCTGAAGGCGCTCCGGGAAGTGAAGTTCGACGGCATGTTGGCCATCGAGTACGAGCACAACCCGGCCGAGCCGACCCGCGACGTCGCCGCCTGCGTGGAGGTGTTCAAGGCGGCCGCCCGCAAGAGCTGATGCCCTTCGGCGACGGCGCAAACCGCTCTCCCAGCCGGCCGCCGAATCCACTACACTGTACCGGATGTGACGGACTCCGGCCCCTGGACCTCGGGGGCCGGAGCGAGAACGCTCGCGCCGGCACGGTGCGGAGTGCAACCGCCTCCGCCGCCGCGTCGCCGCCCGCCGTGGGGTACAGGGCAGGTCATGACCGACGACCAATTCACCGACCTTCGTAAGCAGAAGTACAACGCCACCGTTCTGCACCTGCACCGCGTCCACAAGGACCTGATGGTGGTGCGGGTGCGGCCGGACTTCCCGCGGCCGGTGCATAAACCCGGCCAGTACACGGTTCTCGGCCTCGGCTACTGGGAGCCGCGGGTGCCCGAGTGTCAGGCGGAGACACTCAAACCCGGCGACGACGTGAAACTCGCCCGCCGGTCGTACTCGATCAGCTGCTCGGTCCTCGGCCCCGACGGTGCGCTGCTCGACATCAGCCGGACCGACTGGCTGGAGTTCTACGTCGTCCTGGTCCGCCAGACCGGCAAGCCACAGGGACCGGCGCTCACCCCGCGGCTGTTTCTGCTCCGCGAGGGCGATCGGCTGCATCTCGGAGAGAAAATCGCCGGACACTACAACCTGGAGGGCGTGCGGCCCGACGACACGGTGGTGTTTCTGTCCACCGGCACCGGCGAGGCGCCGCACAATTACATGCTGTGGGAGCTGCTCGGCCGCCAGCACCCCGGCCGCATCCTGTCCGCCTGCTGCGTCCGCTACCGCAAGGATCTCGGCTACATGGCAACGCATGAGGAGCTGATGCGGCGCTATCCGAACTACACCTACCTCGGGTTGACCACCCGCGAGGGGACCGGGCCAGGCGGCAAGGTATACATTCAGGATCTGCTGACGTCAGGCGAGCTGGAGCGGCAACTCGGCCGACCGCTCGACCCGGCGACGACGCACGTCTTCCTGTGCGGCAACCCGAAGATGATCGGCGTGCCGGAGAAGAACCGCGAGACCGGGGAGGTCGGCTTCCCGCAACCGCCCGGCGTGATCGAACTGCTGGTTCGCCGCGGCTTCCGCACCGACCTGCCGGCGCAGAAGATGCGCGGTAACATTCATTATGAAGAGTACTGGTGACGCCCGCAGGCCGCGCTGAGGACCGACCATGGCCGAGGAAATCATCGGCGGCTACCGGCTGCAGAACCTCCTGATGACTGGGCAGACGTCGCAGGTGTGGGAGGTGGTCGAGGTGGCCAGCCACCGACACTTCGCCATGAAGCTGCTGCTGCCGGAGCACATCAACAACGCCGAGCACCGCGGCATGCTGCTGCACGAGGCGAACGTCGGCAAGCAGCTGGCTCACGGGAACATCATCCGCATTGTAAACTTCAATAAAGATCCTAAAAATCCTTATTTTGTCATGGAGTTCTTCCCGTCGGGGTCGCTCAAGGTGCGGCTGATGAAGAAGCAGACCGACTTCATCCGCGAGCACGCGCTGAGCATCTTCAAGCAGGCGGCCACCGGCTTCGCCTACATGCACGCCTCCGGCTGGGTCCACCGCGACGTGAAGCCGGACAACCTGCTGGTCAACTCCGCCGGCGAGCTGCGGATCATCGACTTCGCCATTGCCAAGCGGATGGAGAAGCCGTCCCTGTTCAGCAAGCTGTTTCGCCGTCGCGGCAAGGTGCAGGGCACCCGCAGCTACATGTCGCCCGAGCAGATCCGCGGCGAACCGCTCGACGGCCGCGCCGACATGTACAGCTTCGGCGCCACCTGCTTCGAGCTGATGACCGGCCGCCCGCCGTTTCGCGGCGCCAGTTCCCAGGACCTGCTGGCCAAGCACATCACCGAGAAGGCGGTGTCCCCGCGGGTGTACAACCAGGACCTGACCGAGGAGTTCGCCGGCCTGGTCCTCAAGATGCTCGCCAAGAAGCGCGAGGAGCGCTACCGCGACTTCCACGAGGTGCTGATGCAGCTACGGACGATCAAGGTGTTCAAGGCGGCCGATCCCAAGGCCGCTCCGCCCAAGTGACGCTGTCGATTGGCGTACCCGCGGGGGCGGCGAACTGGTACACTGAAGGCGTTTTGACCCCGCACCGCGCGAAGGATTCCAGGAGCCGGCCCCGATGTCCAAACATCGTTTGCCGTTCGAGAAGGAGATCTACGACCTCGAGGACTTGCTCGCCTCGTTGGAGGCGCGCGGGCCAGCCGTCGGCGAAGAAGTCCGCCGGCTGCGCCGCGACCTGGCCGCGTTGAAGCGGCGGATCTACAGCAACCTGACGGCGTGGGATACCATCCTGGTCGCGCGGCATGTCGAGCGGCCCCAGATGATGGACTACGTCGACCTCATCTTCGAGGACTTCGTCGAGTTGCATGGCGACCGCGCCATTGGCGATGACCGCGCCCTGCGCACTGGGTTTGCCCGCCTGGGCGACTACCGGATCATGTTGATTGGGAACCAGAAGGGCCGGACGTTGCCGGAACGGACCGCCTGCTTCTACGGCTGTGCCCATCCGGAGGGGTATCGCAAAGCATTGAGGGCCATGCGGCTGGCGGCCAAGTTCCGGCTGCCCGTCATTTGCCTGATCGACACACCGGGCGCCTTTCCGGGCATTGGGGCCGAGGAGCGCGGCCAGGCCCAGCTGATTGCCACCAACTTGCTGGAGATGGCGCGGCTGGCCACGCCGGTGGTGTGCGTGGTGATTGGCGAGGGCGGGTCTGGTGGAGCGCTGGGGATCGGCGTGGGCGACCGGGTGAGCATGCTGGAGCACGCCTACTACTCGGTCATCAGCCCGGAGGGGTGTGCCGGCATCCTGTGGAAAGAGGCGAACGACCAGACGCGACCGCTCGCCGCCGACGCACTGAAACTGACGTCGCGGCACCTGAGCCAGTTCGGCGTGATCGATGACGTGATCCCCGAACCGCTCGGCGGGGCACACCGGGACCTCCGCGAGATGGCGAACACGCTGAAGACGTACCTGATCCGCTACATCCGCGAACTGCGCCTGCTACCGCCCCAGGAACTGCTCGACGCCCGCTACCAGAAGTTCCGGGCGATGGGCCGATACCTGACCGTCGCAGCCGACCCGGCATCGCACGACGAGTCGCCGAACGGCGTGGCCCAACCGAGCTGAGCGCCGGCGGGGCGTGTGCGTCGCTCGGAACGTAACCTGAACGCAGACAACGGCGTGCAGCCACCCGAGCGAGTTAAACATAACGTTCATTATCGGACGTTACGCAACGGCGCCGACAAACCCTCGCTCGCGCTTCGGGCGAATAGCAACGTCCGATAATGGATCTTATGTTTAACTCGCCGTCGGCGGGAGCGGCCTGGGGGTTGAGTATGCCGACCGTCCGCTTTCCGGGCGATAACTGGCCGAAGGGCCTGCGGATCGCCCTCTGGACGATCGTGCTCGTGGTCGTCGCCGTACCCGTCGTCGTCCGCGCTCTCGCCGATCCACATTTCGGCCTCAACCTTGCCGACGAGCAGCCGCAGTTGAACCGCGACTTCCCGGCGCACTTCCGGTTCGCCCGCGCCGTGGTTCTCGAAGGACTGGCCACACGCACCGCCGGTGAAGCCGGCTCGGTCTACACGGCTGCCGCCCATGAATCGGTGCTCCAATCGTGGACCGGGCACGCCAACACCCCCGCCCTGCCGTTCGCCTACTCTCCCACGATGCTGTGGCTGTTGCTCCCACTGATGCCATTGCCCGTGCCGTGGGCGTATGCGGTCTGGACAGCGGCCAGCCTAGCGGCGTGGGTGTGGGCGGCGCAGCGTGCCCAGTTATCGCTCTTGCCGTCCCTGGCCGCCCTGTTGAGTCCACTTGCCCTGTGGGCGGTTGCCCTGGGCCAGACGGCACTGCTGACATTGGCCGGACTGGTGTTCCTGGCCACGAGTGAGCCACGATCGCGCCGCGGCGTTTGGTCGGCTGGCCTGGTGTTGTGGGCGTTAACTGCCAAGCCGCCCCTGGCCGTGACCGCCGCCGCCGCCTTGCTGGCCAGTGGCCAGACTGGCGTGGTGCTCCGCGCCGGCCTGCTCACGTTGGTTTCGACCGTGGCCGCCTGGCCCTGGCTTGGTCCCAACTGGGTGAGTGATTACGTCTATCTAGTAACGCATTACACCGTCGACCAGGCCGACCCGGCGTTCGCCTGGATCCTGCAACCGGCGTACATGAGCAACCTGCGGGCAACGCTCGTCCTGTACCTTGGGACGGCCGACGCGACGGCGGCCAGGGTGTCGACGCTGGCCTGGGCAGCGTCGTTGCTGGCCCTCGTTGGGATGGCGGTGTGGCGACGGTGGGAGATTGGCCGCGTCTGGGCAACGGCAGTGCTGGCCTACTTGCTGCTTTCGCCCCACGTCAACTCGACGGAAGACCTGCACCTGTTACTGCTGGGCTGGCCAGCCGTGGCGGTGGTGCCCGGTTGGCCAGCCGTTTCCCCGGCGGTTCCGGCGGCGGTCGTCTGGCTGTCGCCAGGGAACGCGCCGGTGCAGGGGTGGCGGTGGCCGCTTTTGGTCGTCATCGCGAAGCTGGCGGCTGGCTGTCGGCGTGCTTATCTCTCGATCGGCCGCGCCGGCCCCTGAGCCGAACGCTCATAAATAACGGCATACTCATCGCGATACCGTTCCCGCCAGCCATTGTCGTCGTGGAGTCGCCTGGCGAGCGGCGTTGCCGGGGCGATGCAAACGAAATCGACGCGCGCCAGGCGCTCCTCCCATCCGCCGTCGGCGCGGAGGGTGGCAAAGTAATCCTCGATCCGCGCGCGGCCCTGCACCTCGTTGCGGTCGTCGATCCAGTTGAGCAGCTCGGACCAGCCGTGCCACGTCAGGTAGCCGCCCCAGTCGTAGCCGTGGAAAATCACTGGCCGGCGATGCGTTCGCTTCTGCCACTCTCCCGCCATCGTGATCAACTCGTCGAGCGCGTGCGAGGCGATCATCTGCTGGCCGTGCCTCGCGAACCGCCCTTCCTGCGTTTTCGCCAGACCGAGCACGCCGACCGCACAGACCAGCGACCACACCCACGGCACCCGGCCGGGCGGAGTGAAAAAGAGACTCCCCGGCTCCGCGTTCAGCCCGAACCGTGCGGCCGTCGTCCTCAGAAACGCGATGGCCATACTCGACCGCGCCATGATCGGCACGGCGACGACCACCCACAGCGCAACGTAGCGAAACCCCGTCAGCGCCAGATGCAGCCACCCGATCGCCAGGGCCAGCTCGACCAGACCCGGCCGTCGCGCAGACGCACCCAGAACGAGCGGGAAGAGGAGAATCAGGATCTCGTACCGAATCGCCCCGGCGCTGCGGAAGTCGGGCGGCAGCCACTCCTGATGCAGATCCATGAAGTACGGATCACCCAGAAGAAGGAAGACCCATCGGTACAGTCCGACGCCATACGGGTTGACCAGCGTGGCGAGTACGCAGCCGGCGACCAATCCGCCAGTCCACGCCGCACGCTGCCGCGCCGCTGCCCGGCCGTCCGCGTCCGCCGCCAGCAACCCGGTCGCTACCTCCGCCGCCAGCGTGCCGCCCAGGACGATCAGGCCGGCCAGGAACCCGCCGTGCGCGTTCGCCCACACCGCGAACAGGGGGAGCAGCAGCAGCGACCACGCCCGGCTCACCTTCCCCGCGCTCAGCCGCACGCACACGTCCGCCGTCAAGAAGGTGAAGAGCAGGGTGAACAGGTTCGGCCGTGCGTTCCACGAGCACGAGGTCCCCATCAACCCGAGTGCGGCCCACAGTAGCGCCATCGGCCACGGCAACCCGTCGCGCAGCAGCGAGCGATACAGGCAGGATGCGAGTAACGCAATAATCAGAGCGTTGACTGCGGCGATCCCTTCCAGTCCGGCCCACTTCCAGCCGGCGTAGAACGGCAACTCGCCGAGCCACTGATTGCTCAGCCACGCCGGCGGCGGCCCGCCGCGCGGGTCGGTGAACGGGTCGACGGTAAGCCACCCGCCGACGGCACGCATGGCGTCGATGTTGCGCAGATGCCAGCCCAGACCGGGGTCGTCGAGCAAGCCGTGCTGCGCCCCGCGAATCACCGCCAGGGCGGCGAGCAGGAACAGGATGTCAGCCACGCCGGGCCGATACCAGCGGCGCGGAGCCGCAACCTCGGTCATGCCGCGCCACGCTCCGGGGCGTGGGCGACCACGCGGGCCTGCCCGTGCTCGATGATCGAATCCACGATGTACAGCGGCCGGCGCTGCGTGTGCCGGTGCGTGCGGACGATGTACTCGCCGAGCACCGCCAGGCAGAGAAACTGCACGTTCCACAACGCCAGAAAACCGAGCGCCGCCCACCCCCACCCCGGCATCGTCACCGACCCGACGAGCCACAGGGCGAGTACCCCTCCGCCCACCGCCACGCTGCCCACCAGGCAGACGAGGGCGGTGATCATGATGACGAGGGCCGGCAGGGTGGAGAATGCGGTAATGGTGTCGAACGCCAGCTTGAGCAGTCGACTGTAGCGGTACTTCGTCTGTCCCGCCAGGCGCGGGCGGCGGACGAACGGCACGCCGATCTGCTTGAACCCGACCCAGCTGACCAGCCCGCGGAAGAAACGGGGGTCCTCGTTCAGCTGGGCGTACACGTCTGAGTACGCGCCGGTCCATCAGTCGGAAGTCGCCGGTGTCGGGCGGAATCGGCACATCGGAGATCCGCCCCATCAGCCGATAAAGAGAAACGACGTCAGCTTTTTCATCGGCGTCTCGCGCTCCCGGCGGGCGCGAACGCCGTACACCACCTGGTAGCCCTCGCCCAGCGGGCGAGGAACTCGCAGATCACCTCCGGCGGGTCTTGCAGATCGGCGTCCATCACCACCACGGCCTGGCCGCGCGTGTGGTGCAGGCCAGCGGTGGTCGCCATCTCGTGCCCGAAGTTGCGCGACAGGGCGACGACGCGCACCGCCGGGTCGGCCAGCGAGCGGGCCGCCAGGATCGCCCGCGACCGATCGGTACTGCCGTCGTCGACAAAAACGATCTCGTAAGTCTCACCCAGCGCCTCCAGCTGCTCTTTCAAACACTGGTAGGTGTGATCGAGCACCTCCTCCTCATTCAGCAGCGGAATCACCACGCTGAGAGTCGGCGGCGGATCGACGGTCCGGGGCTGAACGTCGGTCATGTTCGGGCCTCGCTGGCGGGCCGGCCGATACGACCGTACCCTGGACCCTATTTACCATAGGACGCCGGCACCGTCCCAGGCCGATTTCCCGGCCGGTGAGGAACCGCCCGGTCCGCGTCTTTCCCGCGGCCGGCTCGTCGGTTAAGATGCCGCCATGAACACCAACGCCACCGAAAAACGACTGCGTGCCGGCATGGTCGGCATCGGCATGATCTTCGAGGAAACCTACTGGCCGTTCTTCTGCCGGGCACATGCGAACGGGCTGTTCCGCCGCGACTTCGGTCTGGTCGAGGTCGAGCTGGCCGGCCTCGCCAGCCGCACCGGCAGCCGCGCCGCCAGCTATTTGCAGGCCGCAGGCAACGCGGGCATGCCGCCGATGGCGAACTGCACCGGGTCGGCCGCGGTCGACGATCTGCTGCGGCTGCCGGTCCAGGCGGTGTGCATCGCCACCCCCGACGACCGCCACTTCGACGCGGCGCGGAAAGCGATCCTCGCCGGCAAGCACGTCCTCATCGAGAAGCCGTCAGTCCTCAGTCTCGCCGAGCTGGACGAACTGTCTGCCCTCGCCCGCGAAAAGAGCGTCCTGGCGCGCATTGTCTACCACAAGCTCGCCGACCCGGACCACAAGAAGCTGCGGACGCACGTCTACGAGGGGACGCTGCGCCACGTCAACAACGGCTACTGTTCCCTGCTGGAGCCGAAGCAGATCTCCGGCCAGCAGTTCGCCGAATGGATCACCGGCCGCAACCCGGCCACCTACGTCGCCGTCCATTACATCAAGCTGATCGACTTCACCTTCTCCGCCCCGTGGGTCGCCGGGGCCGCGGCGTCCACCGGCCGCACCCCCTGGCAGCTGGCACGGATCACCGCCACCGGCCAGCGCGGGCTGGTCGGCTCCGCCGAGGGGCCGACCTGGGACTCGGTACAGACGCAGATGGTCTACACCTACGCCGATGGCCGCGAGGCGGCGTTCGACCTCCACACCAGCTGGGTGACGCCGGACAACTTCCCCGGCTACGTCGAGCAGGAGGTGCAGTTCCGCTTCGACAACGGCGTGTGGAACGCCCACCAGCGCAAGCGCGGCGTCGAGGTGACGGTGGAATCGCGCAGTCCGGGCGAACTCAAGTACACCCCGAACCATCATTACAACGGGAAGTTCCTCGAACCGTGGAACGAGCGTAGCCAGCGGGGCTACGGGATCGAGATCATCGAACGGTTTTTTGAAGAGGTGGCGCACGTGGAGTTCGGCGGCAGCCCCGGCGAGCGCGATCAGCGGCTGGAGGCGATGCGCCAGCTGGGACACGCCGCGGTGGAGGCCGACCGCAACACGGTGGCGACGGTGCAGGCGATCGAGGCGATCCTCGCCCGGCACGCGGCCGGTCAGCCCGGCTGTCTGGTGCAGGTGAACGACCCCGCCGGCGGACTGGTGCTCTACGCCCCGGGCGACGCCACGCCGCACGTCCTCTACCCCGGCCGGGTCTAGCCCGTCGGCGCCATCGGGAGGTCAACTGTGGACGCGAACCAGCTGGTCCGGACCAGTCGATTCCTGAGCAAGCACCTCCGGCATGCGCCGGCGAAGATCGGCTTGACGCTCCAGCCGGGCGGCTGGGTGCCGGTCGACGATCTGCTCGCCGCCTGCCAGCGGGCTGGCGTTCGGTTGACGCGGGAGCTGCTCGCCGAGGTGGTCGCCACCAACGATAAGCAGCGGTTCGCGTTCGACGACACCGGCGAACGCATCCGCGCCAATCAGGGCCATTCCGTCGAGGTCGACCTGCAGCTGGAGCCGGCGACCCCACCGGCCGTTCTCTACCACGGCACCGCCGAATCCGAGGTGGCCGCCATCCTCGACAAAGGCGTCCTGAAGATGAGCCGCCACCACGTCCACCTGTCGCCCGACGTGCCGACCGCGATCAAGGTCGGCCGGCGACATGGCAAGCCGGTCGTCTTGCAGGTGGACGCCGCCGCAATGCACGCCGCCGGCCTTCCGTTCTACTGCTCGGCCAACGGCGTGTGGCTGGTCGACGAAGTCCCGCCCCAGTACCTCCGCCTCGCTTGACCCCCCTTCTCTGCCGGAGACCCTCCGATGACACCTCCCCTGCACCACACCCAGGAGCCGACGTCGAACACGCTTCGCGACGACCTCGTGCGCTACGAGCCGCGTGCGTTGCGGACCTACACCCCGACGCAGGCAGTGATCGCCAAAAGTGCCGGGGTGCATCACTGGACCCCTGAAGGGCGGCGGCTTTACGACTACTCGTCCGGCGTGCTGGTGGCGAACCTGGGGCACAACCCGCGTTCGTGGATGGCGCGGTTCGCGGCGTACATGGGCTGGAATACGGCGGACCATGCGCTCAACGGCAGCGGCGACGGCTACTTCGCGGCAGTGCCGATGACCGCGTACAACGCCGTCACCCCGCTGGAGATCGAGGCGAGCCGGCGGCTGGTCGAGGTGGTCACCGGGCGGCCCGGCGGCCGGCGGCTGACTCAGGTGATGTGGGCGGCGTCGGGGTCGGAGGCGATCCAGAAGGCGCTGTGGGCCGCCCTGGCGCGCGACCGCACGCGCGAGATGATCCTCGCCACCCGGTTCGGCTTCCACGGCAAAAAGGGCCTCGCCAACGCCGTAACCGGCAGCGAGACCGACCGCGAGCGCGATCCGCGGGTGCGCTTCCTCAGCTTCCCGATGACGACGTGTGCCGACGTCAGCCAGCGCGACGCGGCGTTCGACCCCGCCCCCTTCCGCCGCGAGCTGGACGCCCTGTATCAGCAGTTCGGCCGGCGGCTGTCGGTCCTCATCACCGAGCCGTACCTCGGCGGCGGCGGCTCGTACCATCCGCCGGCCGCGTACCTCCAGCTTTTACAGACGTTCTGCCGCGAGCACGATCTGGTATTCATCCTCGACGAAGTACAGGCGAACTTCGGCCGTACCCGCGAGCTGTTCGCGTTCGAGGCTTACGGCCTGGAACCGGACGTGGTGGTACTCGGCAAGGGGCTGGGCAACGGCGTGCCGGTGTCGGCGGCGATCGGCCGGTCGGACCTGTTCGCGTCGCTCGACTACGGCGAGGGGTCGGACACCTGGAGCGCCAACCCGATCTGCTGCGCCTCGGTCCTGGCAACGCTCGACGAGTTCGCCGCCCACGACGTCCTCGGCCACAGTCGGCGCATGTCGGCGCTGATTGAGGAGGGGCTGGTCGGGCTGAAACAGTTCCCGTTCGTCCATCAAATCCGCGGCGAGCAGGGCGGAATGGTGTGGGGCGTCGAGATGGGCGACCACGCTGGGCGGACCGGCGCGGAGTGGGCGAACGCCTTCGTCCTGGCCTGTTACGAGGGCGATGGGCCGACAAGCGACGGGGTTCACCTGCTCGGCCCGCTGGCGAAGAAGGTGATTCGCATCTCCCCGCCGCTGGTCATCACCGAGGCCGAGGTCCGCGACAGCCTGGCGATCCTGCACCGCGCCGCATACAAACGGGCCGGCGCGGCAGCGCACACCTCGACACCCCCCGCCGTCGGTTGACCCCCCTGCCCTGTACGCACTCCGCCGCGCTCGATTCTCGTGTCGAGCGCGGCTCGTTCACTTCCTCTCTTCCCCCTTTTTCCTCTCTTATCTCTTCGTTGTCTTTCTTCGTGTTCTTTGTGTCCTTTGTGGTTCCCCTCTTCTCCTGTCGGATCGGCGTTGATGCCGGCCGGTCGGTCGGGTATAGACGCCGCCGCGGCGGGATGCTGTTGCCGCACGGCCCGGATCGGAAAGGGAGGCGGAGATGAGCCGGCGATCGTTCTTCGTGGCGGTCGGCATCGTGGCGCTGCTGAGCGGCGGGCTGGCGACGGCGCTGGTGTTGCTGCTGCGGTACGAGCCGGACTATTACCGCCGCGCCATGACCACGCCGGGCGAGCGGCGGACGAAGTTGTCGCAGGAGTTCCTGTCCGAGTTCTCCGAGTTCTGGAGCGCGCTGAGCGGCGACCGCGAGTGGTACGCTCGCTTCTCCGACGAACAGATCAACAGCTACCTCGAAGAAGCGTTCCGGCAGTGCGGGCTGGCCGAGAAGCTCTTGCCCGACCGGATCTGTGAGCCGCGAGTCATCTTCGAGCAGGACCGCATGCGCCTGGCGTTCCGTTATCGCGGCCGGCTCATCAACCCGGTGGTGTCGGTCAGCCTGCGGATCTGGCTGCCGAACAACGAGACGAACGTGCTGGCGCTCCAGCTGGAGGGCATCAACGCCGGTATGGTGCCGTTCACCGCGCAGTGGCTGCTCGAGCACATCAGCGAAACGGCACGGCAGAACGGGATCGAGGTGCAGTGGTATCGCCACCAGGGCCATCCGGTCGCCCTGCTCCGCTTCCAGGCCGACCAGGCGCGGCCGACGATCCAGTTCAAGGGCGTTCAGTTCGAGAATGGGGCGATCACGCTGCATGGCCGATCGGCCGAGAGCCGGGCCGCCCTACCCCCCCTGCCCCGCGCCCTCGCCCTCCGCAAGTGAGGGCGAGTCCGCGACCAGCTCCGCTTCCCACTCCTCGTCGCCGGTCCGTCGCAGGACGAGCCGGCCGACGGCCCGCCGGCCGCGCACCTGAAGGACGAGGCAGTCCGCCTGTCGCTCCACCCAGTCGTATTCTCCCCCATCGACGCGCCGCACCGTGCCGCGGTTGCCGCTGACCGGCCCCTCGTAATCGAGATAGGCGCGGCGGTGATCGGCGATCCGGGAGGCGGCCAGACGCTCACCCGTCGGCAGCGCAACGTCCAGCCGCCAGGTCCAGAGCACGTCTCCGACCTCGATCATGAGATCGTAGTGCAGGAACGGGTGATCGTGCTCCAGAAGGACGAACCGTGGCATCACCCCGCGTAACCCTCCCAATCGTTACAGCCCACCATGCACTCGAAAATGCGCATCCGGGGCGGGATAGATAAGATGGATAAGCCAGGTCGGCTGACTTACGATTGATTGCGGAGGGGAAACCCTCCCGGCCCTTCGGGGCAGGGACTGGGCGGCACTCGCGGGGAGTGTCCGCTACGCGCTGGGAGTCTCTGCCTCGACCGTTAATGACACACGGCTGCGGAACCTTCGGGGACCGCAGCCGTGTTCATTTTATCAAGCCGTTCCGGTCAGGCCGCTGCCTGCTCAATGCGGGCGGCGCTGACCGGCTTGAACCCGCGGAGAACGAGCAGCCGGCCGACCAGGCGCTCCAGCAGCCCCAGCGGCAGCCACCGCCACAAGTGCGGCACTTCGGCGCGGCGGAGGTGGCGTTTCCAGACACGGATTTCGTGGAAGCGGTGGAACAGGTGTCGCAGGTCGGCACGGCGGAAGCGCCGGGCCGCGGTCGACAGCAGGCTCACGCCGCCGGCCGGCACCGCGTGCTCGGACCCGTCGGCCCACAGCCCGCACAGGCTCGCCCAGTAGGTGATATCGTAGTGGGCCGGCACCACTGCCAGCGCCTTGCCTCCTGGCTTGAGGACGCGGTACACCTCTTCCAGCAAGGCGACGACGTCGGTTCCCTCGTGCAACAAGCCGGTAAGCACGGCGACGTCGATCGACGCCGATTCGAGCGGCAGCTTCGTCGGGCTGGCGTGCAGGAAGGTCGCGGGCAAGCTGCGGAGGGCGAAGTTGCGGCGGACCAGCGCCAGCTGATCCGCCGACGAGCAGGCGGCCACCACCTCGGCGCCGTGCCGGGCGTACTGCACCAGGTCGGACCCGAGGCCGACACCCAGCCCGAGGAGCCGGTCGCCGTGATGTTTGCCGAACTCCAGAAGCGAGGAAAACCACCGCCCCTGTCGATTGTGGCGGACCTGTTCGATCGACAGATACCACTGCAGGCTGAGCGGGTCGGGGCCGTCGGGATCGCTTAATGGGGCGCGCAAAATCTCCAGGGCGGCGAGGCGCTCGGCCAGCGGATGCAGCGAGATCAGTTCGTCGTCGCACAGGTCGAATCCGGCCGTGCCCGTCCCGCGCATGGCGGCTGGCCGGGCACCGTCCCAGATCCGTAGCGGACCGAAAGAGGAGTCTGCCATGCCTGGCGTCCCTTCCGCTGAAGACCGGCCGGGACGTCCTGTCCCGACACATCTTTCCCCATAGTCCATGCCGACCGCCGAATCAAGATTGAATGGGTGAGCCGAAGCGACCGGAGATAGAATGGGAAACAGGCGGCGGGAGCGGGCCGCGCAGGCGTGCCAGGGCCGGCCGTCCGGATAAACAGGGGACGACGGGCATGTTCGACAAGCTGAAGAACCTCTTCGCCGTGCTGGCGCATCCGACGACTCCATCGGACCCGCGGATGGAACAGCAGATGCACCTGATCCGCGAGAAGACGCCGGTGCCGGTGTTCTGGCTGCTCGGCCGGACGCAGAGCGGCAAGACGTCGATCGTCCGCTACCTCACCGGGGCGGAACGGGCGGAGATCGGCAAGGGCTACCAGCCCTGCACGCGCTTCTCGTCGCGCTACGCCTTCCCGCTGGAAGACGCCCCCCTACTCACCTTCCTCGACACGCGCGGCCTGGACGAGCCGGGCTACGACCCGACGGAGGACCTGGCCCGGTTCAACGACGAGGCGCACCTGCTGCTCGTGACCGTGAAGTTGCTCGACCACGCCCAGCAGCACCTGGTGGAGCAGCTGCGGCGGATTCGTGCCGCCAATCGTCGCCGGCCGGTGGTCCTGGTCGTGACCTGTCTGCACGAAGCGTATCCCCGGCAGCAACACCCGCCGCACTACCCGTTCGGCCCCGACGGCGAACCGCTGCCCGGAAGCGAGGTGCCGCCACAGGTGGTCGAGAGCTTGACGTTTCAGCGCCAGCGGTTCGCCGGGCTGTACGATCGGCTGGTGCCGATCGACCTGACGCCGCCGGAGGAAGGGTTCGACCAGCCGAACTTCGGCGGGGCGGAGCTGCGGCAGACGCTGCTCGACCTGCTGCCGGCGGCGCTGGCCCAAACGCTCCGCACCCTCGACCTGGCGCAACGGAACCTGCAAGACCTGTTCGCCCGTCGCGCCCAGCCGATCATCCTCGCTTACACGACGATGGCCGGCACCGCGGGGGCCGTGCCGATCCCCGTCGTCGACATCATGCTCATCTCCGCCGTACAGACGAAGATGCTCTACGACCTGGCGAAGCTGTACGGGCAGCCGCTGACCAAACAGCGGCTCGGCGAGCTGACCGGCGCGCTGGGGGTGGGACTGCTCGGCCGGCAGGCGGGGCGATCGCTGCTGAAGCTGATTCCGGGGCTGGGCAGCGTGTTCGGCTCGGTGGCCGGCGGCGCGCTGGCGGCCGGCTCCACCTACGCCCTGGGAATGGCGTTCTGCTACTACTACCGGGTGATCCTCGAAGGCCAGTCGCCCGACCCGGAGAAGCTCCGCGAGTATTACAAGGAGCAGCTGAGTGAGGCGCAGGCGGCGTGGGCGAAGCTGCACCCGGCGCCGGGCACGCCGGCCGCCACGCCGGAGGCGAAGCCATGAGCCGCTGGCGGATCGTCGTCGTCGCCGTCCTCCTCAGCACCCCGATCGCCGTCTGGGCGGTGGTCGGGTCGATCTACCTGTGGCGGACGGGCTGGGGGTTCTGGGTCTGGTGGCCGCTGATGACGATGGTGGCGCTGGGCTACGGGCTGGCGTGGTACTGGCAGCGCAAGCGGCAGCTGCTGCGACCGCCCGACTTCGAGCCGCAGCGACACTGGACCGAGCGCGACCGCGGCGCCTGGCAGCTGGTCAAGGCCCGCGCCGAGGCGGCCCCGCAGGTGCCGATCGAGCAGCTGAGCCAGCTGGACCATTACACCAGGGTGGGTCAGGAGATGGCCCGTGAGCTGGCGGCGTACTATCACCCCGGTGCCGAGGACCCGATCGACAACGTGACGGTGCCGGAACTGCTGGCGGTGATCGAGCTGGCCGCCGGCGATTTGTGGGAGATCGTCGAGTCCGGGCTGCCGGCCGGGCACCTGCTCACCATCCGCGACTGGAAGCGGGCGCAGCAGGCGGTGAAGGTATACCAGCAGGGCAACAAGCTGTACTGGGCATTGTCCGGGGTGCTCAACCCGGTGCAGACCGCCGCCCGCTTCGCCGCTGCCCAGTTCGGCCTCGGCTCGCTGATGAACCTGCTGCAACAAAACCTGTTCCTGTGGTTCTATGTGCGCTTCATCGAGCGCCTCGGCACCTACTTGATCGATCTGGATAGTGGTCGACTCCGCGTCGGCGCGCGGCGCTACCGCGAGCTGATGCAGCAGACCGACCGACGGGCGGACGCTCCCGACGGCGCGCTGGAGGCCGGGGTCGCCGGTCCGTTCCGCCAGGAACAGGGGCAGGCGGCCACCGACGCCGGCGAACAGGTGCGCTCGGTCGGCGTGACGCTGATGGGGCAGGTGAAGGCGGGCAAGTCGAGCCTGGTCAACGCCCTGCTCGGCGAACAGCGGGCCAAGGTGGGCGTCGTCCCGACCACCGACGGGGTGGACCGCTACGAACTGGTCAGTCCGGGCGTGCCGACGCAGCTGACGCTGTACGACACCGTCGGCTACGCCCAGGCCGGGCCGCGCGTCGACCAGGTGAAATCGACCGCGGAGGCGGCGCGGCAGTCCGACCTGGTGCTGCTCGTCTTGCACGCGCGGAACCCCGGCCGCAAGGCCGACGTCGAGATGCTCGACCAGCTCCGCGCCTGGTTCGCCGAGCGGCCGTCGCTCAAGATGCCGCCGGTGATCGCCGTCGTCACGCACATCGACCTGCTCTCTCCGAGCATGGAGTGGCAACCGCCCTACGACCTGGTGGCGGGGACCCGGCCGAAGGAGGTCAACATCCGCGACGCAGTCGCCGTCACCTGGCAGCAGCTGGGCGAGCGCGTGGTGAGTGTCGTTCCGGTGTCGACCGGGGCCGACAGCCTTTACGGTATCAAGGAGTACCTGTTGCCCAGTGTCACGAACTGGCTGGACGAGGCGCACGGGGTCGCCCTGGTGCGAACGTTGATGGCCGAGGCCGACCGCGACCGCGTCCGCCGGCTGTTCCGCCAGCTCAAGGAGAGCGGGCTGACGGTGTTCCAGGCGCTCAAGGAGCAACTGCTGAAGGGGCGCACCGGGGCGACTCCTTGACAGCCGGGACGGCCGCCCGCACTATGTTAGCATCAGCACCGACGGGACCGCCTCCCGCCTGCCAACCTGCGTAGCCCCATTCTCAGGAGTCCTCGCGTGACCCTACCCTCCTCCGTTTCCCCGCAGACTTCCCGCCGCGACTTCCTCGGCGCCTCCGCCGCCGGTCTCGCCTCCGCCTCTCTTGCCCTCCCCGGCCTGATGCCGGCCGTTCACGCCGCCGGCAGCGACAATTTGCGCATCGGCCTGATCGGCTGCGGCGGCCGCGGCACCGGCGCCGCCTCGCAGGCGCTGCGCGCCGATCCGAACGTCCGGCTGGTGGCGATGGGCGACATGTTCGCCGATCGGCTGCAGGGCAGCCTGAACACCCTCCGCAACGACGAGGAGATCGCCAAGCGCGTCGACGTCAAGCCGGACAACTGCCATCACGGGTTCGACGCCTACAAGCGCGTCATCGACTCTGGCGTCGACGTGGTGCTGCTCACCACCCCGCCCGGCTTCCGGCCGATGCACCTCAAGGCGGCCGTCGAGGCGAACAAGCACATCTTCTGCGAGAAGCCGATGGCCGTTGACGGCCCCGGGGTCCGCTCGGTGCTGGAGACGGCCCGCGAGGCGAAGAAGCGGAACCTGGCATTGGTCGCTGGCTTCTGCTACCGCTACGAGAAGGGCAAGCGGGAGACGATGAAGCGGATCCACGAGGGTCTGATCGGCGACATCGTCACTCTGCAATGCGTCTATAACACCGGCGCGCTGTGGCACCGGCCGCGCGAGCAGGGCTGGGACGACATGACCTGGCAGGTCCGCAACTGGCTGTATTTCACCTGGTTGTCCGGCGACCACATCGTCGAGCAAGCGTGCCACTCGATCGACAAGATGGCGTGGGCGATGAAGGACGTACCGCCGGCCAAGGCGTTCGGCACCGGCGGCCGCCAGTCGCGCACCGGGCCGGAGTTTGGCCACATCTTCGACCATCACGCGGTCGTCTACGAGTGGGCCAGCGGGGTCAAGATGTTCCATCACTGCCGTCAGCAGGCCGGTTGCGCCAACAACGTCACCGACTTCGTCTACGGCACTCTCGGCACCGCCGAGGTCATGGCCCACCGCATCAAGGGCAAGAACGCCTGGATTCACCGCAAGAAGAAGAACGACCGCGCCGAGGACATGTATCAGAACGAGCACGACGAACTGTTCGCCAGCATCCGCAACGGCAAGCCGATCAACGACGGCGAGCGCATGGCGCAGAGCACGCTGATGGCGATCATGGGCCGAATGGCCACCTACACCGGCCAGGAGATCACCTGGGAGATGGCGCTCAACTCGAAGGAGAACCTGTCGCCGCCGAAGTACGACTTCGGCCCGCTGCCGGTTCCTCGGTCGCCCGCCCCGGCATCACCAAGTTTAGCTGAGCGCGTTGCGCCGTCGCGCGGCCGGCG
Organism: Gemmataceae bacterium; assembly: GCA_046350215.1. GTDB lineage: Bacteria > Planctomycetota > Planctomycetia > Gemmatales > Gemmataceae > JAXMAU01. The sequence continues at coordinate 69,484 of JAXMAU010000016.1, read as the reverse complement.
TCACCGGCCGCGCGACGGCCGGCACGGACGCGACGCCCTGGCAGGAGAGCCTCGTGGCGCGGCCCGTACCTCCCGAATCGCCATCCTCGGCGCCGGCCCGGTCGGGCTGGAGGCGGGGCTGTATGCGGCCAGCCTGGAAACTGCCTTTCGGATCTACGGCAAAGGTGAGGTCGGCGCCGCATCTCCGCGCCTGGGGGCACGTTCGCCTGTTCAGCCCGTTCGGCATGAACAGCACCGCGCTCGGCCGCGCCGCCATCCGCGGCTACAGCCCGCGGCAGGCGCTGCCGGGTGAGGGCGACATCGTCACCGGCCGCGAACACGTCGCCGCCTACCTCGAACCGCTCGCCGCCTCGCCGGCGCTAGCCGGGCAGATCGAGACGGGGACGACCGTCCTCGCAGTCGGCCGCGCCGGTCTGCTCAAGGAAGATCTTGCCGGCGATCCTCGCCGCGCCACGCACCCTTTCCGCCTGCTGCTCCGCGCCGCCGACGGCCAGGAGCGCGTGGAAGAGGCCGACGTGGTGATCGACTGCACCGGCTGCTACGGCAACGGCCGGTCCCTGGGCGACGGCGGCATCCCGGCCGGCGGCGAGCTGGCCGCGCGCGAGCACATCGCCAGTGGACTGGAAGATGTCCTGGGCGAACGAGTAAAGCATTACTCGGACAAAACGGTACTGGTGGTCGGCGCCGGCCACTCGGCGGCGACGACGGTGTGCCTGCTGGCCGAACTGGCCAAGCGGCACCCGGCAACGTGGATCGTCTGGCTGGCCCGTGCCGCCGGGTCGCAGCCGATCCGCCGGGTGCTCAACGACCCGCTGCGCGAGCGCGACCTGATCGCCGCTCGCGCCAACATGCTCGCCACCCGCGGTGAAGGCCACGTCGAGTTCCACGCCCAGGCGATCGTCGAGACGATTGAGTTCTACGGCCCCAATGACGGCTTCGTCGTCCAGGCGCGCGTGGCCGGCGAAACGAAGTCGTGGCAGGTCGACCGGCTGATCGCCAACGTCGGCTACGGGCCGGACCTGTCGCTCGCCCGTGAGCTGCAGGTGCAGGAGTGTTCGGCCACGTTCGCCCCGACCGGGCTGGCGGCCACCCTGCTCAAGCACGCCGGCACCGACTCGACGGCGATCCCGCCGCCGCCGGCCGCCGCCCTCCGCACCGGCGAACCGAATTACTACGTCCTCGGGGCGAAAAGCTACGGCCGGCAGTCGAACTTCCTGATGCGGACCGGCTTCGAGCAGGTTCGCGACGTGTTCACCCTGATCGCCGCGAAGCCGGGCCTCGACCTGTATGCGGCCGCTCGATGAAGCCAAGGAGACGGCAGCGATGCCCGACGGCGGACCGGTGCTGGTGACCGGCGGGGCGGGGTTCATCGGCACGCACCTGGTCCGCGCCTGGCGGCCGGCGGCCGGGAATCGCATCCTCGACCGCACCGAGCCGGCGGAGGCGGTCGCGGGCGCCGAGTGGATTTCAGGCGATATACGCGACCCTCATACGGTTAAACTCGCCGTTGCCGGCTGCGCCGAGGTGTACCACCTGGCGGCCAACCCGAACCTGTGGCGCGCAGCCGCGCGGGCTATTCCGGCAGGTGAATTTCGAGGGCACCGTCAACGTGCTGCGGACGGCGGTCGAGGCCGGCTGCCGCCGCGTGCTGCACACCAGCACCGAGAGCATCCTCACCCGCGGCTGCCAGGCGGAGCCGATCCGCGAGGACCAGGCGGTGCCGCCCGACGACGTGATCGGCCCCTACCGCCGGTCAATGCCAGGCCGAACGGTATGCGTTTGCCCTGGCGCGCGGCTGCCGGTGGTGATCGTCAACCCGACGCTGCCGGTCGGGCCGGGCGACCGCGGCCGGTCGCCGCCGACGCAGATCGATGCTCGACTTCTGCCGCGGCCAACGCCGCGAGTATCTGGACGCCGAGCTGAACCTGATCGACGTCCGCGACGTCGCCGCCGGCATGATCCGGGCGATGGCGGTCGGCCGGCCGGGGGCGCGCTATCTGCTCGGGCATGAGAACCTGTCGATCCGCGAAGTATTCGCTCGCCTGGCCGCCCTCACCGGGCTGCCGCCGCCGCGCTGGCGGGTGCCCTACCCTGTCGCCCTGATCGCCGCCTGCGTCAGCGAGATCGCCGCCGATGTGTGGACGCATCGACCGCCCGCCGCCACGCTCACCGGCGTGCTGCTCACGCGCCGGCGGATGCACTTCGACGCCTCGGCCAGCCTGGCGGAACTGGGACTGACGCCGCGCCCGGTCGCCGAATCGCTGGCCGACGCGGTGGCCTGGTTCCGGGCTGTCGGGTGGCTGCCGACACCTCGTCTTGCCGCCGCCGGCCGGGCGCCGGTAGACTAGCGAGGCTTACACGCCCCGGAAGGCAGATCCCCAGCAGGAAAGGAATCCCGTGAACGGAGCGATCCCTTCACCGGTCATCCAGGCGTCGGACAGCGGCCGCGCCCGCCGCCTGGGCCGCGGCGTGGACGCCGCTCGCGACCACATGCTCGCGCTGCAGCAGAACGACGGCCACTGGGTCGCCGAGCTGCAGGGCGACACCATCCTCGAATCCGAATACATCCTCCTGCTCGCGTTCCTGGGCGAAGAAGGCGGCCCGGTCGCGCACAAGGCCGCCACCTACATCCTCCGCCAGCAGCAGCCCGACGGTAGCTGGAGCAACTACCCCGGCGGGCCGATCGAGGTGAGTGTCTCGGTCAAGGCGTACTTCGCGCTCAAGCTGACCGGCCACGACCCCGACGCGCCGTACATGGTGCAAGCGCGGCAGCGCATTCTGGAAGCTGGCGGCGCTGCGTTGTGCAACAGCTTCACCCGCTTCTACCTGGCGCTGCTGGGGCAGATCCCGTATGCGCACTGCGCGTCGGTGCCGCCCGAGCTGGTGCTGCTGCCGCGCTGGTTCTACGTCAACCTCTACGCCATGTCGAGCTGGACGCGGACCATCGTTGTGCCGCTCAGCATCTTCTCGGCATACAAGCCGGTGCGGCAGTTGCCGGCGGAGCGCGGCATCCGCGAGCTGTTCGTCGACCCGCCGGAAACGCCGCGCTGGCCGGCAACGCCCACGCGCTCGTGGTTCAGCTGGACCAACTTCTTCCTCGGCGTCGACTGGCTGTACAAGAAACTGGAGCCGCTGACCGGCCCGATCCGCCGCCGCGCCGTGGCCGCTGCCGCCGCCTGGATGCGCGAACGACTGCAGCACTGTGACGGGCTGGGCGCCATCTTCCCGCCGATGATCTACACGATCATCGCCCTGCGCTGCCTGGGCGTGCCGGACGACGACCCGGAGATGCGCGAGGCTCGCCGCGTCCTCGACGACCTGATCATCGAGGACGACGACACGGTGCGGCTGCAGCCGTGCTTCTCGCCGGTGTGGGACACCGCCCTGACACTCAACGCGCTGGCCGCCGCCGGAATGACGGTGGCCGACCGGCCGGTGCGACGGGCGGCCGACTGGCTACTCGCCCGCGAGGTCCGGCAGACGGGCGACTGGAGTGTGAGTAACCCGAAACTGGAACCGGCCGGGTGGGTGTTCGAGTACCGCAATCCGCTCTACCCCGACACCGACGACACGGCGATGGTGCTGCTGGCCCTGGCCCGCATTGGCGCGGCCGAGGGGCCGGCGACAGCGGCGGCGGTCGAGCGCGGGGTGCGCTGGCTGCTGGCGATGCAGAACCGCGATGGCGGATGGGCGGCGTTCGACCGCGACATCGACCGCGCCGTGCTGGAGAAGGTGCCGTTCGCCGATCACAACGCCATGCTCGACCCCAGCTGCCCGGACATCACCGCCCGCGTGCTGGAAGCGGCGGTGCTCGGGCGCCCGAGCCGGCGGTCGACCGGGCCTGGCGTTCATCGAGCGGACGCAGGATCCACGCGGCTGCTGGATCGGCCGGTGGGGCGTCAACTACCTCTACGGCACCTGGCAGGTGCTGCTCGGCCTTCAGGCGGTCGGCTGCGACCCGGACGCGCCAATGGTTCGCCGGGCGGTCCGCTGGCTGGAGACGGTGCAGCAACCGTGCGGCGGTGGGGTGAAGCTGCCAGCTACGACGATCCGGCCCGCCGGCGTGGGCACGCCGACCGCGTCGCAGACTGCCTGGGCGGTGCTCGGCCTGCTGGCCGCCGGCGAGGGCGAAAGCCCGGCCGTCCGCCGCGGCGTCGACTACCTGCTGTCCACCCAGCGGCCCGACGGCGGGTGGGACGAGGCCGAATTCACCGGCACCGGATTTCCCAAAGTTTTCTATCTGAAATATCATTATTACCGGCTGTACTTCCCGCTGATGGCCCTGGCCCGGTTCGCACACGCGAGCGGCGCCGGCGACGCGGCCCGCTGAACCCCTCGGTGCCGGTCCCCCGGCAGGAGCAATCGCGCATGCGCTATCCGTTGACCATGACCATGACGATGGCCGGTTACATCGCTCGCAAGAAGATGAGCCGGCAGAAACGGTTCCCGCTGGTGCTGATGCTGGAACCGCTGCACGCCTGCAACCTGACCTGCACCGGCTGCGGCCGCATCCGCGAGTATGTCGACAGCATCAAGGAGCGGCTGAGCGTCGACGAGTGCCTGGCGTCGGTCGACGAGGCCGGCGCCCCGATCGTCAGCATCTGCGGCGGCGAGCCGCTCATCTACCCGGACATCGGCCCGCTGGTCCGCGGCATCCTCAAGCGGAACAAGCACATCTACCTGTGTACCAACGGGATGTTCATCAAGCGGCGGCTGCATGAGTTCCGCCCCACGCCGCGCTTCTTCTTCAACGTCCACCTCGACGGGCTGGAGGAGACGCACGACCTCGCCGTCGAGCGGCAGGGCGTGTTCAAGTCGGCCGTCGAAGGGATCATCGCCGCCAAGGAGGCCGGCTTCCTCGTCTGTACCAACACGACGATCTACAAGGAAACCGACCTGGGCGAGATCGACCGTCTGTATGCCTACCTGACGCGGCTCGGCGTCGACGGCTTTCTGCTGTCGCCGGCCTATGGGTACGAGGCGGTCCACTGCACGAACCCGGACGGGGCGGCGCAGATCTTCCTGACCCGCGACGAGATCCGGGCGAAGTTCCGCGAAGCGATGAAGGTACTGAACAAGTACCGGCTGATGTCATCGCCGGTGTACCTCGACTTCCTCGCCGGCAAGCGAGAGTTGTCCTGCACCGCCTGGGGCAACCCGACCCGCAACGTCCGCGGCTGGAAGGGGCCGTGCTACCTGATCACCGACGCCCACCACGACACCTTCCAGGAGCTGATGGACAGCACCGACTGGGACGCCTACGGGCCGGGCAACGATCCGCGGTGTGAACACTGCATGGTCCACTGCGGGTTCGAGCCGACCGCCGCTCTCGGTGTCAACGCTCAGCTCGGCGACGGCCTGAAGATGCTGCTGTGGCAGCTGACCTGACCGCCGTCGTGGTCGCGCTCGACCGGGAGGCGGCGCCGTTTCGCCAGGCGCGACGGATGCGGCGGCTGCGCGTCGCTTCCCCCTGCCCTGTCTGGGCCGACAGCGCGGGCACGCAGCTGCTCGTCACCGGCATGGGGGCCGACGCGGTTCGGCGGGCGCTCGCCTGGCTGTTCGACCCTGCCGCCGGCCTGCGGCCGACCCGCGTCGTGTCGGCAGGCTTTTGCGGCGGCCTGGTGCCGGACCTTGCGGTCGGCACCCTGCTCCAGCCGGACGAGGTGATCGGGCCGTCAGGGGAGACGCTTTCCGTGCCGGTGGATCGGCGCATCGGCCGGCCAGACGGACTCGTCAGCGTCGACGAGGCAGTGCTCGGGACTGCCGAGCGCGCCGCCCTGCACACGCGCACGGGAGCGGTGGCGGTCGACATGGAAAGCTACGTCGTTGTCACGACCTGTCAGGACTCGGGCGTACCGTGCGCCTGCCTGCGGGTGGTGTCGGACGATCTCCGCCGCCCGTTACCGGCGGAAATGGCGCAGATCATCCACGACGGGCGAGTGCGACCGATGGCGCTGGCGACGGCGGTCCTTCGCCGGCCGCGGCTGGGGGCGGAACTGATCGACCTGGCGGGGCGGACTCGACGAGCCGCCGGGGTGCTCGCCGGCGGCCTCGCGGCCCTGCTCGGCGATCCCGCTCACCCGCGGTCAGCGGTCTGAGAGGAGCGGGGTGCCCTTCCCTGCCGGCTGGAACAGGCGAACCTCGCAGCGGTTGCGGCCGGTCCGCTTGGCGTGGTCGAGCGCCTCGGCTGCCTGCTTGGTGATCTCGTGCTCGTCGCCGGGCACGCCCGACTCCAGCACCACGAACCCGGCCGATACGGTGATGGCGATCTCCCGGTCGAGGTAGCGAATCGGCGTCGACTCCACGGCCGAGCGGATGCGTTCGGAAAGCACCTGGGCGCCGTCGAGGTTGGTCTCGCGGGCGAGCACCATGAACTCCTCGCCGCCAACCCGGCCAACCGAGTCGACCACGCGGATGGTGGACGCCAGAATGCGGGCCAACCCCTTGAGCGCCTCGTCGCCGCCCGTCAGCAGGTAGCGGCTGTTCACCTCCTTGAAGTGGTCGACGTCGATGTAGCCGACCGCCAGGGCGTTGGGGTAGCGGTCGTGCCGCCGCATCTCGGACTGGATCAGGTCGTCGATGGCACGGCGGTTGAACAGTCCAGTGAGCGGGTCGGTCAACGCCAGCCGCTGCAGCTCACGGGCGCGCTGCTGGAGCAGCTGGTTGGCGTCTTCCAGCTCACGGGTCCGCTCGGCCACCCGCTGTTCCAGCTCACGGTTGAGCTTCTGCAGCTGCTCCAGTAGTTGTTCGCGGCTCCGCTCCAGCCGCCACTTGTCCTCGGCGTTGCGGAGAACGGTGAGCAGGTCTTCGGTCCGCCACGGCTTGACAAGGTAGTAATACACGTGCCCGCGGTTGATGGCGTCGACCGCGTCCTCCAGCTCGGTGTAGCCGGTCATCAGTAGCCGGATCGTCCGCGGGCTGTGCTGGTGCGCCCACTCGAGGAGGTGAACCCCGGAGCGGCGGGGCATCCGCTGGTCGGTGAGTAGCAGGTGGATCTCACGGCCGGCGAGAACGGCCTCGGCCTCGTCGGCGCCGCCGGCAGTGATCACCTCGTAGCGAGGTGACAGCAGGTGTTTGAGAGGCCGCAGCAGGGCCGGCTCGTCGTCGACGATCAGCAGCGAGCAGCGGGACGGGGTCATCGCCTGGGACTCCGGCGTGGATGGGCGAGCCGAGAACGCCCGAACAGAGAGCCGGCCGGCCGTCGACCGGGAAGGAAGGGTCGAAGCGGGATCGTCCGGGGGGCGGCCAGTGTGGGACTTCCGGGAGTGGAAAATCCACTTGGCACTTCTCGGTGGTCCTGTTAAATTTATAGCTCACGCCGAACGTCAAGGAAATCAGAAAGAGATCCGAACGTCGGTGCTCGCCCGGAACGACGCATGGAGGATGTGCAGCTGCCTCCCCCCGCCCGTGCGGCAGATCAGGAGTGGTTTCTTTTTGATAATAACTCTTGCTCTGTCCTGCCTCGAACTTTACAATGCAACCCGCACGCAAGGATTGTAAGGGATAACCCCTTCAAAGCGACCCCTCCGGATGGACTCGGAACCTGGGGCTGTCGGCGTGGCCCGGCAGTATCTCCTGGGAATCAATGCATGGCCCTAGACGTAGCCAGACGACCGCCGGCCCGGCGATCGTCCTCAGGGAATGACGCCGTACTGGACGGCGAACCCCTTGTGCGGAGGACTGTCTCGTGACAAGTGTCCTGCGACATTGGGGTTTGCGACCAGTGACGGCGATTGTCGTTTCCTGACCCGTGATCGGCCTTCACCGGGGACCTCGCCGGATCATCGTCCGGCGAGCTGAGGCAATCCCGGATTTCGCCGATCCCCGTGACGTGGGTTTCGCCGCCCCGACCCGCGTTTCACCGGAGACTTGTCGTTGCCTCTGGGTTCTGACCAGCCTCTAGCCGTGGGGAAACATATGGCAATGAAGACGCGACGCCGGAAGCGCCAGCCCGCTCCCGAGGAACAGTCGGCCGTGACGCCGACGACGATTTTTTCCTCCGACCTGCTGACGCCGGAGGAAGAAAAGAGCCTCCTGGCGGATTTTTGGGAAACCAAAAGCGAGCTGGTGCGGGTCCTGGTCCGGCACTTCCCCCGTCTGCGACAACATCGCCCATCGCTCGAGCCCTGGCCGATGGCCCAGTTCATCCGCGAGCACTGTACCGATGACGCTCGCGTGGTCGCCGCCATCCGCCGCCTGCACGACCGCTACATCCATCTCAAGCACCGCCTCGCCTCCGCCAATATCCGCCTCGCCGCTCACGTCGCCAAACGGTTCCGCCACCACGCTCTGAGCTACGCCGACCTGTTGCAGGAGGCCGTTTGCGGTCTGATGCAGGCGATCGATCGCTTCGACGTCAGCCACGGCACCCGGCTCGCCACCTACGCGACCTGGTGGATTCGCCAGACTCTGCAGATCGCCGTCGCCCGCCAGAGCCACCTGGTCAGCCTGTCGCCGCACCACCTGCAAGAGCTGGGTCTGCTTCAGCAGGAGTCCGAGGCGCTGGCTCACGGTGGCAAGCATCTGCCGACGCCGCAGGAACTGGCTTCCCGGACCGGCAGCAGTCTGGAGCACCTGACCCACCTGCAGACCGCCACGCGCACCCCGGTGTCGCTCAACGCCGTCCTCGACGACGACAGCGATTTCAAGCTCACCGAGGCGATGCCTGACAACGACTCCACCACCCTCCGCCAGAACTCCGAGCGGCAGGAAGCCCTGCACTTCCTGATGGAGAACCTGCGACCGCGCGAGCGGAAGGTACTCGACCTCCGCTTCGGCCTGACCGGCAACGGCACGCACAGCCTGCGGCAGATCGGCCACCTGCTCCGCATCAGCAAGGAGCGGGTTCGCCAGATCCAGAACCGCGCGCTGGAGAAGCTGCGGGCGTCGGCCGAGCGCGTCGGCTGGGAGCCGAGCTTGCTGCTTGGTTGAGGCCGTCATTCGACGGACGGTTCATGACAAAGGCCCTCGCGCTTGCGAGGGCCTTTCCTTTCGCCGCCACCCTCCCGTTTGCCCTGCCCCGAGTCCGCGCTACCCGAGGCGTCGTGTTCCAGGCGACGCGAGGCGAGCGGGAGCACGTCAGTGCCCCGAGTCGCCGCACCTGGGCGCGACGCCGCTCGGGGCGTTGCTCGCCGTTGTGGCCCGGTCTCCTGACCGGGCCACTCCGGCAGGACCGAAGGTCTCCACGCATGCGGGGCGACAGAGGAGACCTTCGGTCACCGCCCGTGGCAAGGTCGGGAGACCTTGCCACAACAGCGTCCTTTGACGCGCCGCCGGGCGACGAACTCGGGGCCCTAACGGGACCCCGCTCGCCAAGAAGCAGCGTGCGACCGCGGTTTACGCCATCGGCCGAGTAGACCGCCCCGAACCCGTCAGCCGCCGAGGCCGGTCAGCGCGCCGGTGCTGTCGCCCAGCCGGTCGACCTGCACACGCATGCGATCGAGCAGGCTCACCCACAGGTTGGTCAATGGCGTTTCCTTCGGGAACTTCACATGCCGCCCGGTCTTCAGCGTGCCACAACCGCGGCCGGCGACGAGGATCGGCAGCTCCTCGTGGTTGTGAGCGTTGCCGTCGCTGTTGCCCGATCCGTAGGCGATCATGCAGTGGTCGAGCAGCGTGCCGTCGCCTTCGCGGATCGCCTTCAGCTTCGTTAGCAGGTAGGCCAGCTGGCTGACGTGGAAGCGGTTGATATCGCGGATCTTCGCCTTCTTGCTCGGGTCGTTGCCGTGGTGCGAAAGGTCGTGGTGCCCCTCCGGCACGTTGATCTCGCGGTACGGCCGGTTACTGCCCTCGTTGGCGAGCACGAACGTGCAGACGCGCGTGATGTCGGCCTGGAACGCCAGCACCATCAGGTCGCACATCAACCGGACGTGGTCCTGGTAGGCGGATGGGATGCCGGTGACCTTGAGGCCGGCGGGAGCCTGTACCGGCGGCAATTTGGCGGCGCGGGCGATCCGCAGCTCGAGGTCGCGGAGGGAGGAAAAATACTCGTCCAGCTTGCGGCGGTCGGTGGCGCCGAGCTTGCGGGACAGGTCGAGGCTGTCGTCACGGACGAAGTCGAGGATGCTTTGGCGCGTCTGGTCGCGACGGGAGCGCGAAGCGTCGCGGTCACCGCCGAATAGCCGTTCGAATACCAGCTTCGGGTTCACCTCCTTGGGCAACGGCTGCGTGGCCGATCGCCACGACATCGTCGACGAGTAGACGCAGCTGTAACCGGAGTCGCAGTTGCCGGCCATCGCGCCGTGCTCGCAGCCGATCTCCAGCGATGGCAGCCGGGTCTGGTCGGCCAGCCGGGCGGCGGCTACCTGGTCGACGGACACGCCGGCGCGGATGTCGGTGCCGTCGGTCTTCCGCGGCTGGGCGCCAGTGAGGAAGGCGGCCAGCGCGCGAGCGTGGTCCCCGCCGCCGTCACCGTGCGGTCGCGCCTTGTCGGCGGTCAGATTGGTGAGAACGAGCAGCTCGTCCTGGACCGGCCGCAGCGGTTCGAGGATCGGCGTCAGCGCGAAGCCGGCGCCTTCGCGGGTGGGCGTCCAGTCCGCCATGTTCTTGCCATTGGGCACGTACAGGACCGCCAAGCGGTTCGGCGCCCTGGCGATGCCATTCCCGGCGGCGGCCCACGACGCCACCGGCCCCATGATTTCGAGCCACGGCAGGGCGACCGCCGCGCCCAGGCCGCGGAGGACGGTACGGCGGGAGACGAGCGGGATCATTCGGTCTGGTCCTTTCCTCGGCGCATGCGGAACGGCATGCTGGTGGCGATCTCGGTCGCCAGGACCGAGAATCGATAGTCGTTGTTCGCCAGCGTCGCGACGATGGCGTCCACGGCGGGCCGGTCGTAGTATTCCAGCCCGCGGCCCAGTGCGTAGGTCAGCAGCTTCTCGGTCAGACAGCGGGCAAACAGGTCTTTCTGCTCGCGCAGGATCGCCTTCAGCTCAGCCGGCCCCTTGAAGCTGCGGCCGCCCGGCAGCGTCCCCGACGGGTCGATCGGAAACGTCCCGTCCGTCGTTCGCCAGGCGCCGACGGCGTCGAAGTTCTCGAACGCGAAGCCGAGGGCGTCCATCTTGGCGTGACAGCTGGCGCAGGCGGGGTTCAGGCGGTGCTGCTCCATCCGCTGCCGCAGTGTGCCGGTCAGCTGCGCCTTCGCTCCTTCCGCCAGTTCGGGCACGTTCGGCGGCGGTGGCGGTGGCGGGGTGCCGAGCAGCTGCTCCAGCACCCACCGGCCGCGCTTGACCGGCGAGGTTCGCGTCGGGTTGGAGGTGACGGTGAGCACGCTCGCCTGGGTGAGCAGCCCGCCACGCGGCCCGCCGTCGGGCAGCGCCACGCGCACGAACTCCTCGCCAATCGGCTGCCCGCCCGGCCGCGGCTTCCGCTCGCCGTGGCTGTTCCCGGCGGTGTCGCGAATGCCGTAGTGGCGCGCCAGGTGGCCGTTCAGGTAGGTGTACTTGCCGTCGATCAGGTCGAGCGCGCTGCGGTCCTCGCGGACGATTTCGCCGAAGAACAACTCGGTTTCGCGGAGCATCGCCGTGCGCAGATGCTCGTTGAACCGCGGGAACAGCTGCGGGTCGGCCGCGTGGGTGCGAAGCCGGCGAAGCTGCAGCCACTGCATCGCGAAGTTGTCCACCAGCGCCTTCGCCCGTGGGTCACGGAGCATGCGGCGGACCTGCGCGGGCGCCTGCGCCGCCAGTTGCCGCTTCGCCGCCAGGTCGAACAGCTCCTGATCCGGCATGCTCGACCACAGGAAGTACGACAACCGGCTCGCCAGCTGGTAATCGTCGATCGGATGAGGCTTCGGTTCCTGTGGCCGGTCGTCCAGCTCGACACGAAACAGGAACTTGGGAGAGACGAGCACCGCCTGCATGGCGAGCTGAACCGCCGCCTCCCACCGCTCGCCTCGCGCCGTCGTTCGCTCGACCAGCGCAACCAGCCGGTCGACCTCGTCGCGCGTCGCCGGCCGGCGATAGGCGCGTGAGGCGAACCGTTCCATTACCTCGCGCGTCTGCTCCGCCCGCGTCTTCCCCGGCGCGCAGGCGAGCAGCTTCAGTTGGCTCAACGGGCGAGTGTCGAGCGGCCCTTCCAGCGCGAGGGATTGTAGGAAGAGCGTCGCGGGCTTGCCGCCGGCCGATGGCCGGTGCATCGCCACCGCCATCCGCGTCAACCCGAGGTTGGCCGGCACCGTCACCTCGATCGTCTGGGCGTCCTTCGCCGTCCTCGCCTTGACGTCCACCGTCGCGACGAGGACGAACGGTTTCAGCCCGGTCACCGATTGACCCGACAGCTTGCCGATCGCGTCGTCGCTCGCCGGCCGTGGCAGCGTCTTGCCGCAGGCGAGGATCGACACCGGCACCGGCCCGTCGCCCTCGGCGTAGACGCGGCAGCGGAAGCGGTACTCGCCCTCGGCAGGAACCTGGTAGCTGGTGTGAATCGGCCCCGTCTCGACGTGCGATCCGCCCGCCTTGTTCGTCACCACGCGATAGCCGTTGCGGAGCGGGACGTTCGCCGCCGCCGGCTCGGTATACATCGCACTCAGGTGTCGCTGCGGCGGCTTGGGCGGGTCGACGGTGATGGCGCGGGCCATCACGCTTTCGGCGGCGGCAAGGTAGCGTTCCATGAGCACGGGCGACAGGGTGAGCACGTCGCCGATGTTGTCGAACCCGTGGCCGACGTCGTCGGACGGGAAGTCCTCGGCCGGCTGGAAGTCGACCCCGACCAGGTCGCGAATGGTGTTGTTGTACTCGGTGCGGTTGAGCCGCCGGACGGTCACGCGGCCGGGGTCCGGTTTGGCGTTGCGGTCGGCGCGCTCGAAGACGGCGGTCACGGCCCGGGTGAACGCCGCCGTCTCGGCCGGCACCGGCTGCTTCCGCGCCGGCGGCGGCATCTCGCCGCTCGCCAGCACGGCAAGGGTCCGCTGCCATAGCTTGCGGTCTTTGAGAAGCACCGCCTCGTCGCGGTAGGTGTGAAAGGCGACCGCCGCCTTTTGCACCTTCTCGCCGTGGCAGGCCAGGCAGTGCTTCGCGAGGAACGCTTGCGCCTCTTTCGGGAATGGCGCCGGCTCGGCGGTGCGTCCGATCGACACGGCGACGAGCAGGCTGAACAGTGAGAACGTGCGGGGCAGAAGGTGGGTCGTCATGACGCGGCTCGCGGGGGGCGGGCAGGTGGTACGGCGGGTGGCCAACGAACGGCGGGAGGCGTGCGGGTGGGGATCAGACGACCTCCACCCGGACATCATATCGGGGCCGGTCGCGTCTCTCCAAGCGAAAAGCGGACCGGCGCGCCGCGCGGGAGCGCGACCTTTTTTGCATTTTTCCCGGTTTTTCCCGCGGCTCGCCCGTACAGATTGATGCACGCAAAGGAACGCCCCCGGTGACCGCCGCTCGGACCGGACGTTTTTTGCCGAGCGGACGCCATTATCGAGGACCGTTTGTATCGATCATCGAGGAAGCCATCGTGGCCGTTCACGGATGATTAGCCCGCTAGTGAGGCGAATCCGATGCCTTATTCTCTCTCCATCCTCCCTGTGATCGTGGCGCTCGGCGATCCCGTCCTTGTCTCGCTGACGCGCATTGGCAAGGAGCGGCGGCGCGTGACCCGGTGGGACCTTCATCACGAAGGGCTGTGTCAGCACTCGTTGCCCTTCCCCGGGGATCCCGTCCCTCTCACCCTGACCAACCTCGGCGTTTCTCTACTCTCGGCCGAGAACCCAGCCGGTGTCAACGGCAACCGCGTCCTGGGCCGGCGGCGCTGTCTCGTGGCAGACTCGTTCACTCTCGACCTGAACGAATGTCTCAAGAGGAAATACGATCCGAGCCTGGACGATCTGCGAAAGGTGTGCGAAACGCACGAAATACCTCCCCTTGAGGAGAACCGCCGGCTGGACGTCAGTCTGTCGAGTTTGCTCCGCGTGGCCGACGAGAACGGCCGCCACGTCCTCTTTTCTCTGTTGTGCGACCTCCACGCCCCATGGGCGCGCAAGACCGCGCGCTACCGCGGCTTCCGGAAGAACGGCATGGTCACCGCCCAGGACATCTATCACGACGGCTGTGTCCGCGCCCTGGTGGCCCTCGATCGGTTCATCGACGACCCGGAAGGGCGCCCGTTCGGCCCCTGGTTCCGGACCATCATTCGGCGGCTGATGATCGACGTCCTCCGCCGGTTGGGGACCGAGCGCAGCCGCCGCGTTCCCCTGTTCGATGACGTGGTCGGGAGAATGGATCCCGACAGCATGAATGACGTGGCCGAGGCCATTCACCGCGTCGTCGCCCATTTGTCCCCGGCCGAGCAAGAGCTCCGCACCCTCTCGATGGTGGAGGGGTGGACGCTCGAGCAACTGGCGAATCAGTACGGCGTGTCCGTTTCGACGATGTGTCGACGGAATAAGCGGCTCACGCTGCGACTGCAGACCCTGTACCTCAACCTGCCCAGTGATATCGGAGGAGGCGGATGAACGCTTTCAGCGAGGCGGGCCTTATTTTTTGCGATTATCGCGACCTTCTCAGGAGAAAACCACGGCGTGCCCGCCGCATGCTCGACGCCCTGCTCCGCCAGCCGCGGGCGGTAGCGGGGTACTGCGAGCTGCTGACCGCCCTCGGCGGGGATCGCGCCTCGACGCGGTCGACGACGATCGACGCGGCCCAGCGCCACGCGCTGCTCACCGACGGCCCGCGCAGTGAAACGGTGACGGTGGACACCCTCCTCGCCCTGCTGTCGTCCCCGGCCCTGCTCCGCGCGATACACCATGATCTGGTCGGCGCCTCCCGGGCGCCGACCACGCCGCAACCGCTGTCCACCGAGACGATCCACGCCGCATCGGAAACCACGGTGCAGGAAGCCCCGTATGTGGAGGGGTACGAGGCCGCGGCGTCCGCCGCCCTGGAACCCTCCTACGCCCCGGTTTCCGAGTATCATGTCGAGCTTTCGCACGACGAGGCCGTCCAGATCGCGGCGCTGGGTGAATCGACCGCCGTGGCGGTGATCGACGGGCCGGGTCAGCCGGACTGGATCGGCCGGTATCAGATCGACCGGGTGCTCGGCGAGGGCGGAATGGGCGTGGTCTACCGTGCTCGCGACCCGGAGCTGGATCGCGATGTCGCCATCAAGGTGCATCGCTGCCTCGACGGCCGGGCGGAGGTGCGCCGCCGTTCCCGCGAGCGCTTTCGGCGCGGCGTCCGGGCGGCGGCGCTGGTGCCGCCGCATCCGAACATCTGCCCGGTCCATGACGTCGGCGACCACGGCGACGAGCCGTTCGCGGTGCTCGAGTACGTCCAGGGCCGGCCGCTCGACCAGGTGTTGGGCGACCGCCCGCTCGACCCGCGCCGCGCGGTCGAGATCGCCTGCAAGCTCGCCTCCGCCCTGGAAACGCTGCACCGCGGCAACATCGTCCACCGCGACATCAAGCCGGCCAACGTCCTGTTCGACGACCGCTCGGGGGAGCCGCTGCTGACCGATTTTGGCCTCGCCTACCTGGCCAACGATCCGACCCCGGTGACGATCGAAGGCACTCCGCTCGGCACTCCGTACTACTGGTCGCCGGAACAGGCACTCGGCTGCGCCGGCCAGGTCGGTCCGTGGTCCGACACCTACAGCCTGGGCGTGGTGCTGTATCAGATGCTGACGGGCGGCCCGACGTGGACCGACCCGATCACCGTCCCCGGTGACGCCGCGCTGACGGCGAGGCTGCGCAAGGCAACGGCGACCGATCCGCAGGCACGCTATCGCACCGGCGGAGAGATGGCCGATGATCTGAATAAGTGGTTACGGGGAGTGCAGACGCCGGAGCGGGCCGAGCCGGGACCGCGGCGCGTGTTCCTGCGCATGCTGCCCAAGACCGGCCGCCACTTCGTCGGACGCGACTGTGAGCTGCGCGTGCTGGACGCCGCCTGGAACGACCGCCGCACCTACCTTGTCACCCTGGTCGCCCCGGGCGGCGCGGGCAAGTCGTCGCTGCTGAACCGATGGATCGGCGCGATGGCCCAGGAACGGTTCTGCGGCGCCGAGCTGGTGTACGGCTGGAGCTTCTACCGTCAGGGCGAGTCGCAGACCACGTCGGACCAGTTCTTTGCGCATGCGCTCGACTGGTTCGGCGACCCGAACCCGAGCGCCGGGTCGGCCGAGGACAAGGGGGACCGGCTGGCTCGCCTGGTGGTCGGCCGACGGGCGCTGCTCATCCTCGACGGTCTGGAAACGATGCAGACGGGCGGCGACACCGAGGTCGCCCGGCTGCGCGACCCGGCGCTGGCTGCTCTGCTCGCTGGGCTGGCGGTCGAGAACAGTGGGCTGTGCGTCATCACCACCCGCCGCCGCGTGCGCGACCTGGAGCGGTTTAGCGGCACCACGGCGCTGGCGATCGAGCTGAACCACCTGCCGCCGCGGGCCGGCATGCAGCTGTTGCGTGAACTCGGCGTTCACGGATCGGATGACGGGCTTTGCCGGGCGTCGGAGGAGTACGGCGGGCACGCCCTGGCGTTGACCCTGCTCGGCAGCTACCTGGCCCGCTTCTGCCACGGCGATGTCACCCGCCGCCATCAGGTGCGCTTGCTGCACAGCGGCGACGAACAGGCGGCACACGCCCGGCGGGTGATGGCGTCCTACGAGGAACAGTTCGGCGATCAGCCGGAGCTGGCGGTACTGCGGCTGATCGGCCTGTTCGACCGGCCGGTCGATCGTCGCGAACTCGCGGCCCTGTGCGCCCCGCCGGTCATCCCCGGCCTGACCGACGCGCTGGTCGGGCTGAGCGAGGCGGAGTGGCAGGCGGTGCTGGCCCGGCTCCGCGAGGCCAAGTTGATCGCCGAGGTCGAGGCCGGCCTGCCCGGCGGGATCGATGCTCACGTCCTGGTGCGGCAGCACTTCGGCGGCCGGTTGCGCGATGAGGCGCCGGCGGCGTGGCGGGCCGGCCACAGCCGGCTGTACGAACACCTCCGCGACCTGTGGCAGCAGGCGCCGGGCGAGTGTCCCGAATATCCGCGGACGGTCGACGAGATCAAGCTGCTGTACTCCGCCGTGTACCACGCCTGTCAGGCGGGCCGCCACCAGGAAGCGCTGACCGAGGTGTACTGGCCACGAATTCAGAGAAAACGGATCGGCTATAGCACGCGCAAGCTCGGCCTGTTCGGGCTGGATCTGGAAATGCTGTCGTGGTTCTTCGAGGCGGAATGGGACCGGCCGCTGCCGACGTTGCGTGATGACTGGCAGGTGTTCCTGCCCAGCCTGGCGGCGTCGCGGCTCCGCGCCGTCGGTCGACTGACCGAGGCGGTGCGGCCGGTCGAAGCCAGCCTGCAGGGGTACATCCGCCGCGACCAGCCACGGTGGGCAGCGCACGAGGCGCGGCACCAGAGCGAGTTGCACCTGCTGCTGGGCAACCTGGACCGGGCGCTCGCCTATGCCGAGCAGGGAGTGCGGCTGGCCGACCGCGGCGGCGACGGGTATCAGCGCTACGCCGAGCGAGCGGTCGTCGGCGCGGCGCTGCATCACCTGGGGCGGACCACCGAAGCCGTGCGCGCTTTCGAGCAGGCGGAAGCGATCCTACGCAGTATTCACCCCGACATTGGCGTCCTGTACTCGCTGTGGGGGTATCGCTACTGCGATCTGCTGCTCGACCTGGGCTGCCTCGAGGTGGTGTTTCAGCGAAGCGAGCGGATGCAGCGGTTCTGGCAGCAGGGGTTGCACGAGCGCGATCCGGAGGGCGGACTCGGGCTGATCAGTTCGGCGGTGCATGCCCTGGTGCTCGCCCGCGCCCGGCTGCTGGAGGCGATGGCGAACGACCGTAGCGGCCTGCCGGCGTGCCGCCCGCTGATGGAGCAGGCGCTCAAGGAGCTGCACACCTCCGGCCGGCTCGACGCGATCCCGCTCGGGTATCTGCTACGGGCGGCCTACAGCCGGGTGATCGGCGACCTCCGCGGCGGATTCAAGGACGTCCGCGAGGCGCTGACGATCGCCAAGCGCGGGCGGATGAAGCTGTATGAGGCCGACGGCCACCTGGAGAGCTGCCGGCTGTACCTGGCGATGGGAGAGACCGAGCGAGCGCGGGCCAGTCTCGCCCAGGCCGACATGCTGGTGGCGGACACCGGCTACCATCGTCGGGACAAGGACGTCATCGAGCTGAAGGAGATGGTGGAGCGGGAGCGGTGAATTGCTAGCTGGCCCCCTGAGGGTGAGTCGAATTGACTCTCTCTCGGTGGCCGGCAACAATACCCGTAGGTCGCCCATCAAACCGCTTGCGAAAGACTCTCGGCCGCGGGAAGGATTCATGTCACACCTGCTCGAAGACCTGGCTGAAGAAACGTCAGTCAGTATCGTGCGAACCGCGAACCGACTCGACGCCGAAGTGCAGGATCTGGAACGGGTGCGGCAGGAACCCTCCCCCCAGGCCGATCGGGTGAAGCGCATTGTCGAGGCGGCGCGACAATCGACGGAGCATGTCCTCTCCTGCATACCTCAGACCGAAGGAGTGTGGCGTTCCTCGGTGGCGGCGCTGCGCACGCTGTCCGCCCCGGAGGCGGAGCGGTTACTTCGCCAGCTCATCAGCCTGTTCGAGTCGGGGTTGCGCCTCGCCCGCTGTCCCCGGCGGATGTGGCTCCTGGCGGAGCCATTCCAGATCTCCCCGGATCGGCTCGATGAGCTGGAACGGACGGAACGTCGCTTCGCCGAATTGGCAGACGAAGCGAAGGCCGCGCTGGAACACCGCATCCGCGGCTGGCAACCTGCCGATCCCCTCCGTCTGGCGCAGGGCATGCAACAGGCGCTCGACGGCAAGACGACCAGGGCCAACGAAGCCATCGCCCGATTTCGCCGACCGTCGAGCCAGGGTCTGGGATGAGGTATCACGTCGAGTTTGTGGACCTTGTCCTCGACTACCTGGCGGCGGTGGAAGGGCTGACCGACGAGGATCGTGCGGCCATCGTCGAGGGGGTCAGCGAGGAGCTGGCCCGCGACGCGGAGCATTTCCTCGCCCTGTACCCGCTGGCGCAGGAGGCCCTCTGCTTTCGCTACGACTACGCCCAGGCGACTCCCACTGGAGTCCACACGTTCGACTTTGTCGTCTCCGCCCACCATCTGGAAATGGGCGTCGTGACGGTCGTTTACGTCGAGCATTCGGTCCGTCCGCTCCCTTGAGCGGACGGTTTTCCCTCACGCGTTATCGTCCTCCGTCGACGTCTTTCCGCTGCCGGCGACGCTCGGCTTGCCCCAGCGCCAGCCGATGATCTCCGGCATGTCCTCGCCGTGGCGGCGGATGTAGTGGCGGTGGTCGATCAGCTTGTCGCGCAGATACTGCTTCAGATACGCCGCTCGCGCTCCCAGCGCCGGCACGCGGTCGATCACGTCGCCGACCAGGTGGAAGCGGTCGAGATCGTTCAGCACGCACATGTCGAACGGCGTGGTGGTCGTCCCCTCCTCCTTGTAGCCGCGGACGTGCAGGTTCTTGTGATTGGTGCGGCGGTAGGCGAGACGGTGGATCAGCCACGGGTAGCCGTGGAAGGCGAAGATGATCGGCCGGTCCTTCGTGAACAGCACGTCGAAATCCTTGTCCGACAGGCCGTGCGGGTGTTCGGTGGACGGCTGCAGTGTCATCAGGTCGACCACGTTGATGACGCGAATGCGCAACTTCGGCTCGAACTCGCGGAGCATCTGTACCGCGGCAAGCGTTTCCAGCGTCGGCACGTCGCCGCAACACGCCATCACCACGTCCGGCTCGCCGCCGTGGTCGCTGCTCGCCCACTCCCAGATGCCGATACCGGCGGTGCAGTGCTTGATCGCCTGGTCCATCGTCAACCACTGCGGCGCCATCTGCTTGCCGGCGACGATGACGTTGCAGTAGTTGCGGCTGCGCAGACAGTGGTCGGTCACCGACAGCAGACAGTTGGCGTCGGGCGGAAGGTAGACCCGAACGGTATCGGCCTTCTTGTTCGTGACGATGTCGATGAACCCCGGATCCTGGTGGCTGAAGCCGTTGTGGTCCTGCCGCCAGACGTGCGACGAGAGCAGGATGTTCCACGACGCGATGTCGGCCCGCCAGGGGATGTGGCGGCACGCCTGCAGCCACTTGGCGTGCTGGTTGAACATCGAGTCGATGATGTGAGCGAACGCCTCGTAGGTACAGAAGAAGCCGTGCCGGCCGGTCAGCAGGTAGCCCTCCAGCCAGCCGACGCAGGTGTGCTCGGACAGAATCTCCATGACCTTGCCGGCTGGCGAAACGTGGTCGTCGCCGGGCCGCACCTCGGCCATCCAGGCCCGGTCGGACACCTCGAAGACGTTACCCCAGCGGTTCGATGCCACCTCGTCGGGTCCCATCACCCGGAAGTTGGCCGACGGCAGGTTCTTCTTCAAGACGTCGCGGAGGAACACTCCCATCACCCGCGTCGCCTCGGCGATCGCCTGGCCCGGCTCCTTGACCTCGACGGCGTAGGTGCGGAAGTCGGGCAGCCGCAGGTCCTTCAGCAGCCGTCCGCCGTTGGCGTGCGGGTTGGCGCCCATCCGCCGGTCGCCCTTCGGCGCCAGTTCGGCGTATTCGGTGCGGAACCGGCCGGCGTCGTCGAACAGCTCCTCGGGCTTGTAGCTCCGCATCCAGTCGTCGAGCACCTTCAGGTGTTCGGGCTTTTCGACGTCGCCCATCGGCACCTGATGGGCGCGGAACGTGCCCTCGATCGGCTGCCCGTCGACCACCTTCGGCCCGGTCCACCCCTTCGGATGGCGGAACACGATCATCGGCCACATCGGGCGAGTCGTGCTGCCCTTCTCACGGGCTTCGCGCTGGATGGCGCGGACCTCCTCGATGACCCGATCGAGGGTGGCCGCCATCGCCTGGTGCATCGGCGCGTGCTCCTCGCCCTCGACGAAGTATGGCTTGTAGCCGTAGCCGACGAACAGCGCTTCCAGCTCCTGGTGGCAGATGCGGGCGAGGACGGTCGGGTTGGCGATCTTGGCGCCGTTGAGGTGCAAAATCGGCACAACGGCGCCGTCGTGCTGCGGGTTGAGGAACTTGTTGGAGTGCCACGATGCCGCCATCGGGCCAGTCTCCGCCTCGCCGTCGCCGACGGCGCAGAACACCACCAGGCCAGGGTTGTCGAAGGCGGCGCCGTAGGCGTGTGACAGGGCGTAGCCCAGCTCGCCGCCCTCATGGATCGACCCGGGCGTCTCCGGCGCGACGTGGCTGGGGATGCCGCCGGGGAACGAGAACTGGGTGAACAGCCGCCGCATCCCGTCCTCGTCCTGGGAGATGTTCGGATACACCTCCGAGTAGGTGCCTTCGAGATAGACGTTGGCGACCAGCGCCGGCCCGCCGTGGCCCGGCCCGGTTACGAAGATGGCGTTCAGGTCGTACTTCTTGATGACGCGGTTGCAGTGGACGTAGAGGAAGTTGAGGCCCGGCGTGGTGCCCCAGTGGCCGAGCAACCGCGGCTTGACGTCCTCGCGGCGGAGCGGCCGGCGAAGGAGCGGGTTGCGCATCAGGTAGATCTGGCCGACCGAGAGGTAGTTGGCGGCCCGCCAGTAGGCGTGCATGCGGCGCAGATCATCGGGGCTGAGCGGCGTGTCCATGAGGTGCATCCGGGAAGAAAGGTCAGGACAGGACGCGAATACGACGGACCCTCTCTTCCTAGCAAGCGCGCGGCGGCAGGCAATCATTGCCGCTGTTTCGCTATATTGTCGCCCTTCACCGGACACCTGTATAGTAAAGAGGCGTGCAGATGCCGAAGGAGGCAGGACGCACCGGCCGGCGCGGTCGGCGACCGACCCGTTGCATCAGGATCGAGGACTCATGGACAACACCACCATCGTCGTTCGTGGCGCGCGCGAACACAACCTGCGCAATGTCGACCTCGACCTGCCGCGTAACCAGCTGATCGTCTTCACCGGCGTGTCCGGCTCGGGTAAAAGCTCGCTCGCCTTTGATACCCTCTACGCCGAAGGACAGCGGCGCTACGTCGAGTCGCTGTCCAGCTACGCCCGGCAGTTCATGGGGCAGATGCAGAAGCCGGACGTCGACTATCTCGGCGGACTGTCGCCGTCGATCAGCATCCAGCAGAAGACCGCCGGCCGCAACCCGCGCTCGACCGTCGGCACCATCACCGAGATTCACGACTACCTGCGCGTCCTCTACGCTCGCGTCGGCCAGGGGCACTGTCCGGCGTGCGGCCGGCCGATCACCGCCCAGACCCGCGAGCAGATCATCGCCCGCATCCTCGCCCTGCCCGCCGGTACTCGTTTCCTGGTGCTGGCGCCGGTGGTCCGCGGCCAGAAGGGCGAGTACAAGGATCTCTTTGCCGACATGCTTCGGCGCGGCTTCGTCCGCGCTCGCGCTGACGGCCAGGTCGTCCGTTTGACCGACGATTTGCGCCTCGACCGCCGCATCAAGCACAACATCGAGATCGTCGTCGACCGGCTGAAGAACGAACCGGCGGTGCGGACGCGGCTGGCCGAGGCGGTCGAGCAGGCGCTGCACCTGGGCGACGGCGCGCTGATCGTCGCCGTCGAGGGCGAGGGCACGGAGAGCGGCCAGGACATCCTGTTCTCGGCGCACTACGCCTGCACGCACTGCGACAAAAGCTACGAGCCGCCCAGCCCGCAGCTGTTCAGCTTCAACAGCCCGCACGGCATGTGCCTGGAGTGCGACGGCCTGGGCACGCGCTACAGCTTCGACCCCGATCTGCTCATCCCCGATCCGACAAAGAGCTTTTATGCCGGCGCCGTCCCGCTCGTCGGCGCTCTGCGCGAGATGGGACGATGGCGGCGGCATCTGTACGAGGGGGTGGCGAAGACCCTGGAGATCGACCTCAAAACGCCGTGGCACAAGCTGCCGCAGGAGCAGCGCGACTGGCTGCTCTACGGCGCCGGCGAGCGGCACATCACCTGGGAGTGGAAGCAGCGGCGCGGCGGGGTGTGGAAGCACGGCGGGACGTGGGCGGGGATCGTGCCCGACCTGCTGGCGCAGTTCAAGAAGACCACTGGCGGACCGCGGCGGATGCAGCTGGAGAAGTACATGCGCGTGCTCCGCTGCCCCGGCTGCGGCGGACACCGACTGAACCCGCAGGCCCGCGCCGTCCGTGTCGCCGGCCGTACCATCGTCGAGGCGTGCGGGCTGCCCGTCGGCGAACTGGCGGCGTGGCTCACTCCTGCCGGTCCACTCGACGCCTCGCTCACCACCCTGCAGCACGCCATCGGCGACGAGGTGCTCAAGGAGCGTGCGCGGTCGGGTCGGCTTCCTGCTCAACGTCGGACTGGACTACCTGAGCCTCGATCGAGCCGCCAACGCTGTCCGGCGGCGAGGCGCAGCGGATTCGCCTGGCCGGGCAGATCGGCTGCGGGCTGGTGGGCGTGTGCTGTACATCCTCGACGAGCCGTCGATCGGCCTGCATCCGCGCGACAACGAGCGGCTGCTCCGCTCGCTCGAAAGCCTGCGCGACCTGGGTAATACCGTACTCGTCGTCGAGCACGACGAGGACACCATGCGGGCGGCCAACTACATCGTCGACTTCGGCCCCGGCCCCGGCGTCCGCGGCGGGCAGGTGGTCGCCGCCGGCAGCTACGCCGAGGTGCTCGCCAACCCTGCCAGCCTCACCGGCCAGTACCTTTCCGGCGCCAGGCGCATCGAGGTACCGGCCAAGCGGCGCAAGCCGGGCGATCGCAAGCTGACCGTCGTCGGCGCCAGACACCACAACTTGAAGAATGTAACCGTCGACTTTCCGCTCGGGACGTTCATTTGCGTGACCGGAGTGTCCGGGTCGGGCAAAAGCTCGCTGGTCAACGACATCCTCCGCGAAGGACTGCGCGCGGCATTGCAGGGCGGCGCGGCCAGCGGCGACGACGACGAGGACGCCGGCGAGGAGAACGGCACCTTGCATGAGGTCGGCGCTTCACGACCGTATCGACGGGGCCAGCCAGATCGACAAGGTGATCGACATCGACCAGACGCCGATCGGCCGCACGCCGCGGTCGAACCCCGCCACCTACATCAAGGTGTTCGACGAGGTCCGTGGCCTGTTCGCACGATGACCGAGTCAAAGGTGCGCGGCTACCCGCCGGGCCGATTCAGCTTCAACAAGCCGGGCGGCCGGTGCGAGGCGTGCGAGGGCAACGGCTCGAACCGGCTCAACATGGACTTCCTCGCCGACGTGTGGGTGACCTGCCCGGTGTGCGAGGGTCGCCGCTTCAACCGCGAAACGCTGCAGGTCAAGCACAAGGGCCGCACCATTCACGACGTGCTGGAGATGGATGTTCAGGACGCGCTCGACCACTTCCAGAACATCCCGAAAATCCGCACCATGCTGCAGACGTTACACGACGTCGGGCTGGACTACATCAAGCTCGGCCAGCCGGCGCGACGCTGTCGGGCGGCGAGGCGCAGCGCGTGAAGCTGGCGCGCGAGCTGTGCCGCCGCCACCGGCCGCACCCTCTACATCCTCGACGAGCCGACCACCGGGCTGCACTTCGAGGACATCCAGAAACTGCTGGCGGTGCTGCACGGGTTCGTCGAGGCGGGCAACACCGTCGTCGTCATCGAGCACAACCTCGACGTCATCAAGACCGCCGACTGGATCATCGATCTCGGCCCCGAGGGCGGCACCGGCGGCGGCGAGGTCGTCTGCACCGGCACCCCCGAGGAGGTCGTCGCCAACGACCGCTCGTGGACTGGCCGGGCGCTGCGCCCAATCCTGAATCCGCCGCCGCTGGTCAAGGTGAAAAAGGAGCGCAAAAAGCAGAAAAAGAGTGCCGCGGCCGGCAACGGCGAGGTTCGCGCGCTGACCGTCGAGGGCGCCTGCCAGCACAACCTCAAAAACGTCTCGGTCGAGCTGCCGCGCGAGCGAATGAGCGTGCTGTGCGGGCCGTCCGGCTCGGGCAAAAGCTCGCTCGCGCTCGACACCATCTACGCCGAGGGCCAGCGGCGTTACATCGAGTCGCTGTCGGCCTACGCCCGCCAGTTCCTCGGCCAGATGCAGAAGCCGAAGGTCGACCACGTCAGCGGCCTGTCGCCGGCGATCGCCATCGAGCAGAAAAGCGCGTCGCGCAGCCCGCGGTCGACCGTCGGCACCGTCACCGAGGTCCACGACTACCTGCGCGTGCTGTACGCCCGGCTCGGCCAGCCGTATTGTCCGAACTGCCAGATTCCGGTCGGCACGCAGACCAGCGACGAGATCATCGACCGCATCGTCACGCTGCCGGAAGGGACGAAGCTGTACCTGCTGGCGCCGCTGGAACGCAAGGGGCAGGAGCGGTACGAAACGCTGTTCGAGGACGCGCGGAAGGCGGGCTACGTCCGCGTGCGCGTGGACGGCACGTCGCACAACATCGACGAGGTGCCGGCGATCGACCACCGGCGCAAGCACGTCGTCGAGGTGGTAGTTGACCGCATCATCGTTCGCGGCACGCAGCGGGGGCGGATCGCCGAGAGCGTGGAGAAGGCGCTCGATCTCGGCCGCGGGGTGATGCGGGCGGCGTTCGTCGACAACGCGCGACCGGAACCAGAGTGGCGCACGGTGCGGTTCAGTCAGCACTTCGCCTGCGAGCGATGCGGCCGCGGCTTCGAGCCGTTGAACCCGCACCACTTCTCGTTCAACGGCCCGCTCGGCTGGTGCCCGGCGTGCGAGGGGTTAGGCGTGCAGCAGGGCGCCAGTCAGGCGTTACTCATCCGCGACCCGCGGCTGTCGCTGCTCGACGGCGCGCTGGCGGCGTGGCCCGACCTGCGGACCAACGATGCATTCCGCCGATTCGCCGCGGCGATCGCTCGCCACGCCGGGTTTTCGCTGGAGACCCCCTACGAGCAGCTGGAGACGGGACAGCAGCGTGTCGTGCTGCACGGCACCGGCGAGGCGTGGATCGCGCTGGACGCGCCGAGCGAGACGCAGGGCGAAGAAGACGGCTTCGACGCGAAGACGGCGGACGAGGCACCCGCCGGCGTGAAGTTTCAGTACAAGGGGCTATTCCCCGCCATCGACGAGGCGGCGCGGGTGAGCGTCGCCTACCGACAGCGGCTCGACCACCTCGTCACCGAGGTCCCCTGCCCCACCTGCCACGGCGCGCGACTGCGGCCCGATGCCGCGGCGTGTCGGCTCGGCTTCGGTGATGATAAACCATCGCTCACTCTCGGCGAGCTGTGCGGCCGGCCGCTGGCGGAGGCGCTGGCCCTGTTCGAGGAGCTGCGGCCGACCGAGGCGCAGCAGAAGGTCGCCGGCGAGCTGCTCCGCGAGGTCCGCAACCGGCTGCGCTTCCTGGTCGACGTCGGCCTCGACTACCTCACTCTCGACCGCTCGACGCCGACGCTGTCGGGCGGCGAGTCGCAGCATCCGCCTCGCCAGCCAGGTCGGCAGCGGACTGACCGGCGTGCTCTACGTCCTCGACGAGCCGACGATCGGGCCTGCACCCGCGCGACAACGGCCGGTTGTTGCGGGCGCTGCAGAAGCTCCGTGACCTGGGCAACACGCTGGTGCTGGTCGAGCACGACCGCGAGGTGATCGGCGCCGCCGACTACCTGCTCGACTTCGGGCCGGGAGCCGGCGACCAGGGGGGCGAGGTGACCGCCCGCGGCACGCCGAAACAGGTGGCGCGCGGCAAATCGCTGACGGGGCAGTACCTGTCCGGCAAGAAGGTGATCGCCGTGCCGGCCAACCGCCGCCTCCCGGCCGACTGGACGCCGGAGAAGGGGCCGCATTTGCTGGTCAAGGGCGCGCGGCAGAACAATTTGCGCAACCTCGACGTCGCCTTTCCGCTGGGCGCGCTGGTCGCCGTCACCGGCGTGTCCGGGTCGGGCAAAAGCTCACTCGTCCACGAGGTGCTCTACCAGACGCTCGCCCGCCGGCTGCACCGCGCCCGCCTCCCCGCCGCGGCGCACGACGACATCGTCGGGCTGGAGCAGATCGACAAGGTCATCAACGTCGACCAGGACCCGATCGGCAACACCCCGTCGTCTAACCCGGCGACGTACACCGGGGTGTTCGACCTGATCCGCCAGCTGTTCGCCCAGCTGCCGGAATCGAAGGTGCGCGGCTATCAGCCGAAGCGGTTCAGCTTCAACAAGCCGGGCGGCCGGTGCGAGGCGTGCGAGGGCAACGGGCAGAAGCGCATCGAGATGCACTTCCTGCCCGACGTGTGGGTCGCCTGCGACGTGTGCAACGGCAAGCGCTACAACCCGGAAACGCTGGCGGTGCTGTTCAAGGGCCGCAGCATCGCCGACGTGCTGGAGATGCGCGTCCGCGAGGCGCTCGAGGTGTTCGGCAGCATCCCGAAGATCCGCAATGTCCTGCAAACGCTCGACGATGTCGGCCTCGGTTACCTGTCGCTCGGTCAGTCGGCGCCGACGTTGTCCGGCGGAGAGGCGCAGCGGGTCAAGCTGGCCGCCGAGCTGGCCCGGCCGAGCACCGGCCGCACGATCTACCTGCTCGACGAGCCGACCACCGGGCTGCACTTCGACGACATCGCCAAGCTGCTCGACGTGCTGCAACGGCTGGTCGACCTGGGCAACACGGTGATCGTCGTCGAGCACAACCTGGACGTCATCAAGTCGGCCGACTGGGTCATCGACATGGGGCCGGAGGCGGGGCCGGCCGGCGGAACGGTGGTGGTTCAGGGACCGCCGGAGGCGGTGGCGGCGCACCGCGACGACGCTCGCCCATCGCACACCGGGGCGGTGCTGGCGCCGGTGCTGGCGGCTGGGCCGCGGCGCGAGCGGCCGCGCTACGACCCGGCGGCCCGGCAGCAGGAGCGGCCCGGCGACATCGCGCTGGAGGAGGTCGGCAAGGACGCGGCGATGCCGTGGCAGACCGACGGCCGCCGCTGGCACACCGTCGACCGGGTGAGCCACGATGGCAGGCCGTGCCGCTGGGACGGGGCGATCGTCACCTGGGCCGAGGAGCAGGTGCAGGCGCTGGGCGGGTTCGGCGAAACCGTCTGGAACAACCGCGCGGTGGTCGAGGTGCCGGCGGCGACGAAGAGCCACGGCTGGTTCCTGCACATGATGACCGGGGAGCCGGACACCGTGCGGCTGGTGTTCCGCGTCAGCCGCAATGCTTTCAAGGGGCCGGAGCTGGCGGCGCGGCTGGGCATCCGGCCGCTCGACCAGACCGAGGGGGTGCAGGTCTACGGCAGCAGCGAGCGCGTGTGGGTGACGAACCACAAGGGACCGTGGCAGTCGGTGACCGTGAAGGTCCACCGACTGTCCGAGGTGGACACTCCGGCGTTCCGCGCGTTTCTCGCCGACGCCGCGAAGTCGTTTTTCGCCACCGTCAAGCGGATGAACACCAAGCCGGAAGACGTCATGCCGTGGAAGCTGAACGGCCAGCGCTGGCACCTGGGCGACAAGGGGTTTCCGCCCGGCCGGCCGGTACGCTGGGACCGGCAGACCCTCGCCCGACTGCTGACGCTGGTGCAGGAGGTCGAACCGAAGCTCGAGGTGACGTGGGACGCGCGCGACGCCATCACGCTGCGCGTGCCGGGGGTGAGCCGGAGCTGGGCGCAGTGGCGGACCAAGGACGCCGACGCGCTCGACTGCCGGTTTCTGCTGAAGAAGGGGAGTTTGAACCTGGCGCGGCTGGAGGGCGTGGCGTCCGCCGAGATCGGCAGCCACCGTGCCGACGCCGACGTGCTGCGGCTGCGGCTGACCGACCTCAAGGGCGACCAGGCGCGGCGGCTCAAGGAGATCCTCGCCGAGCAGCTCGACGCCTTCCGCGCCGCCTTCGCCCGCGGTGCCTGACCGCATCGGGAATGGCGATGCGCGAATTGTGCGGCCCCGGCGCTCAATGACGGCCACAATAGAGTGTATAATAGTGACGGATATGTCGAGGAGGAGGAAGCAATCGGTTATTCGGGGGGCTTATCACTCATGTTACACCTGCACGAGGTCGCCATCCCGCTCTGGCCGTTTGGCCCGATCAGCCTGTTTAGCACTCACAATCGGGTGCTGTCCCATCTGTGCGACCACCTGCTGACGCGGCCGGAGGCCAATGGCTGGTCGCAGCTACTGCCGTCGTATCGCGACCATCTCGACCCGGATGACGATGACGGGCTGTACCGCTTCGCCCGCTCGCTCTGGACCCCGCGCTCGCCGCTGGCCGCCGCCCAGCAGTTGTACGACGACTACGGCATGCAGATCGTCCGGGCGGTGAGCGAAGCCATCCGCCACGGCTGGTACTGGGCCGAGCAGGAGGAGGAAGAGCCGACGTGGCGGGGGCTGGGGACGTCCGGGGTGTTCGTTATCTGGACCGAGCACACCATCCGCACCGCCATGCTGCTCGGCTACACCGCGCCGCCGGTGGAAGACCCGGACGGCCGGCTGCGCAAGAAGAATCCGCTGCCGCGGCAGCACGCCTGGCGCTACCGCGGCGCCCAGCTCCGTCACGACGACGCCCACTACCCGCCGGCGTTCGGCGGCGATGCCGTCCACGCCCAGTACCACCTGTTCAAAAAAGGCGCCGTCCGTATCCGCCGCGAGTACAAGCACGCCTGGCAGGCCGGCCGCGTAACCGGCGGCGGCGCCTACCTCGGCTCCCTGCATGCCGGCGTACCGACGTTCGACGCCTGGCAACGGCTCCGCACCCCTCCCCCGATCGCGCTGCCGCACGCCTTGTGCGCCAACTGAGCCGCCTCGCTGGTATGACGATTCCCGGTTTCGTATGATGACGGGGTACACCCGCCCGTCACCGGGGATCGCCATGCTCGCACTCACGTCCGGCCTCTGGGCCGTTCACATCGCCGACGGCGTTCTCAGCTGGCCGGTGCTGGCGACCGGGTTCGTCGTCGCCGGGCTGCTCGCCCTGATCGCCGGCTGGCGCGTCCACGAGGACGAGATCCCGCGGATCGCCATCCTGACCGCGGCGTTCTTCCTGGCGTCGTCGATCCACGTCCGGATCGGGCCGACCAGCGTTCACCTGCTGCTCAGCGGCCTGGTCGGTGTGGTGCTCGGGCTGCGCGCGCCGCTCGCCATCCTGATCGGGGTCACCCTGCAAGCGCTGCTGCTCAATCACGGCGGACTGACCACCGTCGGGGTGAACGCCGCCACCGAAATGCTGCCGGCGCTGGGGGCGGCCATCGCCTGCCCGGTGCTGCTGCGGCTGACGCGCGGGGCCGAGTCGTGGCGGCGGGCCGGGCTGGTGCTGGCGAGCGGGTTGGTGTGGGGCGCCTGTCTGGCGCTGGGGGTGGCCGTGCTGCTGACCAACCCGGTCGGGGAGATGGTCCGCGTGTCGCCCGGCGCCGGACTGATCCTCACCGTCGACAACCTGACGCCGGCGCTCCGCCTACTCACTCATCCGGTGACGGTCGGGGGTGTACTCGTGTTCGCGCTGGTGGGCCTGTGGCTGGAGCGGCGGGCGACGCTGGCGGCCGAGTTTCCGGCCGGCGCGCTGGTCGGCATGGCCGCGGTCGTCGGCACGACGCTGCTGACCGGGCTGGTCCTGATCGCCGACGGGGCCGATCGATGGAGCACGTTCGCCACGGTGGTGTTTCTGGCGCACCTGCCGCTCGCCTTGCTGGAGGGACTGATCCTCGGCATGACGGTCGGGTTCCTGGCGCGCGTCAAGCCGGCGATGCTGCGGCTGCCGACCGTCGAACCGGCGGCGGAGTACGTCGCGGTGCCGCTGGCCGAGCAGTCGGTGCCGGTCGTGCTTCTGGCGATCGGTGCGCTCCTGGTCACGTCCGGTCCGCTGTCGGCGCACGCCCTGGAGATCACCCCGAAGGTCGATCGGCAGGCGAAGAAGGTGACGGTGGTGACGGCCTTCGAGGCGGAAGATCCGCCGAAGAACGCGCGGGCGAAGGTGGTGCGCGATAACGGCACCGTGCTGACCGAGGGGCCGCTCGACGAGAAGGGCATCTACACGTTCGCCTACGAACGGCCGGAGCCGCTGCGGGTGGTGGTGACGGCGCCGGGCGGGCACCGCGCGTCGGTGACTTTGACAGCGGCGGATCTTGGGGAAGCGCCCGCCATCCGCGCGGGCGGCGACGCGCCAGCGCCGGAGCCTCGTTCGCGCGGCCACGACATCTTCCTGGGGCTGACGTTCCTGATCGCCCTGACGGCGCTCGCCCTCAGCTGGCGGAACAGCAAGCGGCTCGATGCGCTGCGCGAAGAGAAGAAGAGCGCATAGACGCTACTTGTCTTCCGGGAACACCTCGTCGAGACCGACCTCCCACTGGCCGATGCCGACGCTGACGACGACGACGTTCTTGCGGAAGTCAGTGCGGACCACCTTGCCGCGCTTGTCGAACTTCGGCACCCGTACCGGGTCGCCGGGTACCAGCCGCAGCCGCGCCTCGCGCAGCGCCGCCGCCTCGGCCGCCTGCCGCTCCAGCTCGGCGGTCTTCTTGCGCAGCTCCTCCGCTTCCTGTGTCGCCTGGTGCTGCGCCGCCAGCGCCTGCGTCCGCGCCTTCTCCGCCTCCTCGCGGAGCCGCTGTAACTGCACCATCTCCGGCGCGCGCTTCTGCCGCCGACGGAGATAACGGTGCGCCCGCTGCAGAAGCTCCTTCGGCAGCTTCAGGCGCCGGGCGATCTTCAGCGCGTTCGACATGCCGAACTGGCCGATCTCCAACTTGTACGTCGGCCGCAGCGACGCCACGTCGAATGCCACGGCGCCGTTTTCGGCCCGGTCGTTGTTGAACGCATAGGTTTTGAGGTCGCCCAGGTGGGTCGTCACCATCGCCCGGCAGCGGAGGCGGTCCAGCTCGTCGAGGATGGCGCGGCCAAGGGCGGCGCCTTCCGTCGGGTCGGTGCCGGCGCCCATCTCGTCGAGCAGGACCAGGCTGTTGGCGTCGGCGGTCCGCAGGATGTGGCCGATGCGGGTGATGTGCGAGCTGAAGGTGCTGAGCGACTGTTCCAGGCTCTGCTCGTCGCCAATGTCGGCGAGGATGTTGCTAAACGCCGGGACTTCACTCCCCTGCCCCGCCGGGATGTGCATGCCGGACAGGGCCATCAGCGCCAGCAGGCCGGCCGTTTTGAGGCACACCGTCTTGCCGCCGGTGTTCGGGCCGGTGATGATGAGCAGGTTGAACCCGTAGCCGAGCCGCACGTCGATCGGCACGACTTCACGCCGCTCCTGCGTGGGTTGAGCGTTCCGCGCCTCCTCGCGGAACAGGTGTTCGAGCAGCGGGTGCCGCGCCTGCCGCAGCCACAGGTGCCCGTCGGCGTTGATGTCCGGGGCGTCCATGCTGTAGTCGCGGCTGTAGCGGGCCTTGGCGGTGATCAGGTCGAGGCGGGCGAGCACCTCGATGGCGAACGTCAGGTGCTTGGCCACCTTCGCCACCTCGCCGGACAGCCGGCGGAGGATGCGGCGGACCTCGCGGTCCTCGTCGCCCTTGAGGATGGTCCGCTCGGCGCTGAGGGCAGCGACCCCGGCCGGCTCGATGAACACCGTCTCGCCGGTGCTGGAGGTGCGGTGGACGACGCCGGCGATCTTCTGCCGGTGATTGACGGCGACGGGCAGGACGTAGTGATCGCCGCTGACGGTGGCGTTGGGGTAGCGGAGGATCTCGCGGACCTTCGGGTCGCGCAACAGCCGCTGAATGACGTTCTGGACACGTTCGTCGACGTCGGCCAGCTTTTGCCGGATCTGCGCCAGGTCGGGACTGGCCATGTCGAGGACGTGGCCGCGACTGTCGATGCAGCCGGTGATCAGGCGAGCGACGTGGCCTAAATCCTCGATCGGCGCGAGCATCTCGATCAGCCGCTCGTAGCGTTCGGGCAGCCGCATGCGATAGCGGTAGATGTGGCCGGTGCAGGTGAGGGTGTCGGCGACTTCGAGCAGCTGTTCGACAGTCAGCTGGGCGCCGATGGCGGCGCGGCGGATGGTCAGGCGAATGTCGTGCAGCCCGGCGAACGGCGGCGCCAGCCCCTCGCTCAGCGCGTCGGCCACCTCGCTGACCAGCGCCAGCTCGGCGCGAATCCTGTCCGGGTCGCGCATCGGCTCCAGCTGCCGCGCCAGCTCCTTGCCGAGCGAGCAGGCGGTGTAACCGCCCAGCAGTTCGCGGACCTTGCCGAATTCCATCAGTTCAAGCGTGTGGCTGTCCATGACTCCCCTGTGCCTCGACCTCTCCCGGACAGACCGCCGGCCGGGCAGGTTCGCGGTCCAGTCGCCTTTCGGCAGGATAGTGGGTGCCGGCCGGCGGCTCAACCGGAACCTCCGGCGGCGCTGATTCGACCGACCCGATCGCTATAACGACGCCATGTCACAGCATGTGGATATCCTGATTGTAGGCGGCGGCATCATCGGCTTGACGACGGCGTGGGTTCTGTCGGCCGAAGGGGCGACGGTGGCGGTCGTCGACCAGGGCGAGCCGGGCCGGCAGGCGTCGTGGGCCGGCGCCGGCATCCTCCCGCCCGCCGACCTGGCCCACGCCGAAACGCCCATCGAACTGCTGCGCGGCCACAGCATGCGGCTGCACCCAGCGTTCGCCGATGAGCTGCGCGAACAAACCGGCGTCGACACCGGCTTTCGCCGCTGCGGCGGGATCGAGCTGCCCGACCCCGCCGAGCCGCTCGCCACGCTGCCCACCGAGGAGTGGCACGGCCGCGGCGCCGCCTGGGAATTCCTCGATCTGCAAGCGTTGCGCCGTCGCGAGCCGGACCTGGCGCCGAACCTCGAACGCGGCGCCTGGCTGCCGGGGCTGTGCCAGGTTCGCAATCCGTGGCACCTGCGGGCGCTGAAGGCGGGCTGCGCGGCGCGCAACGTTCAGCTGATCGCCGACTGGCCGGTGCAACAGCTGCTGGCCGCGGGGACGCGCGCGCTCGGCGTCGAGGGCGAGCGCGGCAGTCTGCCCGCCGGACAGGTGCTGCTGACGGCCGGGGCGTGGTCGGACGCGCTGACCCGGCAGGTCGGCTGGGCGCCCAGGCGTCCGTCCGGTCCGCGGCCAGATCGCCCTGTTGCGGACCGGGCGAACCGGGGTGCGGCCAGTGCTGATGCAGGGCAAACGCTACCTGGTCAACCGTGACGATGGGCGCATTCTCATCGGTTCGACAGAAGAAGACGTCGGATTCGACCCACGGCCGACCGCCGGCGGGATCGGCGGGCTGCTGGCGTTCGCCGTGCGGCTGCTGCCGGCGCTGGCGGATGCCACGCTGGAGACGTGCTGGGCCGGGTTGCGGCCGGGGTCGCCGGACGGGCTGCCCTACCTCGGGCCGGTCCCCGGCTGGGACGGGCTATTCGTCGGCACCGGCCATTACCGCGCCGGCGTGCAGCTGTCGGCCGCCAGCGGCAAGGTGCTTGCGCAGGCGTTACTCGGTCAACCGTTGCTGCTGTCGCTCGACGGGTTCGCGCCGGATCGCGCCGACCGCGAGGGCGGCATTCCTGTTCCCGGTCCGTCCCGCTAGAATCGTTCCTGGCGGGCGAGACGCCCCGCAGGGAGGCGGCGCCCCTCGCCGGACAGGACCGGATCATGGAAACGCTCTCGACGCGGGCGCTGACGAGTCAACTGGCCGACGACCTGGCGTGGCTGGAGGGGCATGCCCGCGGTCAGGGCGACCACCACCGCGCCGCCGGCGCGCTGCGACTGGCCGCGGCGCTGGTGCGCAACTGCCTGGGGCCGTTCCTCGACGGCCAGCCGGCCGTCCCGCTCCACATCGTCGTTGTCGGTGGTGCCGGCGCCGGTAAGAGCACCGTCGCGAACCTGCTGTCCGGGTCGGTCGCCGCCGAATCGAACGCCCAGGCCGGCTTCACCCGCCACCCGATCGCCTACACGGCACTCACCGGGCCGATCAGCTGGGCCGCTCACCTCGGCTTCCTCGGCCCGCTCACCCGCCTGACCCAGCCCAGCCCGTCGAGTCTCGACGAGGACGTTTACCAGGTCCGCCGGGTGTCGCCCGCGGCCGGCGGGTTCGACCTGCTGCGCGAGTGGGTGGTGTGGGATTGCCCGGACATGACCACCTGGGCCGCCGAGGGGTATATCCCGCGGCTGATCGAGGCGGCGGCGCTGGCCGATGTGATCGTCTACGCCGCCAGCGACGAGCGCTACAACGACGAGATGCCGACGCAGTTCCTCAAGGTGCTGCTGCAGACCGGCAAGCCGGTCATCTGCTGCCTGATGAAGATGCGCGAGAACGACGCGGCGGCGCTGGTCGCCCACTTCCGCAAGGAGGTGCTGGGCGCACTGCCCGACGGGCTGGGTCAGGGAGTGATCGGGGTGCTGCCGATCCCGTACCTGACTCCCGAGCAGCTGGCCGACCCGATTCGCCACGCCGGCAAATGGCGTATCCCGTTACTCAATCAGGCCACCGTCCTCGGCGCCCCGCCGGAGGGGGCGCGCAAGCGGACGGTGCTCGGCGCCTGCCGCTACCTGATGCAGCAGCAGCATGCGCTGGTGGAAGTGGCGCGGGTCGACGTGCAGGCGC
Organism: Gemmataceae bacterium; assembly: GCA_046350215.1. Lineage (GTDB taxonomy): Bacteria > Planctomycetota > Planctomycetia > Gemmatales > Gemmataceae > JAXMAU01. Next base: position 34,200 of record JAXMAU010000016.1, on the reverse strand, counting down.
TGGAGGTGTGGCAGGGGCTGGTTCAGAGTGGGCAGGCGGAGTTCGATGCCCGTTACCTCCGCGAGTACCTGACCAGCGAGAAGTTCCACGGCTTCGACGAAGCGCTGGTGCGGCTTATCGGCATGCTCGATCTGCCCGGCATCGGGCAGGTGCTGTCCGGCGCGCTGTACGTCCTCCGCACGCCGTACCGGCTGTTGCGCGACTGGCTCGGCAAGGCGATGGCGCGGCCGGAGGCGCCGACCCGGCCAGAGCGGCCGATCATCGACGACGCCTTCGCCGCCTGGATCGACGGACTGCGCAAGGAGGCGGCCCGCCGCTCCGCCGAGCATCAGCTGTGGGCGCACATCAACGGCGGGTTCCAGTCGGGCGCGCTGACCAGCCAGGCGGCCGACCGGCTGGAGCAGGTGTATCGCGACTTTCAGGCGAACCTGGCGCTGGAGGTCGACCGGACGGCCCGCAACATCTACGAGCGGCTGCAGCGGCAGCCGGGGCTGCTCAACACCCTCCGCGGCGGCAAGTTCGCCCTCGACGTGGCGGCCATCGGCGGGACGATTGCCGCCGGTGGGATCAACTGGCACGACTTCATCCTGGTTCCCCTGGTCGCCTCGCTGACGCACCAGCTGGTCGAGTTGCTCGGCAAGCAGGTGGTCGACGCCGAACGCGAGGAGACGCGGCACCGGCAGCAGGCGCTGTTCCGCCAGCACCTGTCCGACCCGATGGCCGAGTGGCTGGTTCGCTGGCCATCGACGGGCGGGTCGGCGTTCGAGCGGCTGCAGCTGGCGCTGCGGCGGCTGCCGGGGGCGATCGCCGAACTGGATGCCCGCACCCGCAACGCGGTCCGCGCCACCCGATCCGCTTGACTCCGGAGACTTCGGCCCGATGACCACTCCCCTCCCCGCCCAGGCCGACCCCAGTCCGGTGCTGCGGACGTTGTCGCCGGCGCTCCGTGGGCTGGAGCGGAGCCTGCGCGGCTGGCTCGACGGGCCGCACCGCTACCCGCTGTCGGCGATCCACCACGCCGCGCTCGAGGGGCTGGCCACCGACCTGCGCCGACAGTCCGACGCGCTGGATGTCGACCGGCCGCTGCTGGTGGTGATGCTGATGGGCGGCACCGGCGTGGGCAAGTCGACGCTGCTCAACGCCCTGGCCGGCGGCACCATCGCCGCCGCCTCGTTCACGCGCCCGACCACGCGCGACCCAGTGGTGTACTACCACGAGTCGGTTCGTCCCGATCGGCTCGACCCGGCGCTGCGGCACTGCCGGCTGGTGAGCCACGATCGGCCGTCGCTGGCACAGAAAATCCTCGTCGACACGCCGGACGTGGACAGCAATGACCTGACGAATCGCGACAAGCTGCTTCGGCTGCTGCCGGTGGCCGACGTGGTGCTCTACGTCGGGTCGCAGGAGAAGTATCACGACCAGCTGGTGTGGGAGCTGTTCCTGCAACAGCGGAAACGGCGGGCGTTTGCGTTCGTGCTCAACAAGTGGGACCGCTGCCTGCACGCCTCCGCCACTGGGGTCCGTCCCGATGAGGACCTGCTGCATGACCTGGAGTCGGAGGGGTTCGAGTCGCCGCTGCTGTTCCGCACCTGTGCCCAGCTGTGGGTCGACCGCGCGAGTGGCAATGGTAATGACATACAGCCGCCCGAGGGCGAACAGTTTCGCGACCTGCTGGGGTGGCTGGAACAGGGACTGAGCCGGCTGGAGATCGAGGCGATCAAGGCGCGCGGGGTGAGCCAGCTACTCGCCGGAGTGAAGCAGGCGCTGACCGAGGCCGCCCCGCCCGACCTGGCGGAGGTGGCGGCGCGGACCCGCGCCGCGTGGGGGCGGCCGCTCGCCGAGGAGGCGACGGCGACCGCCGACGTGCTGGTCAACACCCTGGAGCCGTACCAGCGCGAGATCGAGCAGCACTTCGCGCTGGAGGGGCAGCGGCGGTTCCGCGGGCTGATGCAGTGGTATCTGCAGCTGGTGACGCGGGCCAAATACGTCGGCAGCAGCTTCCGCAGCCGCATCCCGTTCGTCAGCCGGGCGGTCGGCGGCGGGGAGAAGGCGGACACGCCGGCGACCTGGGACCTGACGCTGTTCACCGGCGCCTGCACGGACGTGGCGGCCAATCGCCAGCTGGACGCGCGGAGCAAGGCGCTGGCGAATCGGCTGCTGGTTGAGGCCGACACCCAGGGGTTCCCGCTGGCGGTGCTCAGCGATCCGGTGGAAGGACTGGCGAAGCTCGACTGGCGGCAGCGGTGGGCGCGGGCGCTGACCGAGGTACTCGACCACGTCGAGAAGCAGTGGACGCGGCCGACCGGCGCTCGCCGGCTGGTGCAGACGGTGCTGGTGTTCCTGGCCGACTGGGTGCCGCCGCTGGCGTTGCTGGCGGCGTTGTTCAACTTGCTGTGGCGGGTGTTCGACCCGCAGGGCAAGGGATATCAGGTCCACTGGCTCGACGCGCTGCTGCCGCTGGTGGTATTACTGGTGGTGCTCATCATCCTGCAAATCCTCATCCACCTGCTCTTACCGTTGCGCTGGAACGCCATCCGCGACGAGTTCCACCGGCAGCTGGACGGGCGGGTGCGCGAGGAGCTGGAGGCGGTCTACCTGGCGGCGCCGACTGACCTGGCGGACCGACTGCGCGAGGAGAGAAAACGGGTCGAGAAAATCGCCGAAGAGGCGGCCGAGGTGGCCACGTGGCTGCACCGGCGGGAACAGTCCGCCAGCGTGGCCGGGCTGTACGGCAGCTGACGCCGCGGCGAGAGCGAGACGCGACACATGGCCGACGGCAAGTGGATTCAAGGGTTACGGCCGGAGATGGAGATTCGTGAGGCGGCCGAGATCGTCCTCCGCGTGCGCTTCGACGTGGTGGCGGAGCAGCTGCCGCTGGTCATGCAGCAGGCGCATGAAGACCCGGAACACGTCCACCAGCTGCGGGTGGCGACGCGGCGGGCCGACGCGGCGCTGCGGATCTTCCACCGCTGCCTGCCGCGCAAGGCGTACCGGGCCGGTCGCGCGCGCCTGCGTGCCATCCGCCGGGCTGCCGGGGCCGCCCGCGACTGGGACGTGTTCCTGCTCGCGCTGCGCCAGCGTAACGCCCAGGCGGCGGAGGCCGAGCATGTCGGCCTGGACTTCCTGATCGGCTATTCGCTCGGCCAGCGGGCAGCCGCCGAGGCGGCGCTGGCGGCCATCGAGGAGGATGAGGAACAGCCGTTCCCGGAGTACGTCGACGACCTGCTTGGCGAGCTGCGCCCGCCGGAGAAGCGCCCGGAACGGATGGGCGAGCTGGCCCGCGACAAGCTGGCGACGCTGCTGACGCGGCTGGAGACGGCCGCCGGCGGTAACCTGAAGGATTACGACCAGCTGCACCGGGTGCGCATCGTCGCCAAGCGGCTGCGCTACGCCGTCGAGGTACTGGCCGACTGTCTTCCAGAAGATTTTCGCGGTCGTCTTTATCCGCAGATCGAGGAGGTGCAGGAGACGCTCGGCCGGGCCAACGATAGCCACGTTGCGGCGCAACGACTGCTGGGTCTGCGCTATCTGCTGACGCAGTGGCCGGATACATGGGCGCGGGTGCTGCCGGGGCTGGAGCCACTGCTGCGCTTCCACCAACGGCGACTACCGGCCGAGCGGCGGCGGTTCCTCAAGTGGTGGGAAGCGTGGCGGCTGGCGAACCCGGCCGCGCTGGTCGCCGAGCCAGCGCCGGGCTGAGTCACGCCGTCGGATGGTTGTTGGTGGCCGACAGCCGGGACCCGGCGAGGGGTAAACCTGCCGCCAACTGCAACTGCTGGGTGCCATGCCCACGCTGGCGTGGGCATGCGGCGTTACCCCGACTGGCCCCGTCGAGAGAACGAGGCTCCGCATCGCATGGCCACGAAGCGTGGCCATGGCACCCTCCGAACCCGGCAGCGCTGGTCGCCGAGCCGGCGCCAGGATGAGTCACCGCCGGCAGCCGCTGGGCGAAGGTGTCGAGCAGCGCCTCCAGACCAGCACCAGCTGCACCCGGCGGGTGATCTGGTCGTCGGCGTCGAGGCAGCGGTCGAGCAGCGCCAGCAGCCGTTCGGCGTCGACGCCGCGCGCCAGGTCGCGGACGCGCTCGGTCGTCCTCGGGCCGGTCCGCCGGGGTGTCCCGCCGGCCGACACCTCCAGGGCGTCGGTCAAGAAGTCGACCACCAGGCGCAGCACCAGCGCCGCCCGCGCCCGCTGCGCCGCCGACTCTTTGCCGGCCTCCTCGACGAACCCGGTCCACCCCTTCGCCAGCTCCACCGCGTCGACCGGCCGGCCGGTCAGTCCCGCCAGCAGCGTCGACCGGAACTCCCACAACCGCGGATCGGCCAGCGTCAGCGCCAGCCCCGGACTGCCGCCCGCCAGCCGCACCAGCCGCTGCCGCGTGGCGCTGTCAGTAATCCCTTGCTCGATGAGGATGGCGTCGACGAGCGGTGGCGGCAGCGGGGTGAAGTTGACCGCCTGGCAGCGCGACACGATCGTCGGCAACTGTCGCTCCTTGCGCGTGCCGATCAGGATCAGCACCGAGCGCGGCGGCGGTTCTTCGAGCGTCTTCAGGAAGCAGTTGGCCGATTCCTCGTTCAGATCGTCGGCGCCGTCGATGACGATCACCTTGCCGCGACCGCGGGGCGCTCTGAGCGCGAAGCTGGCGCACAACGACCGCATCAGCTCGATGGGGAACTCAGCGCCCTCGGGCGGACGAGCCGAGGGGTGGAAATCGGGGTGGGAGCCGGCGTCGACCTGAACGCAGGAGTGGCATTCGCCGCATGGGTCGAGCGGTGCCGGCGGGTTCTCGCACAGCAGCGCGCGCGCCAGGTCGGTGGCGAACAGGTGCTTGCCGACGCCGACGGGGCCGGTGAACAGGTAGGCGTGAGCCAGCCGGCCGCGCTCGACCACGCGGCGGAACCCGGCGATCAGGGCGTCGTGCCCGCGAACCCGCCACGTCATCGCTCACCCCTTCCTGGCGAGCAGCGGCGCACGCGCGCCGGATCGCCTGCTGCACCGCGTTCACGTCGCCGGAGGCGTCAACCACGGCGATGCGGTCGGGCCGCCGCGCCGCCTCGGTGAGAAACCCGTCGCGCACCCGGAGGTGATACTCCTCGGGCCGGCTCTCCATCCGGTCAGCCGGCCGGCCACGTCGCCGCAGCGCCGCTTCCACCGGCAGGTCGAGGACGATCGTCAGGTCGGGCAGCAGCCCGCCGGTGGCGACGTGGCCGACATTCCACAGTTCGTCGACGTTCAGCCGCCCGCCGTAGCCCTGGTAGACGACATTCGCGAGCAGAAAACGATCCGATAGCACCACGCTGCCTTGCCCCAGCGCCGGGCGGATCACCTCGGCGACCAGCTGCGCCCGGCTGGCCATGAACAGCAGCGCCTCGGCGGTGTCGGACAGCCCGTGCCGGTGGCCGAGCAGGATCTGCCGCAGCTCCTGGCCGAGTGGAGTGCCGCCGGGGTCGACGCATGGTACAACCGCGCGGCCCTGCTCGCGCCAGTCGGCGAGCAGTCGAACCTGAGTCGACTTGCCGGTGCCGTCGATACCGTCGAGCGACAGGAACAGGCCGGGCGCTGTCATGACAGGTCGTCCCCATCCGCCTCGATGACTGCCAGCACATCACCGGGACGGACGAGGTCGCGCGGCCACGCCACCCGCTCGATCAGCCGCCCGTCGGCCGGCGCCGTCACGTCGACGGTGGCGCCTTCGAGCAGCACCTCGGCCAGCCGGTCGCCGGCGCGGACGGCCTCGCCCGGATCGACCAGCCACAGGCCGAACCGCACCGCCGACTCGCCAAGGTCCGGCAGCCGAACTGAAACGCGGGTACGCGCGATCACGCGACCATCTCGTCGGCGTGGTAGCTGGACCGCACGAACGGCCCGGCGACGACCTTCTTGAACCCCATCCGCTCGGCCAGCTGGGCGAGGTGGTCGAACTCCTCCGGCGGCACGAAGCGGGCGACCGGAACGTGCTTGAGCGTCGGCGCCAGGTACTGGCCGAGGGTGAGCGTGTCGCAGTCGACGCCGCGGAGGTCGGCGAACAGGTCGAGCAACTCGTCGATCGTCTCGCCGATGCCGAGCATCAGGCTGCTCTTGGTGACGCACTTCGGCTGCCGCCGCTTGACGTGGGCGAGCAGGTCGAGGCTTCGCTGGTACGACGCTCGACCGCGGACCTTCTTGTACAGCCGCGGCACCGTTTCGAGGTTGTGGTTGAACACCTCCGGCTCGGCGGCGAGGACGATGTCAACCGCGTGCAGGTCGCCCATGAAGTCGGGGGTGAGCACCTCGACGGCAGCGCCGGTGCGAGCGCGAACGGCGAGGACGCAGCGGCGGAAGTGATCGGCTCCGCCGTCGAGCAGGTCGTCGCGGGTGACGGAGGTGATGACGACGTGCTTCAGCCCGAGCCGCGCCGCCGCCTCGGCGACTCGTTCGGGTTCGTCGGCCTCCAGCGGATCGGGGTGCAGGCTTTTGGGGACCGAACAGAAGCCGCACGGCCGGGTACAGACGTTGCCGAGGATCATGAACGTGGCGGTGCGGCGCGAGTAGCACTCCGGCCGGTTGGGGCAGCGCGCGTTCTCGCACACGGTTTCGAGCCGCAGCTCGTCGAGCAGCGCCTGGGTGAAGAAGTTGCCGTTGCTGGTGGGCAGCGGCCGTTTCAGCCAGTCGGGCAGCCGGCGAGCGGGGTTCGGCGACGCCGGCGGCGCTCCGCCGGAAGTGGGAACCGTTGGCAGCGAGATCATGCGAACAAGCCTGCGTAAGCGGTGCCGGCAGCCGCGGCCGCTCGCTCTGAGCGTGATCGCCGCTCCGCCGGTTTACCTCCCCATTCTAGCGACGACAACACGGCGACAACAGGCGAGCAAGCGGGTCGAACGCCGGTTGCTTATGCGCCCTTCCGGCCGACGAAGAGGTAATACGGCGCTCGCACCAGTGGCATGTACGGCACCTTGCCGGTCCGCTCCTCCAGCCGCACCGTCTCGAAGTGCGTCTGCAGCCACGGCAGATGGTCGGGCGACGGGAACACGTTGTCGAACCCGAACCAGGTCGGCCAGAACGTGCGCGTGAACCAACTGTGCCGTCGCATCCCCGCCGCCGGCCACTTGCGCGCGACGTAGAAGTCGACCACGCCGATCGTCCCGCCCGGCTTGAGCAGCATGCGCGCTCGGGGCGGCGAACCAGTCGGGATCATGGTGAGCGGGTACGAGAAGGTGACGGCGTCCACCAGCCCGCCGTCGGGCGTGTAGGTGGTCACGTCCGCCAGCGCCGTCTGCACGTTCGGCCAGCCCGCCGCCTGGATGCGCCGCTGCGCCGCCTCCAGCAGCGACGGACACAGGTCGACGACGGTGGCGCTCTGGAGCGTCGCCAGTCGGTCGCCCAGCGCCGTCAGGTTGCTGCCGGTGCCGCCGCCCATGTCGAGCAGCCGGCCGCCCGGCGGCAGCGGCAGCGCCTGCATCAACTCCTCGCGGCCGTGCAGCAGCTTGCGCCGGAAGGCGTCGTAGTCGCCCGCCTGGTCGCGGTAGAACGCCTCCAGGCGTTCCTGGTGGCTGCCGCCGCGGACTCGCCGGAACGTCAGGTTGTACAGCACGCGAAGGTCGGAGGCGATACTCATGCCGGCAGGTCCGCGATGTGGAACGAACCGTAGGTGTGAACACGATCTTTTTTGTGCAGTTCCGCCGCCAGGTCGGGGTGATAGCGCAGCAGGTCCCGCAGTTCGCGCTCGCGGCCGCCGTGCGTCACCTGCAAGTGGTCGAGGAAGTTCACGCGCAGCCCGGCGCTGCGGAAGATCACCCGCGCACCTGGCGCGGCGGCGGCCAGGATGGCGTTCCACTCGTCGACCAGCGCCTGCGGGTGGACGCTGCTCATCCAGTCCATGTGGTCGAGCAGCACGAACCGCGTCAGCCCCGGCTCGACGGTCCTGAGGAAGTCGGTCAGCGTGGCGGTGTGGATCTTCAGCCGCGGCAGGGCGGCGCGGAGGGCGGCGAAGTTCTCGCGGCGCAGATATTCGGGGCAGCACTCCGGCGTGTAGTGCCCCTGCAGGTAGACGCGCCAGAAGTAGTTGCTGTGGAACGGCAGGTCGCGCAGTACCGCCTCCAGCGAATCGCGGATGAACTGCGACACCCCGCCGGGGTACTGTTCGACGATCTGATCGCGCTGCGGCCACGGCACACCCAGCAGCGTCAGGGTGAAGCTCCGCGACAGGAACCAGCGCAGCCACGGCGTCCAGATGCGAGCGCGGATGCGTTCGTCGTAGATCGCGCGCTGCTCCTCGATCGTCCGCGCCTCCAGCAGCTGGCAAATCGGCTCGCGGAGCCGATGGAGCACCTGGGCGTTGACCAGTACCAGCTTGGCGAGCAGCCCGGCGGTGCCGCGGTAGTAGAACGACTTCCGCCATCCCTTGCCGGCGAAGAAGCCGATGTGCCGGTCCCAGTACGCCCGCGCTACCGGCGACAGGTGCGGGCGCAGCGCATCGTGGTACATCGGCCGCGCCTGCGGCGACTGGCCGCGGCCGAATAGCTCGAAGAAGCTGTCGTGGTCGAGGTGCAGAGCAGCGGCGCGCTTCAGCTCCAGCAGCGCATTCTGGATCGGGTTGACGTCGACGGCGTTCACCTCGCCGGCGCCGGCCAGCAGGTAGTCCAGGGCGTTGCAGCCGGCGCTGGTGATCACCGCCACCCGATCGGCCGGGCCGAGGTTCAGCGCCACCCGGTCGAGCGCCGGATCCTCCCAGCAGGTGTTATAGATCAGGTTGCGATGATGGACGGCTTTGAAGATCCGGTTATTCAGCTTCTGCCGTGTCGAGAGGCGCGTCATCCGGTGAAGTCCTCGGGGTGGCCGTACAGTCAGCCGATCACCTGCCCGTTCGCGGGCGCGGTCGTGTCAGCACGGGGGGGCAGCGATGCGGTTGGCCGCGGCAGGCAACCCCAGTCGGCTGGCGGGCCGGCGGCGACGAGCCGGTCGACGAGGTCCTGCATCGCCACGCGCAGGTGCTGCACCAGCGGGTCGGGGCCGCGACGGTTCCCGCCGGCGTCGAAGGTACGAACGTCCACCGCCGGGCCGACGTGGACGGTGGCGCCGGTGCGGGCGATCGGCGTTTCCACCTGGTCGGCGACCGTCTCCTCGATCCGCTGGACCGTTTCGGCCAGCCGTTCCGGCGTCGGCGACGCGATCAGGTAATCGAGCGACTGGGCGTTCAGGTTCTCGCAGAACAGCAGCACGTCCATGTCGGCCTTGATCGCCGCGGCGGCAGGGGCGTCGGTCGCCGCCTTGTCCATCAACTGACGCGACAGGTGCTGACGAAGACGGCGGATGCGCTCCAGCAGCCAGCCGTCAAAGGTGCGGCCGAGGTGTTTGGCCTCCATTCGCTCGACCTGGGAGCTGGACAGCCGGCGGATGCGCTCGTCCAGCCCGCCCGGCTGGGGCTGGCTGAGGTACTCGATCTCCTTCAGCGCCAGCAACGCCCCGCCGATCCGCTCCACCCGTACCACCGGCGGGGTGTCCCCCTGCGGCCGCCAGCCGAGCCGCCGTTCCAGCACGTCGAGCCGGCGGCGGATCTCCGGTAGCGGGTCGCCAAGCAGCCAGTACTTGATACCGACCGGGTGGACGAGGATCGGCCGGGTGGACTGGCGCGCCGCCTGCCGGGTGATCAGCGCCAGCCCGTCCTGAAGCGGGCCGACGCGATCATTCTGGCGGAACCAGGTGCCTTCCGGGAACAGCACCACCGGCCGTTCGGCGTCGGCGAGCAGCCGGGCGGTGGTGCGGATCGCCTCGCGGTCCATCCCCTCCCGCCAGATGCTGTATCCACCCAGCCGGTTGAGCAGCCAGCCCTCGAAGCGGCTCTGGCGGAACAGGTGGTAGGAGGCGACGTAGTAGAAGAAGCGGCGGACCTGCCGGCCGAGCACGCTCATCAGCATCGGGTCGGCCCAGCGGCAGTGGTTCGGGGTGAGCAGGATGCCGGCGCCGCGATCGAGGGAGTCGCACAGGTGTTCCACGCCGGCGAACTGGGTGCGGACCACACCGAGGGTGCGGCGGAGGTGGCGGTTCACCACCGGGCGGGCCAGCCGGCACCAGACGGTGCTGCGGAACGGCGGGATGAATCGATACGGTTCGAGAAAGTAACGCTCCAACGCCTCTGGCCCTCCGGCGGCCCGCTCAGGGGACGAACAACCACGCCCCGCTGTCGTCGCGGCGGAGCGAGTGGACGCGCACCACCGCCGCGCGGTTGATCGGCCCGTAGACGTGCGGGTACAGTTCGGTTTTCCCCGCCGGCGCCTCGCACTTGAGCGGACTGCTCAGCCTGGCCGGATCGATTTCGAGAACCACCAGATCATCGGTCTGACGGTGAAAACGGTTCGCCGCCCACGCCACCTGGGGTCCGAACGCGCAATGGATGAAGCCTTCCGACGCGAGCGACGCCACCCGGTAATCGGCGTCCGGCTCCCGCTCCCACACCGCCCGGCTGACCAGATGATAGATCCGCTCCACGCCCATCTCCTGCCGCCGCCCTTCAACGAGGCTCCATCCCCCGACCCCCGTCCCGCCGGGGCACGTTTCCCGTTTATGCTAGCCTGCCCCGTTCGCGGTGGGCAGAGAAGATGTGTGAAAAATCGGCGAGGGTTGCCGGCGGGCGTCAGTCGGGACGGGGGCGCGTGATGCCCTTCGCCAGCAGCGCCTGAACGTGCGTGCGGACGATCGGCTGGTCCGGGTTGGCCTCCAGGCTGCGTTCGTAGAGGACGAGCGCCCGGTCGGTGCGGTCGGTCTTCTCGTAGATGGCCGCCAACTCGGTCATGGCGCGAGCGTTGCGCGGCTCGAAGTCGAGCGCCTGGTGGTAGCGTGCCCGCGCCGCGTCGAGGTCGCCGGCCTTCGCGCGCAGGTAGCCGTCGGCGACATACGGTCCGGCCGCGCGTGGCCGCTGGCGCAGCCAGTCCGCGGTGAACTCGTTGGCCTGCAGCGTCCGGCCGCTCTCTCCCAGCAGCGACACCAGCGCGAAACCGGCCTCGGTGTGCGACGGGTTCGCCCGCAGGCAGGCGCGATACAGCTTCTCCGCCTCCTCGGTCTTGCCCAGCTTCTGCTGGCAGCGAGCGAGGTTGTACTGCAACTCCGGGTCATTGGGCGACATCTGCAGCGCCGTCTGGTAGTTGTCGCGCGCCTCGGCGTAGGCGCCCTGCCGGAACAGCTGCCGCCCCTCGTCGGCATAGGCGCGAAGCTTCTCCTGGCCGGTCTGGGCGCACCCGGCGGCAAGAACAACACTCAAGATGGGGGCAGACCACCGCATCAACGCTACCTCCACCGTGCCTCATAGCATCCACCCCCCGACGGGGGAAGGTCACCTGGATGGCGGACGGTGAAACCGGGCTTGACGGTAGCGCGGTATAATCCAATATCACCACCATCCATGTTCCTTGGAGACGGATTGGCGACCCATGCGGAACCTGCTTGTCCTGACCGGACTGGTCATGATGTTGATGATCGGAGCGCCCGTTCGCGGGGCGGCCGTCCCGCCGGTGCTGCCGATCCGGCAGGCGCTCGACGTCCGTTACCACCCCGGAAACGACGACCGGCACACGCTCGACGTGTTCCGCCCCGACGTGATCGACCGGGTCGGCCGGCCGGTGGTCCTGTTCGTCCACGGCGGGACGTGGATGGTGGGCGACAAGGACTTCCGCGGCATCTACCGCGGTGTCGGCAAGGAGTTGGCGCGGCAGGGCGTGGTGACGGTGCTGATGAACTATCGGCTGTCGCCGCTGGTTCGCCACCCCGAGCACGTCCGCGACGTCGCCCGCGCTTCGCCTGGGCCGTCCACCGCATCGCCGAGTACGGCGGCGACCCGGCGCCGGATCGTGCTGGCTGGCCATTCCGCCGGCGGGGCCTTGCCCACCAGCCTGCTGGTCGCGATCCACCAGCAATACCTGGCCGCCCCGGAGCTGAGCTCGCCCCGGCTTGCCGATGTGTTCGCGGGGTGATCGCCATCAGCGGCGTGTCCTGCACATCCCGGCATGGAGGAGTTCGCCCGGATGGCGGACCGGATCGTCGACAACCTCGTCGCGGCCGGCCGACAGCTCGGCGTACTCGCGGGTGGTCAACCCGACGCTCAAGTGGGCCAGCGCGCGTTCAACCCGTTCCACCTGGTGTTTGGCTTCGACCGTGCGGTCAGGGTGCAGGCGTCGCCGATGCGCATGTTCGCCCGGTTTGCCGCCGTTTTTGCTGCTTACGGCTGAGTACAGGGTGCCGGGGCTGTGGCGGATAGCGGAGGAGTTCGCCGAGCAGTTGCGCACGTTGACGTGCCGGTGGCGTTGCAGGAGGTCGAGGCTGCTCGCACCGCACCATCGTCAAATTGCTGCACCACGAGTGGACACCACCCGCGAGGTGCTGCGGTTTGTCCGCCAGCACGCCGACGCGGTAGCCGATCATGACGCCGGTGGTCGGCCGGCTGGCGACGTCACCGACGGGGGCGCAGCACGTCGGCAACGCTCCACACCTACCTGATCGCCTGGCTGAGTGCTCGCCGCGCCCGGCGCGCGTGGTGGTGCGGATCGAGGACATCGACTCGCCGCGTGTCAAAGCCGGTGCCGCCGAACAGGCGGCCGACGACCTGCACTGGCTCGGCACGGACTGGGACGGCGAGGTGGTCGTGCAGACGACCCGTCTGCCGGCCTACGAGCGAGCGGCTCGTCTCCGCGCCGCCGAGCAGGTGTATCCCTGCACCTGTACTCGATCTGACATCGAGGAAACCGCCCGCCGAAGTGCGCCCGCACCTGGATCACGAGGAGCCAGTTTACCCTGGCACCTGCGCGCAGCGATCCGCCGGCGACGCCGACCAACTGGCCGCTGCCGGGGGTCCCATGCTGCTGGCGGTTCCGTCTGCCGGCGACGATACCATCGTTCGACGACGGCTACCTCGGTCGCTGCGCGCAGCCTGCACGCGATGGGCGGCGATTTCGTCGTGTGAGCAGCCCGGTCGGCGGCTGGCCCGAGTACCCCGGCGTATCGGCTGGGGGTGGTGGTGGATGACGCCGAGCAGGAGATCACCGGGGCCGGTCCGCGGCGACGATCTGGTGCCGTCGACGCCCCGACAACTGCTGCTCTACGACCGGCTGCAACTTCCCCCACCGCGGTTCGTTCACGTCCCGCTGGTGGTCGGCCCGGACGACCCGGCGGCTAGCCAAGCGGCACGGCGACACCCGCCTGGCGGCGGCGTCGAGGCCGAGGTCTCGCCTGCCCTGCTGCGCGACCTGCTCGACTGGTCGTGCGGCTGGCTGGAGAAGGTCTTGGTGCGCATCCGTCGAGCGAGTTGCAGGACCGCTTTTCTCTGGATAGATCCCCCCACCCGTTTGTGCTGACGGCGGAGTTGCTGCGGCAGATCGGCTACGGGTGACACTCAGGCCGCCAGTCGCACGCGCAGCGGTGATGCCGCGCGACCTGGTGGGCCAGCCCCTCGTCCAGTCCGATGCGCGGCTTCCAGCCGAGATGGCGGACCAGTTTCGACGTGTCGGCGCCCCGGTCACCGCTGGTCACCGCTGGGACGGGCGGCCTCGCGGCGGATCTGGGCGACAGCCGAGAATCGTCTCGATCTTGCTGATGATCTCCCACACGTTTCGCCGTCTCGCCGCCGCCGACGTTATAAACCTCGCCGACCGGGGCGTCGAGTGCCGCGACGGTGGCGGCGACGGCGTCGCTGACGTAGGTGTTGCCACGGACCTGCAGCCCGTCACCGTTGACGGTAATTGGCTGGCCGTGCAGCAGGGCGTGGATGAAGCGATGGTAGCCCATGTCGGGGCGCTGCCGCGGGCCGTAGACGGAGAAGTAGCGGAGGACGACGAGCGGCAGGCCAAGCTCTCGTCGGCGTGGGCGCGGCACAGGTTCTCGGCCGCGAGCTTGGTCACCCCATGGGGGAGGTCGGGCGGAGCGGCAGCGCCTCATCGCCGGAGCCGAACCGGCCGTAGACGGACGAGGTGGACAGGTAGACGAAGCGGTGCAGCTGGGTGGCCTGTCGTGCCGCTTCGAGGAGCCGGTGGGTGCCGGTGAGATTACAGGTCTGGTAGAGGTCGAAGTCGGTCCAGCTCCGTGTCAGGCCGGGCATGGCGGCGAGGTGGAAGACCGCCTCGACATCGTCGACGAGCGGGCCGAGGTCGTGGAACCGGAGATCGCGTTCATGGAAGGCGAACCGCGGTCGGGACAGCAGGCCGGCGAGGTTGCCATCCTTGAACGGACGGGGGTAGTAGGGAATGAAGGCGTCGATCCCGGTGACGTGGTGCCCCTGCCGAAGCAGCTCTTCACAGAGGTGGGAGCCAATGAATCCAGCGGCGCCGGTGACGAGGCACTTCATGATCGACCCTCCCTGGTCCCTGCGGGCGACGGTGCCCGAACGGCCGGCCACGATAGCACCGCGGGCGGGTTGGAACAATGCCGGCCCCGGTGCCGCCAGCGCCTCAGAGCGGCCTAAGAGTGCATGCATCGCCGGGCGGCCCCAACTCAGTTGGCTAGAGCACCAGCTCGACACGCTGGGGGTCACAGGTTCAAGTCCTGTAGCGCGCTCCTGATGGCCGGTTGTCAGCAGATGACAGCCGGCCCTTTCTTTGTCCTGGCAAGACGTTGCGGAGACGGAGTTGTCCGTCCGATTGTCGACAGCAACAGCCATACCGCTGTCAGGAATTGTCTGCATTGTCCCCGGGTTGACCGCGGCGCGGCGGCCGGGGTGCAAGCAAGGCGGATGTCACGCCGGCAGATGCTGGGAGCGGCGTGGTCCAGCCCGGCATGGAGGGTGGGATGGTGCATCGTCTGCGCCCCCTCTCAGCCCAGACTGCTGAACCGCCTGGGAACCCGCATGGCAAGGAAGCGGGAGACGGCCTGTTCGAGGCCAGGAAGGCGAGGAAGCGGTGAGCCTCCTCGGGCTGTCGGGCGTGGCGGACGATCGCCCCGCGTAGTGGACCGGACTTGGCAGGGCGCTTGGCGGAACAGGATGTGGCAGTCCGACGCCCGCGCCGCCGCGGCACAGCGTAGGCCAGGCCGGCGTCGGCCTGCCCGCCCGTACCGCCGCCGCCACCGCCGCGAGTGATCCACCAGCACCGCTCCGCTCCAGCACCGCGTCGTAGATACCCAGCTCTCCCAGCCAGGCGCGTGCTGTCCGCCCAGGGGACAGGCGGGCGACGCCACTGCGACCCGCCGCACGCGGCCGGCGGTCCCCGGCTGCCGTACCCCGTGCAGTCGGCCCGGACCGATGCACGCCAGGCTGTTCGCCGCCACCGTCGTGATGGTATCGGCCTGAACGACCTCGGCACTGGCCAGGCAGCTCCAGCTGCGAGGTCGGCGGTGATGAACAGGTCCGCCGCCGCCCCGGAGAGGATTTGCTCGGCCAGTTCGTCGGACGCGCCCGAGCACGAGTCGGATGCGCATCGGCCGGCCGGCCAGGGCGTGGTCGTCGCCAGCGCGCGTCGAGCAGCTTCCTCCAGGCTGACGGCTGCCGCGACATGGACGACCACTCTCGGGGGAGCAGTTAGCAGGCCGGGCAGCATCGCGTCCGCTGACTGCTGAAGCCGATCACCCAGCCCGCGGCGCCGCAGCAGCACCGCCAGCCGGCCGCTGATCGGTCAGCGCTGCCCCACCGCCGTGGCTTCCGCCGGCGGAGGCGGTCACCAACGGTTCGCCGGCGGCCTCGGTGATCTGCCGGACGGTGGCCCAGGCGTGCCGGAACGAGACGCCCACTGCCCGCGCCGCGGCGCTGATGCTCTGGCAACGGTCGATGGCCTCCAACAACTCCAGCCGGCCGCCGGCCAGGAAATCCATGCGTTGCTCGATCCAGACCCCCACTCGAACGCGCCAGTCGCCCGTCCCGGTTGGTTGTGTCTTGCTCATCGCCCCCTCCTCCCCGCGCCGTCACCCCTTGTCGCCTTCCGGGCTGGCGTTATAACCTTCTACATCATAACGCCCCACCCAGCCATCCGGGGGTTTGATGCGTCCTTTCGATCCGGCCCCGATCCAATGTCGCCCCAGGCGCGAGCCGGAACGGCGTGGGTTCACGCTGATCGAGTTGCTGGTGGTGATCGCCATCATCGCCATCCTGATCGGCCTGCTGCTGCCCGCGGTGCAGAAGGTGCGAACTGCTGCCGCCCGGATGCAGTGCAGCAATAACCTGAAACAGATTGGCCTGGCTGTTCATGCGTACCACGACACCCTGAATGCCTTCCCACGCTACCGCCGGTGCGACACTACCAGCGGGGTGGATGTGAACTGCTTCTCGCTGGCCTCGGCGACCACCTGGACGGGGCCGGGCGAGGTGTGGTGGGCGCCGTATGACAACCGGCCGTCCCCCTCCACGACCACCGCCGCCCAGGGCAAACCCAACCCGGACAACAGCTATGCCAACGGCGGTTACCCGGCTGGCCTGCTGTGGCCCTATATCGAGGGCAACCAGAAGATCTTCAAGTGCCCCACCGGGTTCGACCCGGCGACCTGGCCTGGAGTTCCAGGTGAGTTATGGGATGAACTATGTCAACGGCGGCCCCAACGGCAAGACGCTGGTCGAGTTGACCAACGGGAACGGCACATCCAATATCCTGATTGTCTGGGATCACGGCAAAACGCCCGGCTGCGCCGTCGCACCCACGCGGCAACGCCGGCCAACCCCCGCGCCCCCTGGCCGTTCCCCGACACCACCAATCCCAGGAGCCACTATCCCGACCAGCGGCTGCCGGCGTATTCAACGTCCTGTACTGCGACGGGCACGCCGGCGGCTCTGACACCCACCGAACTGATGACCAGCCTTTTCCTTGCCAGCGGCAACACCCCCACTTACCCCTGACTGGCCAGCGTAGCCATGTCACACGTTCGACCGCGTCTCCGCGCCGCCGGTGTTCAGGTCGGTGAGGCTGTCGAGCAAGCTGGCGAGAAACCAATCCAGGCCGAGGCCGCCAGTCAACGTGTCGACGGCAGCGTCGTTGTTTACTGTCCCCGCTGTCAACCGGACCGTGCCGTTCAGCCCACCGGCGGCGCCCTGCAGGTGCCGGATCCGCAGCAGGTAGCCCACGTTCGTCCGCGCCCATTCGGCCGTAGACGTCAGCACCGCTCAGGTTGCTGTCAAACCGAGAAGGTGGTGCCGCCAATCAACAGGTCGTCGCCCCGCCTCTCCGTCGAGGGTGTCGAGGCCGAGGCCGCCGATCAGCAGGTCGCGGCTGGTCCCGCCGATCAGGTGGTCGGTTCCACCTCCGCCGACCAGCACCACTCCGCCACGAGTGAAACCGGAGGCGTCCAGGTTGTTGTCCCCTGTCCCCGCCGGGGAGGACGGCCGCTCAACGCTCACCAGGGTGAACGTGCCCCCGGTCGAGTGGGTCAGCTTGCGATCAGTCGAGGGTGACTCCCATCGCCGGCGGCGAGGACGGTGTCGATGCCGACGCCCGCCATCAGGGTGGCGGTGCCGGTCCAGCCGGTGACGGTGAACCGATCGTTGCGTATACCGCCAGTCAGGGTGGCTTGTACGATTCCCGCCAGGGTGGAGAGCAGTTGGCCGGGGACACCTGCAACGCGGTGTCGCTCAGGCTGATGTTGCCACCGCAGGTCAGGACGACGCGGTCCGTGCCGCCGCCACCGATCAGCGTGGCCCGGCCGTACCAAGCGGCTACCGTGAATGTGTCGTCGCCGGCCGCGCCGGGTCGGTTCGGCGATCTCGACGCCACTGGGCGTGTCGGTTTCGCCTGCAATGGTGAGCGCAGCGCCCTGCCAGCACAAACGCTCCATTGCCGGATGCCCGCACAGTGTCCACGCCGCGGCCGCCGAACAACCGATCAGTTCCCGCACCATTAATGAGTATGTCGTTACTCCATCCGCCAATCAGCACATCGTTACCCGGCCCGCCATCGAGCGTCACCGGACCGCGGGTGAAGGCGGAAGCGTTGAGCACGTTGGCACTGGAGCCGCCCGTCGGGCTTGCCGCTCCACCCCAACCAGTACGTCCACCCCAGAACTCCGCCGCCATAGAGATGGCTGTTGGTCAACGTCATATTCGTGTCCGCCGCCTCGACGACGGTGTCGATTCCACCGTTGCCGATCAGCACGTCGTTGCCGGGCCCGCCAGTCAACAAGTCGTTGCCCCGTCCGCCGCGCAGCACATCATTGCCCGGCCCGCCGTCGAGAACCACGGTGCCAGGGAAAGTAGTTGCGTCGAGGGTGTTGGCGGAGAGCACCGCCCGTCAGGTGGACTTGCTCTGGCCAGTAAACTCGGAGCGGAAGACGCCAACGGTTAACGCTGTCGCGTCGCCAGTTGGTTGCCGTCGTAGCGGGCAACGAGGCGGTCGACACCGGCCCCAGCGTCGAACCGGCTGCCAGCGCGGCGAGGAGGCGAATGGGCCACCGGTAAGGTCGATCGTCAGCGTGTTGTCCGTCGCGTCGCCGGGGATGACAAACAGGGTGGCGGCCGTCCTTGCCTGCCGGCAGGACAGCGCGCCCGCCGGCGTCGGCGACCAGTTCGATGTCCTCGCCGGTTCGGCACTGGGGTGAACGCGGGGCCGACAGTGACGTCTCGGCCTGCGCGTCAACGGGGATTGGCTGGGCGTTTCGCGCGTTGATGGCGGCGACGCAAAGCCATGCCGATGACCGATGGCATGGCAAAGCCAGCCGAGGTGGCGGTGACGCCAGCCAGCCAGCGGGCGAACGGTCCTCGTCGATGTGGCGACGTAGACGTCGTAGCCGGCAATGCCCGACCCGCCGTCCTCGTCGGCCCAGCGCGCGCGCGCCTTGCCTGCGCTGCGCGTAGCGCTGCCCCGGATAAGGAGACGAGGAACGTGGGCAACGACGTCAATCCGGCGAGGGCGACGGTGCTTGTGGGAGCGCCGGCGTCGATGACGTTTGTGGCCTGCTTATTCGCGTCGATGCCCGCGCAGCGTCGAGCGGGTCGATCTGGTCGGTGGTGATGGCCGAGTTGGCGTCGAAGACGATCGAGGCGACATTGCGGGCGTGGTGCCAGTTGGCAGATTGGCGGCAGGACGGACCGTGAAGGCGATGTACTGACCGCGGCCGGTGCCGTCCTCGGGCGGCAGGAATCCGTGGAGTACGTCTGGCGGAAGGCCGGTGGCCGGGTCGACCGTCTGGAACACGGCGACCAGCTGCCGCGCTTGTACCGGTCGAAACCACACTTCCACCTGGATGAAGCGATTGGTTCCCAGTCGCCAGGTTCATGGTTGCCTGGTAGTGCTGATAAGCCGGCGGGGATTTTCATCACCTCGCCGAAACCAAATGCGTCGAGCGTGAGGGTATCGAGGTCGAGCCGGCCGAATCCGAGCGGGTCGGTGATCGTCACCAGCTGGGCCGGAGCGGCAGCGGTCAGGTGGTTCTCGGGATTGATGCGGTAGGCAAGCGGAGTGCCGGCGGCGACGAACCCCTGATGCCCGGCTGGTCCGTGCTTTGTCGTTGGGGTCAGTCGAGGTGACGGCGGTGCTGCTGCCGTTTTTGCTCCACCAGACGGCATCGCGGATGTATGGGCCTGTAGTCCGAAGGTATGCCGACCGCCAAGCCTTGCGCACGGGAGGTCGATCTCGGCATAGGCCGGAGGCGATAAGAAGCTCAGGAGCAGGTTGTCGAGTTGGTCGGTCGGTGGGGTACCAGGCCTGGCATCTGGTCAGGTCAGCTCCGTGCAGTTGCGGGCATCCTCAAATACTTCTCCACGTCAGGATGTTCTCGTTGGATGTTCTTCGGCGGCTGGGGTGGATTACGGTAGAGCGGCCCTCGCCACTGCTGGCTACCCCGTCCTTGCCCAAACCCACCGCCGTTGCCAAACCCCTGGGTTCCGCCTAGTCCACAGTTATTGAACTGGGCCGGGTCGTCGAACCACTGAGCTGGGCAGGTACCGTACAACCCGGCGGGATCGACAAAGAGGGTCGGATTGTTACTGCTGTAAGCATACAGATTAATTCCGCCAGCGATGCCGATCGGGTCCTGGCTGATGAACCGGCCGACCGGGGCATAGTAGTAGCGAGCACGCATGGTGCAGCCCGCGCCCAGGTCGGCCATCACGCCAAACTGGCCGACGAACGTGAACGGGTTGGCCATCGTCCGCGTCGCCGCCAGTGTTTCGCCGAACGGGGTGTAGGCGTAGCGATTGGCATAGCTGCCCGAGGCGGTGGTCATTCCCACCGTCGAGCCGAGGGCGTCGAAGTCGTAGTAGGCGGTGCCGGCGGCGTCGGTGCGGCTGACCAGGCCCAGGCCGTAGGTGTATCGGGCGATGGCACCACCGGGGCCGTACTCGCCGACCACGTCGCCCAGCCCGGCGGGGTCGATCACGTACTGGTTCGCTGACCGTTGGCCGTCACCGCCACGGTTGCCTAGGGCGCGTCGTACTGGTAGAGCCGGTGCCCCGGCGCGGACACCCCAATCAGGCGGTCCTCGTCGTCGTAGGTCAGGGTGGTGGTGGCAACGGCGTCGATTGCGCGAGGTGGCGTTGCCGTCGGCGTCAGCGGTGTAAACGACGCTGCCAACGATAGTGTAGCCGTTCACCTGGTTCGACGCATACTCGGTGGTCACCCGTTGACGACGGTGCGGACGCGGTTGCCGACGGCGTCGTACTCGTACTGTTCGTCGCGGTTGGGAATGGCCGGATTGGCGGAGGTGAAGACGGCGTGGGTCAGCTGGCCCGTCGGGTCGTAGGTGTAGGCCCAGCCGCCGTCGAGGTGGTCATGGTGGCGCGCGGCGGCCGGCGGGTCATAGGTGTAATCGAACCGCGAATTGACCGTACCGTCGGGCATGGTTGACCAGATGCGCGACCTGTCCGGCCAGGTCGTAGTCGTAGGTGGACCAGGTGCCATTACCGTGGTCCTGCCGCCTTGGCAATAGCCAGCGAGGTCGTAGGTGTAGGCGGCCAGGGTCGCTCCGTGGCCGATGGTCAGTCGGGCCAGTTTGCCGGTAATATCATACTCATAGTTGACGGTTACGCCGTCCTGGTCGATCATCTGCGTCCGCCGGCCGGCGGTGTCGTAGGTGTAGTCGAGGTAATGGCCGGACGGGTAGGTGATTCAGGGAGAGCCGGTCGAACAGGTCGTAGTCGAGGATGGTGGTGCCGCCGGGGTCGGTGGCGGTGGTCGAGGTTGCCGCGGGCGTCGTAGGTGTAGGTCACCTGGGTGCCGTCCTGGCCCAGCTCTTGCCGGTCAGCAGGCCGGCGGCGTCGTGGGTGTAGCCAGTCGTTGACCGCGGCGATTGGTTGACCCGATCACCTCGCCGCGAAGCGGGTCACGAGCCATCCGCTCGACCGTGCCGTCGGCGTACACCGTGGCTTCCAGGTTGTACTGGTTGTCGTACAGGTACTGGGTGGTGTGGCCGTTGGCATCCGTCACGGAAGCCAGCCGGTCGACCGTGTCGCGGTAGGTGAACGTGGTGGTGTGGCCAAGGGCGTCGGTGGTGCCGACGAGGTTGCCGCGGGCGTCGAAACGATTCGTGGTGACCGCCGGCGGCGGCGTCGGTGATTCGCGTCAGGTTGGCGTTGGCGTCGTAGGTCAGGCTGACCGCCGCGGCCAAGTGGGTCGACGCGGCGGAGAACGTTGCGCGGTAGTCGTAATAGAGCCGCGTCTGGCCGCCGGCGGCGTCCGTGAGAGTAACGCCGCCGGTGCCGTCGTAGGCCAGGCCGAGCCGCCTCGGCGCGCCATCGCGTTCGGTCACGCTGACGCGGCCACGGTCGTCGTAGCGGAGGAACAGGTGCGTCCCATCGGGGTAGCCAATCGACCGCAAGGCGTGATTGCGCATGAGCCGCCAGCGTCATAGGTAAAGGTAGTGGTGCGGTTGTCGAAGGTGGTCACGCTCAGCGGGTGCTCACCGCTGGCATCGTAGCCGTAGGTCATGGTGCGCTTCGACCGCGTCAGTGACGGTGGCGAGGCGGCCGGCAGCGGTATAGGTAAATGTAAGGGCCAGGCCAGCCAGGAAGTGGGTCAGCGCGGTGAGCTGGCCGGCGGTGTAACTGGCGGTGATGCGGTTGCCGTTGGGATCGCGGACGTTGTCCAGTCGCCCGTCGGCACGAAACGTCAGGACGGTGCCATCCGCCTCGTCGAGCTGGAACCCGCCGCCGGCAACGGTGTGCAAGAGCCCTTGATCGCCGGGCGGAGCGAAGTCGCGGCCGCCCGGCCGGCGGTCAGGCTGAAAGCGCCGCTGCGGCCGCCGGGAGAAACGATCACCACCGTCCCGTCGGCCTCGACGGCGAGGGACCAGTCCCAG
This sequence comes from Gemmataceae bacterium, assembly GCA_046350215.1. Taxonomy (GTDB): domain Bacteria; phylum Planctomycetota; class Planctomycetia; order Gemmatales; family Gemmataceae; genus JAXMAU01. Next base: position 12,039 of record JAXMAU010000016.1, on the reverse strand, counting down.
CTGTCCGACCAGCCGCGGCCCAGCCGGCCGAGCCGGTAGCGGCCAGTCAGCGAGGAGCTGAAGGCACGGGCGAAGCTCAGGGGCGAGGCCAGGCGCTGGGGCGGCGGCATCGACGGCGGCGGCAAGGCTGGAAAGCGGCCCCGCCGGCGTTCGCCTGCATCACCTCGGCCAGCCACCCAGCTCGCCGGGATTGGTGGTCGTCTCCCCCGCCTGGGTACGCGCTGGGCCATTTGCCCCATCCGCCGGACGTAGTCGCCCAGATTGCACCCGCCCAGCTGGGCGGTCAGGTTGTGAACACTCCCTCCCACGCATCCGCCAGGAAGCTCGCCGGCCGCAGCCCATCCTTCATCGCGGCCCAGTTGATTGGCGTGACGTTGTCAGCCTCCAGCACGCCGAGGCGGAACACGATCGGCAGACGGGTGAATCCCAGCGATCAGTTCGCCAGCCGGCGTAGTACACGGGCACGCGGACCGATTCGCCCGGCTGTGCCCGGGCGACGCCCCGCCGGCGGAAATTTGCACCGACTCGCTGAACCCGTCCGGGTCCCCCGCCGCCCACGTTCCCGCGGCCAGCCGGCTGGCGTCAAGCGTCAGCAGTGCGCCAGGCACGTCTCGCTGCGTGGCGGTGAGCAGCAGCAGCGGCGCTTGGCATGGCGATGTCGCCAGTATTGCTATACTCGATATACAGGGTCGCCGGTTGAGGGCAGGCCGACCGGGTTGGGCACCACCAGGTTCGTCCGCAGCTCCGCCCGCCCGCCTTCGAGCACCGTGTAAACGCCAGGCATCTCCGCCGCCGCGCCGGCGTCGAGGCCGCGTCACCCGCACGCTGTACACCCCGGCCGGCACCGTCCCTGCCCGCCGACGGCGCTCATCGGTGGTGAGTCGATGGTCATACCGGCCAGCGGGTACAGGGTCCCGTTACCGGCTACCAACTGGACGGTCGACCCAGGCAAGAACCCGGCGCCGGTGAGCGTCAGGCGCGCGTCGCTGGCGTTGCCGTGCCGTGCCGGTGTTGCCCCCAGCAGTATCACCGGCGCCGCGTCGACGCGGACGGTAATCGTCGACGCGGCTGGCACCGCCGTGCCGCCAGGCCAGCAGATACCAGTCGCCTGGTGCGGCTGCCGGCACCACCAGCTGTTGCCCCGCCGCTGGGCCAACCGCGGCGGCGTCGAAGTTCTCGCGTGTCGGCGGCGCGCCGGCGTGCATACAGTTCATTGCGATCGCCGCCGGCCGGGTCGGTTAACCGTACAACAGCTGCTGGCCGGCCGTACCCGCACGCGGAACAGGCGGGCGACGCCGACTTCCCGGCCAGCAGCAGTGGCAACGCCCGGCGGTCAGTCGGTACCCCGGTCGTTTCGAGGCGGAATGCATAGGCGCCCGGTTTCGCCGCCAGTAGTCGTCTCGACCGTGTAAATGCCGTCGACTGGCAGATTAACCAGCGGCGAGTCGCCGGCCAGATCGACGAAGCCGACGAACCCGTCTGGCCCACGCGGAGGGCGAACCGCAGCGCGCCGGTCGCGCCGCCAGCAGGCGGAAGCGGACCTGCGTGTTCGCCGTCACAGCAGGCGATCAACGGTGTTCTCGGCACGGCGAGGCCAGCTCACCGCGACGGTCCTCGCCGAGTACGAAGGCCGAGTCGCGGACCGGCGCGTCCACGCACGCCGACGAGGTAGTTCCCCTGCTGGGACGACCGATCCGCCGCTTGCCCGCACGCGCACAACCGGTACGTCCGTCCGCCGGCAGTGTTAGCGGGTTGGTAGCACCGTCCCGCCCGTGGTCGCGGCGCGCTCGCCACCACGGCCGTCGAGGCACGGCACCTGCACCGCCGCCCAGTCAAGCGTCAGCGGCAACGGCGCGGGCTACCGCCCGATCCGGCTCGACGGTCACGGCAACGACCTGTCCAGTCCGCCCGAAGAACGTCCAGTCGTCCACCTCGCCGGTGTTCCACAGTCCGCCGGGTATGCGGGTGTTGAACGGCAGCGATCCACCGTCGAGCCGTACCGCCAGTTGCGCCGGTGACCATTGCCGTGGTTGGCGAACGAGCAGGTGTAGGCGGGCAGCCCGTTCAGGTCGAGCGTTGCCGATCCCCAGACGTCGACCGCCCCGGCGTACAACGCCTCGGCACCGATGCCACTGTTGGTACGACAGCGGGCGTCCGTCAGTTGCGTGTACCCACCGACCACCATCAGGCTGGCGACGGCGAAGGGGTTGGCGAAACCGGCCGGCGTGTTGCCGCGATCCGGGCTGGCCACCTCGATACGCAGCGGCACTGCCGCGGTGCCGGCGTACAGCCGGTAGGTACCGCCGCCGCCGAGCAGGGTAACGGGCTGGTCGCCGGTGACAGCCGCCTCGAAGTTGATCGCCCCACCCTGGTCGGCGAACGCTGTCGCCTCGTCGACGAACGAGTAGCGTCTCAGGCGAACAAGACTGTTCGCCCCCACCGCCCGCATCGCTCCGCCGAGGACGTGCGCGCCGAACAGCGACGGCGACAGGGTGCCCAGTCCAGGCTACCTCGACGATGCCGCGGTTGGTGAAGAGACTGGAGGAACGGAAGCCCAGCTGGAAGCGGATCTCGCCGCCGGTGCCGTCGGCCCGGATCGTCCCGTCGTTGGCCAGACGAGCGCGTCCACCGGCGCCGAGAACGAGCCGGAGTGCCCGGACGACCACCGTCTCCGCCAGCGTCAGCGTAAATGGAGCGGTCACGGTGCTGCGACTGAGGAGATGCCGTTGGACGTGCTGGGGCCGAACACCACGGTGGCGGCGCCGGCAAACGTTGCGGCTCCCTCAAACTGGAGGCCGCCGTTCGAGCCGGCGCGCTTGGGTACACCGTCCCGTCGAGCGTCAGCCCGTTGCGGACAGTGACAAGTGCGGAGCCAGTAGCCGGAGTCCAACCGCAAGTTACCGCACCGTCACGCCATCAGGCGTACCAGGCCCCACAATTCCGCCGACTCCACCGTGCCGCCGGTGATTGAGCCAACGTTGAAACGGCCTGTGCCGGTGTGAACGACTCGCCCGCCGACGCTCCTGGACGCTGCCCGAGGGTGGGCGAAGGTGCCGTCGCCGGCGAGCGTGAGAGTGCCGCCGGTGTTGTTCACCTCGCGGAAATCGATCGTCGAGCCGGTCTCGGCGGTCCAGGTGACGCTTCGGCCGGAATTGCTTGCCCAGGTCACGTAAATGGTCCCGCCGCCGGCGGCGCGGAGCGGGACGGCGGAGATGGTGCCGTACAGCTCGAGCCGGCTGGCGTCGGTCACTTCCAGCGGGGTCGACGAGGACCAACCGTTGGACGACACCGTCAGGGTTCCCCCGTTGACGGCGAGGAGCGTGCCCTGGTTGACGAACGGGGCATCGCTGCCGGAGCCAATCGAAATCCTGCCGCCGGCGACGTCGGCCCGAATGGTGCCGCGATTGACGAACGACCCGTCGGCGGCGGTCGCCCTCAGGACGCCCGAGTGACCGCGGATGGTGATGCCGGCGGCCACGGTGACGATGGCGGCGGACGTCACGTTTCGGGCGTAGATCGTGTTACTGGCGTTGGCACCGAAGACGATCGTGCCGGTCCCGGCGACAGTTTGCGGCCCCCAGAAAGTCAGCTCCGCGTAGCGGGTCGCGGTGCCCAACCGGGCGGTGCCGTCGAGCGTCAGCCCGTTCCGCACGGAGACAATGCTGTTCCCGTCGGTGCGGTCCATCGCCAGATCGCCGCGCAGCGTCACCGCGTCGAGGGTGCCCGCCGTCCCCTGGAGCGTGGTGCCGGCGGCGACCGTCGTGTTGCGCAGAGTCGCCCCGCCGAGCAGAAACAGCCGTTGCGGCGACGACACCGCCAGTCCGCCATTGGCCTGAAACGTCCCGCCGGTGAGCGACAACCCCGCAGCGCTGGTAACGCTGCCGACGGTCTGGCTTGCCGCCGAGGTGATCGTCAACCCCTGGTAGGCCGCGCCGATCACCACGTCGTCGGCCGGCCCCGGCAGGGTGTCGCCGGTCCAGTTGGCGGCATCGGCCCAGTCGGTCGTGCCGGCCTCGCCGTCCCACTCCACCACCGCGGGCGCCAGCCGCTCCTCCAGCGACTCCAGGCGCGGCCTTGCCCATCGAATCGCCCGCCGCGTGAGATGGCGCGCGGAGCGGGCAGCGCGGGTCAGGAACGAGGCGGGTCGACGGTCGACGGACAGCATGGGGAGGCACCGAGAGGGAGGTTCGCGAGCGGACGATGGGGGGCAGGCGCACATCCCCTGCAGGTTGAATCAGGATTCATGGACGGCGGCGGCCACGGGTTTGCAAATAATTCACTGCGCCGGATCGGCCATTGAGTTATAATCCTCGCGGGCTTTCGCCACCAGGAGTCTCCGCCGCATGTCGTTCGCCGCGCTGCCCGACGAGGTGATCGCTCGTGCCGTCGCCGGCTGCCCGGAGGCGGCCGGCCGAATCGTCGCCGTCGCCGCCGACCGGCTGCTGCCGCTGGCGCGCCGCCGGCTCGGTGCCCGGCTGCGCGCGCGGGTCGACCCGGAGGACGTGTTGCAGTCGGTCTTCCGCAGCTTCTTCACCCGCCTGCGCGGCGGCGACCTGGAGTGTGACGGGGGCGAACGGCTGTGGGCGCTACTCGCCGTCATCACCCGGCGGAAGTGTGCCAACCGTCGCGCCCACGCCGCCGCCGCCTGCCGGGACGTGGCGGTCGAGGTGCCGCTGGTGGGCGACGCCGTGCCGTGCCGCGAGGTCGGCCCGGAGGAGGCAGCTACCCTTGCCGATCTGCTGGTCCACCTGCAACGCCGGCTGCCGCCGCTGTGCCGGGCGATCGTGGAACAGACGCTCCAGGGCGTGTCGGCGGACGCCATCAGCGGCGAGCTGAGCTGTCCGGTGCGGACGGTCCGCCGCGTCCGCCAGCGGTTCCACGCTGACCTGCTCACCCTGCTGGACGAATCATGACCGCCTGGCGCCTGACCGAATTGGCGGAGGCCGACTGGCTGGACGGCGAGGCGGCGGTGGCGCGCTTCGACGGGCTGTGGCGACTGGGTCGCCGGCCGCGGATCGAGGACCATCTGCCGGCCGCCGGCCCGTTGCGGCTGCCGCTGCTGATCGAGCTGATCCTGACCGAGCGGGAGCTGAGCCAGCCGGCCGGCCGTGTCGTCCCGGTCGCCGATTACTGGCACCGTTTCCCCGAACTGGCTGTCGCCCCGCCCGATGCGCTGGCCGAGCTGGCGGCCGACGACGACCCGGCAACCCTCGCGCCGCAGATCGTGGGGCCTTACACCCTCGACGGCGAGATCGGCCGCGGCGCGTTTGCCGTCGTCCACCGCGCCCGGCACCGAAATGGCAGCGTGGTGGCGCTGAAGCTGGCCGTCGCGACCGGAGATGCGGTCCGCCTGCTGGCCCACGAGGCGGCGGTCGGCCGGCGGCTCGACCACCCCGCCATCCCACGCCTGCTCCACCACGGCCAGGCCGACGGATTCGTCTACCTGGCGCACCAACTGGTCGAAGGCGAACCACTCACCCGCGCCTGGGAGCGCCGACCGCCGACGCCGGGCGAGGTCGCCAGCGTGGTCGCGGCGGTGGCGGACGCACTCCACCACGCCCATCGGTGCGGAGTGGTCCATCAGGATGTCAAGACGAGTAACGTCTTACTCGATCTGAATGGCCAGCCGCACCTGGTCGACTTTGGCCTCGCCCTGCTCGCCGAGGCGCCGCGGGTGGCGGCCGGGCGGTTGGGGGGCACGGCCGGGTACATGGCGCCTGAACAGGCGCTGGGGCTGGCCGCGGACGCCCGGACCGACGTCTGGGGATTGGGTGTGGTGCTTTACGAAGGGCTGACCGGGCGGGTGCCATTCCTCGGTCCGCTGCCGGTGGTGCTGCGGCAACTGGCCGAGGCCGATCCGGTGCCGCCGCGGCAACGGGTCGCGGCCGTCCCCGCTCCGCTGGAGGCGATCTGCCTGCGGGCGCTGGCCCGCCGACCGGCCGATCGATACGCCAGTGCCGGCGACCTGGCCGCCGACCTGCGCCGCTGGGCCGCCGGCCAGGCGATTGACGCTGGCGGGTCCGGCCTCCGCCGCAGGGTGCGCCGGCCGCTGGCGGCGCTGGCGCTGCTGCTCGTTGGCCTGGCCGGCTGGCACCTGCCCGCACCGGCCCCAATGCCGCCTGTCGCCCTGGCCGACCCGATTGGCGACCACTGGCTCCCCCTCGCCGGCACCGTCCCGGCACCGTTACGGCTGGAGATGCTGGAACGCACCTTGCGGGCCTATGCGGTGTGGGTGCCGATGCATCCCGACGACGTCTTCTTCGCTCTCCAGGCGGCCACGGTGCGCGGCCACCAGGCCGACAGCCTGGCGGCGCTGGGCCGGCCGTGGGAAGAGGTCCGCGCCGCCCGGCAACGGGAAGTCGACGCCTGGGCCGCCGTCGCGCGTCGCTGTCCCGGCCAGTCGCTCACCGACCACGGCCACGCCGCCGCCCTCTACTGCCTGGCTGACTGGCTGCGGCGGGGCGGTCGGGACGAGGAAGCGGCGGCCTGTAACCGGCAGGCCGAACGGTCCTTTGCCCACCTGCTGCAGACATGGGGGCCAGATCGCGCATGGGCCGAGACGCAGGCGTCGACCGTCAGTCCATCGTTCGCAAGGTGGTGGCGGCGGACACCGGACGCTCACTGGCACCGTTTGACCGTCACTGTCTACCGGCAGGCGGCGGAGGTGGCGCTGGCGCTGGGGGAGCACGAAACAGCGGCTGCACGCGCGCGGCGGGCGCTGACCGAGGCGGACCGCTGCTTTGATCGCCCTGTCGATCGGCTGGCCCAGCAGGTCGACGCGGTTCGTGTGCTGGCTGCCGCGCTGACCGCCCTCGGCCAGTCTGGGGTGGCCTGTGACGAGATCGTCCGCGTGGTCGACGGCTGGCGAATCGCCGCCTTGCCGCCAGCTGGGGATGCCTGGGAGGACCGCCGTGCCGCCACGGCCCCGTTGCACGAGGTTGCCCGCCGCGCCCTCCACGACGGCCACTTGCCCCAGGCCGAGGCGCTGCTGCGGCGGACGCTGGTTCTCCGTGAGCGCCTGGCCGCCGAGCCGTCGGCGCGGCCGGTCATTCACCTCGACTGCAGCGCCACCCGCTACCACCTGGCGCAGGTGCTGGAACGACAGGCCCGAGAGGTGGAGGCAGAGGGACACTACCGCGCCGCCCTGGAAGCACACCTGCTGGGTTGTGCCGCGCTGCCTGACGCCCCCCACGCGCGCCGCTGGCTGCCGGATCGCTACGGCGCTCTCGCCACTCTGCTCACTCGCCAGGGTCGCAATGCCGAGGCCGATCGCGTTCGCACCCGCGCCGGTATCCGCTAGTCCGCGGCTTGCTCTCGCTTCGCCGAGCGCCGCCTTCATCTCCTCGATCGCCTTCGCCGTCGTCTCGTCCATCTTCAAGGACTGCAAGAACCTGACAGTCCTCAACCTGGGCGTCACGCAGGTGAGCGACGCAGGGCTGGCCCTCTTCAAGGACTGCAAGAAACTGACGTACCTCAACCTGCAAAAGACGAAGGTGACGGCCAGGGGCCTCGCCGACTTCCGCGCCGCCGTGCCCGGCTGCAAGATCGAACACGACGACGTCGTCATCGCGCCGAGTCTCACCGCTCCCGACCGCAAGGCGGTGGAGTGATTGCGGTCGATCTCCGGTGACACCACAGCCCGCGCCTGGGACTCGCTGTCGCTGGACGCGCGGGTGGCCTCGACGCCGCGCGGGACAAAAACTCCGCCCCCGATGATACACTTCGCGGCCCGTTGGGCATTGCCCTAACAGGGACGACGTGCTTTTGACGCTGGTTCCGCCCTCCGCTTGGCGTCGATCACCACCGATTTCGATCCCGCAGTGAATCGTCGGGCTTTGGTTTGTTGGTTTTCTCACCCTCTACCGTTAGGAGCATTCATGCGAGACTCGGGGAAAACGTACCTGTTCGTCATGGCCGTCGTCGTGGTTCTGGGCATCCACGTGTCCCGTGCGGCAGCTGATGGCATCGTTGCCGTCGTCAACTCCACCGACCGCAATACTGTCAAGGTCGCCGTGAGCACGGATGGCAAGGCGACGAAATCCCTGACACTGACAAAGGACGGCGGTGCGGCGTCCTTCGAGCTCAAGGGAGGGAAAACACGGACACTGAAGACTTCAGGCGCTCCCCACAATGGTGCAGTGACCTTGGAAATCCCGTCCGGCTCGGCCTATCACATGCTCGTTCTGCAGATCACCGAAAACGGCTTCGTGAATGTTGGGGCATCGAAAGCAGGAAAAGCCCTCAAAATCAAGTAGGAGAACAATGGGTGGTGTCCCGGCGCCGTGGCAACCGTCAGGAAAGCCGTGTCCAGGACCGACTTGTGTCATGGGCTGCGTCACGTCACAAGTCGTTGCGAGACATGGGCTCTCGGGGCGGTTTGTCAACGGCCGCCGTGAAGGACCTCCAGGGGACAAAAGGAACCTAACCCATCCCGATCATGGTGCATGGTTGCACCGTTGATAACTAACATGGCGGGAGTTCCCAGATCGCGTGATTGTGTACACCATTCCGTACTCACACATCGGATGGCAGCCGAAGCAGTCTACGTAACCACATACCGCTTCGGGAGTTCTGCCCCAGCCACATAACTCAGCTTGCCAATCTTGCACATCTGGTACACATGGATGCGGAAGTCGGGACAGGTGCTGACCAGGCAGTAGGCGTCGGTCGGGGTAAAGCCGTACTCGGTGATGAGCCAGTCGATCAACTGGACCGTCGCGGTTTCGACGGCGACCTCCAGGGGGCGGTTGGCGTTTACCGTCACCAGCGAATCCGGCTTCTCGATCCGCACCCCCGGCACCCGCTTGCCCTTGAGGACCTCCAGGCGCAGGCGCACCGTCGCCGTCGTCTCGGCGGCGGTGCCGGTGAATTCGGTGTCGCCCTGGCTGGCGTGGACGTCCCCCAGATAGAACAGCCCGCCGGGGTGGAACACCGGCAGCAGAATGCGGTTTCCCACCCCCATATCGCGGACGTCCAGGTTGCCGCCCCACTCGCCCTGGCCGTCCAGGCTGGTCGTCACCTCGCGGTCCGGCGCCACGCCGAGCGTGCCGACGAACGGCGTGATCGGCCAGGCGATACGGTCGCTGAAATGCACCGTGCCGTCGCGCAGCGTGCCCGACGGGCCTGGCGTGTGGCGCAGGATCTTGGTCGTGTATTGGCCTGACAGTTCCGGCCAGCGCGTCGACTCGCCCAGCGGGCCTCGCCGCGGGCCGATTGCAATCCACGAGTAATTGCCTACCCGAATGTCCTCGATCACCACCGCCAGGGTGTCGCCGCGCTCGGCGCCCTCGACGGACACCGGCCCGCCGATCGGATTGGCCAGCGGCGGCGAGCGGTCGAACCCCGGGCGGTTCGCCGGGATCGCCAGGTCGGCCTCGGTCTTGAAGAAGCCGCCGCTGGCGTCCCACGTCTCGATCTCGAACGGTTCGCCCGGCTCCACCCGGAGCAGGGGAGCGTCTCGCCAGTCGAAGGCGAACTTGCGGGCCTGGTCGCGGACGATGCGCTGCATGCGGTGCTCCTCCGGCGGGGTGATCGCTCGACCGTCCATCGTATCCCCGTCCCCGCCCCCGGCCACCCACCCTGCGCACCTCCTCCCCATCGCCGCCGAAGGAGAGGGGGCATTCTGAAAAAACACGGACAAAAACACCTTGAATTCTGTTATCCAGCCATTACAGTAGCCAACAGTCCTGATGTCCCGCGGCTCGCGGGCGCTCGTTCCGCCTCTCTCCCAAGGAGCTGTCGATGTTTTGCAACCAGTGCGAACAGACCCAGAATGGCCGCGGCTGCACCGACGTCGGCGTGTGCGGCAAGGATGAAGACGTCCAGTCGCTGCAGGAGATCCTGCTCTACGGCGTCAAGGGGATGGCCGCCTACGCCCACCATGCCCGGCGGCTCGGCAAGACCGACGAGGCGGTCAACGCCTTCATCGAAGAAGCGCTGTTCTCCACCGTCACCAACGTCAACTTTGACATTCCCAGCCTGCTCGAGTTGGTGCTCGAATGCGGGCGGATGAACCTTCGCGTCATGCAGATGCTCGACGCCGGGCACGTCGAGAAGTTCGGCGCGCCGACGCCGACGCCGGTGTACGAGGGGACGAAGGCCGGCCCCGGCATCCTGGTCACCGGGCACGACATGGCCGACCTGTCCGACCTGCTGGATCAGGCGGCCGGGCAGGGGGTGAATGTCTACACCCACGGCGAGATGCTGCCGGCGCACAGCTACCCGAAGCTCCGCGCCCACCCGCACCTGGCCGGCCACTACGGCGGGCCGTGGCAGAACCAGTACTTCGAGTTCCCGCTGTTCTCCGGGGCGATCCTGGCGACGACCAATTGCGTGCTCATTCCGCCGGACACCTACAAGGACCGGCTGTTCACCACCCGCGTCACCGCCGTCCCTGGCGCTACCCGACTGACGACCAGTGACTTCTCGGCCGTCATCGCCAAGGCGAAGGCGTGCCCGCCGTTGCCGGAACGGAAGGTCCGCGAGACCACGATCGGCTTCCACCACAGCGTTATCCTCGGCATCGCCGACAAGGTGGTCGACGCGGTCAAGTCGGGGGCGATCAAGCGGTTTTACGTGATCGGTGGCTGCGACGGCGCCGAGCTGGGCCGCAACTACTACAACAAGCTGGCCCAGGCGACGCCGCAGGAGTCGGTCATCCTCACGCTCGGCTGCGGCAAGTACCGCATCCGCAATCACGACTACGGCACCGTCGCCGGATTGCCGCGTCTGCTCGACATGGGCCAGTGCAACGATGCCTACGGGGCGGTGCAGGTGGCTGTCGGGCTGGCCCAGGCGTTCAACTGCGGCGTCAATGACCTGCCGCTCGACATCGTGCTGTCGTGGTTCGAGCAGAAGGCGGTCGCCGTGCTGCTCACCCTGCTGGCGCTGGGCGTCAAGGGGATCCGCCTCGGTCCGGTGCCGCCGGCGTTTGTCACCCCCAACGTGTTCAAGGTGCTGCAGGACACGTTCGACCTGAAGCTGACCGAGGCCGAGCCGCCGCGCCAGCTGTACGCTCTGACCAACTGATCTCGTTGCACCCTGCCGGCGGAGACGTCTCCGCCGGCAGGTTTTTTCCCTCCACCCCCGGAATGGGACCCGGACGCCATGCAAGCGATCGACGAAGCCCGCCTCGAAACCGACCTGGACTACCGCTACAAGTACCTGGCCCAGTTCATCGGCTTCACCCCCGACGACGTGTCCGCCATCCAGATGGCGGCGCCGTACCTTGGCCCGCAGATTGGCGAGCTGGTCGAGCGAACGTATCAGCGGCTGCTAAGTAACAACGCCACCGCGCGCCACTTCATCGTCCGCCAGCACGGGTTCGAGGGCCAGACACCGAGCAGTATCGAGGATCTGACCGCCGCCCACCCGCAGATTCAGTTCCGCAAGGACCACCTGTCCCGCTACCTGATGCAGCTGATGGGCCGGTCGTATGACGCGAAGATGGTGATGTACCTCGACATGGTCGGGAAGATGCACACCCCCAAGGCCGGCAATCCGCAGATCAACATCCCGCTGGTGCAGATGAACGCCTTCATGGGGTTCTTCGCCGACCTGCTGGTCGAGGTGATCGGCACCCTGCCGCTCGATTCGGCGACGCAGATGAAGACGATCCGCGCCTATTGCAAGCTGCTGTGGATCCAGAACGACCTGATCACCCGCCACTACGAAGGCAAGGCCGGCTGAAAAAGCTCACCACAGAGGACACAGAGGGGCACAGAGGGAAGAAGAGAGGAGAGGGAGAAGATAAAAGAGAGGGGGGAATGTGGTGTTCTGGGTGCCATGCCCACGCTCGCGTGGGCATGCGGCGTTGCTCAGACCGGCCCCGCCCGCAGTACACTTCACGCATCACATGGGCACGCAAAGCCGTGGCCATGACACCCAGAAGCCAGCCTCTCTCGACCCCTTGCCGGCCGAGTGGCACGCCCTGAGGCTCTGCGAAGGGCGTGAGCGTGGGGATGGCCGTGACGCGCTGCCACGCCCGTCGCTGCGCTCCGAGCGTGCCACCCAATCGTCCCCGTTTTCCCCATTCCCTCC
>JAXMAU010000015.1:0-113326 GCA_046350215.1 Gemmataceae bacterium | reverse complement strand
GGCGGCACCCTCGCGGACCGACTGACGCAGGGGCCGCTCGACCCGCGTGAAGCGGCCGGGCTGGTGCGCGATGTGGCGGGTGCGGTGGCGGCAGCGCACCGAGCGGGGGTGCTGCACCGCGACCTGAAGCCGGATAACGTCTTACTGGGTGCGAAGGGCTGTGCGAAGGTGGCGGACTTCGGACTGGCGCGGCTGCAGGACACGGACACCAGTTCGCTGACGGTGAGTGGCGCAGTGGTCGGCACGCCGCAGTATCTGAGTCCGGAACAGGCCGGCGGCGAGGCGGCGACGGCGGCGACCGACGTGTGGGGATTGGGCGCCGTGCTCTACGCCTGCCTGAGTGGCCGCCCGCCGATCGAGGGTGCGAGCATGCTGGAGGCGCTGGCGGCCGCGCGTGGCGGGAAGGTGGCGCCGGTGGTGGGAGTACCGCGGGGGCTGGCGGCGGTGTGCCTGAAGTGTCTGGCGAAGCGGCCGGTGGACCGCTATGCGACGGCGGATGTGCTGGCCGACGACCTCGACCGCTGGCTGCGCGGCGAGCGGCCTCGGGCGCAGCGGCGGCGGTGGCGGCGCTGGGCGGCCGGGCTGGCCGTCGTCGCCCTGGCTGGCGGGCTGGCGGCGGCGCTGCTGAACAAGCCGGCGGCACAGGCGACAGACGATCGCGTTCTAGAGGTAGAGCGATCCTACAAGGAGGGGACGCCGCAGGTGCTACTGGGGGCGACCGGCAAGCCGGCGAAGCTGCGGCAGCTGACGGGCCGGCCTGTGCCGCCGGACGCGCCGCTGGCCGCCGACGGCAGCTTCGCCGTGGAGGCAGTCGATTCTCAGTGCCTGTTCGAGTTGCTCCCGGACCCAGGGCACGATGCCTACCGACTGGTGGCACAGATCCGCCATCAACGGAGTGATCCCATCGGCATGGTCGGCCTGTATATCGGTCGCACCGAGCATCCCCGCCAGCCAACGCCCGCGCACACCTTCCTTTGTATCCTCTTGAACGACTTACGCTCATTAAAAGATTCGCCCATCCTGATTCCGGGACGGCTAAACCGGCCGGCCGTCAACTACGTCGAGTTGTTGTACAAACTGCTTTCGGACGACCAGCAGGTTGCGAACGTGGACGCCTCCCTTTACCTTCAGACGGGTTGCTCGTTTAGCCCGGCGGGTCCGGGTCGGGAGGGCTGGCGGGAGTTGGTGGTCACCGTTACTCCCAGGACCGTGATCGTCCAACTCGGCCAGTCGCGGTACACCGTGTCCCGCCAGGTGATGCAGGACACCTTCGACCTGAAAATGACAAGCACTATCAGGAAGCAGTTCGTCGCCTCGGCCGTCCACCCTACCTTTCATCCGCGGGGAGGGCTGGGGCTGTATCTCAGCTCCGGCGCTGCCTGTTTCCGTAATGTTCGTTTGGTTCCCCTGATGTCTTCCAAATCGCATGAATGAGGAGGTAAACTGTGACCGTCTCGATTACTCACCCCAAGGAAAACAAGGTACTGAAGCACCTAAGCGGCGTCCTCGTCGCGTCCGGGGATGCGGACACCAATGTGACCGGGGTGACGGCAACGCTCACGTCCAAAACCGATCCAACAATTCGGTATTCACGGAAGTTCACCCACCTCGACCGGAATAAGCCGAACAAGGTTCGGTGGCAGATCGCGTTGGCGGGTGATTTCGCGGTCGGTGAGTATGAGTTGACAGTGACAGGCCACCGTAAACAGCAGGCAGACGCTCCGGTGAAACGGCAGTTCAAGGTTGAACAGACGCTGGAAAAGCAAGATCGCGTGTTGTCTATCTCGATTGCTTATCCAGACACCAATACGATCAGCGCCGAGGAGGCCGAGGCCCTGGTCGCCACCGGGATGCTCGGCCAGGGGCATTCGCTCATCCAGGCGTCCTGGGGCGGGAAGGATGCGGACGCCGTTTATGATGATGGCGATTACTGGATGGCGATGTTCCCGGAGCTGACCAAGAGCGGGACCTACGCCCTGGTGGTGCTGGACAGCGGGAATCACTCGGTCCAGAAAGACATTACGGTCGTGTAACCGGCCCGGTAGCTCCAGTTCGGAAGCCGCGTAGTCTGTGTCCGCCGCGGCAACCTGCCGGCTGCGGCGGACTGCCCTTGACTCGCCGGGGCGAGGCGGTATCCTCCGCCGCTCGCGTCAGACTTCCTAGCACGAATCGGTGGAACCGTGACGGGGTCTGGCCCGACAGTCAGGGGGCCGTGGAGTTCCTCCACGCGCAGTATTATGACGCATTCGTCACGCCATTGGCTGGCAGGCTCCGCGCTGGGCCTGGCGGTCCTGGGCGCCGCCCTCACCGGCTGGTCGCTCCAGGCGCAACCGCCCGGCGCGTCCGCCCCGCCAGGGGCCTTCCCGCCGTCCGCGGCTGGAAGCCCGTCTCCGGCCGTCGTCCGGCCCGAGGGATTACCCGCGGCGAGTCCGGCCGAACCGACCGGCGGACAGACCGGACTGCAGAAGCAGGGCGACCTGCTCCGTGTGGTCCGCAACGTCCCCGGCGATGCCAAGCCGATCGTTCTGGAGGCGGATCAGATCGCCACCTGGAACGACGGCGGCCGGCTCGTCTTCCTGCTCACCGGCCGGGTGCTGGTGCAGCAAAGCGTCGTCCAGGGGCGCTGCCAGCAGGCAGTTGCCTGGGTCGACGTGCCACGCTACAAGCAGACCGGGGTGCTGCACATGGACCTGTACGCCGAGGGCGGCGTGCGCGTCGACACCTCGATTGAGGTCCAGGACGGCGGTCGCGCCGTGCTCGACCTGAACACCCGCGGCGAGTTCCGCGTCCGCGCCTCGCGCGGCAAGGTGCAGCGGCAGGACCAGTCGCGCGACCCGGTCGTCGCCCGTGCCCGCGCGCTCGGAGCGGCGCCCAGTCCGCCGGTCAAGACGGTGGCGGCGCCGGCCGAACCGTTGCCGCCGGTGCCGGGCACGGTGCTGCCGGCCACGCTGCTGCCGGCGACTCGCACCACGTGCCGCCAGTCCCGCCGATCGCTCCGGCAGTGGTGCCGCTGCCTCCCGCAGCGATTCCGGTGGGCGGGGTGCAGCAGATGTCGTTCGAGAAGGCCAGCCGGACTCGTCGAGTCCGGCGGCCTCCAGGCTGGTGCAGGCGCAGGCCGTCAGGCCTACGCCGGCCTTCGGCGCCCGGCCCCGCCACCGCCGCCAGCCCCGGCGACGCCTGGGCGTCACCGGCCACGCCTCCGGGGTCGCTGTACCCCGGACCGGCGCAGGGCCAACGCCGCTGGCGATGCCGCCGCCGCCCAGCTCGACCCGCCCCAAACCGCCGGCCGACCGGCCGCTGCGACCCGGAAGTCGAACCGCCGCCGCCCAACCCGGTGCTGCCGCCGCCGATCCCGGCGCGCACGAGACCCGGCAGCCGCTGGCCCGCCGGTGCCGCCGGCCGCTTCCGCCGCCGGAGCTGCCGCCGCCGTCACCAGCCAGGAGTGCCGGCGCGGCCGGCCAGCTGCGCCGCGGCTCAACCCCGGCCAGCCGCTCGAACATCGTCTGCTACCGCGCTTCGAGCCGCTCCATTTGAAGATCGAGGACCAGCCCGGCGGCAGCAAGGTCATCACCGTCACCGGCGGACTGATCCTGAATGTGCGCAACGTGCCGCGCATTGGCGTCATCGACGTCGAGGCCGACCGCGCCGTCGTGTGGGTGAAGAACCGCGACGCCAACCGCGCAGCCGAGCAGCTGCGCAGCGACCAGGGCGACACGTCGACCGAGCTGGAGTTCTACCTCGCCGGCCACGTTGTCTTCCGCGCCGACCAGCCCAACCGCAAGGACCGCGTCGTCGTCAATTCCGACGAGATGTACTACGACGCCCGCCGCAACGTCGCCGTCGCGATCAACTCGCGGCTGGAGATGCACAGCGACCGCGGCGCCGCCAGCAAGAGCCTGTCGCTCACCGATCCGGTGATCCTCAAGGCGCCGGAGCTGTTCCGCACCGGGCCGAACACGTTCGAGGTCCGCGAGGCCGAGATCTACTCCAGCAAGCTGCCGTCCGACCCCGGCCTGAAGCTGCTGGTCGCCGACGCCACCGTGACCAACCGCACGCGCCCGCGCACCGGCCTGTTCGGCCAGGAGCTGGTTGACGCCAAGGGCAACCCGATGCAGGTTGCCGAGAGTATCATCGAGGCGCGCAACGTGGTCGCCGAGCTGGAAGGGGTGCCGTTCTTCTGGACGCCCTATCTGAAGACCGACGCGCGCGATCCGATGGGGCCGCTCGAAACCATCGGCTTCGGCGCCAGCCGCGTGATGGGGTTCCAGGGCGGGCTGGGCTGGAACGTCTACAAGCTGCTCGGCATGCAGCCGGTGGACAACACCCGCTGGCGCGTGCTCACCGACTACATGAGCCGCCGCGGCCCGGCGCTGGGCACCAACTTCGACTATTTCGGCAAGCTGGACAGCCTCGCCGATTCGACCGACCCCGACGGCGTCGTCCCCAGTTACAACGGGATGGTGCGGATGTTCGGGCTGCACGACAGCGGCACCGACATCCTTGGCGGCAACCGTCCGTACCTGCCGTTCCAGCCGCCCGGCTGGCGCGGCCGGGCGATGTGGCGGCAGGGCGTGTACGACCTGCCCTACGGGTTCAACGTGCAGTCGCAGATCAGTCTGCTGAGCGACCGCAACTTCCTCGAACAGTTCTTCAAGCCGGAGTTCGACACCGACATCAACCAGGCGAACTTCGTCTACGTCAAGCAGCAGCAGGACAACTGGGCGTGGAGCGCGCTCGGTCAGGTGCGGACGTCCAACTGGATCACCACCACCGAATGGCTGCCGCGGGTGGACGGTTACCTGCTCGGCCAGGACCTGTTCGACCGGCTGACGTCGAACACCTCGGTGAGTCTGGCGTATGCCCGGCTGCGGCCGTCGAGCGACCAGCCGCAGCACCTGGTCGGGGTGCCGCCGCCCCTGAACGACATCGTCATCAACGGCGACGGCCCGACCACGCAGGCGTCCACCGCCGGCCGGCTGGCGCTGATGGAGGAGCTATCGCTGCCGTTCCAGCTGGGGCCGGTCAAGCTGGTGCCGTATGCCAAGGGAGCCATCGTCGGCTATACGGAGGACCTGCAGGGCGACAGCCTGGCGCGGGGGTGGGGCGGCGGCGGCATCCGCGGCAGCATTCCGTTCTCGCGGCTGTACCCGGACGTCGAGAGCGAGCTGTTCAACGTCAAGGGGCTGAACCACAAGATCGTGCTGAGCGGCAACTACTTCATCGCCCGCGCCAACGAGCCGTACCAGAAGGTGGCCCAGTTCGACCGGCTCAACGACGATTCGACGGCGTCGATGCTGCGCGAGTTCAAGCCGCAGGAGCCGCTGTACAACCCGGGCGCCGGGTTGGCCCTGGCCACCTCGCCGCTGTTCGACCCGCAGCGCTACGCCATCCGCCGGCTGATCGACAACCGGCTGGACACGCTCGACGACATCCAGGTGTTACAGCTCGACCTGCGCCAGCGGCTGCAGACCAAGCGCGGCTATCCCGGCTTCGAGCACATCGTCGACTGGATGGTGCTCGACACCTCGATCAGCTACTTCCCGCAGCCGAGCCAGGACAACTTCGGCAAGTCGTTCTCGTTCGCCGAGTACAACTACCTGTGGAACATCGGCGACCGGACCTCGTTCGACTCCTACGGGTGGTACGACCCGCAGGAATTCGGCGCCCGCATCTTCACCGTCGGCATGCACTTCAACCGGCCGGACCGCACCACCTTCCACCTCGGCTTCCGCTACATGGATCCGCTCAACAGCCGCATCATGATGGGGGCGGTGTCGTATGTGTTCAGCCCGAAGTATTCGATGACGGCGAGCGTGGCGTATGATTTCGGCACCACCGAGGCGGTGACCAACACACTGGTGTTCACGCGCACCGGCAGCGACCTGCAGGTGTCGGTCGGCTTCATGTACAACTCGCTGCAGAATAACTTCGGCGCCATCTTCGAGATCGTGCCGAACCTGGTGCCGGTGAACCGCCGCGGGATGGGCGTCGGGTCGATGATGACGGCGGCCAGCACGATGAACGCGCCGCGCTGAGTCGAACGGAGGGGTGGGGATGACGACACGGCACGCCGACGCGGGCGGCCCGGAAGAGGCGGAGCGGCGACCGCCGCAACCGTGGGGACGCAAGTTCGCCGTCGCCTTCCGCGGCATCAAGCTGGGCATCCGCGGCCACTCCAGCTTCTCGGTCCACTGCTTCTTCGCCGTGCTGGTGGTGGCCGCCGCGGTGGTGTTCAGCTGCACGCTGGAGCAGTGGTGTCTGCTGCTCGGCTGTATCGGCCTGGTGCTCACCGCCGAGCTGTTCAACAGCGCGATCGAAACGCTGTTCCGCCATCTCGACGAGGAGACGCGCGAACGGGCATGGCCGGCGCTGGACATCGCCGCCGGCGCCGTGCTGCTGGCCAGCCTGACCGCCAGCGTGATCGGCCTGCTGGTATTCGTCTCGCGGCTGATCAGTTTCCTCGGTCCGCACTCGCCGGCCAACTGAGCCGCCGTCGGCGTTCTATGACGGGGCCGGTCGGTGCAACGCCGCATGCCCACGAAGCGTGGGCATGGCACCCACACTTCATATTTTCACTCTCTTTCATCTTTTATTTCCTCTGTGTTCCTCTGTGTCCTGCTCTGAAAAGACGCCCTCAATCTGATGATCTGTTCACTAATAGGCGCCCATTTTCATGGGTTCAGGGTGCCGCCTTGCGGCATGACAACTCTGTGGCCACGGCCGCTTCTCTTTGCCACTCCGTCGCCGCCGCCGCTCTCGCGTCGCCCGTCCGATCCGCTCCCGGTAGCTGCTGGACCGCCGCCCTCGCCCGGCCTGCTGGATCTCGCGGCGGATCTCCCGCAGGATTTGCCGCGGGCTGCTCACCGCGGCCCTGGTTCGCGCCACCGCCAGCAGCCCCGTCGCCCCCTGCGCCAGCAGCAACTGAACCGCCAGCAGCGATCCCTCCGCCTCCCGATGCACCAGCGCTACCGTCCGGCTGACCAGCTTTACCTTTCCGACCGTTCGCTTGTACGTGCGGAAGAAGCCCTCGCTTTCCCAGCGTAGTCGGTACAGTCGCCCCGCCGTCTCCAGCGACAACTGGGCCGGATCCAGCACGCTCGTCAGCAGCCACACGTCCCCCTTGCCGCCGTGCCCCGCCAGCCGCAGCAGCCGCAGCCGCAGCGGAGGCCGCCGTCGCTTCTGGGCCGCGTCCGGCCAGTAGTACACGGGGCCATCCCGCCACGTCTCCCGCGACCCGCTGGCCACCGGGTACAGCCGCACCTTGGAGGACTGGCGAATCAGGAACGCGACGCCGGCGTCGGCCAGAGCGCCGGCCAGCTCAAACCCGGTGAACCCGGCGTCGGCCACCACCAGCGCCCGGGGAGGCAGCGTGGGCAGCAGGCGACGCAGGTGGTCGCGTTCGCTGGCGGTGCCCTTGCCCAACCGCCAGCTCCACAGCAGCCCGGTCGGCAGGTGTACCAGGGCGGTCAGCCACACCGCCGGCGCCGTCCCCGGCTTGCCGGCCTCGCCCAGATGCCGCTCCAACTCGGCCGTCCGCGGGCACTCCAGCCGGGTACCGTCGCAGCCGAACGGCACCCATCCGCCGACCGCCAGCAGCCCGGCAAAGCGCTCCAGGAACTGGCGGCGGATGGCGGCGGCGATGACCCGGAGGGCGGGCAGCGGCAAGCGGGCGAGGGCCTTCTGAAAGCCGCTGACCGTCTGGCCGGGGCGGCGGCGTTTGGCCGTCAGGACGACGCAGAAGCCGCGGGCCGTCTCAAACCGCTCGGGCTGGGAATCGCCGGTACACCAGGTCAGGGTGAGCAGGACCAGTAACAGCGGCTGGAGCGTCCAGCGGGTATGCCGAGGTGGTCGACGGCAGGCCTGGTGGGCTTGCTTGAGTACCGCCGGTGTGAGAAACTGCCGCAGGCAGCCAACAAAGGTTTGCGCCTGCCGCCGCCGCCTGGCCGCCCGAGCATTGCTCGACATAAGCCGTTCCTTGATAGATGGTTGCTGTGGTAAGCTCCCACCCTATCGAGGGACGGCTTTTTTGCCAGTAGTCCTCCACTTGGCCAAACTCGTCATCGGCATTGGGTGCCATGCCCACGGTTTTGCGTGGGCATGTGATGCGGTGTTCCTCCTCCCGACGGGGCCGGTCGGTACGCCGCATGCCGCCGCCAGCGTTGCGGCATGACAACTCTGTGGTGAGGTTTTCGGGGCCGGTCGGAGTCACGCCGGGGTTCGGCCTCGCCACCGTTTCCTCGCGGGTGGCGGGTGCATAGGATGCCCTGGCGACGAGGCCCGCGCACCGCGGGCGGCGCACACCCGAGCGAGGGATCGACCGATGAGCAACCAGGCGGCACTCGGCTGGCTCGACGCCAACCACGAGACGCTGGTGCGAGACCTGGCCGAGCTGGTCCGCATCCAGAGCATCAGCACCGACGGCGAACACGCCCGCGAGATCGGCCAGTCGGCGGCGCTCACCTGCGAACAGATGCGCCGCGCCGGGCTGGAAAACGTCGACGTGCTGCAGACCGCCGATTCGTACCCCTACGCCTACGGCGAATGGCTGGACGCGCCGGGCAAGCCGACCGTGTTCCTCTACGCCCACCACGACGTGCAGCCGGTCAACGACGTCGGCGACGCCCGCTGGGAGCAGGCCGACCCGTTCGCTTTGACGCGCAAGAACGGCCGGTTGTTCGCTCGCGGCGCCGCCGACGACAAGGGAGCGATCACCGCCCAGCTGGCCGCCATCGCCGCCTACCGCCAGACCGTCGGCCGGTTGCCGGTGAACATCAAGATGCTGGTCGAGGGCGAGGAGGAGGTCGGCTCGAAGAACCTGCTCGGCTTCTTCGCCGCTCACAAGGACCGGCTGCGCTCCGACGTGATCGTGGTCAACGACACCGAGAACATCGAGGTCGGTCTTCCGAGTATTACTTACTCGCTGCGCGGCATCGTCGCCGTTCAGGTGGAGGTGCAGACGGCCGCCATGCCGGTTCACAGCGGCATGGCCGGCGGCGCCCTGGCCGATGCGGCGCTGGCGCTAAACGTGATCCTGGCGCGGTTGTTCTGGGACCACGACCGCGTGCCGGTGGCCGGCTTCTACGACGGCGTGCGGCCGATGACCGAGCGCGAGCGGCAGGCGATGCAGGCGCTGCCGCTCGACGTCGCCAAGCTGCGCAAGGAACTGGGCATCCCCGACGGGGTCGACCTGGCGCTGCCGCGCGGCGGGCACGTCTACGAGCAGACGTGGCGCCAGCCGGCGGTGACGGTGATCGCCCAGGAGGCCAGCTCGATCAAGCAGGTGTCCAACCAGGTGCTGCCGCGGGCGCGGGCGATCGTCAGCTGCCGTATCGTCCCCGACCAGGACCCGGACGCCGTGTTCGAGCGGCTCAAGGCGGCGCTGACGGCCAACCCGCCGTGGGGCGCGAAGGTGACGGTGACGCCGGCGGGCAGCTCGGTCAAGTGGTGGATGACCAGCCCGACCGGGCCGGCGTTCGAGGCGGCCCTGCAGGCGATGCACCGCGGCTTCGACCGTGAGCCGGCGATGATCGGCTGCGGCGGCACGATCGGGTTCGTCGGCCCGCTCGCCGAGCTGTTCGGCGGAGCGCCGGCGCTGCTGCTGGGGATCGAGGATCCGCAGAGCAACGCCCACGCGCCCAACGAGAGTTTGCACGAAGGCGACTGGCGAAGCCTGATGCGATCGCTCGTTCACCTGTTCGGCAACCTCGCCGAACTCCCCGGCGGCAAGGTCAAGTAAGACGTTACTCGTTCCATCGTGCTTTCCCCCGCGGAGGCCGCCCGATGCGTCCCACCTTGCTGTGTGCGCTGGTCGTCGCGTTGCTGCCGGCGGCCGGTTGGTGCCAGTCGCGGCATGTGCAGCTGTCGCGCAAGTTCGAGGCGCCGGCCGACCGCGTCCGGGTGGTCGCGGCCGGCTACCTGGGCGGCGGCGGCACCGAGTGGCTGGTCGGCGGCGGGTTCCAGCCCGACGGCACCGTGGTCGCCGTCGGGGTGACGCTCGGCCCGGACCTGGCGGTCGGCGGGATGCGTCCGGTCGTCCTCGGCCGCGACGCGGCGGCGCCGAAGCCGCCCGAGCCAGTGCCGCAGCGCGACAAAGCGGGTAAGGTCATACTCGA
This sequence comes from Gemmataceae bacterium, assembly GCA_046350215.1. Taxonomy (GTDB): domain Bacteria; phylum Planctomycetota; class Planctomycetia; order Gemmatales; family Gemmataceae; genus JAXMAU01. The sequence goes on along the minus strand of JAXMAU010000015.1, from coordinate 103,214 downwards.
TCGCAGCAGTGGCCGGCCGCTGACCGAGCCGTTCGCCTGGACCCACGAGAACGCCACCGCGTTTGTCGTCCGGCTGTCGGCCGACCTGTCGGCGGTGAAATCGGTCAGCCGGTTCCCGTGGCGGGCCGGCGGGGCGACCGGGGCGGCGGTCGACGCGGCGGGGTGCATCTACCTGACCGGGCCGGCCGCGACGGCATCGACGCGGTGGCCACCCCGACCGCGCCGGGCCGCGCGACACCGGATTGAAGGGCGGCGGATGCGAGCAGGTCTACGTCGCCAAGCTGACGCCGGCGGCCGACCGGGTGCTGTGGCTGGCCACCCGGCGGGGGCCGTCCGACGCTCCATCGGTGCAGCTGACCGGCGACGGCAAGGTGCGCCGCAATCGGCCGACTTGCGCGTGCTGTCGGCCGACGGCAAGCCGGAGGCGGTCACGGTGGTGCCCGGCGGGATCACCACCCGGCAGGGGGAGCACCGCCGTCCGCACCACCGCCGTCAACCCGGTCGACGGCACCGTCGTCCGCGGCGGCGAGCATCACTGGCAGACCGGCCGCGAGCCGTACCGCGACCCGGTGCTGAACATCCATCGGCCCGACGGCACACTGCTTTACGAGCTGTATAACTGGGACGGCCCGCTGGTCGGGCTGGACAACCTGCGCCTGGTGTCCGACTCGGCCATTCGCCGGGTGAAGTTCGACGCCGACGGTAATCTGTTACTCTACGCCTGGTCTGATGGCGGTAATAGCGTACTCACTCGCGAGCCGTTCGATCTTCGCCGACCGACGCCGCGGCTGGACGGGCTGGGCATGTCGGCGTGGGGCGCCGGCGTACTCAGCTGCGCGTACCTGATCAAGCTCGACCCGGCCACGCTGCGGGTGATTGGCGGCACGCTGTGGCTAGCCTACTTGAAGGATCGGGATAAGCCGAATAGCATCTGGGTGGACACGCTCGGGTTCGCCGCCGACGGGTCGGTGTGTGTCGGCGGCAAGTCGGCGTGGGGCCTGATCCAGACCGGCAACGCACTGCACCGGGGCGAGCCGACCGGGCCGTATGTGGCGGTGTTCAGCCGCGACTTCACCTCGCTGCGCTTCTCGTCGACGCTGCCGGGGACTGGGGCGGTGGACCTCCGCGACGGCGAGCGCTGGGGCGTCGTCACCGGCCGGCCCAACGGTCGGCCGCGCGTGCTGTTCGTCGGCGGTGCGGTCGACGGCGCGCCGATCGCCGGCGGTCCGCAGCCGCGCTTCGGTGGCGGACACGCCGACGGCTACCTGCTGTTACTCGACCTTTCGCGACCCGAAAAGTGACCGAGGAGTCCGCCGCCATGATGCGCCTGACGCTGCCGGTTGGCCTGCTGCTCGTCGTGATGCCTGCGGTCGCCGTCGCGCAGAAGAAGGGCAAACAGCCGCCGGAGCCGGGGACGGTGTTCCACGTCAGTGATCGCCAGCCCGGCTGGGCGACCTGTGACGTGGAGTTTCGCGATCCGGAAGAGCGGCTGTGGCCCAACTTCTTCTACGGCCGGCCGGCAGGCGCCGGCACGTTCACGTTCGATCCGCGCAAGCCGACGGCCAGCCTGACGCTGCGGTGCGAGCAGCTGGCGCAGAAGAACGGCGACCAGTCGCGCCGGGTGCTCGGCGAACTGCTCCGTGACGGCCGCACCCCGGTGGTGACGCTCACCGTTCGCGCGATGGGCGCCCTGGTCACGGAGCGGCGGGCGACGCTGGTCAATGGCAAAAAGAAGACGACGACGGTAGAGTTTGCTCCGGTCGAGGCGGTGCTGGCGGTGGACGGCCGGCAGGTGCCGGTGCGGGCGGTGGCGACGTTTCGCTGGAGCTACGCCAAGAACGCCGAGCGGCCCGAGGCGGTGTACCTCGACCTGCTGTTCACGGTGAACCCGGCCGACCTGGGGCTGAGCAAGCCGAGCGGCGCGCTGCCGTGCCGCGCCGGCGTCACCGCTTACGTCACCCTGCCGGACGCCAAGAAGGGGCGGCGGTGACGGAGTCAGCGGGTTAAACGGATCTCGTATTCGGTCCGGGCGGGCGTAACGTCGACGCGCAGCGGGGTGGCGGCGACGCTGCCATACACCGGCGGGATCGGCCGGTTCGCCAGTCCGCGCAGGTGCTGGGCGTAACGACCCTGACCCGCGGGCGAGCGCAGCGCGTCGGGCATCGCCGCCTCGGTCACCAGCACCCGGTGGCGGGCGACGGCTGCCCCGTCCTGGCTGCGGTACAGGCAACGGAGGCGGAAGCGGCCGGTCGCATCGGTGACGCCGGTCGAGTTCAGCTCAGCGCCGAAGTCGCGCAGCTCCGGCAGGAACTGCACCTCGGCGTGCGGTAGCGGCCGGCCGTCGAGCAGGACCCGGCCCTCGACCGGGACGACCGCCGGCGGACGCGGGCCGCAGCCGACCACGGCGATGAGGGCGAACGCCAGGAGCAGGGGGGCGGGCAGTCGCATCAGTGGGCGCCGGTCAGGGGACGACCTCGCCGCCGCTGCGCGTGGACAGCGCTTGCAGCAGCGGCAGGTCGGCATTGCTGGTCAGGGTGAGGAAGCGCACCGACCCGTCGGCGAAGGTGAAGTTGGCCCCGCCGGGATGGCCGGAGCCGAACGCCGCTACCCGCGGATCCTTGGTCGCGTTGGTCAGCGGAGTGCCGGGCGGGATCAGGTAGTTGATCGGCACGCGGCTGCTGAACAGGTAGTCCTGGCCGGCCAGGTAGTTCGCCCACGCCCACCCGCCGAGGCCGTCGATGTCGGTGTACACCGGGTCGCGGTGGTAGCGCTCGCCGAACAGCAGGGTGTTCGACGTGCCGTCGAAAAGGTCGACCACGCGAACGCTGCTGTTGATGTGAAACACCCCGTCGACGGAGTAATTGACGTCGACGTACCACGACCGCGTGCCGTTGTTGCCGCCGTAGCTGGTCATCCCGAAGTAGTAGGTGGTGCCGCCGCGGACGTAGGTGGTGACGGTGCTGCGGATCGGGTCGGACGGGCACAGGAGGATGCGGATCACCTGGGCGCCGGGCGCCGTCGGCCCGTCGCAGTTGGCGTACTGGCTGTTGGCGGTGTTCAGAGTCTTGCGCAGGTTGTCCTGCTCGATGAACGGCAGCAGGGCCATCGGCCACGACACGAACTGCCCCGGTAGCGGTGGCTCGCCCAGCCGGCCGGAGGTGTACAGGACGTTGCTCGGATAGAGCATGCCGTCGCCGAAGCCGACGGGGATGTTGACCCCGGCGGGGAAGCGGCCGAAGGCGCCGTCGTGGGCGAAGGCGGCGAGGCCGAGCTGCTTGAGGTGGTTGGCGCACTGCATGCGCGCCGCCGCCTCACGCACCTTCTGCACCGCCGGCAAAAGAAGACCAATGAGGATCGCGATAATCGCGATCACCACCAGCAGTTCGATCAGAGTGAATCCGCGGCGTTTCATCGCGGCTCCCTTACCGAACCAGGCGGTCCGCCGGGCGGCGGATCGGTGTCGTCCAGGGATGATGGAGATGTTGTATTCCGATTGGGAGCGGCGCGGCGGAAAATCGACGGCGGGCGGCGCGCGGAGGTACACTGAAGGCAGAGGCGGCGAACGTCCTCCGGTGGAACCGGGCGGATGAGGGCGAGGCATGACCGAGGCGGACTGGCTGGCCGGATCGATCGTGTTCGACGAGCTGCTGCGCGAAAGCCCGGTGCCGATCAGCGAGCGAAAGCTGCGGCTTTTTCTGTGCGCCTGTGTGCGCCAGGTGTGGCCGCTGCTGATCGACGAGCGCTGCCGGGCGGCGGTGGAGGCGGCCGAGCGCTTCGCCGACGGGCTGATCGGCACCGACGTCCTGACGCACGCCTGGAAGGGGGCGTGGGAGATCGGCTTCATCGGCGCCGCCGGGTTCGCCGACCGGGCCGCGGCGATGACCGCGGTGACGGCGGTCAACTACCTGACCGTCTCCTACGGCACCCTGTACGCCCGCTCGGCGATGGAGCAGGAAGTGTACAAGCAGGCGGCGCACGGCAAGGACGTCTATCAGGTGACGCGCTGGACCTGGCAGGTGCAGGAGGCGCTGTTTCGCGACGTCGTCGGCAACCCGTTTCGCGCGGCGGTGATCGACCCGGCATGGCTGGGGTGGAACGACCACTTCGTGCGGTCGCTGGCCGACCTGATCGACCGCGAGCGCCGCTACACCGACCTGCCGGTGCTGGGCGACGCGCTGGAGGACGCCGGCTGTGAGGACGAGGCGCTGCTGGCGCACTGCCACGGCGGCCGGCACGTCCGCGGCTGCTGGGTGATCGACGCGCTGCTGGGGCGGGAGTGAGCCGCGTTGCGTCACCGTTCGAGCACGATCTCGACCACCGGCGGCGAGGTGAACGTGGCCCACGCCTGGTCGCCGATGCCGCGGTTGTCGGTGACCCAGCGGACGGCGGCGATGCCGTCGGCGCGCAGGCGATAGGTGCGCGGCAGGGGGTCCTTGCTATATTCCGGCTCGCCGGTGGTGGCGAGCAGTTGGCCAGAAGCGTCCAGCGCCTCCAGACGCCAGATCGCGATCGACGCGCCGCCCTGCAGACCGGCGACGGTCAGGGCGACGCCGCGCACCGGCTGGTCGAACGTCAGCACGCGCGTCTGGCGCAGCTGCGCGGTGGTCCCGCCCTGGAAAGCGGCGAGGCCGAGCGGCAGGTGGACGAGGGGGGTGGGTTCGTGACGCATCATCTTGCCCATGCCGCCGACGCGAATCCCATACGCGGCCAGGGCAGCGTCGGGAACCTCGCCCGATGGCAAGCGCGCGATCGGGACGACGGTGGTGCGGACCGGGCGCGGCGGCGGGGTGTGCGGCGTCCACAGCCAGACGCTGCCCTCGCAGGTTCGTCCGGCGACGGCGTCGGTCGCCACCTCGACCTGGGTGAAAAAGACGCCAAATGTCCGCCGCGTCGTGTCTGTGAAGTAACAGTCGGTCAGGGCGCGGCGCGGCACCGTCAGCGTCAGACTCTCCAGGCCCGACGCGCTCTCCCACAGGGTAATCGCCCGGTTGGCGGTTGCCAGCCGTTGCCCGTCGGGGCTGAAGGCGATCGCCCGCGCCGCGGTTGGCACCGTCAGAGCGGCCGTACCGCTCTCGGTGTCGCGAAGGGTCGTCTCGCCGGTGAGGGAGGCCAGCGCCAGGCGCGCCCCGGCCGGGTCGCACGCCAGGCTCTCCCAGGCGTCGCCGTCCCTTTGCCGGACCACTTCTCCGGTGGCGCTGTCGACGACCAGGAGGCGGCCCGTGTCGCCGCTTCGCCCGCCGACGACGAGCAGGCGACCGCCGTCGGCGAATCCCAGGCTGCGAACCCCGATCACGCCCAGCGGCCAGCGCTGGCGCAGTTTGCCGTCCGCCACATCCCACAGGCGCAGCTCGCTCTCCTTCTTCCGCTGGGCGACCGTGGCCAGCGTGCGGCCGTCGGGGTGGAAGGCAACCAGTCGCACCCCGGCATGCCGGAGGGTGTGCCGGATGCGCCCGTCGGCCGGATCGACGAGCTGGACGTCCCCGCCGACCGACGCGACCGCCAGGACCGTTCCGCCCGCCGCGAAGGCCAGCGCCGGCGGCCGGGCGCTCGTGCCGGGCAGAGTGAAGCGCGGCAGTCCGGTGCGCGTGTCCCAGAGGGTGACGGCATGGGTTTCGGCGGTGACGGTGGCGAGCAGTCGGCCGTCGGGAGCGAGCGCGAACCGCTCGGTGAACCGGGCGATCCGCCGGGCGTCCTGGTCGGCCTCGGGGTTCCACACCCGCACCGACGGGCCGGAGGAGGCCAGCCGGTCGCCGCCGGGACTGAAGGCCAGCTGCTGCACCCGGTAGCCGGCGCCGCGGATGATATGGAGCAGTTCGCCCGTCCGCCAGTCCCAGACGCGAATGGCAGTGTCCATGCCGGCGGAGGCGAGGCGGGCATGGCCGTCGAAGGCGAGGGCGCCGACCTCATCGGTGTGCCCGGTCAACGTGGACACCACCGCTCCCTTATCCACATCCCAGATCTGAATCGTCTGGTTGACCCCGGCGGTGGCGAGGTGCCGGCTGTCGGGGGCGAAGGCGATGTCGTGGACGTGGCCGGTCAGCATGCGCAGCGACTGGCCGGTCGCCGCGTCGTAGACGAAGACCCGGCTGTCCCAGCCGGCGGTGGCGATGCGCTTGCCGTCGGGGCTGTAGGCGACGAAATCGACCGCGTCCTTGTGATCGGTGAAGGTGTGGCGTCGGGTGCCGGCGGGCAGGTCCCAGACGACCGCGGCGCCGCGCACGCGGGTGCCGCTGCCGCAGACCAGGCGGCGGCCGTCGGGAGAGAAGGCGAGCCGGTGGACCCGGTCGACGTGCGGCCCGAGCTGGTGGACCAGCTGCCCCGTCGCCGTGTCCCAGACCGGGACGTGGCGGCAGCTACCGCCAGCGGCCAGGCGGCGGCCGTCGGGCGAGAAGCGGACCTGGTAAATCGCCGTGTTCCCCGCCACGGGCCAGGCCAGCTGCCGGACCAACCGGCCGGCCTCGTCCCAGACGAACACGCGGTCGCCGTTGCCGGTGGCGATCCACTTGCCGTCGGGGCTGAAGGCCACGCCGAAGCTCGGGGTCGCGATCTCCAGCAGCTGAGCGCCGCACCGCCAGCGAAGCAGGTCGTGCTCCCAGTGACGCAGCGCCGGCGGGGTGGCGGCGAGGAAGCGCCGCGCCGAATCCAGCTCGTTCTTGCCCCAGTCGCGGTCGGCCAGGCCGACCTGGTGAAAGTACAGGTGGCGGGCGCGCCGAGGCGAGGGCCGCCTCGCGCGCCACGCCGGCGGCGATCTCTCCCGTCGCCCGCGTCTCGGCCGTCTGGCGATGCCGCTCGGCCAGCCGCCATTGCCAGACGATGCCGGCGATGCCCAGGGCGGTAATCAGCAGGACCAGGGCGGACAGGGCGGCGATCGCCGGCTGGCGGCGCACCCACTTCGCCGCGCGATGCCACGGCGACAACGGCCGCGACCGGATCGGCTCGCCGCGGAGAAAGCGGCGCAGCTCGTCGGCCAGCTGCTCGGCCGTGGCGAACCGGCGGTCCTGGGTCTTGTCGAGACACTTCAGGCAGATCGTCTCCAGGTCGCGCGGCACCGTCGGCAGCAGCTGCCGCGGCGGCACCGGGTCGTGGCGGCGGACCTGTTCGAGCGTGTCGAGCATCGTCGCCGCCAGGAACGGCGGTCGTCCGGTGAGCAGCTCATAGAGGATGGCGCCCAGCGCGTAGACATCCGTCGCCGGACGGGTGGCCCGGACCAGCCCACTCGCCTGCTCGGGCGCCATGTAGCTGGGCGTCCCGATGATGTGGCCGGTCTGGGTCTGGCCAGCCTCCTGCTGCAGTCGCTTGGCGAGGCCGAAGTCGGCGATCTTGGGGATCCCGTCGCGGGTGAGGAGGATGTTGGCCGGTTTGAGATCGCGGTGGACCAGTCCCCGTTCGTGGGCGACGTGAATGGCGCGGGCGAGCGTCTCGATCAGCTCGGCGGCGGCGCGGCCCACCCACGGGCCGGCGATCAGCCGCTCGGCCAGGCTGCCGCCGTCGATGAACTCCTGGGAGAAGAACGGCTGCCCGCCGACCTCGCCGACCTCGTAGACCTGCACGATGTTCGGGTGCTGCAGGTGCGCCACCACCTCCGCCTCGGCGCGAAAGCGGCGCAGCTCCTCCTCGCCGGCCAGCTCGCCGTGGAGGATCATCTTGAGGGCGACCGTGCGGTTGAGGCCGAGCTGCCGCGCCTTGTAGACCACCCCCATCCCGCCGCGGCCCAGCTGCTCGACGATCTCGTAGCGCGGCACGCGCGGCCAGCTCCTCGGCCCATCCGGCAGCGGCGGGATCGGCAGGCCAACCAGGGCAGTCTCGAACCCTCCCGGCGAGGGGAACGGGTGCGTGTACCTCTCTCCGGCAGGCAGGTCGGGGTCGTCGTGCAGGTCCGCCATGACATCTCCCGGCCGCGAGGCCGCGGCCGTCAGCGTGCGGTCGACAGACAGCGGGAAGGAACCCCTGCATCGTCGCAAGCAGCGTGTCCCGGTGCAAGGGGTTTGTCTCGGCGAGGCGGATCCGGCCAGCGCTGGCGATCGGCCGTATAACGGTGGCAGGCCGCACGGAACGAGGCGGCGGCGTGGGGGGACGTGCGTTCGTGGCGTCGTCAGAACAGGTCGATTCGCGGGCCGGGCTGCTGTTCGGGCTGGCGGCCTACGGGCTGTGGGGAGTGCTGCCGCTCTACTTCCGCGCCGTCGCCGCCGTCCCGCCGGCGGAGCTGCTGGCGCACCGTATCGTCTGGAGCGTGGTACTCCTGGCGGTGATCGTCGCCATACTGGGCCGGTGGCCGGCGGTGTGGGCCGCCGTGCGCACGCCGCGGACCTGCTGGCTGCTGGCCGCCACCACCGTCCTGATCGCCGTCAACTGGTTCGTGTTCATCTACGGCGTGTGGTCGCGCCAGGTGATGCAGAGTAGCCTCGGCTACTTCATCAACCCGCTGCTGAATGTCCTACTCGGGCTGGTGGTGTTTGGCGAGCGGCTGCGGCGGGCGCAGTGGCTGGGGCTGGCGCTGGCGGCGGGCGGGCTGGCCTACCTGATCGTGCGGCTGGGCGAGCCGCCGTATATCGCCCTGACGCTGGCCACCTCGTTCGCCCTGTACGGCCTGCTGCGCAAGGTGGCGCCGGTCGACGCGGTGGTCGGGCTGACGGTGGAGACGCTGTTCCTGCTGCCGGCGGCGGTCGGGTTCCTCATCTTCCGCACCATGCAGGACGCGGCGTCGTTCGGCCGGCTGGGCTGGCAGACGGACGGGCTGCTGGTGGCGGCCGGGGCGGTGACGACGGTGCCGCTGCTGTGCTTCGTCGCCGCGGCGCGGCGGCTGCGGCTGACCACGCTCGGCTTCCTGCAATACCTGGCGCCGACCCTGCAGTTCCTGGTGGCGGTGCTGGTGCTGGACGAGCCGTTTCGGCCGGTGCAGCAGGTCAGCTTCGGGCTGATCTGGGCGGCGCTGGCGCTGGTGACGGTCGACTCGGTGGTGCGCAAGCGGCCGGTCCAGGTCCACGAGCCGGGCGAGGAGTGAAGGCGGCCGCGCGGGTCGATGCCCCGCGCGGCCGGCGGCGCTCACTTCTTCGAGCGCTGCCGTCTCGATCGCGGCGACGACCTCCTTCGATTGCGGGTCGACGCGCGGCTCGAAGCGGTTGACGACGGTGCCGTCGCGGCCGACGAGGAACTTGGTGAAGTTCCACTTGATTTCGCCGGCGAACTTCGGGTTGGTCTTCGCCGACGTCAGGAACTGGTACAGCGGGGTGATCCCGTCGCCCTTGACCACCACCTTCGACAGCAGCGGAAACTTGACCGCGTACTTCGCCGTGCAAAAGTCGCTAATCTCGGCGTCGCTGCCCGGCTCCTGCTTGCCGAACTCGTTGGCCGGCACGCCGACGATCACCAGCCCCTGTTCGGCGTAGGTGTCGTGCAGCTTCTGCAAGCCCTTGTACTGCGGCGTCAGCCCGCACTGGCTGGCGACGTTGACGAACAGCACGACCTTGCCCTTGTACTGCGCCAGATCGACGTCCTTGCCGTCGATCCCCTTCATGGTGAACTGCAGCGGCGAGGTCACCTTCTTGCTCCCCTTCTCCTCCGCCGAGGCGGCCAGCGGCAGGGCCAGTACAACCGTCATCACCAGAAGCGTACGCATCGTCATCAACCCCCCGATTCTTCGTGTAGTACCCGCTTTCATTCGGCGCGGGATCAATGTTACGATAGGAGCGGCGGCGGGTGGGCGACAACTGGTTGGCGGCGGGGCGACAACGGTGAGCGGTTCCAAGCGGTGGCGTGCCCTATCTCTGGTAGTGCTGCTGGCGGCGGTGACGGCGCTCGCGCCGGCGGCGAACGAGACGGCGCCGGCCCGGGGCAAGGCGGCCGTTGTCACGACCAGTACGGTCTATTACCGCGAAAAAGGATCAACCAGCTACTCGCTGTTCGGCTACTACGTCTCGGAGCCGTCGGCGCGGCAGGTGTTCAACCACCTGGCGACGAGCGGCTACGAGGTCGAGCTGCGAATCAGCAACACGCCGATCCCGAAGGTCGGCCCGCCGCCGTCGACCCCGCAGCTGCCGAAGGGCGAGACGATCTCGCTGGCCAAGGCGAACGAGGTGTTCAAGTGGCTGGCGGGGCAGACGGATCTCGCCTTCCGCTATCCCACCGACGGCTGTTACGCCCGCGCCCACCTGATGTGCGAGCGATTGCAGAAGCAGGGCTTCAAGCCGCGCAAGATCTGGTCGGTCGCCAACGGCGAGGAGCTGTACGCGCGCACGAAATACACTGCCAAGGGCTACGTCACCTGGGCGTACCACGTCGCGCCGATGGTCCGCGTCCGCCTCGACGGCGAGAAACAGAAGTGGTACGTCCTTGACCCGTCGCTGTTCGACGGCCCGGTGACGCTGCGGCAATGGATGCTCGGGCAGATGCGGCGTTCGGAGGGGCACCGGCCGTACCTGACGCTGACGGCGCCGGGCGAGGCGCCGCAGTGGCTGGATGGCGCCGCAAGCCAGGCAGCGGCTACTGGCCGGGCAGGGATCCGGCCGAGACGGGCGCATGCCCTGGCGACCATGAAGAAGTACAAGCAGCGTGAGCCGCGGCAACCGGTCCGCGGGGCGTTCCCGCCGCCGTGGGCCGACCCGCCGCCGGCGTGGCATTCCCATGAACGCCGCTGCCGTCGCCGCCAAGCGCTGGCGAGTTAGCCTGGACATTTTAGCCCCGGTGACCACGACCGGGGCAAGTGCGTGTCGACGTCCACCCGCGGGCGGCGCGCGAAGAAGCCCCCGTGGTCACGGGGGGCTAACGAGTATTCCCTTACTTCGCCTCGCGGCAGCATCGCTCAAACTTGCCGTGCCGCAGCAGAACGGTGACGGCGTCCGCCTTCCCGTGGCGTTCTGGCCGATCTGCTCGGCCGTCACCCGGACGTGGCCGCACAGCACGACGCAGCTCCGCCGGGGCGCCGACCTCGACGCGGTCGGCTTGCCCCTTCCAGTCCTGGCCGCTGACGTGGACCCGCTTCGTCCCGGCAGCGACGCGAAGCTTACCGGCCTCGGCCGTCTCGACGGTCATCCGCATGCAGGTGGTGGCCATGCCGTCGCCCTGCATCTTCAGCGCGCTTCGCCGTCCTCATGCACCAGGCTGAAATGCGAGCTACGGCCGCGCGGCGGCGGCGTGAACGAGCACAGCGCGAACGGCTCGGTGCCGGCGACAGTCGGCGCCGGCAGCGGCATCGGCTCGGGCAGCATCCCGGCCACGCGAACCGGCGCCGGCGGCATCGTCGGGTGCGGGAACGGGACATACGGCGGCACCGGCAGCGGTAGCGCCACCGGGGTCGGCATCGGCAGGTTCGGCCGCACCTCCACCTCGGCGGTACACGGTTCCGGGCCGTTCCCGCTCAGGACGACGCGCGTGGCGGTGTTGAGCGGGACCGTCTTCTTGACGTGGTACTGCTGGCACGCCTTGCCGCTGCAGGCGGCAACGCCCAGCTCCAGCTCGACGCCCCCGCGGCCGCTTTCGCGGACGGTGGCGGTCACGCGGTTCGACAGCCGGCGGCCCTCGTCGACGCCGATCCGTTCCAGGGAATCCGGCACGTTCGGGGTGACGACAAACGTCGTGCCCGACGGTGCCACCTCGCGCGGCCCGTCGACCAGGTCGACCTTCACGACGTACTGCCGCGGCGTCGGCATCGGGGTGGTGTGGAGAACCTGCATCACGTTCGCCGGACCGCCGGACGGCACGAGGCAAATCGAGCCGCAGACGCCACTACTGGAGTTGCATCCCTGGCCGACCAGCACTGGCGACAGGCAACCGCCCGGCGGACAGCAGGCCGTCGGGCAGCCGGTCGGACAACTGCCGGTCGCACAGCAGCCCTTGCCGCACCCCGTCGGGCAAACGCCGTTCGGGCAGCAGGCCGTCGGACAGCCAGTCGGGCAAGCGCCGTTCGGGCAGCAAGCGGTCGGGCAGCCGGCCGGGCAAACGCCGTTGGGGCACACGCACGGCTGGCACGCGCAGTCGCTCTCGACCTCGGCCATCGGGTAGTAGTCGCCCTGCTCGCTGACACTGACGCCGAGCAGGACGGAGAAGGCAAGGTTGTAGAAGAGGTTGGTCCAGAACACGGGGGGTCGTCCTCCTTGACTGGGGGGGAAACAGTCAACGCGAGGCAGGCGTATACCAGCCGATTGCTGACGTGTCATCCCCACTTCCACCGCCGGTCGCCGCGAATCGTCCTCTTGCTCCGGGTTTCCGAGTCGCGTTGGTCGGACCGTTATCGGCGTGGTAGAATCGCGAAGGCGAAAGTCGCACCGGGGAGGTGCAATGCGGATGGGAAGGCGCCCCGACATTCCGACCGAGCTGGAACGGGCGGTATTGCTCGAATGCGGGCACCGATGTGCTATCCCCGCTTGTCGCCAGGTTCCGGTGGAACTCGCGCACATCATTCCGTGGTCGCGGTGCAAGGAGCACAAGTTCGAGAACCTGATCGCCCTCTGTCCGACCTGCCACACTCGCTACGACCGGGGAGAAATCGACCGCAAGTCGATGCAGGTCTACAAGCTGAATCTGGCACTGGTCAATAGCCGCTACGGCGACCTGGAGCAGCGAATCATCCGGCGATTCGTGAAAGATCGGTCGAACAACGAATTCTGGTGGTTCGTCGACCTGGACATCCTGCTCGCCTACTTGCTGGAAGACGGCCTGTTGGAGGACACCGGCCAGACACGGCAGGTGGGCGGGTTGATCCAGCGGCTGTATCAGCTGACCGTTCGGGGACGAGAGTACGTCGATCGGTGGCCCACCAACGGAGGCAGGTAACGTGGCAGACAAGGTGGTTACGCACAACGGCGTCGAGGTGGCCGAAGGGTGGCTCCAACGGATCGAGGACGCCCAGCGGCAGCGGACCTACTCCATTGGCGGCAAGCAGTATGAACGAGTCGCCTACGGCAAGGAGAGCGACGACTGGGGCGCCGCCGAGCAACCGTGCCACGATTGTGCGGTGGTGAGCGGACAGCTGCACGTTCCCGGCTGTGACGTGGAACGGTGCCCCCGCTGCGGCCGGCAGGCGATCTCCTGCGACTGCCCCTACGACGAAGACCCGAGCTTGCAGCGACCTACGTCTCACGGAGCGCCAGGCCTCCACCCATGAACACCATCGACGCGCATGTTCACGTCTGGACGCCGGACACCATTCACTACCCGCTCGCCAAGGGGTTCACGAAGGACGACATGAAGCCGGCGTCGTTCACCCCCGACGAGCTGTTCCGGCACTGCAAGCCGGTCGGGGTGACGCGGGTGAACCTGATCCAGATGTCGTACTACGGCTTCGACAACCGCTACATGCTCGACATGATCGGCGCCCACAAGGGGGTGTTCGTCGGCACCGCCATCGTCGACCCGAACGCCGCCGGCGTCGATCGGCAGATGACCGACCTGGCGAAGCACGGGGTGCGTGCCTTTCGCGTCTACCCCGGCCTCGACCGCGGCGGGCGGGCGAACGAGGGCAGCGGCAAGACCTGGCTGCAGGCGGCCGGCTACGGCAAGATGTTTGCCGCCGCGGCGCGGAACAACCAGGCGATCAGCTGTCTCATCAACCCCGACGCCCTGCCCGAGCTAGACCGCATGTGCCGCAAGTACCCCGGCACCCCGGTCATCATCGACCACCTGTGCCGCATCGGCGTGAGCGGAACGATCGACGACAAGGACGTCGACGCGCTGGGCGCGATGGCGAAGCACGCGCGGGTAATGGTGAAGGTGGGCGCATTCTACGCTCTGGGCAAGAAGAAGCCGCCGTATACCGACCTGGCCGGGCTGATCGAGCGGGTGGTCAAGGCGTTCAGCCCGCAGCGGTGTATGTGGGAGAGCGATTCGCCGTTCCAGGTCGGCGAGGGGCACACCTACGCCGCGTCGATCGACCTGATCCGGTCCGGCCTGCCGTTCCTCACCGCCAGCGACCGCGACTGGCTGCTCCGCCGGACGGCCGAGAAGTTCTTCTTCGGCGGGTGAGCGGCCGTCAAGCGATCGGCGTCGTCGGGAAGGGCGGGTTCTCGTTGTACTTGCCCATGGCGCGGGCGACGACCCAGTCGGGCAGCCAGCGTGTCAGCCGCATCAGCAGACCCATCTGCCAGGGGAAGTTGAACACCTTCTTCCGCCGCGCCAGGGCGCGGGCGATGCGGCGCGCGGCGTCGTCGGCCTCCAGCAGCCACGGCATGTGAAACTTGTTCACCTCGGTCATCGGCGTTTTGATGAAGCCGGGGCAGATGGTCGTCACCGCGATCCCCTGGTCGCGGACCTGAATCCGCAACCCTTCCATCAGGTTGTTTACCGCCGCCTTGCTCGACGTGTAGCCCCACTCGCCCGGCAGTCCCTTGTAGCCGGCCATGCTCGACACCGCGGCGATATGCCCGCGGCGGCGGGCGAGCATCGTCGGCAGCACTGCCTCGATGGCGTAGACGACGCCGAAGACGTTCACCCGGTACATCTTCTCGAAGACGGCGATGTTGACCGGGTCGAGGGTGGTCGGCGCGCCGACGCCGGCGTTGGCGATGAGCAGGTCGATCGGTCCGAGGCGACTTTCCAGATCGCGAATGGATGCAATCGCGGCGGGCCGATCGGCCACGTCGGCGGCGGCGCATTCGGCGGTGCCGCCGGCGGCGGTGATCTCGGCGGCCAGCGCCTGCAGCTGCTCGCTTCGCCGCGCCACCAGCCCGACCCGCGCTCCCTGCCGCGCCAGTTCCTTCGCCAGCGCCCAGCCGATCCCGCTCGACGCCCCGGTGATGATCGCCACCTGATTCGCAAACGCCATGTCAACTCCTCGCTCGGGGACGCCTTCCCCGACGAATCGACCGCTCACCGGGCTGCCGTCTCACCCACTCCGCAGCCCCGGCGTGTTACCCGTTCACCGTTCGACCACTGCCGCCCAGTCGTCGGCGTCGGGGAACGTCAGGCGCAGCCCGTCGCCGGCCGCCGTCACCGCCTCCGCCTTCGACCATTCCCCCGTGCGCGGATTGTACCGCTTCACCGTCCAGCCGCCGGCGGGTGCTTTGAGCGTTACCGGACCGCCCTTGAGCGCATAGACGGCGTACCGTCGGCCGGCTCGGCCAGCACCAGCGCGCCCTTGTCGGCCAGACCGTCGACCGGGTCGCACTCGCCACCACGCGAACGCGGTGAAGAAGTCGACCATGCGGCGGTAGCCGGTCAGCATCGTCATCCGCTCGTTGCCCAGCCCGGTGATCCAGCCACCCTGGCCCGGCTCGTCGGCGCGCTCGCCGGTCGTCTGGTAGCCGCCCGCCATGCTCATCTCCCATGCCAGCCGCCGGCGGTTGTCGCCGCCCGCGCCGGCCGCTTGCGTCCGCCGCCCCACGGGCCGGGGTAGTGGTCCTCATAGCCGTACTCCTCGTTCACCTGCGGCATCGGCCGACCGGCCTTCGCCGCCAGCTCGCGGCCGCGGCGCAGGAAGCGATACCCGCCGCCCTCGTCCCAGCTCTGGTACATGGCGAAGTCGGCCCACGGCGAACGGTAGAACGGGAACTGGCCGTGGCCGTGGACGGAGATCAGGTGCCCCGACGGGTCGGCGGCGCGGATCAGCCCGCCGAAGTGGTTCACCCAGCGCTCGTCGCGGAACAGGTGCCACTCGTACGTCACGTCCCACATCACATTGCGGAACCCCGCCAGCCGTGCCACGGCGTAGCGGTAGTACGGCTCCTCGGCGCGATAGTCGGTGTACCCCTCCCCCTTGCGTCGCCCGCCGTTGAATGGGTCGACGCCCTTATCCGCGCCGTCGAGGTGGAAGATGATCGAGACGATGACGTCCCTGTCGCGGGCGTGCGCGACCAGGCGGTCGAGCTTCTGCCACATCGGCTGATAGAACCGCGTGGTGTCGAAGCGCGGGTCGGTCACGCTGTCGGGGTTGGCTGCCGGCCACGGGTTGATGGAGAAGCGGAACAGCGGCGAGTTCTTCACCTGCGGCTCGTACCACCGGCCGCCGTTGTGGGTGCGGGCGTTCAGCGCCACGCGGATGCGGTTCACCTTCAGCGCGGCCAGCCGGTCGATGGCGGCGGCGATGCGGGCGTCGTCCTGGACGCCGAGCAGCCAGTAGGTCGTGGTGCCGTTCCAGAAGAAGTGCTCACCGCTGCCGGCGCGGACGAAGTGGTGCGGGTACTTCGGGTCGACGCGGACCGGGCCGGGGTGCGTCTTCGTCGCGACGGTGAACGCATCGTCCGTCGTCACGCTGCCGGAGGGGGCGGCGAACGTCAGCCGGACGCGGTGCCGGCCGCTCTCGGCGGGCATGTAGCGCACCCGGTACGTTGTGCCGGCGGCGTCGGCGCAGAAGCCGGGCACGCGCACCGTCTTGCCGGCCGGCGTGGTGACGACGGCAGCGAACGTGGCGTCCTGAAACGGGTTCTTCGCCTCTGGCGCGGTGACGCGGCAGCGGAATTCCACCAGCCCGAACACGCCGTCCTGCTCGACGGACGGGTCCGACCGGTGGATGTCGACCCGTGGCGCGTCGGCGGCGCGGCCGGGCGTGGCGAGAGCGGTGACGAGGACGACGACAAGGACGAGGCGCATGGCATCCGGTCCAGTAAGGGGGAGGCAAACGTCTTCAGCGAATGTACGCCGCGGCGCCGCCATCGGCACGCCCCGCCCCGACTGCGCAACCGGCACAGCCGCGCCAGCCGGCGCAGCCGCGCGCGATGGCGAGCGTTTGACCCGCCGTCGCGTGACGCCGTTGCCGTCGGCCGGCCGATGGTAGGACAGGGATTGCCCAGGGTGCATTCTGCCGCGCGCCGTGCCAGAATGAGGATTGCCCGCTTCCGGCCGAGGATGTCAGCGCCATGTTCCGCCGCGTCGTTGCCCTGCTGCTGTGCGGCCTGTCCACCGCGTTCGCCCTGCCGCCGGCGCGCCTGACCCGGCCGTCTGGAACGCGCGATCCGCTACGACATCTTCGCCTACCGCACCGAACGGCTGCGCCAGTACGCCGAAATGGCGAAGGCCCTCGCCGCCGCCGGCTTCGAGCGCGACGCCGACGACGAGCCGGCCGCCGACGAGCCGGAAAACCCGAAGGCGACGCGCCTGACCGGCACCGTCCCGGCGAAGGGTGTGCCGCAGCTGCTCGGCCAGCGGTTCATCCGCACCCTGGTACTCTCGCCGAAGGGCGCCAAACTGCCGGCGAAGGGTGCGCGAGTGCGCGTCGACATCCGCCTCGCCTCCGGCTACCTGGCCAACGTTCAGCGGCAGCTGGCCGACCAGACCGCCGCCGTACTGACCAAGGACGCCGGGTTCGTCGAGGCGGTAGGCTACCCCCGCGCCGGCGACACGCGCCTGGTCGGCACTCTCCCGGTCGAGAACCTGGAGAAGCTGGTCGAAGACGTCCGCCGGCTGCCGTCGTCCGGCGCGCAGGGAGCGCCGCTCATCCGCCAGTCGCCGGTCCGCGTGGTCTACGCCCGGCCCGACTGGCCGATCCCGCCAGGCCGGCCGAAGGAGGCGACGGTTCCCGACAAGGAGCGCAAATTCGCCCCCGACCTCCGCGCCCTGCTCGCCGACCCCACCGCCGCCGGCAAACGAACGCGGATGGAGGTGATCCTCGGCTGGAACCCGGCCGACACCGACCGCGAATGGCCGCAAACGATCGACGTGCCGGGGCTGACGATCGAGGGGCGGCTCGGCCCGCTGGTGAGCGTTGCCGGCGTGCCGAAGGACGTCGCCCCGCTGCTGGCCGAGCGCGAGCAGGTGGTCGCCGTCCGCCTGCCGCGGATTGGCCGCACCGGCGTCCCCGGTCCGGCGGCGGAGGCGCCAGAGAAGTGGCAGGCGCTGCGGGCGAGCGGGTTGACCCGCATTCATGACCGGGGTCGTCGCGGCAAGGGCACGCGGATCGCCGTCATCGCCGACGACTTCGCCGGCTGGGAGACGCTCAAGGGGCGGAAGGAAGGCGACCGTGCGCTACCCGACCCGGTGCTGTTCGACCTGACCGCCGAGCGGAACCGCGACCTGTTGCCCGACCCGTACCCGACGCCGGCCGGCGGCGAGGGCCACGGCACCCGCTGCGCCCGCGCGCTGATGAAGGCAGCACCGGAGGCGGGGGTCACGCTCATCCGCCTCGACGCCGCGGCGCCGTACATGCTGCAGGCGGTGGCGCGGGCGATCAACGGCGAGAAGGTGATGACGATCAGCCTGGAAGACCGCGTCGCCGACCTGCGCGCCGACCGCCTCCTGCTCGACCGCCGCCGCGAGCGGCTGCAGGCCGAACGCGAGAGGGTGATGGCGCTGGTACTCGATGACGAGGACACCCAGAAGCAGCGCCGCGACTACCTGGCGCAACAGGCGGCGCTGGAGAAGGACGAGGCTGCCTATCGCACCCGGATCGCCCGTTACTTCCGCCTGCTGGCCGACCTGAAGGCGCTGCTCGGCATCCGCGTGGTGGCGTCGACGCTGGTGTGGACCGACGGGTTCCCGGTGGACGGCTCCAGCGCGCTGAGCCGCTACTTCAACGACCGGCCGTTCCGCGCCGCCCTGTGGTTCCAGGCCGCCGGCGACAGTGGCGGGCAGGCGTGGGTCGGCATGTTCCGGGACCAGGACCGCAACGGGGTGATGGAGTTCACCGCTCCCGCCGCGATGCCGCCGGCCGACAACTGGTCGCCGGAGTTGAACTTCCTCGGCTGGCAGACGGCGAGCGGGCTAACCGTCCGCGACCTGCCGGCCGGCGCTCGCCTGCGGCTGTCGCTGCAGTGGCGCGAGGCGCACGACCCGTTGCCGCTGCGCGAGGGCGAGGACGTCTACCGCCGGCCGCTGGCGACGTTCCGGCTGGTGGTCGTGTATCAGTATGACCCGGACGGAAAAAGCCGCCCGGCGGAGGACCTGGAGGTCGTCGCCGAGTCGGCCGGCGGGCCGATGCGCCTGGACATGAGCGCCAACTCGGCGACCTACGAGCAGGTGGTCGACTTGCAGGTGACGCGCGGCGGCCGATATGCCGTGTTCGTCGAGGGCCGGCTGCCGGACAGCATTTATGCGGCGGGCGAGAACGTACTGCCGGCGCAGCAGCGGAAGGGCGAGGTGCATCCGCGGCTGTTCGTGCAGACGCTGCAGGGCGGCGGCCGGGCGGTGTGGGCCGACTACGCGACGACGCGAGCGGCGCTGGGCACTCCGGCGGACGCGCGCGGGCGGTGATCACGGTGGCGGCGGTGGACGCGCAGGACCGCTTGCGGCCGAGCAGCGCGCCGGCGAACGCCGGGCTGGCAGCGCTGCCGAAGCCGGAGGTGCTGGCCTACGACGACGGCGGCGGCACCGGGCAAGCGGCCAGTTTCGCCGCCGGCCTGGCGGCGTCGTACTGGCCACTCGCCGGCACCCTGTTCGGCGTGGTCGAACGCTTGCAGGACCGCCCCGGCCAGGTGCTGCGTGGCCCCCGATGAATACACCGGGGGCAAGTGCGTGTCGACGATCACCTTTGGGGTGACCCGCATTCGCCCCCGATGTATTCATCGGGCAAGTGCGTGTCGACGTCCACCCCGGGGAGCGCTCCGCATCCGCCCCGGTATTGGTGATGCCGGGGCTAAAAGAACCGGGGGCGAGTGCGTGTGTTCACGAGGGGCAAAGTGGCGTGAGGAACTCCCACGGCCGTGGCTCCCACCCGGCCTCGACGTTGTGCCGCTCGACGTAAGCCACGCGCGCGAGGACCGCAGTTTCATCGAAGCAGAACCGCTTGTCATACCCGTCGGTCCAGATCGGCCGGCTCGGTCGTAGTCCCCAGCGAACCGCGTCCTTGGCGCACTTCACCACCCGGTCGAACGGCAGCCCGTTCACTGCCGTGACGACATGGACGTGCCAGGGCTGGACGGTGAGCGCATACAGCGTCAACCCGGCCCGCTGGCCGAGCGATTCGCCGATCAGACCGCCTACCCGCAGCAGGTCGGCGCGGGCGAACAGCCAGGGTGGAAAGCGCAGCCGTTGACGATCGGCGGCCTCCAGGGGCGGGTCGACCGGGAACGTTACCCCGTCCCGCACCCACCCGCGTGCGTCGCCTCGCAGCCAGGTGCCGTAGGTCGTCCAGGTGTAAAGGACGGCGAGCATGCTTCACCTCCTTTTGCCCCTCCGGTTGTTATATCCCCCAGTGAACACACCGGGGGAGCTTATTCGCGTCCCGGTTGTTTTGCCCCCGGTAACACACCGAGGGCGTGTCGCGCCCCGGCCAGGTGCTGCGCATTAGCCCCCGATGAATACACCGGGGGCAAGTGCGTGTCGACGACCACCTTTTGGGGCGCCCCGCATCCGCCCCCCGTGTATTCATCGGGGGGCTAAAACCACGGAGGCGAAATCACGGGGGCAAACCACGGTGCGGCTCTCCCACGCCCCGCCTCAAACCCTTGACACCCTTTCTCTTGAACAGGTAAACTCCCCAGGTGGGGCCTAGTGACACAGGTTCGCTTCACCACACACGGCGGGACGTGAGTGCGAGGCCTGGCGCTTCGGCACATCCCGGGAGAGCCAGGCGTGAAGGCCATCATCAGCGATATCCATAGCAATCTCGAAGCGCTGCAGGCGGTCCTCAAGGACATCGAGAAACACCACGTCTCCGAGATCTACTGCCTGGGCGACGTGGTCGGCTACGGCCCCAACCCCCGCGAGTGCGTCGACCTGGTGATGAAGTGCCAGATGGTGCTGCTCGGCAACCACGACCAGGGCGCCATGTTCGACCCCGAAGGCTTCAACGGCCCGGCCGAGCGCGCCATCTTCTGGACCCGCGACCAGCTGGAGTCGTCGCCCGAAAGCCGGCCGACCCGTGAGCGGCGCTGGGAGTTCCTCGCCGAACGGCCGCGCACCCACCGTGAGAATGGACTGCTGTTCGTCCACGGATCGGCCCGTAACCCGCTCAACGAATACGTCTTCCCCGAGGACATCTACAACCAGCGGAAGATGGAACGCATCTTCGCGCTGGTCGAGCGCTACTGCTTCCAGGGGCACACCCATGTGCCTGGCGTGTTCCTCGAACAGGCGCCGGATGACCTCTACGTGTTTCACAGCCCCGAAGAGATCGACTATGTCCACAAGCTGGACCACCGCAAGACGCTGGTGAACGTCGGCTCCGTCGGCCAGCCGCGCGACGGCGATCCGCGCGCCTGCTACGTGCTGCTCGACGGCGAAACGCTCCGCTACCGCCGGGTCGAGTACGACCTGGAGGCGACCATCAAGAAGATTTACGCGATCCCGCAACTAGAAAACTTCCTCGGCGACCGGCTCCGTGACGGTCGCTGACCTGGCCCGACGCCGGGCGGGAGGACGAGAGGGCGGAGGACCCCTGGCCGTCGGCCCGGGGCGTTCGCTCCCTCTTCCTCCCGCCTTTCTCTCTGGATTCCGCACCCATGCAGCAGCGTAACCTCCTCCTGTTCTTCGTGGTGGTCTCCGCCCTGATGTTCGGCTACATCACGGTGCGGCCCCGCCTGTTCCCGCCGGTCCCGGTGGCGGAGAAGAAGGAGGGCGAGGCGACGACCAAACCGGCACCCAAGCCGGCGGCGCGGAAGGACCGCGAGCCAACCCCGGTGGCGCTGCCGGCCGCGCCGTCGGTCACGCCTGCGACCCGGCTGCTCACCCTCGGCGCCGACAACCCCGACTCGCCGTTCGAGATGCAGGTGGTGCTCGACCCGCTCGGCGGGGGGGTGCGCAGCGTGCGGCTCAACAAGTTCAAGGCGGCCGACCCGTTCAGCGGCCGGCCGGCCGGCGACGAGGAAACGCTGCCGCTGGTGAACGGGGACGCCAACCGGATCGAGCCGTCGCACCTGCTGTATCACTGTGACCCCAACGACTCTCGTGGCGACCGGCCGGTCGATACCCTCGGCCGCCGCACCTGGGAGCCGGTGCTGCGCGACGGCCAGGCGGTCGTCGAGGACACGGCCGAGGGCGGAGCGCGGCGGCAGCGGGTGGCGTTCCGTACCACGATCGACGACGTCACCATCACCAAGACGTACACACTGGTCGAGGGCGAGTATCACCTCGGGCTGCAGGTCGACCTGGAACGGGCCGCCACGGCGGGCAAGGGCGAGGTGCGCTTCCGCTACCAGCTGACCGGCGCCAAGGGGCTGCCGGTGGAGGGCAAGTGGTACACCGGCACATTCCGCAACGCGTTGATCGGCGTGGAAGACGACCGCGGCTACATCGACCGCAAGCTGCAGGACCTGCGGCAGATCGGCGTGTGGGCCGGCGGTAACCGCGTCGACCGGCCCCAGGCCGGACTGATTCGCTACGCCGGCGTGGCGGTGCAGTACTTCGCGTCGGTGCTGGTTACTGATGAAGAACAAGACGGATCGCAAAGGATAAAAACTTCGTCGCCTTCGTGCGGCCGACGCTGGGCGGGGTGGTGCGCGGGCATCAAGGCCGGCACCAGCGGGCTGACCGATCGGCTGGTGCTGCGCGCGACGACGGCAAGACCGAACCACCGTCTTCCTGCCGCCGCACCTGCGCGGCCGACCTCCCCCGACGGCACGCTCACCGCCGCCATCTACCGCCCGCTGGCCTATGACGAGGCGGCTCAAGGAGTGCCCGAAATTGGCCGAGGACGTGCGCTATGGCGGCGACGCCGGGGGCACGCACGCACTGTGGGAGGACGACATCACTGTCCGGCTGACTACCGAGCCGGTGATGCTGGCGGCGGGCAAGCGGGTGACGCACCGCTACCTCGTCTACAACGGGCCGGTCAAGCCGAGTCTGCTCGGCCAGCTCCGCGGCGAGCGGCAGGTCGACCCGCAGCTGATCGACCGCTACGTCGACACGCTCAAGCTGAACACGCTCACCGACTACCCGTCGCCCGGCCCGCTCAGCGCGTTCTCCAGCTTCATCGGCTGGACCTGGCTGATCATCAAGTGTACCAACCTGATGCACTGGGTACTCGGCAAGATGACGCTGGTGCTGCCCAGCTACGGCCTGTCGATCATCCTGCTGACGCTGCTGGTGCGGCTGGCGATGTTCCCGCTCAGCCGCAAGCAGGCATTGATGACGCTCAAGATGTCGGCGCTGCAGCCGGAGTTGAAGAAGCTGGCCGCCAAGTACAAGGACGACAAGCAGGCGTATGCCCAGGCGCAGATGGCGCTGTTCCGCCAGCACGGCGTCAACCCGTTCGGCTCGTGCTGGATCCTGCTATTGCAGATGCCGATCTTCATGGGCCTGTACTTCGCGCTGCAGGAGAGCATCCAGTTCCGGCTGGCGGCGTTCTGGCCGACGTGGATCACCAACCTGGCCGCCCCCGACATGATGTTCGAGTGGGGCCGGCGGATTCCGCTGCTCAGCAACGACGCCGCCTATGGCGGGATGCTCTACCTGGGGCCGTACTTCAACCTGCTGCCGATCATCACCGTCGCGCTGATGCTGGCGCAGCAGAAGATGATGACGCCGCCGCCGGCCGACGCCGAGCAGGAGATGCAGCAGAAGATGATGCGCATCATGATGGTCGTCTTCGGACTGTTCTTCTACCGGCTGGCGTCGGGGCTGTGCCTGTACATCATCGTCTCGACCCTGTGGGGCTTCGCCGAGCGCAAGCTGCTGCCCAAGGCGCAGACGCCGAAGCTGGACGTCGACCTGGACCGCTCGGTGGCGACGCTGACCGACGGCGGGCGGCCGACGGCCGGGTCGACGGCGGTGACCGCCCCGTCGCCGGTGACCACGGGCAAGAAGCCGGGGAAGACCCGCCGCAAGGACCGCGGCAAGGGGGAGAAGGAGACGCCGTCGACGAAGTTCGGCCAGATGCGGCAGCGGCTGAGCGACTGGTGGACCGATCTGCTGGAGCAGGCGCGGAAGAAGTGACGCCCCGCGAAGGAGGCCGGCGATGCGAACGCTCTCCCTGGCGGTCGGGTTCGTCGCCCTGACGGCGGCGGTGCGGGCCGATCCGCCGGTCGACTACCGGGTGGAGGTCGACCCGCGGTCGGTGTTCTCGACGATGCGCGACCTGGGCGGACGAAGCGTGCGCCCAGGTCGGCCTGCAGTTCCAGGTTCGCCGCCGCGGCGACGGCCGCCGTCACCCAGCGTACCGCCGGAGGAGATCCGCGTCACCGAGGACGGACGGCCGGTGGACGGGCTGCAGGTGTTCCAGCCGCGCGTGCAGCAGCTCAGCCTGGTGCTGGCGGCTGGACATCTCCGGCAGCATGGCAGGCGAAGAAGATGGACGCCGCCCGGCAAGCGGCGCTGTCGTTCCTCGATCGACTCGACCCGCGGACCGAGGTCGGGCTGATCCTGTTCGACCACCAGGTCCGCCGGGCCGTCCGCCCGAGCGCGACCCGGCGAAGCGGGCGGCGACCGCGACGCTGCGAAGCAACACATCCGCGACGCCCACCCGCAGGGCGGCACCGCCTATCTGGACGCCACCGCTCGCGCCCGTCGACATGCTCCGCGACAGCAAGGGCCGCCGCGCCGTCGTGCTGCTCACCGACGGGGTCGACATGAACAGCAAGGCGACGCTGGCGGCGGCGATCAAGGCGGCGGTGGCCGGTGAAACGCCGGTGTACACCGTCGGCATCGGCGAGCCGGGCAAGAACGACCCGGTGACGACGGTGCTGGTGCTCGACCGCTCCGGCAGCATGGAGGGCCGCGCCGACAGCGAGGACGCCGGCTCGAAGATGGACGCCCTGAAGACGGCCGCCAAACGCTTCGTCGAACTGATGCGGCCGACCGCCGCCACTACCCTGCTGCCGTTCTCCTCCGAGATCGACCGGCCCGAGCCGTTCACCACCGACCGGGCAGCGTTAAAGGAGCGGATCGATGCCCTGACGCCCAATGGCGGAACGCTGCTGTACGATGCCACCCTGGCCGGGATCGAGACGCTGGTGGCCAGCGGGGTGAAGGGACGACGGGCGGTGATCGCGCTGACCGACGGCCGCGACGAGGCGCCCGGCAGCCGGCACACCGACGACAACGTCATCGAGCGAGCGAAGGAGGCGGGGATTCCGCTGTACATGCTCGGCCTGGGGGCGCAGGCCGACATCAACGAGCGGGTGATGCAACAGATGGCCCGGCAGACCGGCGGCGAATACTACCACGCCGGCAGCCAGCAGCGACTGCTCGAGGTGTTCGAGAGTTTGTCGATCCAGTTACACGACGACGGCATCGACGAGGAATCGCTGGCGGCGCTGGCGAAGAAGACCGGCGGGCGCTACACGCACGTCAGCCAGGTGGCCGAGCTGCGCGAGTTCTACGAGCGGCTGGCCGACGAGCTGCAGTCGACCTACCGGGTGACGTTCGAGAGCGGCCGCGCCAGCCACGACGGCACGGCGCGGGGGATCGACGTCACCATCGTCCACGGCGGGCAGGTGGTGAGCACCGGCGGGACGGCCGACGACGTGGCCCGCGGCGTGATCGTGCCGCAAATGAGTTACGGCGTGTACCTGGCCTTGCTGGCCGTGTTCGGCGGGCTGCTGCTGGTGCCGGCGGGGGTCCGCCGGTTGTACCGCGCATTCGGCGGGACGTGAGTAACCGATTATGCCGCTGCTGGTCGATGACACCATCGTCGCCGTCTCCTCGGCCGCCGGCGGCGCAGCAGGGCAGTCGTCCGGCTGAGCCGGACCGGGCTGCCTGGCCGCCATAAGGGTAGCCTGGGACGGCCCCGATCTGCCGCCGCCGCGAGGCCGATTGCTGGCGGGGGCGGTGCGCCTGCCGGGGGTGACGGCACCGCTGCCGGCCGACCTGTACTACTTCGCCGGTCCGGCGAGCTACACCGGCCAGGACGTGGCCGAGCTGCACACCCTCGGCTGTCCGCCGCTGGTGGAGCGCGACGGCGGCTGCTGCTGGAACAGCCGGGGTGTCGGGCGGCGCAGCCGGCGAGTTCACGCAGCGAGCGTTTCTGGCGGGCAAGCTCGACCTGACGCGCGGGAAGCGGTCCATGCCGTCGTCGAGGCGACGACTCGCGGCGACCTGAAGCACGCCCTGACGCAGCTGGCCGGCGGGATGGCGACGCCGCTGCAAACGCTGCGCGAGGACCTGCTCGACCTGCTGGCCGACGTCGAGGCCGGACTGGACTTCGCCGACGAGGACATTCGCTTCGTCGACCCGACCGAACTGCTGCTGCGGCTGGGGCGGGCGCTGGCGCAGGTGACGCTGGTGGGCAAGCAGCTGGACAGCCGGGCGGTGGCGGGCGCATCGTACCGCATCGTCCTGACCGGGCGGCCCAACGCCGGCAAGTCGAGCCTGTTCAACCGGCTGGCCGGCACGGCGGCGCTGGTGAGCGCGGTGCCGGGGACGACGCGCGACTACCTGACGGCATCGCTGACGCTGGCGGGAGTGAAGGCGGAGCTGGTGGACACGCCTGGCTGGCAACCGCCGGCCGGGACGATCGACGCGCAGCCCAGGCAGCTCGGCCGCGCCCAACAGCGCGACGCCGACCTGCTGCTGCTGTGCGTCGACGCCGGCGCCGCCCTGCTGGATGAGGATATCACCTTACTCGAATCGTCTCATCCGCCGGTCCTGCGCGTGGCGACCAAGGCCGACGCGGCGGCGGCCCCCGAAGGCTGGCTGCCGACGAGCGCGACGACGGGCGCGGGATCGACGTCTTGCGGCGTGCTCTCGCCGCGCCGGTGCGCGAACGTCCCGCCCCGCCGCTGGCGCTGACGGTGAGCCGCTGCCGCGGGCATGTGACGCAGTGTCTGGGCACCTGCGGCGGGCACACGCGATTGTGCTGGAGGAAGATCCGCCGGAGATCTTGGCCTGGAGCTGCGCGAGACGCTGGAGCAGCTGGGCGAGATGGTCGGCGCCGTTACACCGACGACCTGCTCGACCGGGTGTTCAGCCGGTTTGCATTGGTCAAGTGAGCCGCACGGTTCGGCGGTGAATCGATGCGCTGCCGACCTGCCTCGCAGGAGCGTTTCGAGTGTTTCGAGCGTTGCGTCCGATTCGACGGCGCGGTACAATCCACTCGTTGACCGAGCGCGAGGAGGTGTTCGATGTCCACGCTGATCCCCGACCATTTCGAGATGGTCGCTCCGAGCGAGGCCGACGCGCGGTTAGCCCAGGAGTCGAGCCGAATCCTGGCGACACGCAAGCTCAGCAAACGGGCCAGCGTCCGGCTGCGTATCGACGACGAGACCGAGGAGGTGCTGGTGCCGGCGTCGGCCGTTCGCTTGCTCCTGCACGCCTTGACCGAGATGTCCCAGGGCAACGCCGTTACCCTGATCCCGACCCATGCGGAACTGACCACTCAGCAGGCGGCCGACCTACTCAACGTTTCTCGCCCCTATGTCGTCAAGCTGCTCGACGAGGGGAAGATACCGTCCCGCACGGTGGGCAAATACCGCCGCATCCGCTTTGACGACCTCATGGCTTACAAGCGGAAGGATGATGACGCGCGGGCCGAAGTACTCGACCGGCTCACCGCCGAGGCCCAGGAACTCGGGCTGGGCTACTGATGGACCACCCCGTCACGGCGATTTACGACGCCAACATCCTCTACCCGGCCCCCCTCCGCGACTTGTTCATTCGGCTGGCACAGGCGGGGCTGGTCCGCGCGCGGTGGACGGAGGCGATTCATGATGAGTGGGTGCGGAACGTCCTCAAAGATAACTCCGCCTTGTCGCCCGAACGGCTGTCACGCACGCGGTTGTTGATGAACGAAGCCGTCCGCGACTGCCTGGTGACCGGGTACGAAGACTTGATCGAATCTCTGGCTTTGCCAGACCCCGACGACCGGCACGTCCTCGCGGCGGCGATTCGAGCCAACGCAGAGGTCATCGTCACCTTCAACCTCAAGGACTTCCCTGCGGGCGTGCTGGCGAGGTATGGCATCGAGGCACAGCACCCGGACGAGTTCCTTGGCTCACTGTTCGATGCCGCCCCCGGCCCGGTGTGCGCGGCGGTCAAGCGACAGCGGGAGGGGTTGCGGAATCCGCCGATGACAGCCGAGGAACTGCTCGCCACTCTCGAAAGGCAGGGGCTGGTCCAGGCGGTCGCTCGACTTCGGCCGTTCGTCGAACTGTTTTGAGCATGTGCCAGCGGGGCGGTTGTCTCGCCGTCGTCGCCGCGGTTGTCGGGGTGGGGTTCCGTCCGCCTTGACGCCTCTTGCGGCGGCAAACTACCATGACGGCGACAGGAATCCGTCACGCAACCGCGGAGCGCTTCATGGGTGAGATCTACCAGCATCCGTTCAGGCGGCACCGGACCCGCGAGGTCCAGGTCGGCAGCGTCGCCATCGGCGGCGACAATCCGATCTGGGTGCAGTCGATGACCACCACCGACACCCACGACGTGGCCGCCACCCTCGCCGAGATCCGCCACATGGAGGAGGCCGGCTGCGAGCTGGTCCGCGTCACCGTCCCCAAGGCCGACGACGCCGCCGTTCTCTCGGCGATCCGCACGCACGTCAAGATCCCGCTCATCTGCGACATCCACTTCGACTACAAGATGGCGCTGGCGGCGCTCGATCACCCGATCGACAAGATCCGCATCAACCCCGGCAACATCGGCGGGATGGACCGCTTCCGCCAGGTGCTCCGCAAGTGCAAGGACCGTGGTATCCCGATGCGCATCGGCGTCAACGCCGGCAGCCTCGAGCGCGAGTTCGCCATGAAATATGGCTTCCCGTGCCCGCCGGCGATGGTCGACAGCGCCCTGCGCTACATCGAGATCGCCGAGGCCGAGGGGTATCGCGACATCATCGTCTCGCTCAAGTCGTCCGACGTGATGACTGCCGTCGAGGCATACCGGCTGTTCGCGAAACAGTGCGACTATCCGACGCACCTGGGCATCACCGAGGCCGGTCAGCCGCCCTACGCGATCGTCAAGTCGGCCGCCGGGCTGGCGCCGCTCTTGATCGACGGCATCGGCGACACGATTCGCGTCAGCCTGCTGGCCGACAAGGCGGTGGAGATCCAGGCCGGCTTCGACATTTTGCAGGCGACCGGCCGGCGGGTGCGGCGGCCGGAGCTGATCGCCTGTCCGACGTGCGGCCGGCTGGAGATCGACCTGACCAAGATCATGGGCGAGCTGCAGGCGCGGATGAGCGGGCGTCAAACGCCGGTGAAGATCAGCGTGCTCGGCTGTGTGGTGAACGGTCCCGGCGAGGCGAAAGAGGCCGACCTGGGGATCGCCGCCGGCAAGGGCAAGGGGATGATCTTCAAGCGCGGAGAGATGATCCGCCATGTGCAGGAACACGAGATGGTCGACGCTCTGATGGAAGAGATCGACAAGTGGGAGGCCGAGGAGAAGGACCGCGGCACCCTGCCGCGCGAGAAGACCGCCGAACACAAGCGCCACCGCCTGCCGCAGGTGACGCGGTGAGCGGAACCGACGTGTATCGTGTGGACGAAGCCGTTCCCCATTCTCTCCCCAGGGCTGACGCCCACTGGGCTATTGGCTATCGCCCCTTCGGGGCTTCAAAGCGATCCCCGAAGGGGGCTGGGTCTTAGCCCCGAAGGGGCGGCAGTGGCTTTCTTAGGGTGTAAACCCTGGGAGGAGGAAGGCTTACATCTGCACGTTGGCGCGTAACCGCCCCCGCACCTCGGACCAGGGGATCGGCTGAACCGTTCCCGAGTCCAGCTCGGCGGATCGTCGCTGGACCACCTCCCGCCAGCTGTCGTCAAACGGCGGCGACTCCTCGGCGGCGAGCAGCGACTCGATGAGTAACGCCCGCTCATCGGGCGGCAACGCCAGGGCGGTGTGCAGCAGTTGTTCGGTGGTGGGGAGCATCGGTGCCTCCTCGGCAAGGTTGACCTCACCATGCCAGACGGCGAAGAGATGGAGACAGAACAATTATCGCCGCTTCGCCACAACCAGCGTGGTCCCGGTGAGGGCGGCCACGCGGACCGATAGCCGCCCCGGCGTTCCCGGCTCCACCGACTTGCCGGTCACGATGTCCACCCACCGGCTGGCGGTCCCTTTCCCCGCCGGCCCAAGGTCGATCTCCTCGGCCACCTCCTCGGCCGAAGTTCAGTACCGTCACCGCCAGTGGGTGGTCGGGCAGCCGCAACACCAGCACGCAGACGCCGGCCGTCCTCGGCTCCGGGACCGCCAAGAGGATGCCCTCGGCAACCCGGTATTGGCGGCGGGCAGCGAGCAGGGTCTTCAGCTGCGATGCGAACGACTCCGGGGTCTTCAGCTGGTCGGGCAGCGACCCGTACAGGGCCTTCGCTCGCGGGAGACCGAACGCCGATGTGGCCGCCTTCGGGTTTGCTCCCATCAGGTCGACCCCGCCGCGGTTCACCCAGCGGAAGTCCCCGTCTCCGACCCGGTCCTTCACCTGTTCCAGCGGCAGCGGCAGCGCTCCGACGAGGTCCCAGCTGGCCAGGCTGAAAACGCCCGGCTGGAGGGCGTTCACCGCCGCTAGCAGCAGGTGGGCGTGGGCAATCTGCTTCACCTGCTCGGGGGTGGCCGTGTAGGGATCCCGGATACCCAGCGCGGGGGCGATGAACCCGGCCATCGTCGTCGCCAGCCCGTCCTTCTCGGGGCGGTACAGGTGGTTGTACGGGGCCGCCGCGCCGGCCGCCTTCGACCGCATCGCCGCCAGCATCTCGTCTTTCAGCTGCCGCCCCGTCCGCTTCCGCCTGCCGACGGTAAACGTCTCGTCCGGTCGGCCCTCCGGCTCGGTCAGCTGAAACGTCAGCTCGTCATGGTTCTGCAGATCGTGGACAAAGGCGATCGGCTGCACCCCCGCCTCCAGCATCCACCGAAACGACAGCCGCAGCGGTCCGGCGTCGCCGGTCAGCAGGGCGTGCAGATACTGGGCGCGGGTGGTGAAGTCGTAGGACAGGTCCGGCCCGCTCTGCGTGAACTGTTTGAGATCCTTTAACGGCACGTTCAGCTCGTGGAACGTCCACGCGCCGAGCTTGCGGACGAACATCGCCACGTCGTTCGTCCCGACCACCGAGAGCGGATGTTTGAAGTGAACCGTTTCCGACGTCCCCGGCTTTGGCTCGATGCCGAGGAACGGGACGGCGTCGAGTCTCAGGATGCGGGTCTTGCGGCCGATGACGTTGCGGACCACCGCACCGGCGACTACCCGGCGGGCGGCATACGATGGGTCGAGCCAGTTGAGCGTCGGCTGCGTCGGTTTGAACGAGTGCAGGTAGACCCAGCGCCGGGTCTTGCCGTCGACCCCGGTCACCGCGCCGGACGCGCTCCACCCGCTCCACTTCTTCGCCTCGGGGGCGGCGTCGTTCGAGTTGATCAGGCCGGGGATGTACCCCTTCTGCGTCAACCGCTCGGCCGCCGGTTTGGGCACCAGGGCGACCTCCCACGGCCCCTTGACCGGCGGGAGCAGGCCCCAGTCCTCCCGCGCGATCTCCACCACGGTGTACATGCCGGGGTACTCCTTGTAGCCGCGCAGAGCGAGGTGGAAGTCCGGCCCGAGGCCGGTGTGCAGCGGGACGAGATCACCGGCAACCGACCCCTTGTGCTGGGCGACGACCTCGACCAGCCGGGCGTACTCGTCCTCGCTGCCGATGGCCGGATCGAGGTCGAGGGAAATCGGGTCGAACCAGCCGTCGGTGGTCGGGGTGTAATCGCGGCCGCGCACCCCTCCGGCCCGCTGGATGGGGCCGGTGTGGAGCAGGTCGATGTGCAGCGCCCGGAGCGTGTGCCAGAGATCCGGGTTGGCCCAGGTGGCGAGGACCGACCGGCCAGGGGTGGGGATCACCGAGCCGGGGTAGTCGAGCAGCCACACCGACGCATGGCGAATCGCCTCGCGGGCCTGCGGGACGCCGTAAGGGTGCCGCCACTGCTCCGGTTGGCCGGAAACAGCGGTGGCGGCATCGCACGCTTGTCGGAGCATCGACCGCTCCTCCAGCCACCGCACCTCGTCGTCTGGCCGCGCCTTCTCCGCCGGTCGGGCGAGCGCAACGGTGAAGGCCGCCCCAAGCGGCACGACGAGCAGGGCGAGGAGGATGGCGCGCGAACGAGGATAGCGGGGGCCTGGGTGATCGACAGTCATGGGAATATGTCCTGGGTGCTGGGTTCCGGCTTTCGCCTTACGAGGAACCAGCAACGGCCGTGCCGACGGTCCGGAGGCGCGGCCCACCTTCCACGTCGTCACGGCATGGGTCGCAGTGGCTCAATCCCCGGACTGCCACCCCACCGCCAGCAGCGCTTCGGCCAGCTCCAGGGCGTCGGCGGGCCACCACGCCGACGGCATCGGGTGGCGCGTCCCCGACCCCGGCAGCGTGCGGCAGCATTGCAGCGTCCGCACCCACGCCGGCGGGATCGCGTCGCGGCCGAGGGCGGCGCCGAGCAGCGCGCCGGCGATCGCCCCGGTCGTGTCGGTGTCGCCGCCCTGGGCAATCGTCCAGACGATGCCGTCCTCGACGCCCTTCGCGTGCAGCAGCTTGATACAGCGCGTTCTGCAGCGCGATGCGCACCCAGCCCATGTTGGTCTCGAAGTCGTCCGGCGGGGCGTGTCGCGCGGCGTCGACCGTCGCGCGGACGGCGGCGCTCGCGTCGGGGCGGCTCGCTTCGGCGACGGCGGCCTGGTAGGCGGCTTCGCGGTCGCCGGTGGCGATGGCCACGGCCACCGCGGCGGCGTAGGCGGCGCAGGCGTCGACGCATACGCGGTTGGGGTGCGTCAGCCCGCTGTCCTGCCGAGCGAGCGCGGCGGCGCGCTCCGGCCGGCCGGCGGCGAAGATGCCGGCCGGACTGATCCGCATCAGCGAACCGTTCGACTGGCTGCCGTGGTTGGCGCTCTGCTCGGCCAGCGCCAGCCGGTCGGCTGTCGCCTTCACCCGACTCGCCGGCCCCAGCGCCGCTTGCAGTGTGCCGCCCCGGTCCCACGCCCGCGGCCAGTAATCGCAATAGGCGTCCAGCGCCGCGCCGCGGTCGTACTGGCCGTGCCGCACCAGGCAGCGGGCCAGCGTCAGCGCCAGCTCGGAGTCGTCAGTCGGCTGACCGGCCAGATTGTCCCAGGTGCCGCCGTCGGCCATCTGCCGCACGCCGTCGGGATAGCGCGCGGCGATCTTGGCGCGGTCCTGGAACTCCACCAGTCCGCCCAGCGCATCGCCGGCCAGCTGGCCGAGCAGACAGCCCTGCGCCCGCCGCAGTACCGCCGCGTCACGCACGGCCCGGCCCGGCGCCGGCACGAGCAGATCGCTCGGCTCCCGCTTCGCCGTCCGCACGGCGCCCCAGTCGCGCTGCCGCACCCAGTCCGCCGCTTGCCGCCCGCCGCCGAACACGTCGCCTGGCGCGCTGCGGCCGTCGCGGCTGTACGTCACCGGCTTCCCGTCGGGATCGACCAGCACTCCGCCGGCGGCGCGGAGCAGGGCGTGCCCGGCGGCGAAGTCCCAGTCGACCGGGTTGTTGATCGAGATCGTCGCCACCCCGTCGCCGACCGCCACGCGAGCCAGCCGGTAGGCGATGCTCGCCTGCGCCACGTATCGCGCCGGCCGCACCAGTGTCGCGTTCAGCGCCGGAAACCTCTCCGCGGCGGGCGCCAGGAACACGACCAGCGGGTCGTGCCAGGTCACGTCGGGTCGTGTCAGGTCGGCGTCGACCAGGGGGGTGTCGACCGACCGGCCGTTGCGGGTGATCGCCCCACACCCCTCGGCCCAGGCGATCAGGTCGCCGTCGTCGTCGGGGTAGCCGAAGGCGTACACCACGCCGAGCACCGGCACCCCGTCGCGCAGGGCGGCGATCGACACGGCGCTGCCGCGGCGACCGGCCTCGTAGTACGACGTGCCATCATTCGGGTCGACCACCCAGCAGTGCGCCGCGTCGGCGCCCGCTTGCGCTCCCGTCTCCTCGCCGCGATAGCCCCACCGCGGCTGCGCTTCCTGCAGCCGGTGCCGCAGGTGCCGCTCGACCTGCTCGTCGATGTGCCGTGGTCCGCCAGGGTGATAGAACTCGTCGCGGAGGATGGCGCCGCCCTCGCGCGCGGCGGTGATCGCGGCGTCCAGGGCCGGGCGATAGTCGATCGGGGCGGTGGACATGGAGAATGCTCCTGGGGACGGACGCCGGGCGCATCGTTCACTACCGGAAGACGCGGCGACGGGCAGGCGATTCCATGCGTCCACCAACCAGAACGGTCACGCCGGCATCAAGCGGCCACGCGGCTGGGGGATCGGCCGGCCCAGTTCGCGGGCTGTCTCGATCCACTCGCGGATGATCGTTTCCGCGTTGGCAAGAGCCTCCTGATACGTCGCCCCGTCGGCCGCGCACCCCGGTAGTTCCGGCACCTCCGCGATGAACGCCTGGTCGTCGTTACTCCAGTAAAGGACGATCTCGTAGCGGATTTCTTCAGGCATCATTCTCATTCCCCGTACCGTCTTCGCGATCTCCAACCGAATCGTCCTCCCGATTCGTCGCGTCCGGCTGGGACGCGACGGCGAGTCCGTAAGCGAGGATCACTCCCCGTACCTGCTTGACTTGATACGGCTTCGCCTGTCCGCCGCGGGGTTGGAGGTTCAGTATTTCGGCGATCCCGTCGCGGGTAAAGATGTGGTGACTCCCGCGAATTCGTTCTGCAAAGCCAAGGGAACGCAGCAGGGCACACAGTTCCGCGAAGCCGATACTGGCGTCGGAGGAACCGCGCAGAACCCGTTCCAGCACTTTGGCGATCTTACTCACTGGTTCAAGGTATCACGAATGCGCCACCGGCTCCAACAACCACTCGGGACGCACCTCTCGGTCATTCCCAGCCGGCGTCATTGTCAGTCTACGGGTCGGGCCGGTAAAATGGCCGGGTGAGTCCAGACCACCCAACTCGGACCGTGCGATTATGCCGATCACCTTTACCTGTGCGAAGTGCCAGGCGCGGATGACCGTGCCGGACAACCTGGCCGGCAAGCACGGCAAGTGCAGCAAGTGCAAGGAGCCGGTCACGGTCCCCGGCGCCGACGCTGCCGCCGCGCCGCCGTCGACCAACGGTGGACCGCCGGTCCTCTCCGAGTCGATGCGCGCCACCCGCGGAACGCCGCCAACGAAGCCCGCCGTCCCGCCCGCGAAACCGGCGCCTGAGCCGCCGCCGCCGCCCGCCCCGAAGGTGCCGCCGGTCGGCGGGCGCGTGGTCCTGCCTCCGCCGCCTCCGCCACCCGAGCCGGAGCACCATGACCTCGAAGATCACGCCCACGCGGCCCTGCGCGACGCGCCCAGGGAAGAGGCCAAGCCGACCGACCTGATCGAGTTCGACTGCCCGATGTGCGGCGAACCGCTCAAGCTGGCGGCCGACCTCGGCGGCAAGCGGCACCCGTGCCCGGAGTGCAAGCGCATCATCGCCGTGCCGGTGCCGCAGAAGAAGGACCCGGCCAACTGGCGCGACACCGGCCCGAAGCTGCCCACCGCTGCCCGCCGACCCGACCAGCCGGCCCCCGAGGGCGCCTGGGGCAGCACCGCCGCCAAGGCCGTCAGCCGCGAGGCGCTGCTCGAAACCGGCGTCATCCAGGAGAAGCAGAAGCCGCTCACCTTCTACCAGCGGGCACAGCCGTACCTGCTCGTCGGCGTACCGCTGCTGCTCGTCGTCGCCGGCGGTATCGGTGTGTGGCAGTGGATGCATCGCAACCAGGAGCGTAACGCACTCCAGTATGCGCTTACTGCCGCCGCCTCGCCGGCCGGCCGCAAGGCGCTGACCGCCGACGGGCTGATCGCGCTGCACGGGGCGGCCGGTGAGTATTACCTGCGCGGCGGCAAGCCCGGCGCTGCCAGTCAGTCGCGCGAGCAGTACGGCAAGGCGATCAGCCTGGCCGCCGCCGGGCACAGCTCGGCCGGCGATGCGCTGCTCGTCGAGCTGGCCGTCGCCCAGCTCAACCTCGTCGGCACCGACGAGGACCTCGACGGCGACTTCAAGCTGACCTGGCGCGACACCCAGAAAGTGGTCCGCGCCACCCTGGCGGCGATCAAGGAGCGGCCGGCGCGCACCGAGGCGCTGCGGCAGGTGGTCGGGCGGCTGATCCGCGAGGGGCAGACCGAGCGCGTACTGCCGCTGGTCGGCCAGCTGTACACCGCCGCCGGCGCCGACCGATCCGAGGCGCTCGCCCTCGCCGGCACCGAGCTGGCGCGGGCCAGCCAGACCGCCCAGGCGAAAAAGGCGCTCGAGGAGGCGGTCGCCCCGTATCGGCCGGACGACAAGGCGAAGGGCAAGGACGCCAAGAAGAAGGCCGATCGGCCGTCGCTGCGGTCGGCGGTGGTCGCCCTGGCGGTGGTGCTCGGCGTCGAACCGCCGCCGCCGGGCACGAGCATCGCCGAGGACGAGGCCAGGCTGATCGGCCGTGCCCGCGGGCTGGCCCGGCTCGGCAAGCTGGACGAGGCGCAAGCGATCGCCGGCCAGGTGGCGATCGAGGGCGGCGCTCGCCTCCGCGCGTTCATCGCCGTCGCTGCCGCTGCCCAGGCCGAGAAGGCGGCCGACCCCAAGCCGGTCACCGCCGCTCTGGAGCTGATCCGCGACTTCACCCGCCGACCCGAGATGGCGTGGCCGCTGCTGCGGCTGGTCGACCTGGGCGTCCGCGCCGGCGTCGACCCGCAGCAACTGGAGCCGGCCATCCGCGCCATCGTCGATCCGCAACTGGCCGCCTGGGCGCGGCTGCTGGTGTTCCGCAGCAAGCTCGCCGCCTCGCGCAGCGTCGAACCGGCCGACAGCGTCGACGCCATCCCCGCCGCCACCCTCGGCGGGCTGGTGGCGCGGCTGGAGCTGGCCCGGCACAACACCGCCCACTCGACCGGCTGGGCCGGCACCGTCGGCGGCTGGGACGAAGGCCCGCGCGCCGTCGGCTCGCTCGGCGTCGCCCTCGGCATGCAGGGCGGCCGCTGATCCCGCACAGTCCCTCCCTGGTGGATCTCGTTTCTCCGGAGATGCCGTCATGCGATTCCTGCCCGTGCTGGCCGTCCTGCTCGGCCTGACCGTCGCCGCCACCGCGGCCGACGACCTGCCCGCCCCCGACGCGCTGCCGTCGGTCAAGGGGCTGCCCGACCCGCTGGTGATGCGCGACGGCACGAAGGTGACGACGGCGGAGATGTGGCGGAAGCAGCGGCGACCGGAGCTGAAACGACTGGTGCAGCACTACATGTACGGCTACCTGCCGCCGCCGGCGAAGGTGACCGCCCAGCTGCTCCGCGAGGACAGGAAGGCGCTCGGCGGCAAGGCGACGCTGAAGGAACTGCTGCTGCACGTCGGCCCGGAGAAGGCGCCGCCGGTCCACCTGCTGCTGGTCGTCCCCAATGCTCGCACCGGGCCGGCGCCGGTGTTCGTCGGCCTCAACTTCTGCGGCAACCACGCCGTCATCGACGACCCCGCCGTCCGCCTGCCGACCGCCTGGATGTACGACCGCTACCCCGGCGTGGTCAAGAATAAGGCGACCGATGCCGGACGCGGCACGCAAAAGGACGTCTGGGCGCTCGACCAGGCGATCGACCGCGGCTATGCCGTCGCCACCGCCTATTCCGGCGACATCGACCCCGACCGCAAGGAGGTCAGCGGCGGACTGCGGCCGTTCATCGACCCCGACGAGAAGGCCGGCACCATCGCCTTCTGGGCGTGGGGCATCCACCGGCTGATCGATCACCTCGTCACCGATGCGGACCTCGACGCCAAACGGATCGCCGTTGTCGGCCACTCGCGGCTGGGCAAGACGGCGCTGGTCGCCGGCGCCTACGACGACCGCGTCGCGCTGGCCATCCCGCACCAGGCCGGTTGCGGCGGCACCGCACCGAGCCGCGGCACCGTGGGCGAGTCGGTCGAGCGGATCAACACCAGCTTCCCGCACTGGTTCAACGCCAATTACAAGCAGTTCAACAAGCAGCCCGACAAGATCCCGTTCGACCAGAACGGGGTGACGGCACTGATGGCGCCGCGGCCGGTGCTGTTCAGCAATGCGGTGAAGGACACCTGGGCCAACCCGGACGGACAGTTTGAGGTCTTGAAAGCGGCCGAATCGGTGTGGAAGTTGCTCGGCGCCGGCGGGCTGGCGTCGCACGAGAAGCCGAAAATCGGCACGCTCTACGACGGCACGCTCGGCTACTACATCCGGCCGGGCGAGCACTCGATGACGCGCGGCGACTGGAAGGTGTACCTCGACTTCGCCGATCGGCACCTGGGCAAGCCGGCGACGAAGAAGGCGGCGACGCGACCGACGCAGCGGCTGCTGTTGATCGGCCAGGGGCCGGACGGCCATCCGCCGCAGTCGCACGAGTTCGTCGCCGGGCTGAAGGTGCTGGCCGACATCCTCCGCGGGGTGCCCGATCTGGAGGTGATGCAGGTCCGCGCCGACGGCGCCTGGAAGGAGGGGCCGGAGCTGATCGATCGGTCGGACGCGGTCGTCCTCTACTTGTCCGAGGGGGGTGTGTGGCTGGCGGCCGACCGGGCGCGGCTGGAGGCGATGCGCCGGCTGGCGAAGCGCGGCGGCGGGATCGTCGCACTGCACTGGTCGATCGGCACGCGCCCCGTGGAGCCGATCGCCGATTGCGTCGACCTGTTCGGCGGCTGTCACGGCGGGCCGGACCGCAAGTACAAGGTGCTGGAGACGACCGCCCGCCCGGCTCGCCACCCGATCGCCGCCGGCCTGGGCACCTTCACGGTGAAAGACGAGTTCTATTATCGGCTGAAGTTTGCCAAGGCCGACGGCGCCATCGAGCCGGTGCTCAAGGTCCGCATCGACGGCGCCGACCACCCGGTGGCGTGGGCGTACCGGCGGCCGGGCGGCGGGCGGGCGTTCGGCTTCTCCGGGCTGCACTTCCACGCCGGCTGGCGACTGCCGGAGTATCGCCGGCTGGTGGCTCAGGGCGTGCTGTGGGCGCTCGATCGGCCGGTGCCGCCGGGCGGGCTGTCGGTGCCGGTGGCCGCCAGCCTGCTCCGCGACGTGCCGGAGGCGGCAGCCACGCGGAAGTGACGGCGGCTCACTCGAACGCCTGGCTGACGTCCCGGTTGAGCAGCACCGCCAGACACCAGATGCCGACCGGCACGCCGACCAGGCAGCAGAAGCAGCCGCCCGGCATGATGGCGAAGCTGCCGGCGACCGACAGCCAGTAGCTGCGCAGGTTCAGCATGTTGAACCCCGCCCAGATGGCCATCACCGCCGCCACCGCGCAGCTGAGCAGCATGAAAATCGCCATGATCGCCGCCGTTTGATCGGACACCTCGCCGGGCTTGTCGGCCGGCTTCGCGGGGTTCGCCGGGATTACTCCCATCTCATGGGCGCGCTCCGCCGCCACGCGCTCCTTGCTGCTGGTGCTGAGCGGGGTGACGAACTCGTCGATGTAGCCGAACACGGCGATGAACAGGTTGAAGAACAGGCCGAGGAAGCCGGTGACGATCAGGGCGACGGCGGCCGGCTTCACCCGCGTCTGAGCCAGCGCGACGGTGCGGGCGTCGACCGCCGGATAGGCGTCATCGTCGAAGTCGTCCTCCGGCTCGACCGGCCGCGGTCGCCGCCGCGTCGACCGCGCCGGCGGTTCGTCTGGCTCGATCTGCCGCCCCCGCAGCGCCCGCGGCGCCACGTCCTCGTCGTCCCTCTCCCGCCGCCGCGCCGATCGCGCTCGCTGCCGGTCCTCGCGCTCGCTCTCGCGAGCCGCCTCTTTCTTCTTGTCCAGGAAGCGGGCGTAAACCGGGATCAGCGCGGTCAGCAACCCGATGATCGCCACGACCAGCGACAGGACTTCCTTGAGCGTGTCCATGCTCTCCTCGGCAGGTAAACGCGGGACGGCGGTCCGATTCGCCCCAGTGTACGACCACGGCCGGTCCCAGTCTACGCCGCCACTCTGGGTGGCACGCTCGGAGCGCAGCGACAGGCGTGGAGGGGCGTTACGGTCATCCCCACGCTCACGCCCTTCGCAGAGCCGTGGCCACGGCACCCCGAATGGTAACCCCCGACGCCTTCTCTGGTGCCATGCCCACGCTGGCGTGGGCATGTGGCGCTCCACCGACCGGCCCCGTTGGAGATGGTTGGCACCCGGAACATGGGTGCCAGACGCCGTGGGTGTGCGGGCAAACCGTGGCACACCGGCCGTGCCCGTTCGGCTTCACCGGCAAGGCTTACCCGGTACGGCGCGCTTACCCGTGAGGCGCGTGCGGCAGACGCTGTACGGCTTCGCGCCGGCGGGGGGCGATTCGCCCGAATCCGCTGATGCGACATTTCCCCCGACGACCAACAACCTCACAATGAGATACCCAGAGCGAGGAGGGGTAACTCATGATTCTGCATCGAACCCTGGCGTGGATGGCCAGCACCCTGGTGCTGATGCTGTCCACGCTTCCCGCCCGGGCCGTCGACGCGCCGCCGCGGCCGCCGACGTCGGCCCTGGGCAAGATCCGTGACCTGGCCGTCACCGTGCGTGCCCGCCGCGCCTTGCAAGAGGACAGCGTGCTCGGCGCGCTCAACCTGGGCGTGTGGGTGGAAAACGGCGTCGCCTCCGTGTGGGGGCCGGTGCCGTCGGACGAGGTCGGCCGGCGGGCGATCGAGAAGCTGCGGACGGTGGCCGGCGTTGCCGACATCCGCGTCGACTTCCACCACCGGCCCCGCGATCCCGACCACCTGCTCGCCGACCTGACGCCGCGGCCGGGCGAGGCGCTGGCGCGGATCGATGTGTACAAGCCCGATAGCGGGCGGGTCGAGTCGCTGCCGATGCCGCGGCCGACCCCGCAGCCGGCCGAGCTGGCCGTCGCCACCGCTCCGCGTCCGCCGGCTCCCGCGGCGGTCCGCGATCGCGAAACTCCCCGTTTGTTGGCCCCCCGTCCCGTCGCGTCGGTGCGGCGGCAACCGGAGGCCGAGGTGGTTCGCCGCCCGCGGGCGAGCCTCGCCGACCAGGTGGACCAGGTCCGCCGTGCCGATCCGCGCTTCCGCGACATCCCCGTGCGTCTCCGCGGCACCGCCGTGGAGGTGCGTCGCGGCGACGCGGACGACGCGGCGACCGACCTGGCCAACCGCCTGCGGCGAATCCCCGGCGTCACGGATGTGCTGCTCACCGACGATTGACACCCCGCTGTCACCCTTCGGGGCCGGGCGCGCTGCGTCCGGCCCCTATTCATTGGCCGACCCCGTCCGCGCCGCTGCCCACTGCTCCGGGCTGTACAGCACATCGCGAGCGTTCGACCCGTTGTAGGTGCCGACGATGCCGTCCTGGGCCATGAAGTCGATCAGCCGCGCCGCCCGGCCGTAGCCGATGCCGAGCGCCCGCTGCAGCAGCGACACGCTGCCGCGGCCCTCGCGGATCACCACCTCGACCGCCTGCTCGTACAGCTTGTCGCGGCTCTTGAGCCGGTCCTCCAGCGATCCGCCGGCCTCCTCCGCCTCGCGGACCTCCTTCGTCTTCAGCTGCAGCAACTCCGGCTCGTAACACGGTTCCGACTCCAGATAGTCGGCTACTTTGAGGATCTCCGCCTCACTGGCGAACGCCCCCTGCGCGCGCACCAGGTCGCTCGTCCCCGGCGGCAGAAACAGCAGGTCGCCACGGCCGAGCAGCTTGTCCGCCCCCATCTGATCGAGGACGACGCGGCTGTCCGACTTCTGTGCCACCTTGAAGCAGATGCGCGACGGCAGGTTCGACTTGATCAGGCCGGTGATCACGTCGACGGTCGGCTTCTGCGTCGCCAGTACCAGGTGGATGCCGGCAGCACGCGACTTCTGCGCCAGCCGGATGATGTACCCCTCGACCTCCTTCTTGAACTGCATCATCAGATCGGCCATCTCGTCGATGACGATGACGATGTAGCTCATCCGCTCGGGAATGCGGCCTCGCTCCTCGTCGTCGAGCGGGTTGACGCGGCGGGCGATCTCTTCCGGCGTCAGCTCGTTGTAGCCGGCGATGTTGCGCACGC
This sequence comes from Gemmataceae bacterium, assembly GCA_046350215.1. GTDB lineage: Bacteria > Planctomycetota > Planctomycetia > Gemmatales > Gemmataceae > JAXMAU01. The sequence goes on along the minus strand of JAXMAU010000015.1, from coordinate 61,585 downwards.
GCGCCCGCTTGAGCAGGTCGTAGCGCTCCTCCATCTTGTCGACTGCCCAGGCGAGCACCGCCTCGGCCTTCTTCATGTCCTCGATGATCGGCGACATCAGGTGCGGCACCTGGCTGCACCACTGCATCTCGACGCCGCTCTTGGGGTCGATCAGCACCAGGCGCACCTCGTCCGGCCGGCGCGTCATCAACATGCTGAGGATGATGGTGGTCAGCGCCACCGATTTGCCGGTGCCGGTGGCCCCGGCGATCAGCAGGTGCGGCATGTCGGCGAGGTCGCACACCAGCGATCGGCCCTCGGCGTCTTTCCCAGGAACAACGGAATCTTGCTGCGGGCGGTGCGAGCGGTCGACGCCTGCAACACCTCCTTGAGCCGCACGTCGGCGCGCGACTCGTTGGGGATCTCGATGCCGACGGCGTTCTTGCCCGGCAGCGGGGCGACGATGCGGACGCTCGGCACCTTCAGGTTGAGCGCCACGTCGTCGGCCAGGGTCGTCACCTTGGCCACGCGCAGGCCGGTTTCCAGGGCGATCTCGTACATCGTCACCACTGGCCCGGTGTTGATGCCGACCACCTTGACCGACAGACCGAAGTCGCGGAATGTCTTCTCCAGCAGGTTGGCCCGGTCGCGCAGTGCGCATCGTGGTCGGCCTGGACGATCAGGCGAGCGTCTTCGAGCAGGTGGATCGGCGGCAGCTCGAAGCCGGCGAAGCGCTTGCCGCTCGGAGTGCAGCCCGTTGGACAGCGACGCCCGCTCCTCCAGGTCCGGCTCGTCGGGGTCGCGCGGCACGTCGGGCAGCAGGCTCATCCCGTGGTGCTTGATGGGGATCTCGTCACGCAAACGGATGCCCGTGGACGCCACCGGCTTCACCGCCGGTTTCGCTGCCGGTGGCAGTGGTTCGGGCGGCGGCGGAATCTGTTTCACCGGCTCGACGGGAAGCGGCGGCGGGGCGGGTTGCCGCCGGCGGCGCAAGGCCGGCAGACGGAAGGCCGGCAGGCGCAGACGGAACGACGGGCGGACGCGCGGCAGTCGACCCGGTAGCCGCGCCGAGGCGATCAGGAGGCGGATCACCGCGACGAGCAGCCGGGCGGTGTAGACTGCCAGCAGACGGACCAGTCGGCCCAGCGGACGCCAGGCGAACTGGCCGGCGAGAGCCACGCCGACGACCCCGGCCGCGGCGATGGCCGCCAGCTGGTTGGCATGGTCGAGCCGCTCGCGCAGCCAGGCGTCGACCCAGGCGCCGACGCTGCCGCCGACGCCGACAACCGGGCTGGACGGCGTCGGCGTGCCCCAGCGGTGAGCCGCCACGGCGACGGTCGGCACGAGCAGCAACCAGCCGAACAGCCGCACCGTCCACACCGGCAGGTCGCGCCGGACGAACAGCACCAGCACCAGGACGAACCAGGCGGCGAACCAGACGTGCAGCGCCAGGCCCAGCGCCGTCAGCAGCTCGTGGGCGGCCAGGGCGCCGTACTCACCGAGCATGTTGCGCGGCGTGGCGTTGACCGGGTGGACGGCGCCGGGCAGATCGGCGGGGTCGTGGCTGAAGACCGCCAGCGCCGACGCCAGCCCGGCGGCGAGCAGGATCACTCCTGCCACGTCCAGACGCCAGGCGCGGCGCAGCTGCATGAGGCGAACTCCCGGTGGTCGATACGTAAGGTCTGCCGCATCTTGACATCGGAGGCGAGCGGGTGAATCTTCAGCGGAAGGCGGCGGCGAGGGGGCCGGGATGTTTCACGTCGTTCTGTATGAGCCGGAGATTCCGTCGAACACCGGCAACATCGGCCGGCTGTGCGTCGCCGTCGGCGCGCGGCTGCACCTGGTCGGCGGGCTGGGGTTCCACCTCGACGATCGCTCGGTGCGGCGGGCCGGCCTCGACTACTGGGCCGACGTCGACCTGGCCCGGCACGTCCGCCTCGCCGACTTCGAGGCCACGCAGCCGGCCGAGCGTCTGTTCTGCTTCAGCGCCCACGCGACGCGGCGGTACACCCAGGTGCGCTATCAGCCGGGCGATGCGTTGGTGTTCGGCAGCGAGTCGCGCGGTCTGCCGCCGGAGGTGCTGGCGCGGCACGCCGACCGCCTCCTGCACCTGCCGATGCCGACCGGCAAGGTCCGCAGCCTCAACCTGGCCGGCGCCGTCAGCATCGTCGTCTACGAGGCGCTGCGCCAGGTGTGCGACTGGTAAAGGCGGCGCGCCCGGCCCATCCGGCGTCACCGGACCGCGGGTCGCGCCGGGACACGTCAATGCGTGCTTGGTCGCGACGACGGCGGCCGATAGATCCCGACGGAACGTCGCCCGACGTCCGGGACTCGCGCCGATGGAAGACGTCAGCAGCCTGCCGACGCTGGACGCGCTGCGGCAGCACGTCCGCACCGTCCTGTGCGGGCACGATCACCTCGACCCCGAGACGACGCCGCTGCTGCAGGCGGTGATCAACCGTTCGGGCCGCCCGTGTGGGTTGTTCTTCGAGGTCCACGGGCCGCGTCTGGTCCGCACCTACGCGGTGTGGGCCGGCGAGGAGGGGCGAATCCTGTTCTACGACTCGCAGGGGCTGCGGTTCGCGCAGACACGCTTGAGCGACGGGCCGGACCCGGTGCAGCTGGCGTGAGCAGCGGCCTGCCGAACCGCGCCGCTACTCGATCGTCAGCGCGATGGAGAACTCGGACGTGTTGCCGAGTTCGTCGGTGACGGTGGCGGTCAGTTGGTGGCCGACCAGCACCGTCGCCGGCACCGTCAGCGTGTGAGCGAACACCACCGTGTTATTGGCGCCCATGCTCAGGTTGAGGAAGCCGAGGAAGAACTGCCCCTGGCTGCCCGTCGGGCTGGAGAAGAACTCCACCCGGAGCACCTTGTTCGCCACGGTGTTGAGGAGCCCGGTCACCAGCAGGCTGGTGCCGCTCTTGAAGGCGCTGGTCAGGACCGGCTTGTTCAGCAGCTCGTTCGGTCCGGTGTCGGGGTCGTTGGCGTCGTTGGCGGTCGGCCCGTCGTTGGCGCCCAGGTCGATCCCCTGGCTGGCGTTGCCGAAGATGCGGTTGCCCTGGACGGCGTTGCCGCTGCCCGCCGCGGTGTTGAAGCCGGCTGCCGCGTCGTTGCCGACGAGCACGCCATCGCCGCCGTTGTGGGCGATCAGGTTGCCGGCCCCGGCGGTGGTCCCGCCGATGCTGGTATTCGCCACCTGATCGGTGACGAATACGCCGTGGCTGGTGTTGCCCAGGGGCGAGGTGCCGGCGGCATTGGTGCCGATGAAGTTCCCCTGCACCACGTTGCCGCTGGTGCCGGTGTTGTGAATCAGTATGCCGAATCGACTGTTGCCGGAGATGACGTTGCGCGCCCCGGCTACCGTCCCGCCGATGGTGTTGTTGGTCGTCCCCGAGGCGATGCGGATGCCGTCGACGGTGTTACCCAGGTCAGCAGTACCGGCGGCGTTGGTGCCGATGAAGTTGCCCTGCACCTTGTTGCCCGTGGTGCCGGCCGTGGTGATGGTCACTCCGCCGCCGTTGCCGGAAATAACGTTGCGGGCGGCCGCCACGGTGCCGCCGATGGTGTTGCTGGACGCCCCGGTGAGGATACCGACGCCAACGACGTTGCCGAGGGCCACGGTGCCGGTGACGTCGGTGCCGATGAAGTTGCCCTGCACCAGATTGCCCGTCGTCCCGGAGGTGAGCAGGTTCACGCCGACGCTGGTGTTGCCGGAGATGACGTTGCGCGCCCCGGCCGCCGTGCCGCCGACGGTGTTGGCGGACGCCCCGCTGGCGAGGCGCACGCCGTCGACGGCGTTGCCCAGGTCGGCAGTGCCGGTGACGTCGGTGCCGATGAAGTTGCCCTGCACCCGGTTTCCCGTCGTCCCCGTCCCGTTGATCAGCACGCCCTGCTGGGTGTTGGCGGAGATGACGTTGCGCGACCCGGCCGCCGTCCCGCCGACCGTGTTGTTGACCGCCCCCAGATCGATGACAACCCCGCTACCGGTGTTGCCGAGAATGGCGGTGCCGGCGGCGTCGGTGCCGATGAAGTTGCCCTGCACCAGATTGCCCGTCGTCCCCGCCCCGGTGATCAGTACGCCGTGCAGGGTGTTGGCGGAGACGACGTTCCGCGCCCCGGCCGCCGTTCCGCCGAGGGTGTTGGTGGACGCACCGGCGGTGATCAGCACGCCAGCCTGGATGTTGCCCAGCGGCGTCGCGCCGTTGACGCCGGTGCCGATGAAGTTGCCCTGCACCTTGTTCCCCGTCGTCCCGGCGCCGGTGAGGAGCACGCCGTTCTGGCCGTTGCCGGAGACGACATTGCGCGACCCGGCCGCCGTCCCGCCCACCGTATTGCCTGTCGCCCCGGCCGAAAGCACCACTCCGTTCAGCGTGTTCGCCAGAGCCAGGTTGCCGCTGAGGTCGGTGCCGATGAAGTTGCCCTGCACCACGTTGCCCGTCGTCCCCGCCCCGGCGATCTCGACCCCGTTCTGGTTGTTGCCGGAAAGGAAGTTGCCCGCGCCTGCCGCCGTCCCGCCGATGACGTTGCCGTCGCTGCCGCCGGCGACGTAGACGCCGTGGAGGGTGTTACCGAGGTCGACCAGGCCGGAGACGTCGGTGCCGATGAAGTTGCCCTGCACCCGGTTGTTTTTCACCAGCGTACCCAGGATCGCCACCCCGCTGAGGGTGTTGCCCGAGATCACGTTGCGCTCCGCCGCCGTGGTGCCGCCGATCCGCACCCCCGTCGCGGTCCCCGCCACCAGGACGCCGTACCCGCCGTTGGCGTCGGCGGCGGTGCCGGCGGCGTTGGTGCCGAGGAAACAGCCGCGGATGACGGCGTTACTGCCGTAGACGAGTAGACCGTTGCCCTGGAAGCCGTTGACGGCCAGGCCGACGACAACGCAACCGGCCGCCTTGAGCACCAGGCCGTTCACCCCCGCACCGGCTGCCGCGCCGTCCAGCTCGATCCGCGGCGTGGCGGGCACGCCGGGCTGCGTATCGCCGGCGATGGTCACCGGCCCGGTGAGCGTCGGCAGGGCCGAGAGCAGACTGATCGTCTGCAGACCGCCGGCGCCGATGTTGAAGGTGATGGTATCCGCCCCGGCGGCAGCGTTGGCGTTGAGGATCGCCTGCCGCAACGTGCCCGCACCGGCGTCGAGGGTGCTGGTGACGGTAAAGACGGCCGGCGCGGTGCGGTCCTCCAGCGGCTCCAGAGTCAACCGCGGCCGGCGGCCGGCGACGACCGGCGAGCGAAAGGGCGTGGGACGCAACATGAGGCACCGCCTGTTCTTCAGAAGTGAATGGGCGCGTCACCGGCCGCGCTGGCGCAGAGATGCTGGCCGGCGTGCGCATGCCGGCGGCCGCGCCTGAAAGGTAGAGGTATCGTAGCACCGCGGCGAAAGCGCCTGCCAGCAAAAAGGCGGTCGGGAACCGGCGGGTGCGCCCTCACCGTCTGCCCCGATCGCCGTACAATGCCCGCGGGATGTCCATCGCTGTCCTTCACAGAGGTCGATCGGGATGGGCGGGTTTCGTCGCGTCGAGGCCGAGCAGGCGGGGCCGGCAGCGCTCGGCATCCTGATCCCGCCGGCGGCGCGGACGTTCGTCATCGTCCGGCCGCGAGCGCTGCCGTGGGACCTGCTGCTCTGCCGCGATACGAGTAACGCCGAATTCGCGCAGCTGGCCCACGACGAGGCGACGGCGGCGGCGCAGGCGCTGTATCGCGCCCTCCGCGCGTGGGCGGCCGGCGGAGCGGGCGACGTCGAGTCGGTGGCGCAGCCCGACGGATGCCGGCTCCACGCCCGCATCGGCCCGTTCGTCCTCGCCGTCTGTCCACGGATGCCGGGGCGGCCCTATGCCCCGCTCGTCGTCGTGGCGGACGAGGTCGCGGCGGTGCGCGCGGCGCTGCTGGCCGCGCTGCGGCCCGGCGTCGGCGTCGAGCAGGAAGTGTACTTCAACACCCGCTTCTTCGAGCGATCCCCGGACTGAGCCGTCATGCCGTACACGCCGATCGTCGCCACGCTGGGGTATGTGATGTCGCCGGACGGCGCGCGGGTGCTGCTGGTCCACCGCAACCGGCGGCCGGGCGACGCTCACCTGGGCAAGTACAACGGGCTGGGGGGCAAGCTGGAGCCGGGCGAGGACGTGGTGGCGTGCATCCGCCGCGAGGTCCGCGAGGAAAGCGGGCTGGAGTGTGAGGCGCTGACGCTCCGCGGCACGATCTCGTGGCCGGGGTTCGGTACGAGCGGCGAGGACTGGTTCGGGTTCGTCTTTCGCATCGACCGCACCCGCGGGACGGCGTGGACGGAGAACGCCGACGGTCCGCTGGAGTGGGTGCAAGTGGAGCGAGTGCTGGAACTGCCGCTGTGGGAAGGCGACCGGCACTTCCTGCCGCTGGTGTTCGAGGACGGCGGGCAGTTCCACGGCGTCATGCCGTACCGCGACGGCCGGCCGGTGTCGTGGACGTACAGCGTGCTGGGTTAACGCCTCGTGAAGCCACGGGGGACGGCGCGACGGGGGTTCGCTTCCCTGTTCAGTCGATGGCGAACCTGCTATGCTTGCCGGGACGGTACTCGCCCAGGACCGCCACCGGGAGGAGCTGAGTTCGTTCCATGACCGACCCGAAGCTGATCCGTAACTTCTCGATCATCGCGCACATCGACCACGGCAAGAGTACCCTCGCCGACCAGTTTCTCCTCAAGACGGGTGCCATCAGCGAGCGCGACTTCCGCGCCCAGGTTCTCGACTCGATGGACCTCGAACGCGAGCGCGGCATCACCATCCGCATGCACCCGGTCACGGTGTACTACACCTATAAAGGACAGCAATACGAGCTGAACCTGGTCGACACGCCCGGCCACGTCGATTTCGGCTACGAGGTGTCGCGCAGCCTGGCCGCCTGCGAGGGCGCCGTGCTGCTGGTCGACGCCACCCAGGGCGTGCAGGCGCAGACCGTCGCCAACGCCTATCTGGCCATCGAGCACGATCTCGTCATCGTCCCGGTGATGAACAAGATCGACATGGCGATCGCCCGGCCGAAAGAGGTGTGCGACGAGATGAACTCGGCGCTGGGCATCAAGGAGGAGGAAGTCCTCGCCGCCAGCGGCAAGACCGGGGCCGGCGTCGACGAGCTGATCCAGGCGATCATCGACCGCGTGCCGGCGCCGCCGGGCGACCTCGACGCCCCGCTCAAGGCGCTGGTCTACAACAGCCACTTCGACACCTACAAGGGCGTGGTCGTCTACGTCCGCATCAAGGACGGCGTGCTCCGCAAGGGGCAGCGGATTCGCCTGATGCGCGGCGGCACCGAGCACGAGGTCAGCGAGATCGGCCAGTTTCGCCCGGCCCCGACCGTCTGCGATCAGCTGGTCGCCGGCCAGGTCGGCTACTTCATGGCCCAGATCAAGAACATCACCGACGTCCACATCGGCGATACTGTCACCGATGCCGTCACCGCCACCGCCGACGCGCTGCCGGGCTACAAAGAACCCAAGCCGATGGTGTTCTCCGGCCTGTACCCGACCAACAGCAACGACTTTGAGAATTTGCGCGAGGCGCTCGCCAAGCTGCGCCTGAACGACTCCAGCTTCGTCTACCAGCCGGAGGTGAGCGAGGGGCTGGGCTTCGGCTTCCGCTGCGGCTTCCTCGGCATGCTCCATCGCGAGATCATCCAGCAGCGCCTCGAACGCGACTGCGACCTCGATCTGGTGCAGACGGCGCCGAACGTGACTTATGAGATCCTCAATCGCAAGGGCGAAACTCTGGTCATCGACAACCCGCAGAAGGTGCCCGACGCCGGCCAGATCGAGGAGTTCCGCGAGCCGATCGTCCGCATCAACTTCCTGCTGCCGGCGGAGAACATCGGCGACCTGATGACCATGTGCCACGATCGCCGCGGCACCTACGTCCGCACCGAGTATCTGAGTCCGACCCGCGCCATCCTGGTGTTCGAGCTGCCGCTCGCCGAGGTCATCTACGACCTGTACGACAAGCTGAAGTCGGTCACCCACGGCTACGGCACGATGGACTACGAGCTACTCGGCTACCGGCCGGCCGACCTCGTGCGCCTGGACGTGCTGGTGCATCACAAGCGGGTCGACGCCCTGTCCACCATCGTTCATCGCGTGGTGGCCGATCGCCGCGGCCGGGCGCTGTTGAAGAAGCTCCGCGAGGAGATCGACCGCCACCTGTTCGAGATCGCCCTGCAGGCGGCCGTCGGCAGCCGGGTGGTGGCCCGCGAAAACATCGCCGCGATGAAGAAGAACGTCACCGCCAAGTGCTACGGCGGCGACATCACCCGCAAGCGCAAGCTGTGGGCCAAGCAGGCCGCCGGCAAGAAGCGGATGAAGATGATCGGGCAAGTCGAGATCCCGCAGGAGGCGTTCCTGGCGGTGCTGGAAACCGGCGACTGACGCCGCCGTTCGCCCCTCGCCCTACTCCCCGGAGCACGTCATGGCTGTCGCGCTCCTCGTCGCCGTCGGCGGCTTCGGCCTGGTCAACCTGGTCGCCAGCGCCGCCCTGTTGTGGCTGGCCTGCCGGCTGCTCCGTCGCCGGCCGCTCGCCGGCGAGCCTGCATCGCCCACGGTTTCGTTCCGCCGCGCGCTAGCGCTGACCGCGGTGGGTGCCGGCATCGCCGCGGTGCTCCTCGCCGCGACCACGCTCATCGGCCAGACGCTGTCGCCGACACCGCCGGCGGCGGCGCTGGTGGGGCAGGCGGCGGCGCTGCTGTTGCTGCCGCTGCTGGTGGTGCGGGTCGGCCTGCCGGGCGGCTGGCCGCGCGCGGTGGCGGTGTGGCTGACGTGGCTGCTGCTCGGCGCTGCCCAGGTGGCGGTCGCGGTGCTGGCGGCGCGCTCGCTGTTCGTCGAGACGATGCTGGTGCCGACCGGGGCGATGGCCGAGACGCTGCTCGGACCGCACAAGCGCGTCGGCTGTCCGCTGTGCCGGCTGACGTTCCCGGTCGACGCCACCGCGGAGGCGACGGCGTTCCTCGGCACGACGGTGCGGATCAATGGGTGCATCTGCCCGAACTGTCGGCACGCGCTCGCTCTGGTTCGCGGCGGCGACCCGCCCGCCGCCGGGCCGTCGCTGCCCGACCCCGGCGTGCGCCGCGGCGACCGGCTGCTGGTGGCGCGCGGGCTGATCGCCGCCGGCTGGCGGCCGGAGCGGTTCGACCCGGTGGTGTTCCGCTACCCCGGCCCGATCGAGACGGCGGTCGGCCGATCGATGCGCTATCTGCAGCGGGTGGTCGGGCTGCCCGGCGAGATGATCGCCATCCACCGCGGCAAGCTGTGGGCGCTCGACCCGGCCGAGGTGCCGGTGCTGTCGTCGCCAGCCGGCGGCGGCGAACCGCGGGTCGGGCCGGACGCCGAGGCCGAGCGGCTGTTTCGCGCCGGCAAGTTCCGCCTGCTCCGCAAGCCGCCGGCGCTGACGCTGGCGCTGCGCCGGCTGGTGCATGACGCCGATCACCCGGTCGCCGGCCCGCTCGCCCGCGGCGTGCGCGGCTGGCAGCCGGCCGGCGGGTGGACGAGTGACGGCGGCGGACGGTTCCGCCTCGACCACGGCGACCAACCGCTGCCGTCCGCCGCCGAGCTGGTGTATCACCACATCCTGCCGGGCAAGGCGAGCCGCGAGCTGGTCACCGACTTCGCCGGCTACAACGCCGGCCGGTGGGGGATGACCGGCGGGCCGGAGCGGCCGGTCGGCGGGAACTGGGCGGCGGACCTGACGCTGGAGTGCGAGGTGGACATCGGCCAGTCGGCCGGCACGGTGGCGCTCGGGCTGGCACGCGGGCCAGATCGGTTCCTGGCCACCTTCGACCTGGCGGCCGGCACCTGCCGGCTCACCCGCCGGGCCGCCGACGACACCCTCGAAGAGCTGGGACTGGGTAAGGCATTACTGGTTGCTGGCGTGCCGGTGCGGCTACGGCTGGCGGTGGTCGACGAGCGGCTGACGGTGTGGCTGGACAACGGGCTGCTGTTCGGCGACGGCGTGGAGTTCCGCCCGTCTGGTCCGCTCGTCCCGCAGCTGCGGACCGACCTGCAGCCGGCGCTGATCGCCGCCACCTGCCCGCGGCTGACGGTGCGACACGTCCGACTGCACACCGACGTGTACTACACGGCAGCGCCGAACGGCGACCCGGCGGAGGCCGACGAGCCGGGCTTCCGCTCCGACGACCCGGCCACCTGGCCGCGGCTGCTGTCGGCGCCGGTGGCGGCATACCGCGTCGAGCCGGGGCAGTATTTCGTGCTCGGCGACAACAGCGCCGCCTGCTCCGACAGCCGCCTGTGGGGGCTGTTGCCGGGGCAGAACCTGGTCGGTAAGCCGGTATTCCGCTACTCGCCACTGACACGGCTGGGCTGGCTACCGTGACGAGACGTGCCTCGCGTGCCACCCGTCGTCGCCGTTACGGGTATCCATCGGTGCCAGTCCTTGGGCGGCTCCTCCCGCCGGATTTCTCTCCACCTCGGTTGACGCCCGGCGGCGCCTCTGTATTACAATTCCACGGATCGTAACATCGATGTCCCGATGCAATCGAGCGTGGAAGGACCGTCATGACAGGTCGCGCATACCGCAACGGGTTCACGCTGATCGAGCTGCTGGTGGTGATCGCCATCGTCGGCGTGCTGCTCGGGCTGCTGCTGCCGGCGGTGCAGAAGGTGCGGGCCGCGGCGGCGCGGATGCAGTGCCAGTCGAACCTGCGGCAGATCGGGCTGGCGGTCCACCAGTATTACGACGTCACCAACGGCCAGTTCTTCCTGCATCACCCGTTCGATTCGGACGTGCTGTCGAATAACCACGGCATCAACTCGTTCGCCGAGATCTACTGGGAAGACAAGCTGATGCCGTTCATCGGCGGGGCGCACGAGGCGAACGAAAACCTCGCCCGCCAGGGCACCCTCACCGCCAGCGAGGCGATCTATCGCTGTCCGACCGACCCGTCGGTGCGCAAGCCGTTCGTCGACGGCGGGCAGGTCGACGGCATCGAGCATCGCACCAGCTACCTGATGAACTCGCTGCTCAGTCACAAGTCGCGGCGCTACGGCCAGTGGACGCTGAACCGATTCATCAGCCAGGTCGGCACGTCGAACTTCATCTGCTTTTCGGAGCGGAACGCCGCCGCGTTCGCCGCCGCGCTGGGCGAGGACCCGCGGCAGGACGACTACGACATCTGGCTGGGCACCGGCATCATCAAGCCGTGGATCGCCCATGACCGACACAGCGGAGTGGCGAACTATCTCTATCTCGATGGCCACGCCGTCTCGCTGTCGTGGGACGCCGCCGTCGTCGACATGTATCCCGACAAGGTGGTGCTGACGCAGGACGGGAGCTACCCGTGAGTCGGTCACGCCCCGTTCGCCTTCTCCTGTCCGCGGCCCTCACTCTGGCGGCGATGGTCGGATGCGGAAAGCCAGCGCCTCCGATCACCGACACCGGAGCGCGCGAGGTGGTGCGCAACTACTACGAGGCGCTGGTCGCTCGCGACTGGCCGCGGGCGTACAGCGGTCTGCACCCCGACGTGCGCCGGGCGGTGACGCCGGCCGCGTTCGCCCGCTGGGCCGAGGGGTATCACCGCGGGCTGGGGTTCGCGGCGCAGGAGGTCCACCTGCGCAGTTGCGACGAGCAGGGCGACCGAGCGGTGGCACACGTCGTTCTGTCCGGCGCCGCCCAGCACCGCCGCCGTCAGTACCGCGACGGCGTTACCCTCCGCCGCGTCGCCGACGGCTGGTACGTCGACCCACCCGCCGGGCTGTCACGCCGGTGAGCCGAGTATTCAATTACTGGAAACTGCCTGGCCTGTCATCCGCCGCATGCCCACGCAAGCGTGGGCATGGCACACAGACTTCTACCTTTTTCCCTCTCTTTTTTCTCTTCTTCTCTTCTTCCCTCTGTGTCCCTCTGTGTCCTCTGTGGTGAGTTCCTGGGTCTTTACAGGTGGATCGTGCGCTTATCGACGCCGAGCGCCGCTTCTTTCACCGCTTCGCCGAGGGTCGGGTGGGCGTGGCAGGTGCGGGCGATGTCCTCGGCGCTGCCGCCGAACTCCATCACCGCCACCGCCTCGGCGATCAGGTCGGACGCGCGCGGCCCCATGATGTGGACCGCCAGCAGTCGATCGGTCGTCGCGTCGGCGATCACCTTTACCAGCCCCTCCGACTCGTCCATGCACCGCGCCCGCGGGCTGGCGGTGAACGGGAAGCGGCCGACCTTGTACGCTCGTCCGCTCTCCTTCAGCTGCTCCTCGGTCGGGCCGACGCTCGCCACCTCCGGCCAGGTGTAGATAACGCTCGGCACCAGGTCATAGTGGACGTGCGTCTTCATGCCCGCCTGCTGCTCGGCGAACGCGACCCCGTCTTCCTCCGCCTTGTGCGCCAGCATCGGACCGTGGATCAGATCGCCGATGGCGTAGATGCCCGGCACGTTCGTCTCGAAGCGATCGGTCACCGGCACGCGGCCGGTCTTCTCCTCCAGCTTGACGCCGGCCTCGGCCAGTCCCAGCCCGGCGGTGTACGGCCGGCGGCCGACCGACACCAGCACCTTGTCGCCGATGAACTCCAGGTCGCGGCCCTTGCTGTTGGCGCTGACCACCACCTCGCCGCCCCGGACGCCGGCGGCGGTCACACGCGTTTCCAGGTGGAACGTCATCCCCTGCTTGGCCAGCGACTTGTGCATCAGCCCGGCAAGCTCGCCATCGGTGACCGGCAGGATGCGCGGGAGGAACTCGACCACCGTCACCTTGGCGCCGAGCCGCAGCCACACCGACCCCAGCTCCAGGCCGATGTACCCGCCGCCGACGACGATCAAATGGGCCGGCACCTTGTCGAACGCCAGCGCCTCGGTCGAGCTGACGATGCTGGTGCCGTCGAACGGCAGCGACGGCAGGGCGATCGGCTCGCTGCCGGTCGCCAGTAGCACCGCCGCCGTCTCCAGCGTCTCTTCCTTCGCCCCCTGGACGTGGACGCGGTGTACGCCGCCCTGGGGCGGGCCGACCAGCCGGCCAGCGCCGGAGTGGACGGTGATCTTGTTCTTGCGCATCAGCCCGGCCAGCCCCTGGGTGAGCGTCTTGACGACGCTCTCCTTGCGGGCCATCATCGCCGCCAGGTCGAGCTTGACCCCGTCCACCTGAACGCCGTGCCGGGCGAACCCGTGCCGCGCCTGGGCGTACACCTCGCTCGAATCGAGTAACGCTTTACTCGGGATGCAGCCGACGTTCAGGCAGGTACCGCCGAGCGTCGCCCGCTTCTCCACCACCGCCACCGTCTTGCCGAGCTGAGCAGCGCGGATCGCCGCCACATACCCGCCCGGCCCGCCGCCGATCACGATCAGGTCGTAACGCATGTCAGAAAAGTAGTCAGTAGTCAGTAGTCAGTAGTCCGTAGGAAAACCCACCGAAGCCACTGCACCGCCGACCCCGCTACGTCCTCCTTCTTCGGTGGTGTCTTTCCTGGCGAGTCCGGTCGCGTCGGGCCGGGAATCGTCGCCGCAACCGTGCCGTCGCGCTTCAGGCGACGCCAGGCGAGCGGGGTCCCGTAAGGGCCCCGAGTTCTTCGCCCCGGGCGCGACGTCACGGGTAGTGCGCTGACTCGGGGCACTGACGTGCTCCCGCTCGCCTCGCAAGTGCAACTGGCCACGCCACTCGACGTCTGCTGTCTTTCTACTGACTACTGACTACTGGCTACTGACTACTTTGTCTCAGGCTTCGAGAAGCAGTCGCTCCGGGTTCTCGATACACTCCTTCACTCGCACCAGGAAGCTGACCGCCTCGCGGCCGTCGATGATGCGGTGATCGTAGGACAGCGCCAGGTACATCATCGGGCGGATGACGATCTGGTCGTCGACCACCACCGCGCGCTTCTGGATGGCGTGCATCCCGAGGATGCCGCTCTGCGGCGGGTTCAGGATCGGCGTCGACATCATCGATCCGAAAATACCGCCGTTGGTGATGGTGAACGTGCCGCCCTGCAGGTCGGAGACGGCGATCTTGCCGTCGCGGGCGCGGGTCGCCAGCTCGACAATCGCCTTCTCGATGCCGGCGAAGCTGAGCTGGTCGCAGTCGCGGATCACCGGCACCAGCAGCCCCTTCTCGGTGCTGACCGCCACCCCCAGGTCGTAGTGGTGCTGATAGACGATGTCCTCGCCGTCGATGCGAGCGTTCACCGCCGGATACGCCTTCAGCGCCTCGACGCACGCCTTGACGAAGAAGCCCATGAACCCCAGGGCGACACCGTGCTTCTTCTGGAACGTCTCCTTGTAGCGCGCGCGCAGCTCCATCACCCGCGACAGGTCGGCCTCGTTGAACGTCGTCAGGATGGCGGCGTTGCGCTGCGCTTCGAGCAGGCGCTCGGCGATGCGGGCGCGAATCGGCGTCATGCGCACGCGGGTGTCGCGGCTGCCGGGCTTGCGCGTGGGCGCGGCGACCGGCTCGGCCCGTGGCGGAGCAGCCGGCGGAGGCGGCAGCGGTGGAGCGGCAGGAGACGGCGGAGCGGCGGCCGGGGCCGTCGACTGCCCGGCCAGGTGGGTCAGGACGTCACTCTTGGTGACCACACCGCGGCCCGACGGGGTGATGCGGCTGGCGTCCAGGTTCTGCGTCTCGACCAGCACGCGCGCGGCCGGTGACAGGCGGACGTCGCCGCCATTGGCGCGGACCGGCGCCGGTTCCTTCGGGACGCTGTCGGTCGTCGGCGTCGGCGCCGGGGCCGCGGCCGGCTTGCCGGCCGGGTCGACCGAGCCGATCACGTCGCCGATCGCCACCCGGGCGCCGGGCTGGGCGGTGATGGCGAGCACGCCGCTGGCCGGGGCGTACTCCTCCTTGGTCGCCTTGTCGGTCTCCAGCTCGCACACCGGCTCGCCCGTCTTGACGGCCGACCCGTTCGGTTTGAGCCACTTCAGCAGCGTGGCGTGGGTGATCGATTCGCCCGCGGGGGTCACCTTGATGTCGACGGCCATGAAAGCGGCTCGTGAGGAGGGGCTGAGGAACAGGCAAGGGGGACGGGAGAGGTCGCCTCTCCACTCGTCCCCCGCGCTCGGGCCGGAGGCCATGACGCCCCCGGACACGACAGGTCACGTCTTAGCAGGCGCCGGCTGTCGGGTGTCGGTCGGTGCCGGCGCGGCCGGCGGCGGACGCAGGATGTTGCTGGCGCGGACGATGTGCGGCGTGCCGCCGTGGATCGCCGCCGCCACCAGCTCCGCCTGCTCGCGGCCGTGGATGGCATACGACCCGGTGGCCGGGCTGGAGCTGGCGTCGCGGCCGACGTAGTGCAGCTCGCGGCCCAGCTGCCGCACGCGCGGCTCGACGAAGAACCACGCCCCGTTGTTCTGCGACTCCTCCTGCGCCCACACCCAGTCGCGCGCCTTGCGGTAGCGGCCCAGCACGCGCTCCATTTGCGCTTCGGGGAACGGGTACAGCTGCTCCACGCGCACCAGCGCCACGTCGGTGATCTGCCGGGCGGTCCGCTCGCGCTGTAGGTCGTAGTACACCTTGCCGGAGCAGAACACCACTCGCCGCACCCGCCCGGCGTCGTTTACCGTGGCGTCGTCCAGTACCTCGTGGAACCGGCCGGTGACGAACTCCTGCACCGGCGAGACGCACATCTTGTCGCGGAGCAGGCTCTTGGGCGTCATCAGCACCAGCGGCTTGCGGAAGTTCCGCTTCAGCTGCCGGCGCAGGATGTGGAAATACTGCGCCGGGGTCGACGGGTAGCCGACCTGGATGTTGTCCTCAGCCCCCAGCTGCAAATAGCGTTCCAGCCGGGCGCTGGAATGCTCCGGTCCTTGCCCCTCGTAGCCGTGCGGCAGCAGCATCACCAGTCCGCAGTCGCGTCGCCACTTCGACTGGCTGGCGGCGATGAACTGGTCGATGATCACCTGGGCGCCGTTGGCGAAGTCGCCGAACTGCGCCTCCCACAGCACCAGGGTGTGCGGCGCCTCCAGCGCGTAGCCGAACTCGAACCCGAGTACCGCTGCCTCGGAGAGCAGGCTGTCGTACACCTCGAACGATGCCTGCTCGCCGCCCAGCGTGTCCAGCGGCACGAACCGCTCGCCGGTGCGGGTGTCGTAGAGCACCGAGTGCCGCTGGCTGAAGGTGCCGCGGCGGCTGTCCTGCCCGGACAGGCGCACCGGGGTGCCGTCGAGCAGCAGCGAGCCGAACGCCAGCGCCTCGCCGAACGGCCAGCCGAGCGGCTTGCGGTCGAGCAGGTCCTGCCGCCACCCCTGGTAGATGGCGGCCACCTTCGGCTGCACGTTGAACCCCTGCGGGGTACGGCCCATCGCGTCGGCGATCCGCTGCAGCGTCTTCTCCGCCACGCCGGTTTCCACCGGAGCGTGCGCGTAGTCGCTCGTCAGCCCGCGCCAGGCGCCCTCGAAGCCGTGCATCAGCGGATACTGCGCCGGCCCGCTCTTGACCTCCTGCAGCGCCTGCTGCAGCTTGTCCTCGAAGAGCGTGGTGACCGCCTCGGTCTCGGCGACGGTCATGTCGCCGGTCATGATCAGCTGCTCGGTGTAGATGCTGGTGAGCGACGGCCGGCTGCGGATCTTGTTGTACATGATCGGCTGGGTGTACGACGGCTCGTCGCTCTCGTTGTGCCCGTGCCGCCGGTAGCACAGCATGTCGATGACCACGTCGCGCTTGAACGTCTGGCGGAACTCCATCGCCAGGTCCATCACGTAGCAGGTGGCCTCCGGATCCTCGCCGTTGACGTGGAAGATCGGCGCCTGGATCATCTTGGCCACGTCGGTGCAGTACGTGGTCGAGCGGGCGTCGGCCGGGATGGTGGTGAAGCCGATCTGGTTGTTGACGACGATGTGGATGGTGCCGCCGGTGGTGTAGCCGGCCAGCTGCGACAGGTTGAGCGTCTCGGCCACCAGCCCCTGGCCGGCGAAGGCGGCGTCGCCGTGGATCAGCACCGGCACGCCCCACTTGCGATCGACGTCGGTGAACCGCTTCTGCTTGGCGCGGGTACGGCCCTCGACCACCGGGTCGACCGCCTCCAGGTGCGACGGGTTGGGCGTCAGCGACAGGTGGATCTGCTGGCCCTTGGAGTTGACGCGCTCCGACGAGAAGCCGAGGTGGTACTTGACGTCGCCGTCGCCGTCCGCCGACTCGGGCAGGTACTTGTCCTCGAACTGGGCGAAGATCTCCTCGTAGGGCTTGCGGAGGGTGTTCGCCAGGACGTTCAGCCGGCCGCGGTGAGCCATGCCGAGGACGATCTCGCGCATGCCCAGGTCGGGGCCGTTCTCGACCAGCGTCTCCAGCAGCGGGATGAGCGTTTCGGCGCCTTCCAGCGAGAACCGCTTCTGGCCGCTGTAGCGCGTGTGCAGGAAGCGCTCGAACAGCTCGGCGTAGTGCAAATTCTTGAGGATGCGGATCTTGCGCGCCCGGTCGAACTGCGGGCGGTTCCGCCGCGGCTCCATGCGATCCTGCAGCCACACCCGGATGCGGGTGTCCTGAATATGACGGAATTCGACGCCTATGTGCCAGCAGTAGGTGTCACGAAGCGACTTGATGAGGTCCTTCAGCGGCGCCGGGCCGAGGCCGACGAACGGGCGAGTGTCGACCACTCGCGTCAGGTCGGCGTCGGCCAGCCCGAACTCGCTCAGCTCCAGCAGCGGATGGCTGGTGCGCGGCTCGCTGAGCGGATCGAGGTGGGCCAGGAAGTGGCCGACGTCGCGGTACAGCATGATGAGCCGGACGATCCCGAGGTTCGAGCCGTCCTCGCCGGGGGTGACGGCCGGGGCGGCCGCCACCGGGCGGGCGACGCCCAGCTCGAACCCCTGGAAGAAGTAGCGCCAGCTGCTGTCGACCGACTCGGGATCCTGACGCCAGCGCTGGTAGGCCGCTTCGATGGCGTCCAGGTTGGCGGTGGTGGCTACGGTCCCATGACTCATGAGCAGGTGTCCAGGCGTGCCGCGGGCAGTGGTGGCCCGCTGGATGAAGATCCTATAAGTTTAAGGGACTGCCCGTGCCGAGGACAAGCACACCTGGGAAACGCCTCCGCCCAGGTTGCCCGCTCGCCCGCGCCGCCCCGCCCGCGCTCCACCGCACCCCGCGGTCTGGTACACTGGAGGGCAGCCACGACGCCGGCGGACCGCGCCGGCCGCTCCGGGAGGAGCCGGCATGACTCCGCCACCCGCCATCATCCCCGACCGGGAGTCCCCCGTCGCCCGCGACCCGACCCACTGCCGGATCGCCGGCTGGTCGCTCGGCTCCCAGTTCGAGGGGGAGGTTCTCGGGCTTCTGCACCATCGGTTGCGGGTCGTCTCCCTCATCACCTTTTTGCCGCTGCTGGCGTTCTTCGTCCGCAACCTGTTCGCCGATACCGCCACCGACATCGACGACGCCCTGCACCTGTGCTCGCAGGGGCTGGCGCTGGTGGTGGTGAACGTGGTGATCGCCGTCGTCTGGCTCCGCCGGTCGATGACCATCTGCACGCTGCGGGTGCTGGAGGGAACGCTGTTCGGCACGCTGACCGCCTACTTCGCCTGGACCCAGTGGTGGTCGCTCGGCGACCTGAAGCTGGTCGAGGCGGCCCAGCACAATCCGGGGATCGAGTTGATCCGGCTGTGGATCGACATGACGGCGCTGCGCTGGTTCTTCCTGATCGTCCTGTATGGGGTGTTCATCCCGAACCACTGGAAGCGGTGCGCCTGGACGGTCGGCCTGACGGCGCTGCTCCCGCTGCTCATCACTCCCGTCAGCGCGTACTACCACGGGCAGCTGTCCGCCGACCTGCCGATGGCCCTGTTCGACCTGACGGTGTTGATGACCACGGCGGCGGCGGTGGCGATCTTCGGGTCGTATCGGTTCGAGCAGCTGCGGCAGCAGGCGTTCCAGGCGAAGCAGCTGGGGCAGTACCGGCTGGGCCGCAAACTGGGCGGCGGCGGGATGGGCGAGGTGTACGAGGCCGAACACGTCCTGCTGCGCCGCCGCTGCGCCATCAAGCTCATCCGCCCCGAACAGACGTATGATCCGGCCATCCTGCAACGGTTCGAGCGCGAGGTGCAGGCGATGGCCACGCTGACGCACCCGAACACCGCCGAGGTGTTCGACTACGGACACGCCGACGACGGCACGTTTTACTACGTGATGGAGTACCTGCCGGGGCTGGACCTGGAGACGCTGGTCGGCCGCTACGGGCCGGTGCCGCCGGAGCGAGCCATCCACTTTCTCCGCCAGGTGTGCGCGGCGCTGCGCGAGGCACACGGTATCGGCCTGCTGCACCGTGACATCAAGCCGAGCAACATCATCGCCTGCCGCCGCGGCGGGATCGACGACGTGGTCAAGCTGCTCGACTTCGGGCTGGTGCGAACGCAGGCGCTCGCCCGCGACGTCGGCCAGATCACCGTCCAGGGGATGGTACTCGGTTCGCCGCCGTACATGTCGCCCGAGCAGGCGATCGGCCGCACCGACCTGACCGTCGCCACCGACATCTACTCGGTCGGCGGGGTCGGCTACTTCCTGCTCACCGGCCAGCCGCCGTTCGCCCGCGAGACGGCGATGGAGATGCTGCTGGCGCACGCCTACGAGCCGGTGGTGGCGCCGGTCCGCCTCCGCGCCGGCGTGCCGGCCGACCTGCAGGACGTGATCCTGCACTGCCTGAGCAAGCGACCGGAAGACCGCTACCGCACTGCCGCCGAGCTGGCCGCCGCCCTGGCCGCCTGCCAGGACGCCGACGGGTGGAGTGAGGAGCAAGCGGCCGCCTGGTGGCACGACGCCGGCGACGACACCCCCGCCCCGCCGCCCCGCGCCGCCGTGACCGCCGAGGCGATCACCGTCGACGTGGCGGCGACGCAGCGGCTTCGGTAGGCCGGCTCAACCACCCGCCGACGTGCCGTTGGGCGGCAGCCCGGCCTGCTCCAGCCGCCGCCGCAGCCGCTCCAGCTCGGCCTCCAGCCGCGCCGCCCGCTGCTCGGCCTGTTCGGCGCGGCTGCGTTCCTGTTCGGCGCGGCTGCGTTCCTGTTCGGCGCGGCTGCGTTCCTGTTCGGCACGCTGCTCGGCGTCGGCGCGGGCCTGCTCCACCTGCTCGAAGGTGAGGAACGGCCGCCCGTCCGGGTGGTAGACCGTCATCTCCGGCCGCGTCAGCACGAAGCGAATCCCCAGCCGCGGACTGACGAAGCCGTCCACCTTGCGGTGGCGGAGCAGCACCGAGCCGCTGCGTATCCAGATCTGTAAACGATTGGTATCGGGATCATAGTCGTAAAACTCGTCGACCCCGTACTCCTCGTAGAAAGCCCGTTTGTCGGCCATCTCCTTGTCGTCGTTCGACGGTGAGCGGATCTCGAACGCGACGGTGAGCGGAATGTCGCCTTCCTGCCACTGCATATACGACGGACGATCGCCCTTGGGCCGGCCGAAGACGAGGTAGACATCCGGCGCCAGCGCGTCGTCGCGGCCCTCGACCGGATACCACAGGTTGTCGGCGGCCACGAACACGTCGGGCCGGTCGGCGAACAGGGCGGACAGGTTGCCGTACAGCACGACGATCCACCGGGCCTGCTTGGTGTTCTCGGCCATGCGTTTGCCGTCGCTGCTGGGGTAGACGATCGGAGACGACGCGGGGACCGGCGTGCTCATGGGAGTCGCTCCTCGGGTTCGTCGGGCGGCGGCAGGAACACGGTCTGGGTACCCGGTCCGTCGGCTGGCGGGCTGCCCTGGGGCATGCGCAGGGTGAACACGCTGCCGTGGTCGGGGCGGCTGTCTACCAGGATGTCGCCGCCGTGCTCGCGGAGGATCTTGCGGCTGACCGCCAACCCCAGCCCGGTGCCGCGCGACCCCTTGGTGCTGACGAACGGGCGGAAGATGTCGGCCAGCCTGTCCGCCGGAATGCCGGTGCCGTTGTCGATTACCTGCACCCGGACCCACGGCTCGCGCTCCGCCGGGTCACGGGAGACGACCACCCGCACGGTCGGCGCCTCCACCTCCGCCACCGCGTCGAGCGCGTTGGTGACGATGTTCAGCAAGCGCCCGGTGGATACCCTCCGGGTCGACCAGCTGCCGGCGGCAGCGTGTCGTCGGTTTCGGCCTCCAGCCGTACCTGCCGTTCGCGGGCGCGCGGCCCCATCAACTCCACCACGTCGCGGGCCAGCACGTTCAGGTCGGTCGGCTCGACGGTCGGCTCGCGCGCTCCTTGGAGTACGAGAGCATGTCCATCACCAGCTCGTGGATTTTCCCCTGGTTCTTGCGGACGATCCGCCAGCCCTGCTGGACCAGCAGGTCGTCGGTATCCTTGAACCCCCCGCTCCACCAGGTCGCCGCCGGTCAGCAGCCCCTGCAGAATGTTCTTGATGTGGTGCGACAGGGCCGCCACCGTCTGCCCGACGGCTGCCAGCCGCTCGGCGTTCACCAGCCGCCTGGTGATAGCGTCTCCTCCACCGCCAGCGCCGCCTGGTGGGCGATGGCGATCGCCAGCGCCAGGTGATCGCCGGTGAACTTGCCAAGTGGGCGGGCGGTCAGCAGCGCCGTCGCCGGAGTGCTGGTGTCCAGGTACAGCACCCCGAGCGTCTGGTGCCGCCCCTTCATCGGCACGCAGATCACCTCACGCACGCCCGACCGCACAATGCTCTGCACCGCCTGAAACCGCTCGTCGCGGAGGGCGTCGGACACCAGGATGCCCTTGCGCTCGCGGAGCACGTAGTCGACCACGGTGCGGCTGATCGGGATGCGGCTCCTGGGCCTCGGTCGCGTTCCGCCAGCGGACCGCCTTCGGCTCGAACTCGGCGGACGAGCCGGGCGGCGGGTCGGTCCCTGGCGGCGGGGTGTCGGGCAGCGAGTCGCCGCGGCGGAGCAGGATGCAGCCGCGGTCGGCGTTCAGGGTGCGGAATACCAGCTCCAGGATGCGTTCGAGCAGCTGCGTCAGGTCGAGGGTGTGGCTGATCAGCTGGGTGGCCTCGTACAGCACGCCCAGCGCCTGGGCGTTGCGGAGCCACGGCCCCTCCACCTTGTCCGGGTGGGCCATGATGCGGCTGCCCTCGGTCTCGCCGATCGTCTTGACGATGGCGCTGGACAGCTCGACGTCCTGGCGGGTGATCAGGCTGATACGGTCGGCCAGTGCGGCGGCCGGCGCCGTCTCCCCCTGGTCGAGGGTGTAGACGAGCACGGTCTGGCCGATCTGGATCTGGTCGCCCGGCTGCAGCAGGACGTCGCGGACCGACTGATTGTTGACGTAGGTGCCGTTGGCGCTGCCGACGTCGCGGACGCGGTAGCCGCCTTCGGGCGAGCGCTGGAACTCGGCGTGTCGGCGGGACACCTCGGTGTCGGTCAACCGCACCCGACTGGACGAGTCGCGGCCGGCCGGGACAACGTCGCCCTGGAGGGCGAACTGGCGTCCTTCGTCCGTCCCGGTGATGACGATCAGGCGCGGCACCGCTGGTCCCTCGTGGCGGGCGACGGGGCTTCCTCCCGACTGGGTAAACCCTAGCCGGAACGGTGCCTGCGTGCAAGGCTATGCCGCGGCGGCGGCCAGCTCGGCGAGGTCGGTCAGCCGCCGATCGGGACCGGCTCGGTCGAGCGCGGCGAGCGAATCGGAGCCGGTCGGCACCACCCACACCGGCACCCCGGCGGCCCGCGCCGTCTCCACGTCCACCGTCATGTCGCCAACGTATAGCGTCTCGTCCGGCCGCACTCCCAGCCGGTGCATCGCCAGCAGCAGCATGTCCGGCGCCGGCTTGTGGCGGCCGACGTCCTCCGGCCCGAGGGCCAGATCGAGCAGGTCGCCGATGCCCAGGTAGGCCACCAGCTCACGGGTGAAGTCGACCGGCTTGTTGCTGCACACGCCGAGCTTCAGCCCGCGCGCGTGCAGCGCCGCCAGCGCCGCGCGGGCGCCCGGCAGCAGCGTCGTACCAGAGCGCAGCACCGACGGGTGGTGCGCCCGGTACGCGGCGACGTTGGCGTCGACCTCGCCGACGCCGACGGTGTGGTCGAGCAGGTGGTGCGGGCCGTGGCCGACGTGGCGCGTCACCTCGGCCACGCTCAGCGGCGGCAGCCCGTGCAGGCCGCGGACGTGGTTGACGCTGGCGGCGATCGCCGGGTAGCTGTCGACCAGCGTGCCGTCCAGGTCGAACAGGACGGCACGCAGTCCGGCCGGCAGCGTCAGGCGGGGTGACGCGCTCACAGCTCCCAGCCCTTGCGATAGCTCTTGCGGATGAACCGCTCGGCGCCCGGCTCGCTCGCCTGCAGCTTCGCCGCGTCCCAGGCGAACCCCTTGCCCAGCCGGTAGCTGACGGTGCCGAGCAGCACCGTTTCGGTGAGCGGGCCGGCGTAGTCGAACGGGCAGGTGGTGGTGCCGTTGCCCTTGCACGCCTCGACCCACTCCTTGTAGTGGCCGATCGAGTTCGGAATGGTCGGCTTCGGCGCGATGAAGTCCTTGTAGTCCTTCTCCGGCAGCAGCTTGTACCGGCCGTAGTCGGCGATCAGCAGCCCCTTGTCGCCGACGAACAGCACACCGCTGCCCCAGTTGGCGACGCCATGTTCGCCGAGCAGCTTCGGCTTCTTGCCGCCGTCGTACCAGGTGAACTGGACCGGCGGCTGCTTGCCGCGGGCGGGGAACTGGTAGCGGGCGATCAGCCAGGCGGCCGCCGACTCCGGGTGCGGCTTCGGCCCTTCCGTCTCGACCGACGTCGGGTGCCGCAGGCCCAGCGCCCAGAACGGCAGGTCCATGTAGTGACAGGCCATGTCGTTGAGCGCGCCGCCGCCGAAGTCCCACCAGCGCCGCCAGCTGAACGGGACGTAGCCGGGGTGATAGGGCCGCATCGGCGCCGGGCCGACCCACAGGTCCCACTCCAGCCCCGGCGGCACCGGCGGCGTCTCCTTCGGCCGGTCGCCGGCCGGGTAGGCAGCGCCGACCCAGACGTGAACTTCCTTGACCGGGCCGACGGCGCCGCCCTGGACCAGCTCGACCACGCGCCGATAGTTGTTGCCGGCGTGGATCTGCGTGCCCATCTGGGTGACCCGCTTCATCTTGGCGGCGGTTTGCGCGACCAGGCGTGCTTCTTCGACGGTGTGCGTGAGCGGCTTCTCGCAGAAGGTGTGCAGGTTGGCGCGGAGGGCGGCGAGGGTGGCCGGGGCGTGGGTGTGGTCGGGGGTGGCGACCATCACCGCGTCCAGCCCGCCGGCGTCGATCATCTTGCGGAAGTCGGCGTAGAACTTCGCCTTGGGAAAACGCTTCCGCTGCTCGACCACCTCGCGCCGCTGGGTGTCGGCGTCGCACAGGGCGACGATCTCGGCGCCGGCGGCGGCGATCTGGCTGAGGTCGTAGCCGCCCTGGCCGGCGATGCCGACGGCGCCGACGCGGAGTCGGTCGGCGACGGCAATCTTGCGCTCGGCGGCGGCGGACGGGGCGAGGCCGAACCCGGCGGCGCCGGCGGCGGCGGTGCTGAGCAGGAAGTGGCGGCGAGTCGGACGCGGCGGCATGGGTGGGACTCCGTGAGGCGGTGGGGTGGGGAGCGACGTCGGGCATTCTAACCCGCCGCCGTGCGCCCCGCCAGAGGCTTGCCGTGTCCGCTGGGGTAGCACCGGGTTTTCCCACCCGGTAGCCTGAAGAAGTGCGCATCGTCCGCCCGAAAGGACCGTTGTCATGACCGAGCAGGAGTGGCTGGCCTGCACCGATCCGACCCCGATGCTCCGCCTGCTGGTGGAGCGGCACACCAGCGAGCGGAAGCTGCGGCTGCTGGCGTGCGCCTGCTGCCGGCTGATCTGGGACCACCTGATCGACCCGCGGAGCCGGCAGGCGGTGGAGGTGGCGGAGCGCTTCGCCGACGACCGGGCGACGCTGCGCGAGCTGGCGTATGCCCGCGCCCACGCCATGAAGGCAGCCGGTGGGGCGGCGTGGGCGGCGTACTGGGCGGCCAACGTCAAGGCGGCCGGTCCGCTGTGGAACGCCTTCGCGGCGGCCGCGGCGGCGCCGGCGCGGCAGGCAGTGCTGCGGGCGCGCGGGCGGCAGGCCGACACCTGGGAGGCGGCCCAGGCGAGCAGTGCGCGCGAGCAGGTGGCGCTGCTCCGCGACGTGGCCGGCAACCCGTTCCGCCCGGCCGACGCCGAACCAGCGTGGCGCTATCACGACGGCGGCATCGTCGTGCAGCTGGCCGAGGGGATTTACGAGGATCGGGCCTTCGACCGGCTGCCGATCCTGGCCGACGCGCTGGAGGACGCCGGCTGCCGCGCCGAGGCGCTGCTGGCGCACTGCCGCGCCGACCGCGAGCACGTCCGCGGCTGCTGGGCGGTCGACCTGATCCTCGGTTACGACTGACGGCGGAATCCGGTGGCGTCCGGCCACGCCGGGCGATACCCTGGGGCGACACGTCTTCCCCCCGTTCTGTCGCACCGGAGGTTCGCATGCGCCGTTTGATCGGTATGGTGTTACTCGTTCCGTTGGCGCTGGTGCCGGCCGCCGACGTCGCGCCGCCGCGCGGCGAGGTCATCGTTGCGCCGGGGGCGAAGCTGGAGCTGCTGTACACGCGGGCGGAGTCGGGCAAGGGTGGGCTGACCGAGGGGCCGGCGGCCGCGCCAGACGGCAGCATCTACTTCTCCGACATCACCGAGGGCACCGAGCCGGGCAAGATCCTGCGGTTCGACCCGAAGAGCGGGACGACCACGGTCTTCGCCGCCGACAGCCGCAAGTCGAACGGGATGGAGTTCGACCGCCGCGGCCGGCTGATCGCCTGCGAGGGCGCCGACCACGGCGGGCGGGCGGTGGTCGCCTGGGACGTCCGTACCGGCAAGCGGACGGTGCTTGCCGACCGCTACCGCGGCAAGCGTTTCAATGCGCCCAACGACCTGACGATCGACGCCAAGGACCGCATCTACTTCAGCGACCCGCGTTACCTCGGCAACGAGCCGCGCGAGCTGGAGCATCGCGCCGTCTATCGCCTCGATCCGGACGGCACGGTGATCGAGATCACGCATGACGTCGAGAAGCCGAACGGGCTGGCGCTGAGTCCCGACGGCCGCACCCTGTACGTCGCCGACCACAACAACGGCACCGACCGGATCGACCCGTCGAAGCCGGCGCCGAAGCCAGGCGCCATGAAGGTGTACGCCTTCCCGCTGAACGCCGACGGCCGGGTGGCGGGGCCGCGGCGGACGCTGGTCGACTTCGGCCCCGGACCGGGGTGTGACGGCATGTGCGTGGACGCCGCCGGTCGGCTGTATCTGACGGTGCGCGAGACGGCCGCGCCGCGCGTGCAGGTGGTCGACCCGGCGAGCGGGCGGACGGTGGGGATCATTCACACCGGCCCACTCCATCCGGGGACGAAAGCGCCGGTCGGGCTGCCGAGCAACGTGACCTTCGGCCGCGGCACCGACCGGCGAACGCTCTACGTCACCGTCGACACCAGCCTCTATCGCCTCCGCATGGCGGTCGACGGCTTCCACGTCGCCGATGCGAAGTGACGCCGCCGCTCGCCTCCGCACCGAATCGCGGCGGCGAGTGTAGGGGTTCGGCGGACTTGGCCGAAGTTTTTCGGCGAGGCCATTTGTCAGGGCCGAACTTATGATCTACGGTTGAATACCGGACGCCGTGGCGCATCCCTTCCTGTTTGCCGGCGCCGGCCGTCCGTTTGAGGATATCTCGCCCTGAAAGGATCTCATTTGTAGACCACCTGGCCCCGGTGGGGAGGCGGTCATGTTGCGCGCGTTTCACCCCGTCCACCATCGGCGTCCCGCCGCAGCCAGCGTCGAGTTCGCCATCGCCAGCCTGGTGTTTTTCACCCTGATCATCGGCCTGGTCGACTTCGGCCGCGCGCTGATGACCTCCTATGGCCTGGTCAACGCCGCCCGCCGCGCCGCCCGCGTCGCCGTCGTTCCCGGGCGCTCCAACACCAACGTCACCGCCGCCGCCACCGACGCCCTCGGCCGCGGCGGTATCCCGTCGGCCTACGCCACCACCACCGTCAAGGTGAACGGCACCATCGCCGACGTCAGCTCCGCCAGACCCGGCGACCGGATCACCGTTACCATCGCCATCCCCGTCCAGAACGTCACCTGGCTGCCGATGATTCGCTGGGTGACCGGCACCGTGAGTGGGACCTATACCCTGTGCCGCGAGTGATCGCTCCGTCGCCCGAAGGATGATTGCCATGCGTTTTCGCCCCCTTTCCCACCGCCGTGCCGCCTCGGTCGTCGAACTGGCGCTGCTGTTGCCGTTCCTGGTGTCGCTGCTGCTCGGCATGTTCGAGATCAGCCGCGGCATCCTGGTCAAGGAGGCAATCATCAACGCCGCCAACCGGGCGGCGCGCACCGCCTCCATCCCCGGCCGCAACAACAGCGACGTCACTCCCGGCGTGGCCGAGGTTCTGTCGGCCGCCGGGATCACCGGGTACACCGTCACCGTGCGGGTCAACGGTGCCGTGGCGGACGCCAGCACGGCGGTTCGCGGCGACCGGGTGAGCGTGCAGGTGTCGGTGCCGGTGGCCAGGGTGTACTGGCTGAGCGGCACCTATTTACCGACCACGCAAACGCTGTCGGAAACCGTCACGATGATGCGGCAAGGTTGACGAACGAGGACGACCATGCTTCTCCACGAATCGAATTCGAGTCGCCGCGGCGCCATCGCGCCGCTGGCGGCGCTGCTATTGATCCCGTTGCTGGCGATGCTGGCGTTCGCCGTCGACCTGGGGTGGATCACTCACACCCACAACCAGCTGCAGGCGGCCGCCGACGCCGCGGCGCTGGCCGGCGCCGGCTCGCTGACCGACAACTTCGTCAAGTTCAACCTGATGGGCGTCACCGCCGCCCAGAAAACCGCCCTCCGCGCCGATGGGGTGACGCGGGCGACCGCCACCGCCCGCACCTTTGCCGGCTACCATCCCGCCGGCGAGGTGGCGAACCTCAACCTGCTCGCCGCCGACGTCGAACTGGGCTACACCAGCCCCGCCGGCGTCTACACCACCCCGGCCGCCGCCAGCGTCTACCCGAACACCGTCAAGGTGACGCTGCGGCGCGAGACGGCGGCGAACGGTCCGCTGCCGCTGTTCTTCGCGCGCGTCCTCGGCATCGACACCGTTCCGCTGACCGCCACCGCTCGCGCCACCATCTACGGCACTGGCGGGGTGGACACCCTGACCGCCGGCGCCGGCATCCTGCCGATGACCTACGACGTCAACCACTGGGACAACTTCGTCGCCACCGGCAAGGACCCCGACGGCAACACCAAATACGCCGCCGACGGCTATCCGCACCTGAACGTGTATCCGTCGATCAAGTTCACCGGCAATTTCGGTGAGCTGAGTCTGAACCAGAGCAACAACGGCTCCAGCACCATCCGCAACTGGATTGCGGATGGGATCACCGCCTCGGACGTGGCGGCGCTGCAGGCGGACCGGCTGATCCCGCTGTCGGCGCACAACTCGAACAGTCCGCCGGACTGGAAGGGCAACCCCGGTCTGAAGACGTCGACGATCCAGGAAGTCGGCAATTATATCGGCGAGGTCTACCTGCTGCCGCTGTTCAAGCCGGTCAAGTCGGCGCCGGGCAACTACCAGGCGGGGGAAGGGCAGGGGTCGAACTACTACTACACCATCGTCCGTTTCGTGCCGGTGCTGATCACCGCGGTCGACGCGACCGGCAACGACAAGGCGATCAACGTCCGGCCGACGGCGTACATCGACCCGGACTCGGTCTACAGCACCACGCCCACTGCCGCCACGGCGAGCCACTTCGTGTTCATCGGCGCCAAGCTGGTCGACTAGCCAGCCTCGCCAACGGTCTGCCGCCGTTGGCGCTTGCAACCCCGCCGGCCGGGTATAGAATCGGGACTACTCGCACGACACGGGTTCCCGCATCCTCTCCCGACGGGCAGCAATGGACTCGACCCCGGTCAGCCTGCTGCAGCAGCTGCGTGCCCCCGGCCACCCGGAGGCGTGGACGCGGTTCGTCGAGCTGTACACGCCGCTGCTCTACGAGTGGGCCGGCCGGCTGGGGCTGCAGGCCGCCGACCGTGCCGACCTGGTGCAAGAGGTGCTGGTCCGCCTGTACCGCGTGCTGCCGACGTTCCAGTACGACGACGGCCGCAGTTTCCGCGGCTGGCTGAACACGGTGCTGCGCAACCAGGCGCGCGACCTGGCGCGCAAGCGGCACGACCAGCCCGCCGGCGACCGCTTGCCGGAGGCCGCCGACTCCGCCGATCCGGCGCTGGAGGTGGCCGAGGCCGAGTTCCATCGTCATCTGGCGGTGCGGGCGTCGCGGCTGATCCAGGCCGAGTTCGCCCCGGCGACGTTTCAGGCGTTCTGGGCGACCGTCGTCGACGGCCGCGGCGTCGACGAGGTGGCCGCCACTCTCGGCCTGTCGGTCAACTCCGTCTACCTGGCGCGCAGCCGCGTCCTCGCCCGCCTCCGCCGCGAGCTGGAAGGCATGCTCGACTGACGCCTCTCTTCCTGTCCTGTCTTTCATTCTGCATTCTGCATTCTGCATTTGCTGAGGCGTTCCGCTGACAGGTTCGCGTCGTCCGTTTCGTAGAAGTGGCAGAACCACAGACGGTTGATGTTCCAGTCCGGAGACAGCCATGAGCGCTTCCGCGTCCCGACCCGACGAGGGCACCCTGCGCCGCTTCCTCACCGGCACGCTGACGCCGGACGAGATGGCGGTGGTCGCCGACTACCTGGAGCGGCATCCGGGTGGTCGACACGCTGAACGCACTGGCAGCCGACGACACGCTCGTCTCCGCCCTTCGCAGCGGGGGCAAGGCCAGCGGCGACCCGTCGGACCTGCGGGCACTGCTCGACCGGCTGCGTGGGATGCCGGTGCCGCGGCAGGACGTGACGGAGGAAGTGGACGCCAGCGCGGCGGGCGGTCGCGATACCACCGGCGACGTCACCGACGAGTTCGAGGTGGCGGAGGCGATCCGCGCGCTGCTCGCCCCGGCGCAGGGGCCGGACGAGATGGGGCGGCTGGCCGGCTACCGGGTGCTGCGGCTGCTCGGCAAGGGCGGCATGGGGCTGGTGTTCGAGGCGGAGGACGTCCACCTGCAACGGCGGGTGGCGGCGAAGGCGATGTACCCGCGCGCCCGCTCGCGCCCCGCCGCCGGCGCGGCGCGGCGGTTCGTCCGCGGCGGGCGATGGCGGCGATCGAGCACGACCACATCGTCCACGTCTACCAGGTGGGCGAGGACCGCGGCGTACCGTTTCTGGCCATGCCGCTGCTGCAAGGGTCGACGCTGGAGGCGCTGCTGGCGGGGAGCGCGCCCGCTGAGTCCGGCGCAGGCGGTGCATCGGCCGGCAGATGGCGGAGGGCTGGCGGCGGCGCGCGAACGCGGGCTGATCCACCGCGACGTCAAACCGGGCAACGTGTGGATCGAGGAAGGCCCACGGCGGACGGGTCAAGCTGCTCGACTTCGGCCTGGCGCGGCTGGTGGGGGAGGAGCAGGGTTGACGCGGCAGGGACCGGTGGTCGGCACTCCGGCGTACATGGCGCCGGAGCAGGCCTTTCGAGCTGGCGATCGACGGCCGCGCCCGACCTGTTCGGGCTGGGCTGCGTCCTGTACCGGATGACCACCGGCCGCCGCGCCCGTTCGCCGGCAGCGACGTTCGCCATCCTGACGGCGGCGGCGACCGACACGCCGCCGGCGGCGACCGTCAACCCGACGAATACCGCCGGCGTGTCCGCCTGGTCATGCAACTGCTGGAAAAAGACCCCGCGCGCCGGCCGGCCTCGGCCCACGACGTCGCCGCCGCCTTCGACCGCATCCCGCTGACGGCGCTCGGCACCCGCGCCCGGCGGTCGCTGCACCGGCGCGCCACCCGCGGCCCAGCCGATCCGACGACGGCGGCGCACCCGGTCGCGCCCGGCGGCAGTGCGGCGCTTCGGCCGCGTGCGGCGGTGCTGGTCGCCGCGGCGGTACTGCTACTGGCCGGCGGAGCGGTGTTGCTGGCGCCGCTGGTCGTCCGGCTGGCATCGCCAAACGGCGAACTGGTGATCGAGGTGGACGACCCGACCATCGAGGTGGTCGTCAAGCAGGACGGCGCGGTGCTGCACGATCGGACCAAGCAGCGCGAGTTCCACCTGCGCGCGGGCAAGGGCGAAGTGGAGTTTTACGACCCGGATACGGGCGTCAAGCTGACGACGAAGACCTTCCGCGTTTACCGTGGCGGCAAGGAGGTGGTGAAGGCCGGCGTCCACGAGTTGGCCGCAGCAAAACCGCCGGTGCGGCCGGCCCCACCGGCTCCGGCGGCGGGTTCGCTCGACGGACTGCGGCGGCAGGACATCGCGGCGGAGGAGCTGGCGCTGGCCGGCGGCGGCGACGCGGCGAAGGCGCCGGCGGAGCTGGTCGCCGTCGTCGGCACCGGCCGGTTGCGGCACTGGGCCGCCGTGAGCAGCCTGACGTTCAGTCCCGACGGCAAGTACCTGATGTCCTCGGGTGGGGATTTCACCGTCCGGCTGTGGGACGTGGCCACCGGCCGGCCGGTCGATGCGGTCCCCAGTCGGGACTGGAGGTTGTACGGGCTGGAGCCGCGCCCCGCCGGCCCGCCGCGCCTCGCCACGGTCGAGTTCGGGCGGGCGTTGCACATTCCCCCCGGGGTCCAGGGTTTGCGGACGATCTACAGCCCCTTTGCCCTCAGCCCCGACGGCAAATACGTGGCCGGAAAGCATGGGCCTTTGAACCGCGTGCTCCTCTGGGACGCGGCGGGCAAGCAGACCGAGGTGGTTCGGCCGGACAAATACACGATGGGCAATATGGCGTTCAGCCCTGACGCGACCTTGCTGGCGATGACGTGGTACGACGAGGGAGCGAACAAAGAGGGGGTGCTGGAGGTGTGGGAGGTGTCCGCCCGCAAGGTCCGCCACACGGTCCCGCTTGGCAAGGGGGTCCGAGGCTTCACCGTGGCGTTCACCCCGGACGGGCGAGAGGTGGTCGTCGGCTGCTCCGACGGCACGGTCCGCTTCCGCGACGTCGCCAGCGGCCAGGAGCGCCGCACGCTCAAGGCCGACCTGGACGTCCCGCAGCCTGTCGTTCAGCGGCGACGGCAAGCTGCTGGCGGCCGGATCGGGTGGCCGGCACGTTTACCTCTGGGAAGTGGGGTCGGGGAAGCGTCTTCACACCGTCTCCCTCTTCCGCGGGGGGTTCGACTCGGCGGTCGCTCTCAGCGCGGACGGGACCACCCTGGCGGCGGCGAGCGACGGCGGGGCGATCCGGCTGTTCCGCACCGCGACCGGGCGGGAGCGGTCGCGGCCGGCCGACGACCCCGGACCGTTCGCCGGCCTGGCGGTCGGCCGCGACGGACGGACGCTGGCGGCGGCGGTGGGCGACGGCCCGCTGACCCTGTACGACCTGGCTGGCGGTCGGCGGACCGCCACACTCCGGCCGACGGCACCCCTTACCTGTCGCTCGGTCGCGGGCAACTGCTCCCGCTCGCTCTCAGCCCGGACGGGCGCACAGTGGCAGCGGCCGCCGCCGGGTGGATCGCACCTTGCAGCTGTGGGACGTGCCCACGGCAAACCCCGCGCCGGCGGGGTGCCGCACACCGCCGCTGTCCTCGCCTGCACCTTCAGCCCGGACGGCAAGCACCTGGCCACCGTCCACGCGAACGTCAAACTCTCCGTGTGGGGTGAGGACGGAGAGAAGCCACTGTGGACCTGGGTGTCCGATCGGGGCGACCTGCGGTCGGCCACCTACAGCCCGACAGCACGCTGGCCGTCCTCGGTCGGGACGGAAAGGACGACAGGAGTGCGGCTGATCGACGCGGCCACCGGCGGTAGGGCGGCTGTTCGCTGCCCCAGGCGCGGAGTGGCCGGCTGGAGCGCCCCCGCCGCGTTCAGCCCCGACGGCAGGTGCTGGCCGTCCCGGTGGGACGGTCGCAGGACGAGCTGAGTGTGCTGGTGTGGGACGTGGCGACCGGCGAGGAGCGGTTCCGGCTGCGGGCGGCGCCGGCGTACGGCGGCGGTCGCCTTCCACCCCGACGGCAAGCGACTGGCAAGCATCGGGTTTGATGCGGTGCGATTGTGGGACCTGGCGGCGCCGGCGGGCACGTCACGCCTGGTGCGGACGATTCCGGTCGGTGCGGCCTCGGAGAAGAACATGTGGCAGGTAGCCTTCGCTCCCGACGGCCGGCACCTGCTCACGCTCAATGGCAACGGCACCATCTACGTCCTGCGCGCTCGACCCGACGCCGGCGCCGCCGGCACCCAGGAGACCGGCGGCGGGTTCGCTCGACGAGCTAAGGCGGCAGGACATCGCGGCGGACGAGCTGGCGCTGGCCGGCGGCGGGGACGCGGCGAAGGCGCCGGCGGAGCTGGTCGCCGTCGTCGGCACCGGCCGGTTGCGGCACTGGGGGAAGCTGCACGGCCTGACCTTCACCGCCGATGGCAAACAGCTGCTGTCCGGAAGCCAGGACGGCAGCGTGCGGTTGTGGGACGCGGCCACCGGGCGGCTGATCGACAGCACCTCGACCCAGGGTGCCGGGCTGTACGCGGTGGTCGCTCCGCCGGGCGGCGGCCCGCGAATCGTCGTCACGCGGTTCGACCGGAAACCGGATCGCCCGATCGACACCCGAACGACGGCCTGGCACACCCTGCAGCCGTCCTTCGCGTTGCGGTCGGACGGATCTTTGGTGGCGGGCGGCGGGGGGAACACGAGGGTCGTCTCCCTGTGGCCCGCGGCAAGTGGCAAGGCGGAACAGTTCGCGCAGGCGGAGGAGGGCTACCAGCTGGCGGCGGTGGCATTCAGCCCCGATGGGACGTTGCTGGCCGTGGCATGGAGCAGGGCCACGCCTTCGTCCTCGGTCGTACAGGTGTGGGACGTGGCGAGTCGCCAGCTGCGCCACGCCCTGCGGAACGACAACAAGAGCGGCGACGGGCGGTGCGAGGCGCTCGCCTTCACCGCCGACGGGAAGTCGCTGGTGACCGGCTACCGCACCGGGGCGGTCAAGTTCTGGGACCCGGCCACCGGGAAGGAGCGACGCACCGTTCAGGCGGCCGGGGCGGTCCAGACGCTGGCCCTCTCTCGGGACGGTCAGTGGCTGGCGACGGCGGGAGAAGACCAGGCGCGCGTCGAGCTGCATGAGCTGGCCGGCGGGAACCGCTTCATGCTACCGCTGGGCATCGCGGGAAACCTGCCCCGGCTGGCGTTCAGCCCCGACGGGGCCACGCTGGCGGTCGGGACAGCCGCCGGTGAGTTACGGCTGTGGGACGTTGCCACGCGCCGCGAGCGGTTGCGGTCGACCTCGGAAACCGGCTTTCCGGCGGGCCTGGCGGTGGCGGCGGATTGCCGCACGATGGCGGTCCGGCTCAGTGACGGCCCGGTCACCCTCCACGACCTGGTCGACGGGAAGGTGAAGAAGACATTCGGGGTGCCCGAAGTGGCTTATCGTCCGAATTTCGCCAGCCGCCTGCACCCCGTCGCTCTGCGCTCCGACGGCCGCGCCGTGGCGGCCACCTGGCCGTGGAACACGTTGTGCGTCTGGGACGTCCCGACCGGAGGACTGCACCAGGCCCCGGTACCAGGCGGTCCGAGCGTCACGGCCCTGGCGTTTCGCCCCAACAGCCCCGAGGTGGCGGTGATCGCCGGCACTCAGAGGGTTCACCTGTGGACCTCGGCTCAGGACCGGAAGCCGCGGTGGACGTGGCAGCCGGCGGGGACCGACGTGCATGCACTCGCGTTCTCCGCGGATGGCACCACCGTGGCCGTGACCTGCACCACCCGGTCGGACCGCTGGGTCCAGTTGCTCAACGCCGAAACCGGAACGCCGATCCGGCAATTGAAAGGGGGCACCGTCCGAAGTACCACCTGTGTGCCGGCGTTCAGCGCGGACGGAACGCTGCTGGCGTGCGCCGCTGTCGGGATACCGGACGCCAGCGTGCTGGTGTGGGACGTGGCCACCGGCGAGGAGCGGTTCCGGTTGCCCGTTCTCCCCGCTCGCGGACCGGACCTTGTCACCGCCCACGGGGTCGCCTTCCGTCCCGACGGTCGGCTCCTGGCCGTTGCGATGGACGACGGTAGCGTGCGGTTGTGGGACGTATCGGCCCCGGCCGGCCCGCCGCGGCTGGTGCGGACGTTCAGCTCCCCGCCCACCGGACGGGTCGGGCAGGTGTTCTTCGCCCCCGACGGCCGGCATCTGCTGACTCTCAACGGCAATGGCACCGTCTACGTCCTGCGGCTCGACCCGCCGCAGGCGCGCCGGCGCCAGTGGCGAGATCACCGAGCCGCTCGCCCCGGACGCGCTGGTGGCGCGCCGGCGAACTGCCGGAGCGACCAGCTGGACGCTGGAGACGGTCGGCCATCGCGGGATGGTCGAGACGGTGGCGTACAGCCCGGCGGCGAGTGGCTGGCCAGCGGCGGCGATGACGGCAACGTCCGCGTGTGGAACGCGCCCGGCACGCTGCACCGGCTGCTGGTGCGGCACTCGAGCGCGTCGACGGCCTGGCCTGGTCGCCCGACGGCAAGCACCTGGCGTCGGTCAGCGGCGGCGACGGCAAGACCGCCTGCGTCTGGCAGGTGGACGCCGGCAAGCTGGTGCGGACGTTGCCCGTCGCCGGCTACGCCGTCGCCTGGTCGCCCGACGGCGCCCAGCTGGCGATCGGTGAAAGAGTCTATAAGGATCTACAAAACAGCT
Organism: Gemmataceae bacterium; assembly: GCA_046350215.1. Taxonomy (GTDB): domain Bacteria; phylum Planctomycetota; class Planctomycetia; order Gemmatales; family Gemmataceae; genus JAXMAU01. Next base: position 26,104 of record JAXMAU010000015.1, on the reverse strand, counting down.
GATTGGGCCGAGGAGCGCTCGGTCAAGGCGGCCCCCCCGGTGTGGCGGATCGGCTGGTCGCCCGACGGCAAGCAGCTGGCGGCGATCGTGCGCTACGATTCCGCGGTCCTCCGCTGGGACGCCGCCGGACAGCCGCTGCCGCCGCTCAAGGTGGACGCCGCCGGCCTGCTCGCGGCTGGCCTGGTCGCCCGACGGCAAGCTGCTGGCCGCCGGCGGCAGCGACAAGAAGGTGCGGATCTGGGACGCCGCCGGCAAGCTGGTTCACACCGCCGCGGCCGGCGATCAGGTCAACGCCCTGGCGTGGTCGCCCGACAGCACGGTCGTCGCCTCGCTCGGGTCGTCCATCGAGTTCTGGCAGGCCGCCGACGGTAAGAAGGCGTCCACCATCCCGCTCGGCGGGCAAGCGGCGTGGGCCGGCGGGCCGCTGGCGGTGGGCAACCAGGAGGGGACGATCGCCCTGGTCGATCAGTCGGGGAAGACCGAGCACACCGTCCGCGGCCACCGGGTAGTGCCGACCCGGGCCGTCCCGTCCCCCGACGGCAAGCGGCTCGCCCTCACCTACTGGTTCTCGAAGATCTGGGACGGTGAACGGCGCGCTGCTCTCCTGCGGCGAGTTGGTCGGCCACGCCTACGCCTGGTCGCCCGACGGCAGCACGCTGGCGGTGGTTCAGGAGGAGGCCGTTACGCTGCTCGACGGCAAGACCGGGCAGGAGCGGCAGGTGCTGGAGCGCGGCAACCCGTGGGGCGGAGTGGCCTGGTCGCCCGACGGCACTCACCTGGCGGTGTGCGGCCGCGACAACTCCCTCCGCATCCACGACGTCAAGGGCCGCCGGCTGGTGCGAACCGTCGCCGGCATCCCGCCACATCGGCCAGCGGCACGTCGTCGCCCTGGGCGCTGGACGGCGGCACCGTGGCCTACAGTGCGAGCGCCCATGTGCTCCACCTGATCGACGTGGCGACCGGCCGCCGATGGACCACCGAAGGGGCGGACACCCACCCGGTGTCCGCCGCTGCCTGGTCACCCGACGGGAAGGTGGTCGCCGTGGGGAACGCCGTCGACGCCCCTGCGCTGTTCGACCGGGCCGGCAAGCTCGCCGAGCAGGTGCCGGCCGGGGCGACGGTGGACGGCCTGTCCTGGCTGCCGGGCGGGCGGTCGATCGCCTGCGGGCTGGCGAACCGCACGATGCGGGTTTGGGATCTGCGGACCGGCGCGCTCGGCCAGGCGACGCCGGCCCTGCCGTGGCCGCCGGGGTCGCCGGGCGGGCGGCTGGTGTCGGACTGCCGCGCCGCGCTGGCCGGCTGGGACGTCGCCACCGGACGGCGTCACGGCACCCTTTTGCTGCTCGATACCGATCGCGTCGTCACGATCGGCCCCGACGGCCACTGGCACAGCGACGGGCTGGCGGTCGAGCCGAACCTGGTCCATGTCGTCGCCACCGAGAAGGGGCAGGAGCTGTTCTCGCCGGCCGAGTTCGTTCGGCGGTTCGGGTTCACGAACGACCCCGACCGGGCGCGGCTGTTTCCGCGGTGATTCCGGCACTTCCCGTTGGTCCGCTGGGAGGTCGAACCGATGACACGCCGTCCCATCGAACTGCTGGTGATCGCTTATTGCGATCATTGGCCTGCTGCTGGCCGCCGTCAAGTGGCCAGCCCCACCTTAGGCATCGCCTGTTTCCATCGCACCTGACCAGCAATGCCATCGTCGCTGCCTCACCTAACAGGACAACGTGTATCGGATGATTGACCTTACTCTCTGGCACCCTCACAAGGACGTCCATGCCAGCTGGCGCCTGTGCCCGTTACCGGTTCTGCCACCCCGACCCGGTGCCGATGGCCCGCACCAACTACATGGCGTGTCCGGGCATCACTTCCCTCAGGGCACTCTGTTCTACCGCGGCCGCCTCACATCACCGACCGTTCGGCGGAGCCGCGCTGCCTACGCGCTGTACCAGTGGGCCAACCCACCGCCTTCATCGAACACCGCACCGTCGCCGACCCGGCCGGTTCTGGTCACGCTGAACTTCTGCTTCGCCGACCCGTCGATTCCTGACCGCCGCCGAACTGCTGCTGTATCGCCGACGTTCCCGCCCTGGTCACACCCGCCGTTCCGGCCGACTGGTGATCGGAGGCACCCCGCGCGTTCACGCCGAGTTGCTGGTGGTGATCGCGATTGCGATCCTGATTGGCCTGTTGCTGGCCGCCGTCCAGAAGGTGCGAGAGGCGGCCAGTCGGACGCAGTGCGTCAACCACCTCAAGCAGCTCGGCCTCGGGCTGCACGGCTTTCACGACGCCACCGGCAAGTTCCCCTACGACGAGGACGAGCCAATCCCGGCAGGGCAGGGGACGTTCTATTCCTGCGTACTGCCGTACATCGAGCAGGCGAACAACGCGCCGGCCAATCCGCAGCCGGTGAAGCAGTTTCTCTGTCCCAGCCGGCGCGACGTCGGCGTGGGGCCGCGCGACGACTACGCCGCCGGCCATCACCCGTGCTTCTACGTCGACGAGGCGAACCGCAACCTGTGGCTCAGCGTGATGGGCGGCGGCTACGTCGCCATTCCCGGCACCGGCGCCGCCCAGCGCGGCTACACGGGCTGCGCGCTCGCCCATGTCACCGCCGCCGACGGTAGTTCGAATACGCTCTTACTTGCTCACAAGGGCATGCAGCCGCGCTACTACCGGGGCGGCAGTCCGGTGTACAACTACTCGCAGACCGACGTCACCTGGGCGGCGCTGTCGGCCGGGATCGGGCTGCACGACACCTGGAACGAGCACCGCCGCGCCCCGCTGTACCTGCTCCGTGACACCGACGGCATTCCGCCGCCGCACGCCCAGCCGATGGAGGCGTACCTCGGCTCGCCGCACCCCGGCGGCATGCCGTGCCTGTTCGTCGACGGCTCGGTCCGCACCGTCCGCTACGACATCGGCGGAACCCTCGGCCTGCAGCTGTGGGCGTGGAACGACGGCAAGGTACTCGATCCGCTCGACTGAGCGGCCGCCCCGTTGTTCTCCGCCGCGGCGGCGGGTAGCATGAGACGGAATCCCGCCGGCCCTCGTCTCAGGTGTCCGTCATGCCCCGCCGTCTCGCGCCGTGGTGTCTGCTCGTCGTCCTGACCGCCGCTCCGCTGCGGGCCGAGCCGCCGGTCGACTTCACTCGCGACGTGCGACCGATCCTCTCCGACGCCTGCTTCGCCTGCCACGGCCCCGACGCGAAAAAGCGCAAGGCCGACCTCCGCCTCGACACGCCCGACGGCGCCGGCAAAACGGTCGTCCCCGGCCAGCCCGATGCCAGCGAACTGTTCCGCCGCCTCGGCGCCGCCGATCGCACCCGCATGCCGCCGGCGAAGAGTGGCCGCCAGCTGACCGCCGGCGAGATCGCCGTCCTCCGCCGCTGGATCACGCAGGGAGCGAAGGTGCAGGGCCACTGGGCGTTCACGCCGCCGCGCCGGCCGCCGGTGCCCGCCGTCAGCGATCGCCGATGGGCGCATCATCCGGTCGATGCATTCATTCGCGCCCGCCTCGACGCCGAACGGTTGGCGCCGTCGCCCGAGGCCGACCGCGCCACGCTGCTGCGCCGCGTCACCCTCGACCTGACCGGCCTGCCGCCGACGGTGGCGGAACAGGACGCCTTCCGCGCCGACCGCCGGCCCGATGCCTACGAGCGCGTGGTCGACCGGCTGCTCGCCAGCCCGCGCACGGCGAGCGGATGGCGATTCGCTGGGTCGACGCCGCCCGCTACGCCGACACCAGCGGCTACCAGAGCGACGGCGAGCGCGTCATGTGGCGGTGGCGCGACTGGGCGATCGACGCCTACAACGCCAACCTGCCATTTGACCGTTTCACGATCGAACAACTCGCCGGCGATCTGCTGCCAAACCCGACGCTCGATCAGCGGATCGCCACCGGGTTCAACCGCAACCACCGCGGCAACGCCGAGGGCGGCATCATCCCCGCCGAGTACGCCGTCGAGTACGTCGCCGATCGCGTCGAGACGACTGGCACCGTCTGGCTCGGGCTGACACTCAACTGCGCCCGCTGCCACGACCACAAGTACGACCCGGTCGCCCAGCGTGAGTTCTACCAGCTGTTCGCCTTCTTCAACAACGTGCCGGAGCGCGGCAAGGCGGTGAAGTTCGGCAACTCGCCGCCGCTGGTGCCGTCGCCGACTCGCCGCCAGCAAGAGCAGTTCGCCACACTCGACGCTCGCCTCGTCGCCGCGCGGACGGCGGTGCAGGCGCTCGAACCGCGGTTGCGCAAGGAGCAGGCGGTGTGGGAGCGGTCGCCGGCGCCGGCGGGCGCGCCGCCGGAGGAGGGGCTAGCGGTACACTTCGCACTCGACGGCCCGTCGACGTTGCGTTCGGTCGACGGGACGCCGGTGTTCACGGCGGGGAAATGGGGGCGAGCGGCGGAGTTCGACGGGCGGCGGTTTCTCGACGCCGGCGACGTCGGCGGGTTTGGGTTCTACGATCGGTTCGCCGTCGCCGCGTGGGTGTATCCGACGGCAGTGCAAGGTGGGACCATCGTCTCGCGGATGGAGGACGCCGCCGAGGGCAATGGCTACGCGGTGCGGCTCAGCGCCGGCCGGGTCCAGGTGAACCTGGTCAAGCGCTGGCTCGACGATGCGGTCCGGGTCGAGACGGTGGACGCCCTGATACCCGACGCCTGGCGGCACGTCGCGGTCAGCTACGACGGGTCGCGGGTGGCCGGCGGCGTCCGCGTGTGGATCGACGGCCGGCCGGCGAAGCTGCGCGTGCTACTCGACGAACTGAACCAGTCGTTCGACACGAAGGAGCCGTTCCGCATCGCCGCCGGTAACGGCCCCGCCGATCGGTTCCGCGGCCGGATCCAGGAAGTAAGGATTTACTCGAACGACTTGAGCGACGAGGACGCCGCCGTGCTGGCGTCGCCGGAAGCAGTCGACGCGCTTCGCGCCATCCCCGCCGATCGGCGCACTGCCGGGCAGGCGGCGAAACTGCGGCGGACTTACCTCGCCCGCCACGCCGCAGCCGACGTCCGCGCCGCGCACCGCCGGCTGCGCGACCTCCGAAGCGGAGCGGCGGCGGCTGGTCGACGCCTTTCCGACGACGATGGTGATGCAGGAGATGCCAGCTGCCGCGACACGTTCGTCCTCGTCCGCGGGCAGTACGACCGGCCGGGCGAGCGGGTGAAGGCGGCGGTGCCGGCGGCGCTGCGTCGTCGTGGCCGGCAGCGGAGCGAGTCGACCGGCTCGGGCTGGCTTGCGCTGGCTGGTCGATCCGGCCAACCCGTTGACGGCGCGGGTGGCGGTCAACCGGCTGTGGCAGATGCTGTTCGGCGTCGGCCTGGTCAAGACGACGGACGACTTCGGCAGCCAGGGCGAGCTGCCGAGTCACCCCGAGCTGCTCGACTGGCTGGCGGTCGAGTATCGCGATACTGGCTGGGATACCAAGCGGCTGGTGCGGCTGCTCGTCACCAGCGCGACCTACCGGCAAAGCGCGGCTGACGCCCGAGCTGCGTAGCCGCGATCCCGATAACCGATTACTTGCTCGCGGGCCGCGCTTCCGCCTGTCGGCGGAGATGATCCGCGACCAGGCGCTGGCGGCCAGCGGGCTGCTGGTCGAACGGCTCGGCGGACCGTCGGTCAAACCGTACCAGCCAGACGGGCTGTGGCGCGAGCTGGCCGACACCGATTACGTCCGCGACCGCGGCGAAGCGCTGTATCGCCGCGGGCTGTACACCTTCTGGAAGCGAACGGTCGCCCCGCCGGCAGCGGTCACGTTCGACGCCGCCGGCCGCGAGACGTGCAGCGTCCGCGAGTCGCGCACCAACACCCCGTTACAGGCGCTGGTGCTGCTCAGCACGACGTCACCTATGTCGAGGCGGCGCGGGTGCTGGCGGCACGGGTGCTGCGCGAGGCGGCCACGGCGGACGACCGCGTCGCGCTGGCGGTCCGGCTGGTGCTGGGGCGGCTCGCCGACACCGGCCGAGCGGGCGGTGCTGCGGGCCGGGCTGGAGCGGCACCGGCGGCACTACGCCACCGACCGCGCCGCGGCCGTCAAACTGCTCGCCGCCGGCGACGCACCGCTGCCGCCCAACGTCGACCCGGCGGAGCTGGCCGCTTACACCGCCGTCGCCGCCGTGATCCTCAACACCGACGAGGCCGTCACCCGGGAGTGAGTGCCGATGCATCCACTTGACGAGTATCATCTTACTCAGACGCGCCGGCAGCTGCTCGGCCGGTCAGTGCTCGGGCTGGGCACGGCGGCCCTGGCGACGCTGCTCGGCGACGATGCGGCGGCCGTCGCCCCGCCGGCGCCGGAGTACGCCGACGCCCTGCCGGGACTGCCGCACCACCGGCCGCGGGCGAAACGGGCCATCTTCCTGTTCCAGTCCGGCGCCCCGTCGCAGCTCGACCTGTTCGACCCGAAGCCGGGCCTCGAACGGCTGCGCGGCAGTGACCTGCCCGACTCGGTGCGCCGCGGCCAGCGGCTGACCGGCATGACCGCCACGCAAACGCGCTTCCCGATCGCCCCGTCGAAGTACCGCTTCGCGCGGCAGGGCCGGTCCGGCGCGTGGGTGAGCGAACTGTTGCCGCACACGGCGCAGGTGGCGGATGAGTTGTGTATTATTCGCTCGATGCATACCGAGGCGATCAATCACGATCCGGCGGTGACGTTCTTCCAGACCGGGCACGGGCTGGCCGGCCGGCCGAGCGTCGGCGCCTGGCTGAGCTACGGCCTGGGCAGCGCCAGCCGCGACCTGCCGGCATTCGTGGTGCTGATCTCGCGCGGCGGCGGCAGCCCGAACGATCAGCCGCTGTACGATCGGCTGTGGGGCAGCGGCTTCTTGCCGTCGCGCTACCAGGGAGTGAAGTTCCGCTCCGGCGGCGATCCGGTGCTGTATCTGTCCAACCCGGCCGGCGTCGACGCGCCCACCCGGCGGCGGATGCTCGACGACCTGGCGGCGCTCAATCGCCAGCGGCTGGCCGAGGTGGGCGATCCGGAGATCGCCACCCGCATCGGCCAGTACGAGATGGCCTATCGCATGCAGACGTCGGTGCCCGAACTGACCGACCTCGGCGGCGAGCCGGAGTCGACGTTCCGGCTCTACGGCGACGACGCCCGCCGGCCGGGGACGTATGCGGCCAACTGCCTGCTGGCGCGGCGTATGATCGAGCGCGGCGTGCGCTTCGTCCAGCTGTTCCACCGCGGCTGGGACCAGCACCTGCACCTGCCGCAGCAGATCGCCGGCCAGTGCCGCGACACCGACCGGGCCTCGGCGGCGCTGGTGACGGACCTGAAAAGGCGGGGTCTACTCGACGACACGCTGGTGGTGTGGGGCGGCGAGTTCGGCCGCACCGTGTACTGCCAGGGCACGCTGACGGCGGACGATTACGGCCGCGATCATCACCCGCGCTGTTTCACCGTCTGGCTGGCCGGCGGCGGGGTGCGGGCAGGAACGACGTTCGGCGCGACCGACGACTTCAGCTACAACATCGTCCGCGACCCGGTCGACGTCCACGACCTGCACGCGACCCTGCTCCACCTACTCGGCATCGATCACCATCGGCTGACGTTCAAGTTCCAGGGCCGTCACTACCGGCTAACCGATATTCACGGCACCGTCGTCCGCGGCGTGCTGGCGTGAACGGCCGTTTTCGATTGGCGCCCCGCCGGATTACCCATACACTTTCACTGTTTTCTCCTATTTGCCCTCCGTTCGGTGAGGTTCGCAGGCCGCGGCCGGTCGGCATCCTTCGGGCCGGGGGCATGGGGTGGACCAGACGGTTCGAGGGGTGTCATGGCGGATACCGAGGCCGGCGGCCGGGGGGTGTGGCTTGTCGTCGGAGGCGGGGTACTCCTCGCCGGCGTGATCGCCGTCCTGCTCCTCGCTGGCGGGGGCAAGGAGGCACGGGTGAGCGGCGCTGTCACCCTCGACGGTCAACCGCTGTCAACCGCCCAGATCACCTTCATCGGCGAGGACGAGAAGAATGCCTCGCCGGTCGTCGCCCTGTCCGAACCGGATGGGAAATATCGCCTGCTGGGTAACCAGGGCGGCGGTGTGCCGGTGGGGAAGTACCGGGTCGTCGTCACTCGCATGGCGCTGCGCGACGGCACCATTCCCGACGCCAGGCACCTGCAGGACGCCCGCAACCGTGGCCTGCTGGTGAACTCCGTCCCGCCGGTGTACGAGGACCGCGGCACCACCCCGCTGCAGTTTGACCTGCGCGGCGGCGCCCAGACCGTCGACCTGGCCCTCAAGAAGCAACCGTGAGTTCCCCCGATAATGGCCTCATCCCTCCGAGGTTTCCCATGACTGCCCGGCGCAACGGGTTCACGCTGATCGAACTGCTGGTGGTGATTGCGATTATTGCGATCCTGATCGGGCTGCTGCTGCCGGCGGTGCAGAAGGTGCGCGAGGCGGCGGCGCGGATGCAGTGCTCGAACAATTTGAAGCAGATCGGTATCGCGATGCACGCCTACCACGACGCCACCGGGCGGTTCCCGCAGGGCGGCGGCGACCCCGGCGGGTTCAACCCGGCCGTTCACCCGTTCTACTTCAGCTGGACGTTTCACCTCTACCCGTACATCGAGCAGGACAACCTGTTCCGCCTCGTCCCGACCGACCCGACCGTCAATGTCAGCACGGTGGCCAATGGCGCCACCATCCTCAACACCATCGACCGTACCCCGGTCAAGACGTACTACTGCCCGACGCGCCGCAGCGTTCGCCTCTACCACAACGCCGCAATCACCGACTACGCCGGCAATAGCGGGACCAACGGCAGCGACGGCGTTATCCTCCTGAACAACCAGGCGCTCACCAACATGGCGGCGTTTACCGGCGTCCGCATGACCACCATCAGCGACGGCACCTCGAACACCCTGCTGGTGAGCGAGCGGCGGGTCAATATGGCCGACCTGGAGTCGGGCAACGACTGCTACGACAACGAGGCGGCGGTCCGGCCGGCCAACGACTGCGACGTGCTCCGCCGCGCCCAAAGCTCGGGCGGCAGCTGGCTCACCCCGGCGATGGACATCAACACCGCGACCAGCGCCTCGTGCGGCTACTTCGGCGGCGGCGGGATCTGCCAGTTCGGCTCGTCGCACACCGGCGGCGCCATGTCGGTCCTGGCCGACGGGTCGGTGCGGATGATCTCCTTCACCGTCAACGCCACCACCTTCAAGAACCTGTGCGTCATCAACGACGGCCAGACCGTCACCCTCGACTGACGCGGCCGGCGGGCGACGTTACCAGTTCTACCAGATCGATGGCGTGCTTCGGCCGGACACGGGCGGTCGAAGCATGCCAGCTGCTTGCCTGACGGCGGACCGGCAGGCATGCTCTCCTCGGAGCATGGAGATGGTCTCCGCTGCACCGCGTCAGGATGACGCCGCCGCCACGGATGGTCTCGCGCACCGGAGGTATGGAAGCTACATCAAGAAGGTGCATCAATGTCCCGCCGCTCGCTGGCTGTGCTGACCAGCCTGCTCGCCCTGTCGTCCGTCCACGCCGACGGCTGGCTGTTCCCCCGCGGTCCCGGTCCGCACATGCAGTACGGCCCGTACACCGGGGGCCACGGGTACAGTTACAACGAGGCGTACAGCTACGGCTACCCGTTCTCCGCCGCCGACACCTGGCGGCGCAACATCTACTCCCAGCCGCAGGGGTACACTCCCTACCGGCCGTATGAACGGCCGATCCAGCATCGCGTGTGGCCCAAGCCGGACGTGCCGTACATCGCCGTCCCCGGCGCGGATGGCCTGCCGACGCTGGTCAAGCCGGGCGTTGCCGACGGGGCGATGGATGGCGTGATTCCGCACGGCCCAGCAGCCCCGCCCGCCGGCCTCAACCCGATCGGCCCGCCGCTGTTGCAGCCGGTGCCGCCGGCCGCCGGCGCGCAGCCGGGCATGGTTCACATCCAGGTGCCGGCCGCCGCCGAGGTGTGGGTCGAGAAGGAGAAGCTGGGACAGGCCGGCGACAGCCGCATGTTCCAGACGCCGCCGCTGGCGGGCGGGTCGGCCCAGGTGTTCAGCGTGCGGGCGAAGTGGAACCAGGGCGGCCGCGAGGTCGAGCAGTTCCGCGTCGTCACCGTTCGCGGCGGCGAGACGGCCACGCTCCGCTTCGAATCGAGTAACCCCTAACTGGGACCCTGCGCCACGCCGCCCGCCCGGTTCGCCGCGCGGGCGGCTGCCTTTTTCGCCGCCGGCTGCACCGTCAGCACCAGCGGCGTCGACGGGTCGGCGACGCGGACGTTCGGGCGGCTCGTCGCCTTGGCATCCTTGCTGAACGGCACCTGGCCGTCGCCTCGCAGCGTCACGCTGTAGCGGCCCGGCGGGACGTTGTTCGCCACCATCAGCGTCACCGTCGCCGTGTCCTTGCCCTCGGGCACGTCGGTCGTCGGCAGGCTGAAGCCCGGCGGCAGACCCAGCCCGGTCAGCTGCACCTTGCCCTTGAAGTCGCCGTGGCGCCGAACGGTGGCGATCACCGGCACCGACCCGCCGGCGCTCACCGTCGCGGTCTCCGGCAGCCGCAACTGATACGCCGCTCCGGGCCGGACTGCCAGGCAGACCTCGCGGCACAGTCGCGACGTGTTGATATTCGCGATCGCCCATCTCCGCTGAACGGCGCACGCTTCGCGGACCAGGGTGCGCTCGCCAGCGGTGCCGGTCGCCATCACGCGGATCGGGCCGGCCCACTCCCTGGCATCCACCGCGGCGGAGAACACCAGCACGGCGGTGTCGGTCTGCGGGCTGACGTGGATCGGCGGGCAGGTGACGCCGGCCGGCAGTCCCTTCGCCTCGACCACCACCGGGCCGCTGAAGCTGCGACGGTTCAGACACACTTCCAGGTGCGCCGACCCGCCCTGCCGCACCACCGGGCAGGTCGGGTCCGGATTCGTCTCGTGAAACACCACCGGGTAAAAGTCCGGCTCGGCCGCGCGCAGCCGCAGCACATAGCCGTGCCGCGGTCCGCCCTGCCGGTAGCGCTCCTGCACCAGCAGCCGATAGGTGCCGGCGGCCGGTGCGGTGAATGTGCCGTTGGGGTCGCGGTTGTACAACGCCAGCGCGTTGAAGGTGATGCCGTGGTCGTCGAGCTGCGCCCGCTCGTTACCCTTGTCGTCGGTGATGAACACGAACGGATCGCCCGGCCGGTCGAGCCGTTCGCCGAGCAGGTCGACCTGGATCGTCTCGCCGGCCTTCAGCTCGATGCGATACCAGTCGGCGTCGCCGGGCCGGTCGAACCGGCCGCACACGACGGCCGGCAACGTGAGCGGATGCGCCTGCGCGGCGGTGTCGTTCGGCTCGCGCTCGACGGTCACCGGGGCGTCGGCGTGGACGAGCGTCGCCGGATTGAGTGCCGCCTCCAGCCCCGGCGGAACTACCTGCCAGCCGCGCAGCTTGGCCGCCGGCGCCGCCGGGTGAACGAGGTAGTCGAACCGATGCAGACCGGCCGAATCGCGGCGCGGCACCGGCAGCCGCAGCGGCAGCTTGCGTCGAGCGTCTGGTCGAGCAGCTTGTCGCCGGGGTACGGTTTGCCGCTGGCAGGTTGCGACCGAGTACGGTAATACTCGCTGTCTCCCCCGCCGCCGCCGCCTGCGGGAACACGTCCTCGATGTGCGGCCGGGTGCTGAGGACCAGTCGGTACGGCAGCCCGCCGGCATAGGTCATGTCGTGCAGCTGCACCACGTAATCGCCGTCGACGGGGAGGGTCACGTCGAGCAGCGGGTCGGTGCGGCTTGGGTACGGCCGGCTGCGGGCCAGCTCGCGGCCGCTCCGGTCGGAAAGCACCAGCGTCGCCCGCAGCGTCGAGTCGAGCCGCGGCCGCCTGGCAATCGACGACGACCCGCTGTCCACGCCGCGCGGCGAACCGGAAGAAGTCGTCGCCATCGCCGTCGGACGACCCATTGACGGCGCAGTCGAGCGGCACCACCTGGGCAGTCTCGGACGTGTCGTTCGGCTCCTTCTCGGCCACCTCCGTCAGGCCGCGGCTGACCGCGAACAGACGAGAGCCAGTAATGCCATACTTGCCGATGACACGCACCTCGACCGTGCCGGGGACGGCGTCGGCCGGGATGCTCAGGCGGAAGTGGTTCGGTTTGTCGGCCGGCTCGGCGCGGAAGCCGGGGCGGTCGACGTGCAGGCCGGTGGCGTCGTCGAGGTCCTTGCCGATCGCCTCGACGACGACGGTCGATCCGGCGGCGGCCGCCGAGCGGAAACAGCCGGTCGAGCCGCGGCTGCGGCAGTTGCCCGAAGGCGACGGCGGGCAGGACAGCGGCGACCACGGCGGCGAGGAGCGGTTTCATGGCGTCAGCCGACCAGCTCGGCGATCGGATTGCCTTCATTGAGGATCGGCAAGGACGTTTCGCCGCGTCGTGGAAGGCGTGCTTGTGGTCGATGCCGAGGACGTGGTACATGGTCGACAGCAGGTCGCCGACCGAGCACGGCCGGGTCTTCGGGTTTTCGGCTCGGGCGTCGGTCGAGCCGATCACCTGCCCCATGCGCAGCCCGCCGCCGGCGAACACCACCGACAGGGCGTTCGGCCAGTGATCGCGGCCGGCGTCCTTGTTGATCCGCGGGGTACGGCCGAACTCGCCGTAGGCCATCACCAGCACGCGCTCGCTCAGGCCGCGGTCGTGCAGGTCGGCGACCAGCGCCGCCAGCCCGGTCGTACTTCGGCAGCAGGTTTTTGCGCAGCGACTCGAAGTTGTTGCCGTGGGTGTCCCAGCCGCCCATGTTGACGGTGACGTAGGTAACGCCAGCCTCGACCAGCCGGCGAGCCAGCAGGGCGGACTGGCCCCAGCTGTCGCGGCCGTAGCGGTCGCGGAGGCGCGGGTCCTCGCGGCCGATGTCGAAGGCGTCGCGGGTGGCGCGGCTGGTGACGATGTCGAAGGCGTCCTGATAAAAGCGGTCGAAGCCTTCGGCGGCGCCGAGGATGTCGACATCCTTGCGGAGATCGTCCATGCCGCGGAGCAGATCGCGGCGGCTCTTGAACCGGGACAGGTCGACGCGGCCGGGCAGTTGCAGGTCGCGAACCTGGAATCCGGCGCTGTTGGGGTCGCTGCCGGGGGAGAACGGGTTGTAGGCAACGCCGAGATACGCAGCGTTGGCGCTGCCGGGCGGCGACGGCAGACAGACGTAGGGCGGCACCTTCGGGGCGTTGCTGCCGCGCATCTTGGCGACAATACTGCCACAGGACGGATGCAGATTGTCGTTGATCTCGATGGTCGGCACGTAGCCGGTGAGCATCCAGTGGGCGCCCATGCCGTGCCCGGCGTTGGTGTGCCAGCCGCTGCGGACGACGGCCATCTTGTCCATGTGCCGGGCCTGCAGCGGCAGGTGTTCGCCGACGTCGATGCCGGGGACGTTAGTGCGGATCGGCTTGAACTCGCCGCGGAACTCGGCCGGCGCCTCGGGCTTGAGGTCGTACATGTCGAGGTGGCTCGGCCCGCCGCCCAGCCACAGCAGGATGACGGCGGTGTTCTTCGTCGGCCGGCCAGCGGCGCGCACGGCCTCCTGCGCCCGCAGGTGATCGGCCAGGCTCAGCCCGGCGAGGCCAAGGAAGCCGGCGCGGAGGAAGCACCGGCGGCTAACGCCGTCGCAGGTGCGGTACGTCGGTCCGAGAACATCGAGCATGGGCAGGCCCCCTCGGCAGGATGGTGTGGCGCAGAGGTTGGCACGGCACCACAGGCAGGTTGACCGGAGTATACCCGGCCGAATCGCCCGGGGGAAGGTACTCCACCGTGGGTTATCAGCCGCCTGTACAGCCTCGTTTACAGGCGCATGCGGCTGACCTGTTCGGAAAATGCAACACGGGCGCGACCGGGAGGGGACCGGCCGCGCCCGTGCCTCGATGGGGAGAAGGTCAGTCGTCGATGGCCGGACGGATCGGCTTGACCTTGCTGGCGTCGATGCGGACCACCTCGGCCTCGCGGATCTTGACGGCGCCGCCGCCGACCAGCTGCACCGAGATCCAGCCATTGCCCTCGTCGACCCTGGTGGCGCGGAGCTTCTCGCCGTCCTTGAGGGTCAGCACATAGGCGGCGTCGCCGCCCGTCTCGTTGGCCGCCTGGCGGATGTCGCTCCGTTCGCGGACGGCGTCGCGCACCGACGGCAGGCCGAGAGCCACTCGCAGCGTCGGCGAGGCGGATGCCCGCAGCACTACCCGGTCGTAGGCGCGGTCGAGCGAGGTGGCGTACTCCGGCGTCGCCTGCTGGGCCAGCACCGGGGCCAGCGCCGCCTTGATCCGGCCCTCGTCGCCCACCCCGTCGGCCAGCGTACCGCTGACAGTGTGCGTGCCGCCAACGGCGCCGCTGAAGCCGGTGCCGCCACCGTAGCCGGCGAGGCTGTAGAACGGGTTCACATACGGGGCGAACCGATTCCACCCCCAGCCGCCGCCGCCCCAGCCGCCACCCCAGCCGACGGCCACTTCGCTGGAGCGGCTGTCGGTCGTCTGCAGCCCGTAGAGCAGCTGCTGCACATAGCGGCGGTGGGTTTCCGACAACCGCTCACCGTTGACGTACTGCTGCTTCAGCGCCGTCAGGTTCTGCACATAGTCGGTTTCGTTTTCGATCCGCTCCATCTCGCGGAGGGTGAGCACCTCGCCGGGGCTGACGTTGTCGCCGTGATAGCGCACGGTGCGGTTCAGCCCGTTGTAGATCTCCATCCGGTGAACCGAGCCGTTCCGCTTGCCGTTCGTCGATCGCGACGTCTGGGCGGCGACGGTCGGGGCCAGCAACCCGGCGATGAACAACCCCCCGAGGACGTGGGTGAATAGACGTGTCATGGAGTCTCCTTTAGCGACAGTGCAACCTCGCATCGAGCCGTCAGTCTACCCCACCTGCGAATCCGGTGCCAATGGTTCGACCTCGCCGCGTCCATTTCTCCCTCACCCGCCGATCGGCCGTGAGCTAGGGTTGAGCAGACCGGGGCGGCCTCGTCGTTTCCGGTGCAGGCTCCTTCGGAGTGCAAGGAGAGCGGTGATGCGTACCATCCACGGGCGGCGGCTGGGCGGCGTGCTGCTGGCGGCGGTCCTGGTCGGCGCGGGCCAGCTGGCGGCGGCTGACCCGGCCGGCACGGTGTACGCCGCGGCGCGGTCCGCCGTCGCGCGCGGCGAGACGGTGCGGACGCGCATGCTCGGCTTCGGCATCGAGAACACGCCGTTCAGCGAGACGCCCCGCTCCGGCGGCGTGCTGGTCGGTCTCGACCTGGCGGTGGGCACCCTCGGGGCCGACAAACGCGAGTATGTCGTCGCTGTCCGCCCGGCCTACCGCACCGCCGGCGGCGAGGTCAGCTACCGCAGCTATGGCCGGTTCTACGTCCCGCCCGCGAAGAAAGGGGCGCGGCGCGAGGTCAAGGTGACCGGCACCGTCGAGCTGCGCGCCAAACGCGGTTACGCCGTCGGCGCAATGACGGTGCGGTCCGGCCTCAATCTGCACGGACTGTCGCTCACCTACCACCGCATCGCCGGCGCCGGCCTCGATCCGAGCCAGGCGTACACCAGCCGCTGGGTCGGCAACCGCGACGGCGGCGGCGACGCGACGGTGACCACCGAGGGCGCGCTGGCGGTCGGCGTGTTCGGCAACCTGGCCGACGAACGGCTGATCGCGCTGGGCCTGATTCACGTCAAGCAGGAGGCGCCGGCCGCGCCTGCCGCGCCGGAGGTGCCGGCACCACCAGCCGACCCGCCCGCAGCGAACCCGGCCGTTGCGGCACCGATCGACCCGCCGATCGCGGCGCCGGCGGTCTACCACGACGGCAAGTATGCGTTTCGCTTCGACCTGCCGCCCGGCTGGGGCGAGATTCCGCAGGCTCAGATCGCCCGCGTCAACGAGTTCGTCAAGGAGCGCATGCCCGCCGCGCGGGTGAGCTACGACGCCGGCTTTCAGCCGCGCGGCACGCCGCTCGGCAGCTACCCGTATGTCCTTCTGCAGATCACGCCGCTACCGACGACGCCGACGAGCTATGCCGACATCGAACGGGTGCTCGGGCAGGAGATGCTGAAGCAGCCGCTCAAGCAGGTGGAGGGTGCATTCGGCGACCTCGTCCGCGATATTCAGGTCGGGAGCGTCACGCTCGACCGGGTGAGCAACCGCGTGCTCATGCGGCTGCAGACCGACGTCCCGCTGCGCGGCCGGGTCGAGTCGGTGAACATCATTCATCTCGGCAAGCGCGTGGCGGTGGCGCTGCACTGCTACGCCGAGGCCGGTGCGTTCGCGCGCTACCTGCCGACGTTCACGCGGATGAACGACTCGTTCGCGTTCGACGAGGGACACGCCTTCCGGCCGGCCGAGGCGGTCGCGGCGGGCCGGGGCGGCGCCAGCTGGCTGCCGTTCGCCGTGTTCGGCGGGGTGACGGCGGCGATCTTGCTGCCGGTAATGCTTTACTACAGTCTGCGTGGCAAGGAGCCGGAGCGGCCACGGCGGTTGCGGCCGGCGGAGCCGCGAGCGGACGAGACGGCCGTCGTCACGCCCACGGGCGCATCGACCGACATCTGCACCGCGCCGACGCCGCGGAAGCCGTGGGCAACGCCGAGCGCCCTGGATCGCCCCGCCGCCGACCTGCCGCTCGACCTGGCCCTGCCGCCGCGGTTCTTCACCGTGCGCGGGCAGAAAAGCATGTGGTCGGGCAGGCGGCGCTATCGCGTCTACGTGATGCCGGACGAGCTGCTGGTGATCGACGCCGGGCCAGGCGACGGCCGCGAGGTCATGATGCTGTGGCTCGGGACCGGCGGGCTGATCGGCGGGCTGATCGGCCGCATGGTGGCGGCGAACATGAAGGAGAAGACGCGGCAGCGGGAGTACGACCTGGACTGCGCTAGCCCGGCCGAGCTGCGCGACCTGGCCGAGTGGGGCGGCAAGGGCAACGCGCGCCTCGCGCTGGCGGAGGTGGCCGACGCGGTGATCGAGGCGCCGACGTTCTGGCAGGGGCTGGGCCAGCAGCTGGCCGGCTGGCTGCGCGTCCGCGCCACCGGCTACGGCAAGCGATCGTTCGAGTTCCTCGACGCCCCCGCGCTGCGCGACGCCATCGCCCTGCTGCAACCGCTGCTGGGCGACCGCCTCGACGTCAACGCCCTGTTCGACATGCAGAGCGGCAAGTTCGTCCGCCGGCGCTGAACGCTCGCTGCGCTCGCGAGTAGACAGTAGGAAGACAGAAGACAGCAGTGGTCGCTGCCTGTCAGGTTTGCCAGGCGAGCGGGAGCACGTCAGTGCCCCGAGGCAGCGCCCAAGGCGCGATGTCGCGCTCCAGGCGACGCAGGCTGTTGTGTCCCGGTCTCCTGACCGGGACACTCCGGCCGACCGAAGGTCTCCCGCACGACCCGGAAGGAGACCTTCGGTCTAACGCGGTGGCCAAGTGGTGGGAGACCTTGCCACAACAGCCCTGGGGTGAACACACGGGGGGCAGTGCGAAGACGCCCTCACGGTGTTCGCCCTCCTGAACACACGGGGGAATCAGAGGGCGTCTCGCATCCGCCCCCGGTGTGTTCACCGGGGGCTAATTCGTCGCGGCGAACGGTATTGGCTCTGACGGGATCCCGCTTGCCGGCGGCGTCCGTCTTGCCGCTCTTGCCGCCGCCGCCCGCGGCCGGACAATAGCCTTGCCGACGAGGACGGACCGATCGCGACGACAGCCCCCGGAGCGTGCCATGCTGCGTTTTATCCTGCTTCTGCTCCTGGTCGGGCTGGCGCTGGCGATCCGCTACCTGCCGTGGCAGGTTCTCGTCGGCGGCGCCCTCATGGTGGTGGCGCTGTTCTACCTGCTGCGGGGCCGGGTGTTCCTGTGGCTGTTCTCCATGCCGTTCCGCGCCAAGGGGGCGGTGCTCCGCGGCGCCACCGCCACCGTCCACCGGATCGCGCCGATCGAGGTGGCGAATCTGCGCGCCGTCCGCGCCCCGGACGACGAAGATCCGGACGACGACTACGACCCCGGCCCGCGCGAATTCTACGAGCTGGAGGCGACCATCACCCCCGGTCCGACGCCGGGGCCGTTCCTCTTCTGGGAAGTGAGCGAGGTGCGCCTGGTCGAGCCGGGCTACCGCGCGCTGCAAGATAACAGCGACGACGCCTGCCTCATGGTCGAGAGCAAGGTGATCAGCGAGGTGATCGAGGCACCCACCGCGGCCGCCATGGAGGACGGGTCGTCCGATGAGGACGACGAGGACGACGAGGACGACAAGGTGCTCGGCCCGCGGCGGGTGTGGTTCCTGATCGGCGTGCGGCCGGGGTTGCGGCGGCTGGTGTTCGCCTACTATTTCGAGACGTTCGGCGAGGTGAACCTGCCGGACCGCGCCGCCCCGCGGATCAGTGGTTGAACAGGAACTCGCGGGTGTTGAGCAGCGCCCACACCAGGTCTTCCAGGCCGCGCTGGGGCGTGGCGGCTTTCGTCAGGTGCTCCAGGCCGCGGCGAACCTCGGCGGCGGTCGGGTAGCGCGCGTAGGCGGTCAGGTACAGCTCCTCGATCGCCTTCTCCGGCGGCACCCGGTCCTTGACCAGCCGGGCGACCCGGCCGTCGCCGCGGGCGATGCGATCCTCGACCTCCGGTGAGTTGGCCAAGTGCAGCACCGCCGGCAGACTGGCGCCGTTGCTGCGAGCGCACTCGCACGGCGACGAGCGCGGCGGGCGGTCGAAGACGTCGAGGAAGTACGACCCGAACCCCTCGTGCGGCAGGTCGACGGCACGGGCGTTCCGTGACATCCGGTTGAACCGCGTCCGCGTGCCGCACAGGTGATCGACGGCGTCGAGCAGCACCTCGGCGATCAGCCGCTTGCCGTAGTAGCGGGCGTGGTTCTGCCGATCGTGGATGTTGTACTCGTTCGGTATCGCGCTCAGCTGGTACGTCCGTGAGGTGCAGATCGTCCGCAGCAGGTGCTTGACGTCGAACCGGCTCTTCACGAAGTCGGCGGCCAGCGCGTCGAGCAGTTCGGGATTACTCGGCGGGTTGGTCTCGCGCAGATCGTCGACCGGGTCGACCAGTCCGCGGCTCATCAGGTGCCCCCACACGCGGTTGACCAGCGCGCGGGCAAAGAACGGGTTGTCCGGCCGGGCCATCCAGTCGACCAGCCGGTGCCGTGGGTCGTCCTCCGGCGCGATGGTCAGCACCGGGCCGTCGAGCAGCTTCGGTTCGAGCGGCTTGCCGGTCCGTGGGTGCCGCTCGCCGGTGGTGGCGGTGCGCGCGGCGTAGTATGGCGGCGGCTCGCCGAAGCTCTTGCGGCCGAGGCGGGTGAAGAACCCGGCCAGCCCGTAGTAGTCGTCCTGGCTCCAGCGCTCGTAGGGGTGGTGGTGGCACTTGGCGCACTGCAGCCGCAGGCCGAGGAACACCTGGGCGGTGTCGCTCACCGGCTGGTGCAACGGATCGTCGCGCATCTGCCAGAACCAGTTGATCGCCGGCGCGTCCTGCCACTCGCCGGCGGCCGCCACGATGCCGCGGACGAACTGGTCGTAGGGCCGGTTGCGGCCGATCATCTCCTTCATCCAGTCGTGGAAGGCGTAGGCCGCCGCCTCGGAGCCGGCCAGGCTGGCGTTGCGGAGGATGCTGCCCCAGCGCAGCGCCCAGTAGGCGGCATAGTCGCGGTCGTCGAGCAGCCGGTCGATCAGCTTCGCCCGCTTATCCGGCGAACGGTCGGCGAGGAAGGCCCGCGCCTCCTCCGGCGCCGGCAGCCGGCCGCACAGATCGAGCGATGCCCGGCGCAAAAACTCGCCGTCGCTGCCCAGCGCGCTCGGCACCAGCCCGAGCTTCTTCCACTGCGCCAGCATGTGGGTGTCGACGAAGTTGCGGACCGGGAAGTCAGGGACTTGCGCGATCGGCTTGCCGAGCGGGACGGTGGCGCGGAAGACGGCGACCTTCCCCTGGTAGCGGGCCATCACGCTCGCCTCGCCGGCCAGCTCGAACGTCCGCACCAGCCCGTCCTCGTCGACGGCGGCCACCGCCACCTCGTTGCTCTGGAACTGCGTCTGCCGGGTCACGTCCCGGACCGACCCGTCCGTCCCATGCGCCCGCACCGCCAGCTGCTGCCGGCCGTGCCGGTCGAGCACGCGCGCCGTCGGCACCACTTCGAGGCGGCGAATGGTCGGCGCGTCGGCGCTGCCGCGCGGCGCGCCCTGGCGGACCCAGCGAAGCAGCGTGTCATACGCCTCGCTGTCGAGGGCGATCCGCTTGCCGCCGCCGTGCGCCACCTGGCCGGTCGCCTTGGTGAGCAACAAACTGTGCGTCGGGGCGGCCGGGAACAGCCGCCGACCGCGGGCCTCGCGAACCAGCGCGTTGTAGTCGAAATCGGCGTCGAAGCCGAACAGCGACAGCTTGAACCCGTTCTGCCCCGACGCCTTGCCGTGGCAGCCGCCGGCGTTGCAGCCGTAACGGGTGAGCAGCGGGGCGATGTCGTTGGCGAAGTGCAGCGGCCGGTCGTCGGCGGCGACGGGGTGAGACAGCAGGGCGACGGCCAGCAGCGCGAGGCGGAGGCGGAGAGGCATGGTGCGATCCTGCCGCAGTGGCGGCCGGTGGGGTGGGACGGCGTGTCGAGAGGAGTATACCCCGCCGGGAGGCGGGGCGAAAGGGAGGGCGTCAGTTGGCGGTGTGCAGCCGAGCGAGGCGAGCGACGGCCTGGGGACGATCGGCGGCCACCTCGAACGGGGCGTTCGGCGAGCCGGCGCTGTTGACCATCTTGGTGGTGGTGAACACCTCCTGCACCGGACCGCGGAGTCCGCAGATGATCAGGCTGCCATCGTGTTCGAGCAGCTGCCGGCGGAGGTTGAGCAGCGGCCAGAAGACGATGCTGGAGATGTAGCGGGTGTTCGACAGGTCGAGGACGACGCGCTGGACCCCGTGCCGGGCGACGGCGGCGGTCAGCTCCTCGCGGAGCGTGTCGGCCATGTCCTCGCCCTCGATCTGCTCGCGGAGGACGGTCAGCACGAGAACGCCGTGGTCGAGGGCGCTGTCAAGGTAGGGCTTCACGGTGCTCATGCGGTCCTGCCAACGAAGGATAGGGGCAACGTCCGATTCCAGCATAATCCTGCCTCCGTCGGAGTACAACCGGGGATGTCGCGCCGACGCCGCCACGACGCCCGGTGTCACCCATAAGACGGACGAGGCGGCCCGATGGTTCAGCGCATGGGCGGCAGTGGTTCGGATATACTGGCGGGGAGAGGAGGAATACGGACATGGGTCGAGTCGCCGTGACAGCGGTGATCGAGAGCATCGAGGACCTGTACCGCGTGCGGCGGGGCGAGCTGGCCGACGATCAGGTGCGGCGGGTGACGGTGTCCGACGCACTGATCGACACCGGCGCGACCGCGCTGTCGCTGCCGGGCCGGCTCGTCCGCGAGCTGGGCCTGCTGCCGATCTCGACGCGGCGGGCGGTGGCGACCTACGGGGCCGTGAAGCTGTCCGTCGCCGGTCGCGACTGCGTGTGTGACGTGACCGAGGTGGCCGACGAATGTCCGGTGCTGATCGGTCAGGTGCCGCTGGAACTGATGGACTTCGTCGTCGACCCGACGCGCCGGCAGCTGCTCGGCAACCCGGCCCACGGCGGCGAGCAGCTGATCGAGCTGTTGTGATCACCGCGCGTCATCTGCCGTCGCCCGCGCCGGGACGGTTCGCTACAATGCCCTCTTTCGCGTGACGCCGCGGCCGCGCCGGCGGACGGGTGCGGGCGGCCGCGAGCGGAAGAGGTGCCAGTCTGCCGCAATGCCTACGCTGCATCGTAACACCGACCGTCCTGGCTTTTTCATCAAGGGGCTTTCCCACGGCAAGCCGGTCCGGTTCGACCTGACCGCCGAGGGCGAGCAGTACCTGCTCACCACGCTCGGCCTGCACGACGGGTCGAAGTTCACCGCCGACACCCTCAAGTGGCTGTACCGGCGGCAGTGGGTCGTGCCGTCGACCACCCCACTCGCCGAGACGGTCGAGCTGCCGCCCGACCGGCCTCCCCCGGCGGCCGCCGCCGAGCCGCCGCGCTACGAGAGTAACCCGGTCGTCTACCAGGGTGTCGTGCAGATCCGGCTGACCGCCAGCGACCACGTCCTCGTCGACCAGTCGACCGAGGAGGTGGTCCGCATCCTTGCCCGCACCCAGGTGGCGGTCGCCGGACCAATCCCGCAGCCGGTGCGCATCGAGCCGTACCACGTCCTCCGGGACACCGGCCGGCGGACCTACGAGATCCGCCGCTACCGGCGACTGCTGCAGGTCCGCAACCCGCGGCGGCAGACGGTCGAGGCGATGAACCAGTTCGCGCTGCCGCGCGAGGTCGACGTGCAGGTGCAAATGCTGCCGCCGGGCGCCTCCGGGCTGACGGTGACCGACGCTGGGTGAACGGGCGACCACTTCGCTCGCGGCGGCCGGCGACCGTCCCTTGTTACCGGCCGTGCCGATTTCGTACTATGCGTGGTATGGAGTTTGCCGGTTGCGCAGGGTTGGAGGCCCGGCGGGGCGGCAGCGTGGACAATGCGGGAGCGTGTGCGGCGAATCACCGAATGTCTGGGTGACTCCCTCCCGTCAACTTCGAGGTGCGGCACATGGCCGACAACCCCCTACCGTCCTCTCACACCGACCCGTCCGCCGCCTCGCCCGCCGCGCCGCCGCGGGCAGCGGAGGAGCGGGTCACCAGCGCGCCGCCGGCGCCCCGTCCGCCCGCCCCGGCCGGCGGACTGGGCACCGCCCTGCTCGCGCAGGGCGCAGGCGTTCGCCGTCAGCCGCCGGGCTGCTCGCCGCGCTGACGGCCGTCGCCTTCGTCGTCCTCACCCTGGCCGGCCTCAAGACGCGCGATGCGATCGGCTTCGGCGTGCTGGCCGCCCTGGTCGGCTCGTTCTTCCTCCGCTCGCTGCTGCCGCACGCCGAGAAGGCGCATGCCGCCACCGCCGCGGCGCCGCACCACCCCGACAGTCCGCGCGAGATCATCGAGACGGTGGTGTTCGTCGTCGTCCTGGTGCTGCTGCTCAAGTCGTTCGTCGCCGAGGCGTTCGTCATCCCCACCGGGTCGATGGCGGAAACCTTGTGGGGCTACCAGAAGGTCGTCACCTGTCCGCAGTGCGGATTCGAGTTCCCGGTCAACTGCTCCAGCGAGGTCGACCCGCCCGACGACGAGGGGTTTGGCCGCGGGCTGGCGCCGACGCGGGTGAGCGGCTGTACCTGCCCCAATTGCCGGCAGGAGATCAGCCTGGTGACCGGCCGCGACGAGCGGCCAGCCGCTGACCCCGGCGCCATCCCCGATCCGGGCTGGCGGAGCGGCGATCGGGTGCTGGTCGCCAAGTTCGTCTACGACCTGCTCAACAAGTCGCCCGACCGGCTCGACGTGGTGGTGTTCAAGTACCCCGGCGACCCGCGCTTCCCGCTGTCCGGCCCGGTCAAGCGGCATGTGCCGATCAACTACATCAAACGGCTGATCGGGCTGCCGAACGAAACCATCGGCGTCTATCGCGGGAAACTATGGGTGCTGCCGCCCGACCGCGGACTGCGCTACGACGACGCCGATGGGTCGGCCGATCCGGGCGTGCGGTCGCAGCTGTGGCAGATTCGCCACACCCACCACAACGACCCCGAGGCGGTCCGCCGCTTCCACGCCGGCGAGTTCCAGATCGTCCGCAAGAACCCCAAGGCGCTGCTGGCGATGCGGCGGATCGTCTATGACAACGACCACCCCGCCCGCGACGTCAAGCCGGCGCGCTGGGTGCCAGCCGGCGGATGGACGGCGGCCGCCGACAACGCCTTCCACACCGACGGCAGTTCCGAGACCGAGTGGGTCCGCTACCGCCACCTGCTGCGGCGCAACCTCGACCAGCCGCAGCTGATCACCGACTTCATGGGCTACAACACCGGCTCCGGCCGCGGCATGCCGGGGGAGAACTGGGCGTCCGACCTGATGCTCGAGTGCCAGGTGCAGGTGGAGCAGGCCGCCGGCCAGTTCACCCTGGAGCTGTCGCGCGGGCCGGATCGGTTCCAGACGGTGTTCGACCTGGCCAGCGGCGAGTGCCGGCTGGTGCGGCTGGAGGGCGGCAAGCGGCCGACCGAACTGAAGTCGGCGCCGAGCGCCGTCCGCGGCCCCGGCACCTACACGGTGCGCTTCGCCAACTGCGACGACCGGCTGACGGTGTGGGTGAACGATCGGCTGGTGTTCGGCGACGGCGTCGAGTACGGCCCGGTGGCCAAGCTGGCGCCGACCCGGCAAAACGACCTGGAGCGGCCGGCCAGCCTCGGCGCCCAGGGGGCGAAGCTGACGGTGAGCAAGGTCAAGCTGTTCCGCGACACCTACTACACCACCAACCGCACCGGCACCCCGAGCGAGGCCGACGCCCCCAACTTCCGCGCCGACGACCCGGAGACGTGGTCGGCGCTGGAAAACGTGCCGGTGTCGACCTACTACGTCCAGCCCGATCACTTCCTGTGCCTGGGCGACAACAGTCCGGAAAGCTCCGACGGCCGCACCTGGGGGCTGGTGCCGCAACGGCTGCTGCTCGGTCGGGCGCTGCTGGTGTACTACCCGTTCAGCCGCGCCGGTCGAATCCGGTAACGGCTTACTCGCTTCCTCCGGGGCGTCCGCCATGACCGCCGGCGAGATTCAGATCCGCGTCCGCTACGCCGAGACCGATCGCATGGGGCTGCTGCACCACGCGAACTACCTGGTCTATCTGGAGCAGGCGCGGATCGAGCTGCTGCGGTCGATGGGGGTGAGCTACAAGGACCTGGAAGACCAGGGGTATCTGCTGGTGCTCACCCGCGCCGAGGTCCGCTACCGCAAGCCGGCGCGCTACGACGACCTGCTCACCGTCCGCACCTTCGTCGAGCGGACCACCGCGGTGCGCATCGACCATCGGTACGAGGTGCTGTGCGACGGCCACCTGCTCGCCGATGCCGCCACCACGCTGGCGTGTATCGACCGCGACGGCCGGCCGCAGGGACTGCCCGAGTTCCTCCGCGGCGAACCCCGCAAGAAGGAGGCGTAACGCCGTGCGCCGACCGCTCATCGTCTTCGTGCTGCCGCTGGTGTTCGCCGTGCTGCCGGCGCTGGGGGCGGCGCTCGTCGTCGCCACCCTGCCGGCGATCGCGCGGGCGTTCTACCTGAGCCACCTGACCCCGCTCGACGGCGTCATCCTGGCGCTGGGCGGCGGGCTGTTCTTCGCGCAAACGGTGCTGGCGTTCCAGGCGCTGCGCTGGCGCGGCGACGGCTTCGACGAACGGCCCGACGACTGGCTGAGCTGGCTGGCCCAGTCGTCGGAGTGGTTCCCGCTGCTGGGGCTGATCGGCACCGTCGGCGGCATCTTGCAGACGTTCAGCTCGATCACCGGGGCGACCCCGCCGGAGCGGATCATTCAGCTGTATGCGCCGGCGCTGACCGCCACCGGGAGCGGGCTGTTCATGGCGCTCATCAACATCCTGCCGGCGTGGGTGGTGCTGATCGGCCGCGGGCTGATCCTGTCGCTCGGCAGCGGCAAGGGCGAGGCGTGACCGGACGCGCGGAGCTGTCATGATCCAGATGCCGCAGCGAAGCGTCACTCGCTTCTTCATCCCGATGATCGACGTCCTGACGCTGATGTTCTGCATCTACCTGCTGATGCCGATGGTCAGCAACCCGGACGATCCGGAGTCGGAGGCCGAGCGGCGGGCGCGCGAGGAGCGGCTCAAGCAGCTGGAGGCGGAGCTGGCCGGCAAGGCGGCGGCGCCGGAGCGCGTGCCGGCCGAGCTGCTCGCCGAGATCGAGCGGCTTCGCCGCGAGAAGGTCGAGGCGCTGCGCAACCGGCTGGCGGTGCGCGTGCTGGAGGTCGACCCGAAGGACGGTACCCTGTCGTTCCGCGACCCCGACCCGGTGCCGATCCGCGACCAGGCCGACGCGGTGCGGCTGATCGAGCGCGACCGGCAGCAGCAAGGGGTGGCGGCCAAGGAGCTGTACTACCTGATCCTGTACCCGCGCGAGCGGACCAGCGGCTACCCGACGCGCGAGCAGCGCCGGCAGTACGATCGCTGGTTCAGCGGGGTGGCGCTCGGCTACGACATCCCCGGCACGGCGCCGGGAAAGGAGCGGTAAATGCACCCTCTGACGGCGCAGTGGACGTCGGGCCTCGACGTGCCGATCAAGGCGCTGGCGGTCGTCGGCGCGTTCGCCCTGTTCAGCGCCGTCGGCGGGTGGCTGGCGCGGGCGGTGG
>JAXMAU010000014.1:0-128113 GCA_046350215.1 Gemmataceae bacterium | reverse complement strand
ATGTGATTGACGGCGTCGGCCCGCTGTCACTCCGCGAGGCGGTGGAGGCGGCCAACAGCACCACGAGATACGACGTCATCCGCTTCGCCCCGAGCCTGAGCGGCAGGACGATCCAGCTGCAACTGGGTGATCTGCCGATCACTCGCTCCGTCTTCATTCAGGGGCTGGGAGCCAACCGGCTGACCATCGATGCAGACGGCGACTCGCGCATCTTCACCATTGCGAACGAGGGGCCGGTCGGGGCGGTTCGGATCTCCGGGCTGACGCTGACGGGTGGCGAGGAGGACGACGGCGGCGCAATCAGCTTCGAGATGACGGCCGCGGTGGACAGCCTGCTGGTGCAGGGGTGTGTGTTCACCGACAATGAAGCGGTGGATGACGGGCTTGGCGGGGCGATCTACACCGAGAATGACGCCGAGGGTCCGGTCGGCGGTCTGGTCGTACAGGGGTGCGTCTTCCGCGACAACTTCGCGGACGAGGAGGGTGGCGCGATCTGGAGTGAGGCCGCCCGTATCGTCGTGCAGGACTCGACCTTCGTGGGCAACGGGGTCGGGTACTTCGGCGGGGCGATTGCCACCTGTACCTGTGAGGACAGCCTGGTCGACAGCTTCGTCGTGCAGCGATGCGTCTTCCGCGACAACTATTCGTTCGAGGACGCCGGCGCAGTCGGCAGCGGGGCGAATCGGGTGGTGTTGCAGGACTGCACGTTCGCCGACAACTCGGCCAGCTTCTTCGGCGGAGCGGTGATGATCCTCGGCTGCCCCAACTTCTCCATCCTCCGCAGCACCTTTGCCCGGAACACCGCGCTGGATGAAGAAGGGATCGGCGGAGGCGCCGGGGGAGCGGCGTGGATCGGGTTTGATTCGGTCGGACGGATCATCGCGTCGACGTTCTACGGGAACGTGGCCGGGGCGGGTGGCGGGGCGCTCGGGGTCGGGTTCGGCGACACAAACGCCGTGACCGTGGTCAACTCGACCATCAGCGGCAACACCGCCGGCGACCCGAACGCCGTCGAACCGGACAGCGAGGCGGTCGGCGGCGGAATCCTGATGCTGTCCGGCCGGCTGACGCTGCTGAACGTCACCGTCACCCAGAACCGGGCATTGTACGCCCCCGGCGGCGGGCTCGCCTGTTTCGGCGGCACCGTGAACCTGTTCAACACCATCGTCGCTGACAACCGGGGCGCGGGCGAGGATCCGGAGGCCGACCTCGTGCTCGACGACCTCTTTCGCGTGAACGGAACCGTCAACGCGCAGTTCAGCCTGATTCGCGCCGCCAACGGAGCGGTCAACGGGGTGAACGTCGGCAACATCTACAACGTGTCGCCCAACCTCGGTCCCTTGCAGAACAACGGCGGACCGACGCTGACGCATCTGCCGCTGGCCGGCAGCCGGGCGATCAACGCCGGCAACAACCTGCTCGCGGTGGGCCTGTTCGTCGACCAGCGCGGCCGGCCGCGCCTCGCCGGGCTGCGCGTTGACATCGGCGCCGTCGAGGTCGGCGGGCTGTCGCACCGCTACAACCCATGACCGGCGGGCGACGACCCGGCAGGCTGGGTAAACCGGACCGGACGCACCACGGATTACCGTCGTCCGGATCGGCCGGAGGCGGAGGCGGGCTGGCGCAAACCGCCGGCGGTGGACGATCAGGGAAAAGCGGAGAGTTCCGCCGGCCCTGCTGACGGCCCGGCCCGTTCGTCCCTCACTGCCGGGTACGGGGAATCGATTCCTCGTCTGATGCGAAAGGACTCGCCATGAACCATCGCTGGCTGGCCGCCGTGGGCGGCTGCCTGACGTCCGTCGGGCTGGCGGTCGCCGCTCCACTGGCCTCGCCGACGAACCTCCCGCTGTCCCTCCCGGCGGCGGAGACGGTCCCGGCGACAAAGGACGTCGGACCGCCTGGCACGGGCACCGTCGTTCTGCCTTCGAGTTCGGTGGCCGCGGCGGACGGGTGTTCGACCTGTGCCCCGCCGGCGTGCGGCAACGGATGTGGATGCGGCGCTCAGTTCTGGGGCAGCGCCGACTACCTGCTCTGGTGGATCAAGGGAGCGCCGCTCCCCATCCCGCTGGTCAGCACCGGCGACCCGACGGCCGCGTTGCCCGGCGTGATCGGACAACCCGGCACCCGTGTCCTGCTCGGGAATCAGGAAGTCGACACCTCGACCCGGTCCGGGTTCCGCCTGAACGCCGGCGGCTACCTCGACTCGAGGGGCTGATCGGCGTGGACGCCGGCTTCTTGCTGGAGCGGGCAGGCAAGACCTGGCTTTCGTCGGCGGGCCGAACGGAGCGGTACTCGGCCATCCCTTCGTCGTCACCACCACCAATCGCGAGGACCTGTACTTCTTCTCGTTCCCTACCGACATTATCGGCACCGGGGTGATCGGCCAGTCGGCGGTGACGTCCGAGACGCGCTTCGGCGGCTACGACGTCAACGTGGCCCTCAACCTGTGGCAGGAGCGCGGCCTGTCGATCCGTGGCCTGGTCGGCTTCCGCAACCTGATTCTGAATGAATCGTTGACGATCACCGACACCTTTGCCGCCAGCGACCCCGGCACGGGGCTGGTACTGTTCCGCGGTGGACTGGTCGACCCGCCGTCGGAGTTGGTGGTATCGGACTCCTTCGTGGTGCATAATCGCTTTTATGGCGGACAGGTCGGCAGCCAGGTCGACTGGTCGAACGGCCGATGGTCGGTGGGCGTGCTGGGCAAGCTGGCGGTGGGTGTGACCCAGCAACTGGCGCTGGTCAACGGCGAGACGCGGGTGATCGGCCCGGCCGGTCCGCAGTCGGCCGTCGGCGGTACGTTCGCGCAGGTCACCAACATCGGCCGGCACTATCGCAGCGAACTTGCCGACCGTCCCCGAGGTCGGGCTGAACGTCGGCTTTGCCGCCACCGACTGGCTGACCGTCCGTCTCGGATACACGTTCCTGTACTGGAACAACGTGGCGCACGAACCGGGCGACCTGCTCAACCGGCGGATCAACCCGCATCAGGTGCCGTCCGACTTCACCTTCGGCACCCCCGGCGGACCGGCCAGTCCGAGCTTCGCCTTCGCTCCGCCGACTTCTGGGCAGGGTCTGAACCTCGGTCTGGAGGTGCGGCCTTCTGAGGTGCAGCAAGTGCACTGGATCAACGCAACGGCGGGACCACCGACGCTGGTCGGTCGCCCCGCCGCGACGTTTCAGGATCCGTCCGGCTACTGCCCGCGTGGCGTCCGCCGGCTGCGGAGCAGCCACACCCAGCCGTGCGATTCGTACTCCTGTGGCACCTGCTTGCGCACGCTCGGACATCTGCGGCAGTAGGCCCTTCATCTCTTTCTCGGCTTTCTCCTTTTCGGTGCCGGCTTTCAGCGCGCCCAGGGCCGTACAGCGGCGAGCGACCCGGCTGTACTGGGTCATCACCGCGTTGTACTGCTTGCGTGCCTTGTCCTGCTTTCTCCTCGGGCGTCGGGTCGGGACGGTTGGGCCGCTGGGTGGTGTAGTCGCCCACCAGCAGATCGAACCGACCGTCGCCGTTCAGGTCCACGGCGCAGACCTTGGCTCGCGTGCCGCGGCGCGGCTCCTTCGGCGCATCCTCGCCGTAGCGGTTTTCGCCCGGCGGAACCAGCTGCACTCCCTTCGCCAGTTTCGGTGCCGTGGCCGTGCCGACGTTGCGGTAGAACCACACGCTGCCGTCGCCGGCGCCGACCAGCAGGTCGAGCTTGCCGTCGCCGTCCCAGTCGGCGGCGAACGGCCCGGCGTCGCCGCCGGGCGCCTGGATCGGCGCGCCGTCGGCCATCAGCGGTTGTTCCTTGCCGAAGGCGTAGCCCTTGCCGGTGGCCTCGTTCGGCACCATGTGGCGCCTTGCCGTTGATGTTGCCGACCAGCAGGTCGAGCTTGCCGTCACCATTCCAGTCGACCGCATGGACCGCCGACGCGGTGCCGGTGATGCCGGCCTGCTTGCCCTCGGGGACGACGATCGTCTCACCCTCATAGCGGATGACCGTCTGTCCCTTGTCATTCTTCTCGTACTTGGCGTCGCCGGCGACCAGGATGTAGTCGCGATCTTCCTGTTGCCGACCGCCGCCGATGTTGATCGTTTTGCCGAGCTTGTTCTTGAGCTTGACTGGGTCCGCGAAGGTGCGGTCAGCTCGGCCGCGGAAGAAGATCTCGCCCGGCCAGGAGCCGGAGATCAGATCGAGATGGCCGTCGCCGTCGAGGTCCACCAACTGTGGACCGAAGCCGACGCATCAGCCAGTGGGGACGCGGCCGGGGAACTTGACGCCGGCGGCGTACTTCGGTGCCGCGTTGGTGCCGACGTTGCGGTAGATCCACAGGATCCCCTCGCCAAACTGGCCGACGAGCAGATCGAGCTTGCCGTCCCCGTCGAAGTCGCCGACGAACGGGGCGGCGTGGCCGATGTCGGTGTCGATCGGTTTGCCGGCGGCCTCCAGCCGCACCGGCGGGGCCAGCTCGCGGGCGTAGTCGGGCGCCGGCGCCCCCGCCGCGAGCATAGCCAGGAGAAGGTGTGCGGTCATCGAACTGTTCCCTCCGGGACCATCGGGATGGCAGACGTGCGAGATTATTGTCCGGCCGGCGTCAAGCGCCGGCAAGCGAAAAGCGCGACGTCGCGCTCACACTTGTACCTCGGGGCACTGGGAGAGGTTTTGTGGGAGGGAATCCTCCTCCTACCCGCTCCCGATCGCCTGGCAAGTGGCACCGGCGACGTTTACCCTGTCTGCTGTCTTCCGCTGTTGCGGCAAGGTCTCCTGACCTTGCCGCTCTGCCGGCTCCACCAGGTCTCCTCCGGGCAGCTACGATGAGACCTTCGGTCGCCGGAGTGGCCCGGTCGGGAGACCGGGCCACAACGTGTAAGCCTTGCCTGGAGCGCGACGTCGCGCCCAGGCGCTGCCTCGGGGCACTGACGTGCTCCCGCTCGCCTCGCAAGTTCGACCGGCGACGTCCACCCCTGTCTGCTATCTTCCTGCTGAGAACTGAGAACTGACAACTGAGAACTGCGAGCGCAGCGAGCCGACGACGGGACCGGCCCTGTCCTGTATAATCACGAAAAACGCACTCAAGGAGTCCCCGATGCAGGATCGGATCGCATACCAGGGCATCACCTTCGATGACGTCCTTCTCGAACCCGGCTACAGCGACGTGCTGCCCCGCGACGTCGACGTTCGCAGCTGGCTCACGCGCAGCATCCGCCTGAACCTGCCGATCGTCAGCTCGCCGATGGACACCGTCACCGAGAGCGACCTGGCCATCGCCATGGCGCAGGAGGGCGGCATCGGCATCATCCACAAGAACCTGCCGATCCCCGATCAAACCCGCGAGGTCGACAAGGTCAAGCGGAGCGAGAACGGCATCATCACCGACCCGATCACCCTCCCGCCCGACGAGACGGTCGGCACCGCCCGCCGGATCATGGAGGAGCACAAGGTGTCCGGGGTGCCGATCACCGTCAACGGCTACTTGAAGGGCATCCTCACCCGCCGCGACCTGCGCTTCCTCGCCGACAACACCAAGCGCATCGACGAGGTGATGACCAAGGACGGCCTCGTCACCGCCTCGGAGAACACCACCCTGGAGGCTGCCGAACGCATCCTCATGCAGAATAAGGTGGAGAAACTTCTCCTGGTGGACGATAAATACCGACTGAAAGGGTTAATCACGATCAAGGACATCGACAAGCTGTCGAGGTTCCCCAATGCGTGTAAAGACCCGCGGGGTCGGCTCCGCGTTGGAGCGGCGATTGGCGTTCGCGACTATGAGCGGGCGGAATCGCTCATCCGGGCGGGCGTCGATGTGCTGGTCGTTGATTCGGCACACGGTCACAGTTCCAACGTGATCGAGACGGTGGGGGAGATCAAGCGGCGCTTCGAGATCGACGTGATCGCCGGCAACGTGGCGACGGCCGACGGGGCACGCGCCCTGATCGACGCCGGCGCCGACGCGGTCAAGGTCGGCATCGGCCCGGGGTCGATTTGCACGACGCGGATCATCTCCGGCGTGGGCGTGCCGCAGATCACGGCGGTGCAGCAGGCCATGACGGGGGTGGGCGGCCGGGTGCCGATCATCGCCGACGGCGGCATTCGCTATTCCGGCGACATGACCAAGGCGATCGCCGCCGGGGCCAGCAGTGTGATGCTCGGCAGCCTGCTCGCGGGGCTGGCCGAAAGTCCGGGACAGACGATCATCTACAAGGGGCGCAGCTTCAAGACGTATCGTGGCATGGGGTCGCTCGGCGCCATGATGGCCGGCTCGAAGGACCGCTACCGGCAAGAGGCCGGCGGGCGGGACAAGCTGGTCCCGGAGGGTGTCGAGGGCCGGGTTCCGTACAAGGGCCCGCTGGCGCCGTTCATCTACCAGCTGGTCGGTGGACTGCGGGCGGGCATGGGGTATTGCGGGACCCGGAATATCGAGGAGTTGCGGACGCGGGCGCGTTTCATCCTGGTGAGCGCCGCCAGCGTGCAGGAGAGCCATCCGCATGACATCGCCATCACGCAGGAAGCGCCCAATTACAGCTCACGGGCAGACCACACCGGCACGGACGCTGGTTAGCCTGCTCGCGGGGTTGCTGTTGCTGAGTGGGATCGCCCGCGGCCAGACACCCGTGGCTGCCACGCCTCGAGTGGCCGCGCCGGTCCCGGCGAACGCCCGGTGGGTCGCCCCGCCGACGCCCCCGCCGCTCCGGCCGGTTGCCTCCGCGCCGCTGCAGCCGGTCCGCTACCAGCAGCCGGGCGACAGCCAGACCGACGAGAACCAGTCGGTCTACCAGATCCAGCTCGAGCCGCCGGGGCTGGAGCGGATCTCGCGGCTCGACTCCGACGCCAAGCTGCGCGAGCGAATCCGCCAGGAGACGCAGGAGCGCGATCCGAAGGAGCGCGTGCAGTTCCCGGAGGAGCCGATCCTCTCGCGCGACACTTACATGGGCCGCGGCTCGATCTGGCCGGCGCGGCACATGATCGTCGAGCCGCACTACGTCGCCTACGAGCCGCTGTTCTTCCAGGACATCAACGCCGAGCGCTACGGCTGGGACTTCGGCATCGTCCACCCGGTACTCGGGGCCGGTAAGTTCTACTACGACCTGGCGTTGCTGCCGATGCACTGTGCGGCGTGGAAGTGCCAGACTGACACCAGTGCCGGCTACTGCCTGCCCGGCGACCCGGTGCCGTTCAAGCTGTATCCGCCGGAGATCACCTTCGAGGGGACGGTCGCCGAGATCGCCGTCATCGCCGCCCTGGTGGCCATCTTCCCCTGATTGCCGACAACGTCCAGACGATCCGCGAGGGCGGCAGAACTCCTTCTGCCGCCCTCGTCGTGTCTTTCCACCCTTCCGATTGACCGCGGTAGCGGGTTGTGCTATCAGGCGGCCGGTCGTGGGGTCGATCTCTCGGGTAGACTTGCCCGGAGGCGGCGTCGTGGCCCCTCGCCCGCCCGGTGCGCATGAGGTGGAAGAGTCATGATCGCCAAGCGGTCGCCCGGTCGCGTGCGGCGGTGTCTGGTCGCCGGCTTGCTGGCCACGGTGACGGCCGGTGGCTGT
Organism: Gemmataceae bacterium; assembly: GCA_046350215.1. Classification (GTDB taxonomy): domain Bacteria; phylum Planctomycetota; class Planctomycetia; order Gemmatales; family Gemmataceae; genus JAXMAU01. The sequence continues at coordinate 120,588 of JAXMAU010000014.1, read as the reverse complement.
CAGTCGATGAACAACACCGACCGCGGGGTACTCACCGGCGGCGCCCTGGGGGCGATCGGCGGGGCAGCCATCGGCAGCATGGCCGGCCGGCCAGGCGCCGGCGCTGCCATCGGCGCCGGCCTGGGAGCGGTCGCCGGCGGCGCCAATGGCGCGGCGATCGACAACGCCGAACGCCGGATGCAGGCCCGGGAGCAGGCCGTTGCCGCCCGCCAGCAGCTCGCCTTGCAAGACGTCGTCGCCTTGACCGCCAGCGGTTCGAGCGACGACGTCATCGTCACGCAGATTCGGCAATCCGGTTCCGTTTACCGCCTGTCGGCGCAGGACATTGTCTGGCTGCAAAACCAGGGCGTCCGCGAGCCGGTCATCCGCGAAATGCAGGCGACCGCGTACCGCCCGGTGCGGCACGTCTACACCGCCGTGCCGGTGGCGCCGGTCTACGTCGTCCCCCCGCCGCCGGTCGGCGTCGGTGTGGGAGTGACGTTCCGCGGGCGGTGACGTCTACGACGAGACGATTGATACGTTCCTCGCCATGATGAAGTACGGTTCCTGGTTCTCATCCGGGTCTGCGATCGGCAGATCCGGGTTGAGCACGGTGAACCCGCATCGGACGTAAAGATCGATGGCGCGCTGGTTCGCGACATACACGTCGAGGAAGAGAAACTCCGACAATCCGGCCGCGCCCTGGACGCAGAGGGCGGCCTCGGTGGTCAAATGCTCGACGATGGTACGGCCGTGCCCGCGGCCCTGGAACTTGGGGTTCACCGCGAGGACCGGAATATAACCGTGGTCCTTCCCTGAGGTGAATTGCTGATACTCCCGACACACATCGAGCGCCCCGAATCCGACCGTCTGGCCGGCCGGGTCGTTGTACAGCCAGACGAACAGGCTACCGTAAAGCCACCGATGAGGGATGTCCTGCTGGAGCAAACGCAGCACCTGCCGCTCGTAAAACGGGTCGGAGGCGAATGGCCAGGAGAGCAACGCCTGGAACGCCGGATCGGTTGGGCTCGTTCGAGCCGGGGTGAGCGCAATCGGCGGCGTGGGCGGCATGGAACCTCCGTGCTCCGCCTCAGCGGTGGCCTGTGTCCGCCGTGTCGTTCGGCGCCCGGTTCGCCGCCGTTGGCAGCGTCGCCAGTTGCGTCAGCCGGTCGGCGACCTGCCGTTCCGTTTCCCGCGTCAGCTTCGTCCGCGGGGCAGGACTGACCGCGCGGCGCGGAGTGACCCAGTTCTCCAGCAGATAGTCGATATCGGCGATGAGAAAGTGCAGGTCGTTTAACCCCAGGAGCACGAAACACTGACCATCCATCGCCCGCCCGCGTGCGGCGACCTCCTTCGCCCGCCGGAGCATGGCCTGCAACGTCCGGCGCAGCAATGCTTCTGCGCCAGGGTCGCATTCTGCTTCGCCGGTGAACACCGCATGCGCCCACCGATTCACGCACGCCCGTAACTCTCGGCACAACTGAACGTAATGCTCAATGCTCGCCTCCAGGGAGGCGCAGAGCAGCCCCTCCCCATTGTCGCAACGGCGTGCCCGCTCGGTCAGCTCATCGGTGAACAGGCGGAGCGCTTCGAGGTCGAGTGTGCCCGGCATCGTGTCTCTCCGAATGATCGACCAGCCCCACCCAGGTGTTGGCGATTCTTCTCCCTCTCCAATGATAGGGCGATCGACCTGGTCCGTGCAACCTGACGACTCCCGTAAGGGCCTCCGTGTCACTTGCCGCGGACGGCGTAGCAGAACAGGTTGTCCTTGTCGCGCAGGTACAGCCGGCCGCCGATCACCACCGGGTGCGCCCAGCTGTTCTCGGTTCGGGGGAGCATCTTGAACGCGCCGCGGACCGTGTAGCCGGTCGACACCGCCGGCACCAGGTGGATCCAGCCGTCGGCGTAGTGGATGAACAGCAGGCCATCGGCGTAGGTCAGCGCCGCTGAGCCACCGCCCTGGCCGCCCTGCCGCGCCTCGCGCCGCGTCCATTTCACCTCGCCGGTTTTCCACTCGGCGCAGTACGGGTTGCCGCTGTCGTCGGTGTCGCCGTACACGTAGTCGCCGACCACCACCACGCCGCCGTGCTTGTTGCGCAGCCGGTTGTTGTAATACTCCTCCACTGCCGCGATCCCCTCGCCCTCGGCCTTGAGCGACAGTAGCGCGCCGCCCTTGCCGTAGCCGGCCGTGGTGAATACCTGCTCGCCGAGCACCACCGGAGTCGGGATGTTGGCGGTGTTCTTCTCCAGTTTGGCGTAGCGCCACAGCAGCTTGCCGTCCTTCGCCGCCACGCCGATGGTGCCGCCGTCGGTCAGCTGTACGTACTGCTTCACCCCGCCGGCGTTGGAGATCACCACCGACGAATAGCCGGCCACGTCGCCGGCCGGGCAACGCCACACCTCCCCGCCGGTCTTGCGGTCGAGCGCCACCATCGTTGCCTTCGGCCCGCCCGGCGTGCAGATCAGGTTGTCGCCGTCGATTAGCGGCGACTCGGCGAATTGCCAGGCGCGTGCCGGCCGCCGAAGTCGGCCTGGAAGTTCTTCCGCCACTGCTCCTTACCGCTGGCGGCCTCGACGCACACCAGATCGCCGAACTGGCCGAGGCCGTACACCAGCCCGTCGTGGACGGTCGGCGTGCAGCGCGTCCTCGTAGCTGCCCCCGGGCTTGCCTACTTTCGCCGACCAGACGTGTTTGCCGGTGGCGCGGTTCAGCGCGAAGATGTACGACGACGACCCCTTGTCGCCCATCGTGTAGACGCGGTCACCGACCACCGACACCGACGAGAAGCCCATGCCGATGCCGCTGGCCGCCCACACCCGCCGCGGACCGCTCGCCGGCCACGCCTTGAGTAACCCCTTATCGGGTGAGATGTTGTCGCGCTGGCGCCGCGGAACTCCGGCCAATCGGGGAGCGTGGCACGGGGCGGCTGGGCAACCAGCGCGGACAGCGACAGCAGCGACAGCACCAGGGCGGTCGCCACGAACGATCGATGAGGCACGTTGCGAAACATGGAATACCTCCGCCAACAACCCGAAGCGTGAGCGAGGGCGAATTATTCCTCGCTTACGCTTCGGGCTGTCTGGAACACTTCGCGGAGGCGATCACGGGCCTCCTCGCCGCGGGCACGGTCGACGACCACGCTCAGCCGCACCTCGCTGGTATTGATCATGGCGATGTTGATACCTCGTTCGGCCAGGGCGCCGAACATCTTGCGGGCAACGCCAGTGTGCGTTCGCATACCGACGCCGAGTACGTTGATGGTGGCGATCTCGGCGTCGGCGAGCACTTCGGCCTGAGGCGCGATGGCGCGGGCCGCCTGCCGGGCCAGTTCCAGCCCCCGCTCGATGTCGGCCCGCGGCACGCTGAACGACACCTCCGGACGGCCGGCGGTCAGGTTCTGGACGATCATGTCGACGCTTATCCCGGCGTGCGCGACCGCCTGGAAGATGCACGACGAGGCGCCCGGTTGATCGGGCAGGCCGAACACGGTAATCCGCCCCTGCGCCGTGTCCAGCTGCACGTCGGTCACGAGGATGCCCTCCATGTCCGACAACCGCTGCTTCAATCCGGCCAGGTCGCCGCTGCCGACGACGGCGGGCGGCAGGGACGGGGACGGCGCCGGGAGGCCAGCGCCCGGCCGCGGCGACTCCAGCGCGAAGGCACGATGGATCGCCCGCAGTGCCCGCATCCCGTCGGCCCGGTCGAGCAGCACCGAGATCTTGATCTCGGCGGTGGTGATCATCTTCAGGTTGATGTTCTCCGCCGCCAGCGCAGTGAACATCCGCTCGGCCACCCCCGTCTGCGTTCGCATGCCGGCGCCGACGATCGACACCTTGCTCACCTCGGCGTCGTGCTCAACGGTCGCGCCCCACTCGCGGGCGAGCGGCTCCAGCACCGCCAGGGTGGTCTTCAGCTCGCCGGCAGGGACAGTGAAACCGATCGACGCGCGGCCGCCGGTGCTCACGTTCTGGGCGATCATGTCGACGACGATGTTCCGCCCCGCCACCGTCTCGAACACCCGGTGGCTGACCCCCGGCTGATCGGGCACGTTGGTGATCGCCACCCGCGCCTCGTCGCGCATCAGGGCGACCCCGCACACCGGCACCTGGCTCATCCAGCCGACCTCGGGCACGATCCACGTCCCCTCGACGTCGCTGAACGACGACCGCACCTGCACCGGCACGTCAAGCTTCTTGGCGAATTCGATCGACCGCGAGTGCATCACCGCCGCCCCGGCGGCGGCCAGCTCGAGCATCTCGTCGTAGCTGATCCAGTCGACCTTGCGGGCCTCGGGCACCACGCGCGGGTCGGTGGTGTACACGCCGTCCACGTCGGTGTAGATCTCGCAGCGGATCTCCAGCGGTTCCCCGCCGCCGGCCGCCCGGTCGTGCTTCATCACCGCCGCCAGGGCGACGGCGGTGGTGTCGAGCCCGCCGCGGCCGAGGGTGGTGATGTTGAACTCCTCGTCGACGCCCTGGAACCCGGCGACGATGACGATCAGCCCGTCGGCCAGCGCCTTTCCGCATCCGCTCGGTGCTGATCTCCTTGATGCGCTTGCCGTGGGTGCGGTCGGTGACGATGCCGACCTGGGCGGCGGTCAGGCTAATCGCCTTTTCGCCGAGAGTATGGATGGCCATCGCCAGCAGCGCGTCGACTCCTGCTCGCCGGTGGCCAGCAGCATGTCCATCTCGCGGGCCGGCGGACGCTCGCTGATCTGCTGGGCCAGCTCAATCAGCTCGTCGGTCTTGTCGCCGCGGGCGGCGACGACGACCAGCACCTGGTTGCCCTCCTGGCGGGCGCGGATGGCGCGACGGGCGGCGGCGATGATGCAGGTCGGGTTGGCGACGCTGGTGCCGCCGAATTTCTGCACGACCAGACGCAGGTCCTGTCTCCTCGAAAAGCAGGGACACGGGCGACCGGCACCGCCGCCGCACTGGCGGCCGGCGCGGATGAGGTTATTTGGGGGCTTGGTACGGGCGGACGCGGACGTTGCGGAAGGCGACCGGGCCGTGATCGCCCTGCAGCAGCAGCGGCGCCCGGCCGACCTCCTTGTTCCGCCAGTTGTGGCCGGTCGGCCATTTCAGCTCGACGTCCTCGTGAATCACCGTGCCGTTCAGGGTAGCGCGGACGATGCGCGCATTGGCGGTCTTTTTCCCGTCGGCGTCGAAGCGCGGGGCGAGGAAGACGGCGTGCAGGGTCTGCCACTCACCGGGCGCCTTGCAGGCGTTGGTTCGCGGGGCGATCCCCTTGTCGATGTGATGGTAATCCGGCCGCATCTCCGCGCGCGGATAAATGCCGCCGCAGTCGGACCCGGTGATTGTCTTCTTGCGGTAGCTGTCACACAGCTGGATCTCGTAGACGGAGTGGAACTTGACGCCGGAGTTCGACCCCTTCGGCATCAAAAACTCCATCTCCAGCTCGACGTCGCCGAAAGCCGCCGTCGTCACCAGGTCGGCCTCGCGACCGGACTTGCCGTTGACGAGCACCCCGGTGCCCGGCTCGGACGCCAGCCGCCGCGGGTTCTTCTCGTCGAGCGTGGCCGACCCGACGATCGTCCATTTGCCCAGGCCGCCCTTCCAGACCTTGTTCGCCCCGTCACCGACGAGCACGGTCCAGCCGGCCTGGTCGGCGCGGGCGGGGAGAGAGGCGAACAGCAGCAGGCCCAGCAGGAGGAGACGGCGCGGCATGGCAGGCGTCCGGGGAGGACAGAGGTCGGCACCTGCCGCTGATTGTACATCTGCGCGGCCCGGCGGCGAGTCGTCCGGCCAGGGACGGCAGCACGGCGCGAGAAACGAACCTCGTCGGCACCCGGCCTGCGCTCGGTTCCTTTTGACACCGGCGGGACCACGCGGCTATCATGGGAGGCGTTCTTCCTCTCGCCAATTTCGCCTTCACGCGGAACTTTCCCGCCGACTGCCTCGTCCAAGGTGCGGATTAACGTGAGTGCAGACGATCAGGAGCTGATTGCCGCCTGCCTCCGAGGCAACCACGCCCCCTTCGGGGAGCTGGTACGGCGCTATCAGGATCGCCTGTACAACACCGTTTACCGACTCGTGGGGTGTGCGGAAGACGCTCAGGACGTGGTTCAGGATACGTTTCTGCACGCCTATCGGTCGCTCGACTCGTTCAAGGGCGACGCGCTGTTCTTCACCTGGCTGTACCGCATTGCGGTGAACACGGCGATTAGCCTGAAGCGGAAGCGGAAGCGCGTGCTGGTGCGCATCGCCGACGCGGATCCGGACGTGTCGATCGATCCGGCCGATCCTTCGGAACTGGCCCGGCCGGGGCATGCTCTGGAGCAGGCGGAACAGGAGCAGCGGCTGCACCGCGCCCTGCTGCGGTTGTCGACCGAACACCGCGTCGTTCTCGTGATGAAGGAGCTGGAAGGCCAATCCTACGAACAGATGGCCGAGCTTTTGCAGGTGCCGATCGGCACCATTCGCAGTCGTCTCCACCGCGCCCGGCTGGAGCTGCGAGAACTCCTCGAACAGGACGAGGAGTGATCACGCCCCCTCCTGCCGCCGCGGCCGCCCCGGCGGAGGACTGGTGAGGTATCCGGTATGCTTGCTCCCCTGGACCTCGAACTGTTGACCGGCTTCGTCGACGGCGAGCTGTCCGCCGCCGACCACCGCCGCGCCGAACAGTTACTCACCACCAACGGGGAGGCCCGCGCAACCCTGCAACGGCTTCAAGCGGACGCTCACGCCCTGCGCCATCTGCCGCGTGTGGCAGCGCCGATCGATTTCACCGTGAAGGTCCTCGGTACCCTCGCCCAGGATGGGGCGCGGCCGGCTCGTCGTTCCCGGCCCCCTGTCTCGCCCGTACCGAGGGCGGTCCCGGTGTGGGTCGGATTTGCTGCCGCCGCGGCGGTGCTCCTCGCCATCGGCGTCGGTTCGTTCCTGGTTCACTCCGCTGGCGACCCCGCCGAGGGTGGGCCGACTGCGTCGGTCGCCCGTCGACCGGCCGATCCGATCGTGACACTACCGATCATTCCGCCCGTCGAGGACCGGCAGACTCGCGAGGTCGCCAAATCGACTCCGCCGGCCGCTGAGCCGTTGCATGGCCCGACCCTGGAGACGCCACCGTTCCGCGATGACGGCGACGACGAGGCGGTGACGCGGCCGATGGGCGACACGGGCACCATGCCCCCGGCCGGTCCAGTCCTCGGCGCCGCCGGGAGCGAAGCCGCCTCCGGCCTGGAACGAGTCGAGGTGACGCTGCCGCAGGTGTTCTCCATTCACCGTCTCGACCAGTCCGACGCCGCCGCCGCGCTGGGCGACCAGCTGGGCAAGGGGTCGGCCTTCCGCGTCGAGCTTCTCGCCCGCGACGCCACCCGCGGCTTCGACCGGCTTCGCGCCGCCTTCGCCGGTCTGAAGGTCCACCTGCTCTACGATCCGGCGGCCCAGGCGCGGCTGAAGAAGCCGGGATGGAAGACCGACTATGCCGTCTTTGTCGAGAATGTGACTGCCGCCGAGGCGGTCCACTTACTGCGTGTCGCCGGGGTTGCCGATCGCCAGGCGGGCAAGAAGAAGGCGTCCGAACAGCGGTTCGACGGCCCGCTCGTCGTCAAGCCGGTCGGCCGCGTCGACCGGCGCGAGCTGTACGACCTGTTCGGCGTCGACGTGATCCGCACCCGCCCGGCCGCGATGCTGCCGAAGGTCGACCCGGACATTCGCCGCCCACTGACCGACCAGACGGGTGAACTGGTCAAGGCGACGCTCGAGGGGAAGGGGTTAGCGCGACCGGGCCATGAGTCGCGTACCGGCTACGTCGCCCCGCTCGGCGGCCCGCGGACCCGGTCGACCGAACTGAAACGGTTCCTCGACGCCCGGCGGCCGGCTGCTCCCGGCACCCTGCAGCTGCTGTTTGTCCTCCGCACCGTCGGCTGATGCCGGCGGTTGACGGGGGAACAATCTCTGCCGGTTGCGACCTCGTCTTAGAGATAGGAAGTCCCTCTCTTTTCGCGAGGTCGATAAGCCATGCGCCGCACACTGCTCCTCGCCGCGCTGGTCCTGGGGGTCGCCCTGGCGCCGGCCCGGGCCAACGGTCTGCTGATCCCCGAGGACAAGAGCCTGCCGCCGCTGGCGATGCTCAACCACAAGGTGACCATCGCCATCGAGGACCAGGTCGCCGTCACCCGGGTGGAACAGACGTTCCGCAACCACACCCCGCGCCAGCTGGAAGCCACGTACCTGTTCCCCGTGCCCAAGGGCGCCTCCGTCGATCGCTTCACCATGTGGGTCGACGGCAAGGAGACGAAGGGCGAGCTGGTCGAGGCCAACAAGGCGCGCGAGATCTACACCAGCATCGTTCGCCGCACTCAGGATCCGGGGCTGCTGGAATACCTCGATCACCAGCTGTTCCGCATGCGCGTCTTCCCGGTGCCCCCCAACGGCGATCAGAAGGTCAGCCTGCGCTACAACTCGGTGGCGGGGAAGGAGGGCAAGCTGGTCGAGTATGTCTATCCGCTGAAGGTGGACGGCAAGGCGATCGAGACGCTGGAGAACTTCGTCATCGAGGCGAAGGTGAAGTCCCAGCACGGCGTCATCAACGTCTACAGCCCGACACACCCGCTCGCCCTGCGGCGGATCAATGACAACGAGGTGCAGGTCAGCTTTGACAAGTCGAAAGGCTCGCTCGACCGGCATTTTCAGCTGTATTACTCCACCGGCAAGGAAGACGTCGGCCTGACGGCGCTGACGCACCGGCCACTGACGAGCGAGAAGGGGTTCTTCACGCTGCTCATCTCGCCGCGCTTCAGCCTCGGCGACTCGCAGCGGATTCCGCAGGACGTGGTGCTGGTGATGGACACCTCCGGCAGCATGCGCGGGGCCAAGATGGACCAGGCGCGGAAGGCGCTGAAGTATTGCCTGGACCAGCTCGGCGCGAAGGATCGGTTCGGCCTGATCTCGTTCGCCACCACCGTCAACCCCTACGAGGAGCGGCTGCTCGATGCCTCGAGCGAGCAGGCGGCGCGGGCGAAGCGGTGGGTTGACGACCTCGACGCCACCGGCGGAACGGCGATCAACGCCGCCCTGGAGGCCGCCCTCAAGATGCGGTCAAGTGACGCGGCGCGGCCGTTCACCGTCGTGTTCTTCACCGACGGTCTGCCCACCATTGGCGAGACCGACGCGGACCGCATCTTCAAGAACTTCGTCGCCAAGAACAGCGCGCACACCCGTGTGTTCACCTTCGGCGTCGGCGACGACGTGAACGCCGCGCTGCTCGACCAGCTGGCCGAAAACAGCCGCGCCCTCAGCACCTACGTCCGCCCGGCCGAGGACATCGCCGTCAAGGTGGCGGGCATGTACACCAAGATGTCCAGCCCGGTACTGACCAACCTGAAGCTGACCACCACCGGCGACGTGCGACTCGTCGACCAGTATCCGCCCGAACTGCCCGACCTGTTCACCGGCGGGCAGGTGGTTGTCATGGGCCGCTACTCCGGTAAGGGGCCGACGGCGATCAAGCTGACCGGCATGGTCGGCAAGGAGGCGAAGGAGTTCGTCTACGAGATTACCGCTCCGGAAAAGACCGACGACAGCCGCGAGTTCGTCGAGCAGCTGTGGGCGCGGCGCAAGGTCGGCTTTTTGATCGACCAGATCCGCATCAACGGCGAGAAGCCGGAACTGAAGGACGAGGTGATGGCGCTGGCGAAGAAGTACGGCATCACCACCCCGTACACCAGCTGGCTGATCGTGCCCGACGGCCCGCTGCCGACGCCGCCGGTGATCCGCGGGGGGGGAATCCCGCTCCCCGGCCCGCGGCCGGTGCCGCTGGCGCTGGCGCCGGGAGGCGGTGCGGGCGGCTTCGGGTTGGGCGGCGCCTCGGGCGGGTCCGCGGCCACCTCCTCGCCGCGGCCGGTCGAGGACTTCGTCCGCCGGGCCGAAAAGAGTGATCTGGCGAAGACCCGCGAGGCGCTCGCTGACCGGGGGCTGGCCGAGGCCGAGAAGAAGGGCGCCAGCAAGGACAGTCCGGCGGCGCGGGCGGCCGATACCAAACGGGCGTATGACGAGGCGTTCCGCTACCTTGCCCGCCGCGACCTCGACCGCGTGCAGCAGGGCAAGCTTGGCGTCGACCTGGCGGTGCAGATGAACCAGTTGCGCAACCAGGCCCAGCTCGACCGAACGGCGGTGCAGAACGTGCTTGGCCGCAACTGCCTGGAGATCGGCGGAGTGTGGGTCGACGACGCCTTCACCGCGAAGACGCCGGCGGTGGTGGTGCGGGCGCAGAGCGACGCCTACTTCAAGCTGCTCAAGCAGCAGCCGCAGCTGCGCAAGGTCTTCGCCCTGGGCAATCACCTGGTGTGGATGACGCCGAGCGGCACCGCTTTGATCGTCGACGCCAGCCACGGCAAGGACGCGCTGACCGACGCCGAGATCACCACACTGTTCCTGGCGAAGAAGTGATCCCGATCGTTCCGTGACAGCAGACACGACGGGGGCGGACCAGTCCGCTCCCGTCGCGTCATTTCCCGGTGCCGGCGTCGAGCACCGTCACCCAACCGCGAAACGGGTGCTGGCGCTGGCCGTAGCCGATCCGCTTTAGCCGCGGGTCGAGCAGCGGGATGCGGTGGTACAGCGTCGCCATCCAGTTGTCGACCGAGTCGAGCGGGTCGGAGATGATGGCGATCACGCCGTTTTGTCCGGCCCGTTGACCGTCCTTCGAGTAGCCGGGGAGTTTCGGGTCCTCGTCGTGGATACCCAGCCCCTGCACGCTCGGAGCGTCCAGGTTCTTGATCACGTAGGCGGCATGCTTGCGACACCCTTCGGACAGCGTGTCGTCGAGGGTGACCACCGGCAAGCCGGCGGCCGTCCGCACCCGGTTGACCTGCTCCAGCATGGCGGTCTGAACCGATTCTGCGAACCGCTGGGGGTCGGTGGTGGTGAACGTCCACTGCTCCCGCCACGGCTCGCCGTCGACCTCGGCGGACATCTCCACGCGATACGCAGCGGCAGGGCGAAGCGGCCGCTTCGGGACGAGCAGAATCTGGCGATACGACCCGGTGCCGGGTAACTGCTTCTCCGGTGTCGACAACCAGGCCTCGACCGGGTTGCCGTCGGGGTCGATCAGACGGGCGGTCGCCTGGCGGACCTGGCGATGCGGGAAGAAGTTGGCGGTGATGCCGAACCCGGCGACGGCGTCCTTCGCCTGGTCGGGCAGCATCGACTGGATCTCGCGGCCGAACACCAGCGGCACATCGGTTTGTTTGTTGCCCGGATAGAGGATGGCGGCCGGGCCATCGCCGTCGCAGCGGACCGTTGGCAGATTGATCACCCACATCCAGCCGCGCGCGCGTGCAACGCGCGCCCATGCCGATCGTCTTCATGGTCGGGTTGAGGACCAGGTGCCGGTTGAGGACGGAGTCGAGCAGCCAGTCAACGGCATCGGTCGGCGAAGTGCCGCCGCCAACGGCGCTGCCGATCGGCGGCCACCCGGCCCCTCTTCGTATAGCCGGGCAAGCTGGCTGTTCCTCCTCCGCTTCAGGTCGGGCACACGGTCGACGTTGCGGGCGAGGTAGGCGGCGTGAGCCGCAGGCGGCGAATCAGCGTGTCGTCGAGCGTCACCGGGTCAAGACCGGCGGCGGTGCGGAAGTGGTTCAATCGGGCGGTGGCACGGTCGTAGATGCGGCGATGCAAAACAGCCGGCCCTGCGGTGGTGAAGCTCCAGCTCCGCGTCCAGTCGCGGTTTTGCACCCGCGCCTCCAGGCGGACGACGTAGCGCATGCCCGGCCGGAGGGTTTCGCGCGCGAACAGACAGACGGTGTTCTGCTGGGTGCGTGCGTACTGATCATTGGCCGGCTGCGAGGGCGACGAGAACCACACCGGCACCTCGTGGCCGGCCTCGTCCTCCATCCAGGCGCGGGCGACAGGGACGCCGACCCGCGGCGGAAAGATGGCGGTGACGGGAAAGCCTGCCAGCTGGACTTCACCTTCGGCAGCGGGTCGGGCACCTCGTTGCCAGGAAGGCGAGCGGCACCTCCCGCTGCCGGTCCGCCGGGTAGACGACCGGGTCCGCGGCGCCGCGAGCCGCGACCTCCGGTCCGCCGCGGGTCCAGTCGAACACCCCGACCCAGCGGCCGTCGTCTGTCTTCGTCACGCCAATGCCGATCGATTCCAGCTGGGCAGTGAGCAGCAGCGAGCGGTGGGCGGGGCCGGTCAGCCACTCGCGCAGCGTCGCGGCCACGTCGCCGACGGTCACGCTGGCGACGTGCGCCGCGGCGCGGCCGGCGTCGGTGGCGCCGGGCAGGTCGGCCTCCTGATCGTGCCGGTCGAGCAGCGGTCGAGCAGTAAGGTGGCGGGCAAGATAGCGGGCGTGCTCCAGACAGCCGCGGCTGTGCTCGGGGTGCAACGTCACTTCCGGCACGCCTTCCTCGGCGCACCCGATTGGAGTGTCCCGAGCAGTCGCGCGGCCAGCTTGTCGGCCTCTTCGGTGGAAGCCGGAGGCGGCGGCTTCGGTGGCTCGGGAGCCTTCTTCTCCTCGGCCGGCGGCGGGGTGGCGGTGAGCGGACCCCGTTCGGTCGGCGCCTTTTCGACGGTGGGCGCCTTTTCGACGAGCCGCGGTGGCGTTCGACCCTTGCGTCGGGCCGGGGCCGGTCCGCTTCGCGGAGGACGACGGGCGTCACGGGCCGCTTTAGCAGGACGATGCCGGCAACCGCCAGTGCGCCCACCGTCAAGAACGTTAGCACCACGCCGGCGATCAGCCCGACCGGCGTTTTCCGACGCCGCGCCTCGACGGGGGACAGCAGGCTGGGGAACGGCCGGAATCGGAGGCGGTGGGGGAACGGCCGCCGGGCGCGCGCAGGCGCGTCTGACATCCGCTGCACTGCACCACCTGACCGGCGAGGGCAGGGGGCTTGCAGCACGCTGCGGCATACCGGACACTGGAAGCGAATCAAGGCAGGCGCTCCGGCGGGTTGGCTGAGGCGAACGCCGCCCTTATCGTACCCGCCGGTCCGCCATCTGCAACCGCCCGCTGCTGCGCTCGCAGTAGTCAGTAGAAAGACAGCGACGATCAGGCTTGCGAGGCGAGCGGGAGCACGTCAGTGCCGAGTCAAGCGTGAAGTACGACGTCACGTTTCAGGCGACGCTGGCACGCTGTGGCCCGGTCTCCTGACCGGGCCACTCCGGCGGACCGAAGGTCTCCGCACGACCCGGAGGAGACCTGCGGTCCCGACCGTGGCAAGGTCGGGAGACCTTGCCACAACAGCGGCGAGGTCACGTTCCAGGCGACGCTTGCGTTGTGGCCCGGTCTCCGACCGGGCCACTCCGGCGACCGAAGGTCTCCCCGACGAGGAGGAGACCTGCGGTCCCGGCCTGGCAAGGTCGGGAGACCTGCCAGCGGGCTGCGCGGACGCGACGTCACGTTTCAGGCGACGCACGTTGTGGCCCGGTCTCCTGACCGGGCACTCCGGCGGACCGAAGGTCTCCCGCACGACCCGGAGGAGACCTGCGGTCCCGGCCGTGGCAAGGTCGGGAGACCTTGCCACAACAGAGCGCCTGACACGACGCCCTCGGGGCCGTCACCGGACCTTGCTCGCCTGGCATCGTCCGGCTCAGTGCGACACCGCCGGCGCCTTCGGTTCGGGGTCGGCCTCTTCCTGCGGTTCCGGCGGCGGCGCTTCGCTCCACTTGATCCGGTCGACGCCGTGCCGCGTTCGCAGGGCGATGCGATTGATTACCTGCAGGAACGCCAGCGCACTCGCCTCGATGATGTCGGTGCTGACGGCCCGCCCGCTCATCACCTTGTCGTTCCACTCCACCTCGACGCTCGCCTCACCCTGGGCGTCCTCGCCGACGGACACGCTGCGGATGCGGAAGTCCCGCAGGGTTACCTCGATGCCGGTGATCCGCTCGATCGCCTTGAACACCGCGTCGACCGGCCCGTCGCCGAGCGAGGCGTCGCGGTGAATCGTGCCGTCCTGGTGCCACAGGGCGACCGCCGCCGACGGGATGGTGGCGTTGCCGGCGTTACAGGTGACTGCCTCCAGCGTCCACAGCATCGGCCCGGTGTGCATCTGAATCTCGCACAGCGCCTCGATGTCGGCGTCGTAGATCACCTTCTTGCGGTCCGCCAGACTCTTGAACCCGTCGAACACCGCCTGCAACTGCTCGTCGGACAGGTGATAGCCAAGATCGAGTACCCGCTGCCGCAGGGCGTGCCGGCCGGAGTGCTTGCCGAGCACCAGCTCGGTCCGCGGCAGGCCGACATCCTCGGGATTCATGATCTCGTAGGTCCGCCGCTCTTTGAGCATGCCGTCCTGGTGGATGCCCGACTCGTGCGAGAAGGCGTTCTGGCCGACGATCGCCTTGTTCCGCTGAACGTGGATGCCGGTGACGTGCGCCACCAGCCGGCTGGTGGGGTACAGCTTGCGTGAGTTGATGCTCGTGCCGACCTGGAAGTAGTCGCCGCGCGTCCGCAGCGCCATCACCACCTCTTCCAGCGCACAGTTGCCGGCCCGCTCGCCCAGCCCGTTGATGGTGCATTCGATCTGCCGGGCGCCCTGGACGACGGCGGCAAGGCTGTTGGCGACCGCCAGGCCGAGATCGTCATGACAATGCACGCTGATGACCGCCTGGTCGATCCCGCGGACGTGCTGCTTGAGGTAGCCGATCAACGCGGAATACTGCTCGGGCATGGCGTAGCCGACGGTGTCGGGGATGTTGACCGTGGTGGCGCCAGCCTCGATCGCCCGCTCGACCACCTCGGCGAGAAACTCCGGCTCGGTGCGGGCGGCGTCCTCCGGCGAGAACTCGACGTCCTCGACGTGCCCCTTCGCTCGCTTGACGCCCTCGACGGCGCGGCGGACGATCTCTTCCTTGGCCATCTTCAGCTTGAACTCGCGGTGGATGGCGCTGGTGGCGAGGAAGACGTGAATGCGCGGCCGGGCGGCATCGGCGAGCGCCTTGGCGGCCCGGTCGATGTCCTCGGCGTTGCAGCGCGCCAGTCCGCAGATGATCGGTCCCTTGACCTCGCGGGCGATCGCCTGCACCGACTCGAAGTCGCCGGGCGAGGCGATTGGGAAGCCGGCCTCGATCACGTCGACGCCCAGTTCCTTCAGCGCGTGCGCCACCTGCAGCTTCTCGGCCAGGTTCATGCTGGCGCCGGGGCTTTGCTCGCCGTCGCGCAGGGTCGTGTCGAAGATAATGACTCGGTCGTCGGTGGCGGAAGGACTGGACATCGCGTCGTACCTCGAGGGTGCCCGGGAGGCGGTTCCGGTCGCAGGGCGGGGTTCGTTGCGGCTGCTGCACCGGACACCCGACCGGGGTCGGGGCAAACGAAACGGCCCTGAGACGGGGTCGTCCCAGGGCCGGGTCAGCATTCGTGCATGTCACGCCGACTGATGACGTACCCGGGACGGTTCTTCCGCAAGGGGAAGAAGCAGGTCCAGCAGGGTTAGCAGCAGATTCCGCTTCATGAGCGTATTTGGCACGCCAGAATGGTCATCAGTTGTAGCAATAGTAGCAAAAACCGTCAGCCGTAGCAACCGGGAAACCACCCTGACGGGAGAGAAAAGTGCTTGTACGTCGATCCTTCACCCCGCGATAGCGACCGGGTCAGCCCGTCTGACCGTGAACGTAGGTGCGAAGCACGAAGTCGAACACGGCCGGGTCCGCCACCGCCGGCAGCGCCTTTCGGCCAAGCTTTCGATGCCCGCCAGTGAGGAGCGGAGTGGCGCCGCGGGTCTTGCGCAGGTCGTACTCCATTCGCGAACAGATCGGGTGGGCGGTGTCGTAGTCCAGCCTGGCGTCGCGCATCAACCGCCGTTCGGTGTATTCGTGGCAGATGACGAACGGCACCTCGCGGCGGTCGACGCCCGTCTCCACCCAGATCTGCCCGCGCGGAATCCACGGATAGACGTAGGCGTGTCCTCCCTGGGTGTAGTCGGTCTTGTAGTAGCTGCGGACCAGGTTACCGTCGACCAGCCACACCTCGACCGGCCCCTGCGGGTCGTTCAGGGTGAGGTACTGTTTCAGGTAGATCGCCTCCGGCACCTTGCGATGCGGCTTGCCGTCGCGAAACTCGACGCCGTTGATCCGCTCGCGGAGCACCCGCTCGACGTCGATCCCGGCCTGGTACGCCGGCTCCTCAGACCGACCGGCGGCGGTCTGCCGGAACCGTGTCAGGGCGTTGGCGAGGAAGAACGGCCCCTCGCGCGGCACGAGCTTCTCGGAGATCCACACCTCGCCGTCGGGCACCAGATCGGGGAACTCGGCGTGGGTGCCGAAGTTGCCGAACTCCTCGTCCACTCGCGTGGCGTCGCGGACGGCATAGCTGTTGACGGCGTAGAAGCGCACCTCGGCGTGGTCAAACGCCCTCCGTTTGCGGAGGGCCGGCTGGTAGTGGTGGGTTTTCATGCGGTCGCTCTCCTCGGCGGACCCGACGGGGGGGCGCCTGAAGCGTCATCGACAGCATGATTCATGCCAACGGCCGCCGGCTACGGCTTGTCGTCGACCTCGTAGTAGTCGATCCAGCCGACCATCATCTCTTGCCACGTCTGATCGCCCCAGTACACCCGTTCGCTCGGGTCGGGGTTGTTCGGGTTGGCGGCCGAGTTGTCGAAATGGGCGAGACAGTGCAGCTTCGTCCCCTTGGGCAGCGGCACTGGCTTGGTCGGCCGATACACGCTTTGCCAGTTGAAGTCGTAGCGCGGCACCGACAGCAGGGTTTCCCGTTTGCCGTCGGGCGCCACCGCGTCGTAACGGAAGTCCTTGCCGCGCAGGTGCATGTGCGGCATGAAGCCGAGGACGTAGGCGTCTCGCTTGAAGGTGTGGCTCGCCTCCATCTCGAAGTTGTCGGCAGTCGGCGGGATCGACAGCAGCCGGCTGATGAACCAGTTGTTGTGGATCGGCTTGGTCAGCACCCGCTGTTTGGGCGGC
This sequence comes from Gemmataceae bacterium, assembly GCA_046350215.1. Classification (GTDB taxonomy): domain Bacteria; phylum Planctomycetota; class Planctomycetia; order Gemmatales; family Gemmataceae; genus JAXMAU01. The sequence goes on along the minus strand of JAXMAU010000014.1, from coordinate 103,728 downwards.
TCCTTGGCGAACACCAGCGCCACCGACGAGCGGTCGACCTGCTCCTTGCCGTTGGGCGTGTAGTGCATTTGAAAGAGCAGTCGTGCCCCGGCCGGAATCTTCTTGGCGAAGCCCGGCTGGAGCATCATGGGCATGTCGCCCGGCGCCATCCCGCACAGCACATTGCCCGGTCCGTCGGGGCGGAAGACTTCGCCGGGCGGCATGATGAACACCAGGATGTGATGGACCACCGACGGCGCGCCGGGACGAGCCTCGGCGAACTGCACCCAGCGGTCCTCCTTGAACCCGGTCGGCACGGCGAAGTACTGGTACGGCACGCCGCCCTTCGGCGTCTCGGCCGGCACGGTGTAGCTGCGCGGCATCTCGACCACCAGGTCGGGCGTGCCGATCTGCCAGCCGGTCGGGTACTTCCGCGCCGGCGGCAGGTCGCGGTCATCGCCGCGGGGCAGTCCGCCGTCGAGCCAGGCACGCAGCGTTTCCCGGTCCTTGGTCGACAGGCGTCGGTCGTTGCTCCAGTGGCCGAACTTGGGGTCGGCGTGCCACGGCGGCATGCGGCCGTCGTCGATCACCTCGCGAATCGTCTCCGACCAGGCAACCACGTCATCGTATTCGATCAGCGCCATCGGCCCAATCTGACCCGGCCGGTGGCACTCCTGACAGCTGCGCTGGAGGATGCGGGATACGTCGCGGGCGAACGTCACCTTGCCGCCAGCCTGCGGTGTTTTCACCCGGCCGATGAAGCAGCCGGCAGCCTCAGTCACGGGTCGCGAGACCGGCTTGCCGGCGACGATCTCGTCGAGCGCACAGGCCAGGTCGCGGCGCGTCGGCTTGCCGCCGCGGCGGTAGCCGATGCCGAACTGGTCGTCGATCCGACCGCGATACAGCACCTTGCCGGATCGGTCAACGATGTGCGCCTCCGGGGTGCGGCGGGCGGCGAAGGCGTCGGCGACGCGGTTGCCGGCGTCCTTGACCACCGGGAATGGGATGGCGTGGGTGCGCGCATGTTGCGCCACGCGGGCGGGGCTGTCCTGGGCGTTGGCGTTCACCCCGACGAAACGGACGCCCTTCACACGGTACGCCTGGTGCAGCCGGCCGATCTCGAGCAGATACTCGTTACTCAGTGGGCATTCGGTGCCGAGGAACAGGACGACGATCGCCTTGCTGTCCTTCCACGATGCCAGGTCGACTGGCTTGCCGTCGCGCGGGTCAGGCAACTGGAACAGCGGCGCCGTGGCCGGCGGTTTGGCGTCGCTGGCCCGGCAGTCGGCCGCCTGCAGCGCCGCCGCCAGTGTCAGGGCAATGAGAGTGGCGTGGCGAATCATTGATGGCCCTTCCTGTGGATTCAAACACCTATAAGCCTCTGCAATTAATCTTATTCACATCCCCTTGCCCGGCGTCACCGTCAGCTCCAGCGGCTTGCCGTCGCGAGTGATCCGCACGGTGACCGCCTCGTCCGGCAGGACGAACGCAGCCGCCTCGTAGAGATCGGGCAGGCTGTCGGTCCACCGGCCGTCGACGACCAGGAGCCGGTCGCCGCGGCGCAGCCCGGCCTTCGCCGCCGCGCTACCGGGCACGACCGAGCGGACGTCCACGCCGTCGGCATCGTCGCCCGCCTCCTTGCCGGCCAGGAGGCCCCACTGCGCCGCCGGCGCCAGCGTGCGGCGGGTGTTGCCGCTCAGGATGGCGTTGGTCATCGCCTGCATCACGTCCGGCGGCTTGAACCCCGAGGGCAGCAGCGTCATCGTCCGCGCCTGGTAGTCGAGCGTCATCCGGAACCGGGCGAAGAACGGGAAGCCGACCAGCCCCTCGATGCGCTTGCCCAGCTTGCTGCTGATCGCCTGCACGGTCGGGTGGTCCATGACGATCGCGGAGACGTCCTCGGCCGTCTGCTCGCCCACTTGCAGCTTCTTGATCTTCGCCTCGGCGACGGCACCGAACAGGGGCAGCGACGACGCGCCGCCGCCTTCGAGAAGGCCGGCCTCGCGGCCGATGCGCGTGGTGACCAGCGAGATCGGTGCGCCGGTGTCGAAGATGAGCAGGTACGGCCCCTTGCCGTTCACCTTCACCTGCACCGCCATGTGCCCCGATCGTAATAGCTCGAACGGTACCTTCACCGGACGAACGGGCGGCCCCTCGGCCGCCGCCGCACCACTCAGCCCGGCCAGCGCCATCAGAGTGAATAAGGTCTTACGCATTTCAGATTCCCTCCACGGCAGTGAACGCGATCTCGCGGACCTCGCCGTTGCGCCGCACGGTGAGCGTTACCCGAGTGCCAGACGATACGCGACGGGCGAGGCGGAGGACATCGGCCACGTTGGTCACGGTGCGGCCCTGGACGTGCGTCAGCACGTCGCCGGTCTTCAGCCCCGCCGCGCCGGCCGGCCCCTGCTCCAGCACCGCCGCCACCACCGGGGATTCGTCCCCCTCGGTCAGCGTCATCCCCAGGAACCCGCGCAGCGTCAGCTCGGGCGCCGACCGCCGGCCGAGGAATCCGCCGAGCGTTTTCATGAGCGACCCGAACACCTCCAGTCCGCCCTGGCTGCCGCCCTTCTGTCCCATCCCGAGCGGTACTTCGGGGCGGTAGTCCAGCTCGGTCCACACCATCTTGTCGCGAGTGAAGTCAATCTCCATGCGGTAGCGGGCGAGCAGCTGGTAGCCGATCAATCCGTGGATCTCCAGCCCGGCCAGCCCCATCCCGTTCATCCCCTCCAGCTGGAACGGTGTCTCGATTCGGCCGCGGACGTTGCGGAGAGTCAGTCCGCCCTCAATGTCAAACCGGCTGATCGTCCCCCAGCCGCGGTCGTCGATGCGCACCCCCGCCTTCTCGCCGACGCGGGTGGCGACGAACAGCGCCGGCGCGCCGGTGTCGAGGATGAAGTTGAACGGCCCCTTGCCGTTCAGCTTGACGCGGACGACGATGTGCCGCGGAATCGTCATTCGATACGGGATCTTGTAACTCTTTGACTCGCCAGCGTTGGCGAGCGTCGGGCCGGCGGCCAGGACGCCGAGCAGCGCGGCGAGGAGCAGCGAGCGGGGCAGAGACATCGATGCACTCCGAGGCGGGGACACGGACGCGGGGGCCGCCGCCACCGATGCGACGGGCGGCCCCGGCCATGATAGCACACCCGCCCGATAGCTGCCGGGTGTGGATTGACATGGCCACGCAGAGTGGCCATGTCGTGCGAACACACGAATGGCAACGGGGCCAGTCGATGAAGTGCCGCATGCCCACGCGAGCGTGGGCATGGCACCCAAAAATCCCCTATGTATATCCTTTTTATCTTTCTCCTGTGTTCCTCTGTGTCCTCTGTGGTGAGTTCTTTCGTCACGGCGTGCGCGTCGGCTCCGGCGGTTTGGCTGCCTTGGGCGCGTCGATACGGCGGGACGGGAACCGGCCCGGGGTGGCGTCGTTGGTCACGCCGAGGAACACGAAGCACATCTCGTTGTCGGTCTGCTCGCCGAAGCGCACCCACGCCGGCGGATGAAACGGGTTGCTCGGGTTCCCCTCGCTGTTGTCGTAGGTCGCCTCCACGCTCACCCGCGTCCCCTTCTTGAATGGGATCGGCTGCTTCAGGAAGTACGTTTCCTGCCAGTTGTAATCCCAATCAGAGATCTTCAATAGCGTCGATGGCTCGCCACCGGGCGGGGTCAGGCGGACGGCGATCGACCGGCCGAGCATGTGCATGTGCGGCATGATCGAGCGCAGCTCGCCGTCCTCCAGCAGCTCGATCGCCCCGCCCACGCGATAGTTGTCAACCCGCGGCGGGATGACCAGGAAGTTGCCGCGAATCACCGCCGCCTTGTACGGCTTCAGGCCGGGACGCTTGCCGAAGTAGAGGCCGATGCGCGTGCGATCCGCCTCTTCCCGGCCGTTACGGTGATAGTGGATCTGCATTACCACGTCGGCGCCCTTCGGCAGCGGGTAGCCGTAGCCATCGGGCAGGTACCGCGCGCGCTGACCCGGCGCCCAGCCGCCCAGCCCGCCGAATGTGCCCGGCCGCGGAGTGAAGCCGATGCCCATCGACACCGGGTAACCCGGTCCGCGATCCGCCTCGTCCGCCTTCTTCGCCCGCTGCTTCTCCTTGACGTCCAGCTCGCGAGCCTGCCCCGAGGTGTCGAAGAAGTTGAGCGAGTGGTGGACGATGCGCTTGTTCCCCGGCCGCACCTCGACGGCGACGACGAACTTATCTTCGGTCAGGCCGGTCGGCAGGACGAAGCAGCGGAACAGGTCCTTGCCGGTCGGCCCGACGGTCACCTCCTCGGGCACGGTCAGCACCAGGTCGGGCTGCCCCAGCTGCCAGCCGTCGGTGAACGTGGCCGGCTTGGGCGCGTCGGCCGGGTCGCCCTCGGGGGTGCCGTCGTCGACCCACCCCGCCAGCGTCGCCAGCTCGCGATCGGTCAGTCGCCGCTCGTTGTGGAAGCCGACGCCCTCGACCACCTTCCACGGCGGCATCTTGCGGTCGCGGGTGTACTCCTTGATGTCGTGCGCCCAGTTCACCGCCTGCTTGTAGGTGGTCAGCGAAAACGGCCCGACCTCGCCGGGCCGATGGCAGCCCTGACAGTGGGTCTGCAGGATGGGTGCCACGTCGCGATGATACGTGACCTTGCCGTCCTTCTTCGCCACTCGCTCACGGTGCAGCGGACAGCCGATCGCCAGCGTTGCCGCGGTCGCCACCGGCTTGCCGGCCAGCACCGCGTCGAGCGCCGCCTTCAGGTCGTGGGTTTGCTGCTGCCGGTTCTTTTTCAGCCGCGCCGACCAGGTGTCGTCAATCCGGCCGCGGTAGCGGACGACGTCGTGGCGGTCGAGGACGAACGCCTCGGGCACCGTCCGCGCCTGAAACAGATCGGCCACCTTGAAGCTGTCGTCCTTGAGGACGGGGAACGGCAGCCGGAACTCCTTCGCCTTCTCCGCCACCTGCGCGGGCGTCAGCTCGTCGCCGGCGACAATGCCGACGAACGACACCTTACGATCGCGATACACCCGGTGCAGGTCGGCCAGCTGGGGCGAATAGCTGGTCGAGATCGGGCAGTCGAACGACAGGAAGACGACAACCGTCGCCTGGCGGTCCGACGGCGCCTCGCTCGCCCACACCTTGCCGCCGGCATCGGGTAGTGCGAACGTCACCCGTTTGTTGAGCTTGTCGGTCGGGACCGGCGGAGCGGGCGAATCAGCGGCCCGCGCGACCGGCAGCGAAAGGAGCAGGGCGGCGGTCAGGAGAACAGGACGGCGCATGAAGATCCCTCACGAGGACAGACGGTCAACCGGCGTGCATCGCATTCTACCCGGCGGCCGCAACCACGGTTTCATCCCGGCAGGCGGCGGCTGACTGCGCAATGGCGGAGCGGCCTGCATTTTCCGAACCGTTTCCCCCGATTCGCGTCACAGCCGGCGGCAGGCGTCGTAATGAGGAATGAGCAGACCCGAATCACCCACTCAGCCCCGACGGGCCGTCCCCGGAAGGATCACGATATGTTTCGCCACACGGTTCGTCCGACCCTCGCGGCGGCCTTCGCCCTCACCCTGATCGTCCTGGCGAGCGACGCTGCCCCGAGCCGTCCGCCGGTCAAGGCGCCATCGAAAAAGAAGTATGTCGCCAATCGCGGGGCCAAGATTACCACGATCCTGCCCGGCAGCCCGGCCGCCGACGCCGGCCTGGAGGTGGATGACATCATCGTCTCGGTCAACGGGGTGAAGATTTCCAGCACCACGCACCTGATCAACGCCCTGAAAAGCGCGGGCGGAACGGCGCAGCTGGTGGTCATCAACAACCGCGACGGGCAGCAGGTCGACGTGACTGCCTTTCCGAAGGTGGGCAAGCTGGGCATCGACGCCGCAATCGTCGAGTTGAGCGATCCGGCACCCTATAGCAGCGGCTACGGCAAACGGAAGAAGCGGTGATCGGGCCTCACCGCTCCCTGACGGCCCCGCGGCACCCCGCCGCGGGGCCGTTCTATTGCGCGCCGCCGATGGATCAATCCGCCTCTTCCCAGACCGTGTGGTAGCCACCGACGGCCTCGAAATACTCGCACAGTCGCGCATAGAACGGCAGATGCGCCAGCGTCGCGCTGTCGCCGACGACGATCAGCCCCCTCCGCGCCCGCGTCAGCGCGACGTTCGTCCGCCGCAGGTCGGCAAGGAAGCCGACCTCGCCCTCGGCGTTGCTCCGCACCAGCGACAGCACCACCGCCTCCTTCTCCCGGCCCTGAAACCCGTCGACGCTGTCGACCTCCAGCCCCGGCACGTCGGCCAGCAGTCGCCGCAGCAGGCGTACCTGCGCCGCATAGGGCGCGATCACCGCGATCGCCTCGGCGGACACCCCCGCTTCCAGCAACTGGCGCACCTTCCGCGCCGCCAGCGTCGCTTCCTGGGGATTGAGCCGGCTCTCGCCGTCCGGCTCCTGCTCCTCGTCGTAGCCGGCGCCAGCAGTGTCGATGAACGTCACCGGCGCCGCGGTCAGCGGCGTTTCCTGCACGCCGGGCAGCTCGCACAGCCGATGGGTCCGCACCGAATCATGGGCGATCAGCCCGCCGTCGTAGAACTCGGCGGATGAGAACGCCATGATCTGCTCGTGCATGCGGTATTGCACGTCGAGCCGGCGGGTGATGGCGTCGCCGTCGCGGGCGACGAGCCGTTCCTGGAGACTTACCCCGAACCCGCGGCGAGCGGCGTCAGGCGATACCACCGTCGGCGGCACCTGGCAGTGGTCGCCGGCGAGCACCACCCGTTCGGCGCGGGCCAGCGGAATCCAGCAGCCCGGCTCGGTGCTCTGGCACGCCTCGTCGATCACCAGCAGATCGAACCGCCGTTCGCCGAGCAGCTCGTCGTCCAGTCCGGTCAGGGTGGCGCAGACGATTGGGGTAGTGTAGAGGATACTGTCGATCGCCATTCGCTCCAGTTTGCGGCTGTCGGCGAGCAGCCCGCGCGCTTCCTGGCGCGTCGCCTGCCGGGCACCCGGCTCCGGTTTGGCCCGCGTCCACTTGCCGGCCTGGCGGAACAGCGCGAACGCCTCCTTCGCCAGCTTGCGCGCCTGCCGCGCGTCGGCGTGACTCTCGACCAGCAAGTCGAGCGTGTGCTCGCGCAGCGCCGGCAGCACACGCGCCGGGTGGCCCAGCCGCACCGCCTTCTCGCCGAACGCCAGCAGCTTCTCCAGCACGTTGTCAACCGCCAGGTTGCTTGGCGCGCAGACGAGTACCCGCTGCCCCCGCCGGACGGCGCGGCGGATCAGCTCGACGACGGTGGTCGTCTTGCCGGTGCCCGGCGGGCCGTGCAGCACGGCGACATCGAGCGCCGCCAGCGCATGCCGCACCGCCTCCCGCTGCGATTCGTTCAGATTCGCGTCGAGAGCGTCCTCGTCCCGACCCGGCGTGAACCGCGGCAGCGTCTCGCCAAGCAGTACGGCCCGAAGTTCAGCCAGGCGGTTGCGTTTCGCCGCGGCGGCGCGGTCGAGTGCCTGCCGCTGGCGGATGCGGGCGGCCTCGTCGGGGGCGACGTCGACGCGATAGACACCGCCGGCGGCCTCCTCGTCGGGTGGCTCGTTGAACGCCACGCGCAGCAAGGCGCCGTCGCGCTCGCTGACCACGCCGCGGCTGCCGTCGCCGGCCTTCTGTCCCTGTACCGACAGCACCACCGGCGTGCCGGACCCGAGCCGCGTCCACGGCAGCGGTCGCGAAATGTCGCGCTTGCTCAGGGTGAGCAGCCAGCGGCCGCCCAGCCCGGCGTAGCTGTCGCGGACGACCAGGTCGACCAGGCTGTGCCCGGTCCCCTCGGCCTCCGCCGGCGGGAGCCGTCGCACCCGCTCGACGATCTGCCGCGCCTCCGCCGCCGACTCCAGCTCGAGCAGGTCGGCGAGGCGGGCGAAGTGGTCCTCGGCAGGGATGGCGGACATGGTGGCTCCGGGAAACAGGCGAGTTTCCCACCCCAGGGCTGACGCCCCATAGCGCACCAACTTTAGGCGGCGGGCGTCGCAAGTCCAGGATCCAGGAGGAGATCCCTCGTGTTGGGCTTGCGCCGCCGGCTGCGGCGGGGCTTGATCCGCGTCATCTCGTCGAGCATCTCCTGGAGTACCGCGCCCAGCCCGCTCCCACGACCCAGAGTCCGGCCGAGGTCTCGGGCGTACCCTGCCACTACCCGCATCTGCCGCGTCGCGCTGGTGCCTGCCAGCGCCGGTCCTGCCAGCAGGGTCGCCCAGTGCAGCACGATCAGTCCCAGCACTTTCGCCAGCAACTCCGCCAGCACCCGGTCCCCCTTTACCCCGTGCGTGAACGACCACCCGGCCAGACCCTTGCAGCGCTTGAACAGCAACTCCACCTGCCAGCGGCAGCGGTAGGCGATCCACACCTCACGCGGCCCCAACACCGCCGCCGGCACGCTCGTCGCCAGCACCACCCAGTCGCAGCACGCCAGCTGCCCTGCCGTTGGCTCCTTCCCCTCCTTCCGCCGCCGCCGCGTGCGCAGCTGGCGTCGTCGCTGGGCGGCCACCGCCCGGGGGCAGCGCAGGGCCACCAGGCGGCATGGCGTGCCGACCGACTTCGCCAGATCTCCGGGCCCATCGACCACGTCCGCGCGCTGCCCGCGCAACCAGTCGGCCAGGGGCAGCCACACGCCGCCGCCCGAGCGGATGGAAGTGCTAACAGGGATACGAGTTATCCAGTGACAGCGGGTGCCGACGCGGGCCAGCCGGGCGGCCCCGAAGAAGCCCAGGTCGGCCAGGTACAGGCCGCCGCGCGGCAGGTCAGCGGGGCGGGCGGCCAGGTCCACGTCCCGGGTCCGGCCCGGGTGGAAGGAGAGCGCCAGCAGCTTGCCCGTTCGGAGTTCGTAGCGGGCCAGGATCTTGACGGCGGCGGCGCCGTGGCCAGGCTGGGCCCCGCCGCAACCGGGGAAGAGGCCCGCCAGCGCGGCGGGTAGCGAGACGGTGGTGCAGTCCTCGACGACGACGGCCGGGAAGGCGCGGAGCAAGCCCAGCGTGTGAGCGGCGAAGCGGGCGTTGGCGAGGCGCCGGAGGGCGTCGGCAATGAGGGCGCGGAAGAAGGGCTGGGCGCGCGGCCCCAGGCGCTGGCGGAGCGCCTGCTCGGAGACGCCGAGGCCGCAGGCGATGTCGGCGAGGGTGGCCTTGGGATAAGCCATCCAGTGGAAGACGAGCGCCTGAGCCAACGCCGGACCGGTGAGTTGGCGCTTGCGACGCACGAGGCCGACCCAGGCGGCGAAGAAGGCGGCGGTGGCGGTGAACAGGTCTTGGAGTTCGGCGGCCAGGTTAGTAAGCTGAACCACGAGGGGGATCTCCTTACACAAGAACCGTTTGCGTCGCAACAAACGTTCTAGGGAAGGGGTCCCCCTTCGTTAAGTTAGTGCGCTATGGGGCGTCAGCCCTGGGAGGAGGAGGCGGCCCAACTGCGTAACACCTATGATAGCAGAAAAGGAGGAGGATTGCCCAGAACCGACGCCGGGGAGGGTGCTGGTCAATGGGCGGATGCGTGTCAGCGACCGGGGAACTTCAGCACCTCGATCTTCCGGAACTGGACGACGGTGTGGAGGGGCTCCTTGCCTTCAGTGAGAGCCTGGAGGGCGAGATGCCCCCGGCTGTAGGTGGCGGCGCGGTCGGTAAAGTCAGTGACCACCGTCCCGTTCACCTTGATGACCATCCGCTGGCCCTGAGCGATGACCTCCATCGTGAACCACTGCTCCGGCTCCACCAGCTGGTTGGTGACTGTGGCAAGCCCGAACAGGCTGCCGGTCAGCGGCATGGCGGGACGAGGGTGGCTGTGGAGGATCTGGCTCTCGTAACCGAACGGGTACCGCCCCGCCCGGCTGAGGTCGGGGGTACAACGGAAGAAGATTCCGCTGTTGCCGAACTGGTTGATCCGGCACTCCACGCGCAGGTGGAAGTCCTCATACTCGCCATCCTCACTGAACAGATGATGAGACTTCTCACTGCGCCCGACAAGCAGCCCGTTCTCGACGGACCATCCCCGCGGCTGGTCCGGGTGCGTCTTCCAGCCCGCGGAGCGCGTCTTGCCGTCGAACAGCGACATCCACTTTTCGGCACTGGAAGGGGCCGGACTCGGCTACCGCGCTCGGGTACGGCGACCGGCCTGGAGGGGGCTGGACTCGGCATCCGCTCAGGTACGGCGGGAGGGGCCTCCGAGACCGCTGTGCCCGGGAGGGAGGGTCCTTGCCTGCGGCCGTCAGCTCCCCTCCCCGCCGCCAGCTTCTCCGGACCACTTTGCCGACACCACCAGGGCCACCACTCCGCCGCCGAGCAGGAGGAGCACAAGAACGCCCGATCCCGACGAACAGCGGCGTGCAGAGACCCGCGGCATCGCGACTTCTTCGCTTCCCGGCCGTCGCCTATCAGGGCCGGGCCGTCCGGCTTGAGGCACTTCCGCAGGGCAAATTTGCGGATCGCTTCCAGCATCTCCTTCATCTCGTTGCCGGCTTCCGGAAACGTCCCGATCAGGTCTTTCTTCTCCCGGGCGACGGATTCGACCCAGCGGGCGCGGGCGGCCGGCTGAGTGGCCAGGCGGTCGAACCGTTTCAGAGGCAACCCCAGAAACTTGCAGGCGCGCGTCACGTCCAAGGTCTGCGGGTCAAACTCCCGCACCTGTTTGACGGTCATGCCGAAATGCTCGGCGAGGTGCCGGTCCGCTTCCGGGTTTCCACCATCGCTCAGCGCCTCGGAGGCGTCGAGTTCTCGTGTCATGGCGACCTTCTCCCGTCTCCACCGCGAAGCCGAACGGATCCGAATGCCAGTCTGGAGTGGGAAACTCCAGCACTCGATCTCGGTTAACCTGGCTCGCCGAATGGTGGTCAGGCTAATCGATCTCCAGGCGCTTGTCAAATCTTGCGGAGGGCAAACTCGTGAAGGCGCGACTGGGCAGGATCATGCCCAAGATGTCCCCTGCTGCATTCGCGGAGGCTGCCCCGTAGAGTGGCTGCATCAAGTCGACGAGGAATGACCATGCAGCCAATCACGCTTCGGGAAGGTCCTGATCGGCATCCTCCGAGGTGACGGGGCGTCCGAGTAGCTCGCCGACGAAGGGGGCGGACACCGGGAACTGCCCCATCGGCACTTGCTGCAGGTTCTGGCCCTGTCCACTCGCATGTGCCAGGAGAATCTGGCCCTCCTGGCAACTTTTGCACCAGACGAGCGACACATGTACCCGTTTGGGTAACTTGCCGTTGGCCTTGATGGTTCCGGCCGCGCGTAATTCCTGCTGGACCACGTCGGGCCGACCCTCCGCGATGGCGGCATGGAGACGGACAACCGCCTCTTCCGCCTTGGCGGCCGCCTGCTCCTGCTCCTTGGCATGCGCCTCCTGGCCCGCCTGGTCGCGCTTGGCGATCTTCTTCTCCGGCACACTCGCCGGCAGTACGCCAATGAGCTTGGTCTTCATGTAGCGTTGACAGCGCTCGCAGTAGGGCACGGAGTAGAGCACCGCGGGGGCGATCAGCCCGCTCAGGACGAAGCCGGCCGCACCGAGCAGGACGAACACGTAGCCCCATCCGCCTAACGGTTGATTCGGCTGGTTCTTGGGCCCCTTCTCTTTCCACGTAAAGCTGCGCGCCTTGAAGTCGTAGTACTGCGCAAACGTCGGCTCCGGCCCCCCCCTGAACGCGCCCCGCTGTCGCAGGCCCTCCATCACGTCGGAATACTCGACATACTCGGCCGTGACGTAGGCGCCGCTCTGGAGGATGAGCACTGCCAGGAGAAGGCCCCGGCTGATACGCGTGCCGGTCAGCCAGGAAGCAAGCCCATATCCGCTCGCGGCGGCTATTCCGACAATCATCGCCCCGGCGGGAATGACGTAGTTGGCGTACCAGCCCATGATGTGAAATTCGTCGGTGTTCTTGCTCAGCCAGTAGACGCCTGCCAGCGTGGCCGCGGAGGTGAGCAGGCCACTCATGAGCACGGTAAAGTACGGCTTACGAGAACGAGGAACGGTGTCGTCCATCGGTTCGGCTTCATGGTCCATGACGCTCCCCCTGGAATCCAGACGCGCGTGGTGTCGGCCGCCGGCCCATTGTAGCCGATGTCGCGATGCCGACGAGAGGGCGACGCTCATCAGGCCGCCGATGCGCGACGATGCCGCCTCACGCCTTCAGCCGGTAGAACGCCACCGCGTTGTCGTGGAACAGCTTGCGCTGCTCGGCGTGCGGATTGAAGCACGCGAAGCCGGAATGCGGCCGGCATCCGCCGCAGCGATTGGTTAGGCCGCTCCCGTCGTTTCGCTCGGCAGGAAGCTGAAATACTCGCGGACTTCCAGCTGCATGCGGTCGATCTCGGCCAGAAACCGAAACCGCTGCTCGGTAATTCACGGATTGTTTTTCAGTCTTGCACAGATGAGCCACCTGCTTCTGAAACCAGGCAATGCGTTCCAGAAGTCGTTTCCAGCTGCTGGTCGTTGGCGATCATGCCTCCCCTCACTATCTCCACGATGCCGCGTCGGCCGCCTTCGCGGCGAGCCTGCCAGTGAAACGAGAATACGTTCCCACTCCAGCGCACTCGAAGCCATTCAGCGTCGCTGGCAGCCCATTGTTCTCACGATGTAATTCGCCTTGAAGGCGATTATAGGTTTGCCTTCGGTGGCAGTCGATCTTGGGTGTATGAGGAGCGCTCCGGTAATAATGTGAGGCGATTGCCAATACGTTGTCTTGGCGATGCTGCTCGTAGATGGATATCACCTGCGCGGCCATGTCGTGCGCGAGCGGACTTGATAAGGCGGATACGGCTGGACAGACCTCCTTCAAGTGTTGAGCGGTTCGCCTTACCTGCGAACGCTTTGACCAAGGGAAAGCACTGCGTCCGTCGTTGGCAATAAGTAGCGGCCTCGCAATATGAATGAGCATTTCGTGCGGCGTCCAACACGCCTCGCAATTGTTTGCCCACACGTTAACAGTAATAGGCGGAGTCAAGAACACTAGACGCGACCCGTCATGTCCGCCTTGGACAAACGCCAAACGGGAGCCCATGAGGTCTTCCGCGTGGCGAGGGTGAAAGAGGTTCGAACAATGGCACCTGGTGCAGCCGAAACTCCCGAACTCATAGAGCGGGTCGGTGCGCGAGGATCATCACGGCCAGGCCGGCAGATGCACGAAGAATACCTTGGGAGATCGCCATGTTAGTCGATCCTCAGTTATTCCTCTGGGTCAGATGGATGTTCTGTTTGTGCAGCCATTCCATGAACTGCTTCGGGTTGCATAGCGCCGGTGGCACGGCACTTCGCTGGATAAGATCCATCCTTGACCGACAATCCTCCCCAAGCGTCCAGAACGTGCCTTGTCGAACCCGATACGCGCAGCACGCCATTCCCCAATTGGGATGCATTGACCGACCCGACCGAAATCCTCGGCTTGGCACGCACCACGATGTCAGTCTCACCGAGTTTTTGCTTCGGACGTGGGCGTTCTCATACCACCGCTCCGACGGCACACGGTGACGCCAACGACTTCCCTTGACGACGTACATGCCTATCAAGGCGTAAATCAACCTGTGCTCGCACTCGTGAACCGGACATAGACCCCCGTAAAACACGAGCAGATCTCCATCATCATGTTCACCATGCCAGCACCCCGACGACCGCCCTCGTCCCCGTAGGTCAGGCACTCGAAGTCTGGATCAGGTGCATCGGGTGATGAAGTAACTCATCGGGAAACGACAGATCGCAGTCGTGTTCCATCGCTAAAGCGGTTCAGGGCCGGAAGAACTTCACCGTATTGCCGTTCCAGGCCAGGGGTGGAAAGGCGTACCTTGTTTTTCAGGGGAATAGGTACGTAGACGAAATTCCCAGCGGCATCGACGGGCGTTCCAGCCGCCATACGCTTGATCGATGCCGATTCTAACGAGAAGCCCTTCATCTGGTGTACGTCGATTTGCGGTGTTGTGACCGAACAGATCAGATCGACGGTCACCGATCGTGCTATATCGCGATGCCGGTCTGTCTCGTCCGGTTTTGCGGTCCGTCAATGACGGCTCGCCCGTCCGCCATTGTAGCCGCTGTCGCGATGCCGACGAGGGGGCGACGCTCATCAGGCCGCCGATGCGCGACGATGCCGTCTCACCGCCTTCAGCCGGTAGAACGCCACACCGCATTGTCGTGGAACAGCTTGCGGCTGCTCGGCGTGCGGTCGGTCGGCGACGATCTGTTGCAGCGCGCCATTGCGCGATCGTCGCGGTTTTGAGGCACACCGGCCAGTCGCTGCCGAACATCACCCGGTCCGGGCCGAACACCGCCAGGTGTGTAGCACCACCGGCGCAGATCGTCGGCCGTCCACTTTCCGCTCGGCAGACGCCACCACGCCCGACACCTTGCCCACTACATTCTTACGCCGCGCTTTGGCGATGTCGCGCTCCTACTGATCGTTCTTTTTGAGATCCGGATTGCCGCAATGATCGAGAATAAAACGGGTGTCGGGACAGGCGTCGACCAGCTTTGTCGCGTCGGGTAGATCGGCGTGGCGCATGCACAGCTCGAAGTGCAGCCCCAGCTCGCCCAGCAGACCAGTGCCGCGGACGAACTCCTGCTCGTACTGTGCCCCGCCGGCGATGTCGCCTGCAGCACCGCGGCGGACGCCCTTGATGGAAGGGCTGCCCTTGAAGCGGCGGATGTAGGCGGCGAAGTCGGCCTCGCCGGCCGGCCGGAAGATCACCGCCGCGCGTCGGCGTATCGGCGCGCCCGGCACAGTTCGGCCAGGTGCTCGGCCTCGGCCATTCTGCTCGGGCGACGTCGACCTCCGGGTAGACCGCCTGCACGATGTTCAGCCCCTTCGTCGCCGCGACGTAGTCGGCACCGGCAGGTAGTTGCGGTCGAGGAACGATCCCTTCTGCACCCACGGCAAACGGAACTTTTTCCAGATCCCACAAGTGCTGATGCGTGTCGACGATCGCGATCGCCGGCTCGGCGGCCGACGCGGCCAGCGGCATGCGGCGGCGGCGAGGAAGGTGCGGCGGTCGACGGCGGTCATGGCGTCTTCTCCTTGGTCGGGTCGGCGGGTGGGTCGGCGGCGGGCGGGGTTGCCAGCGAGTTGAGCAGGGCGGCGAACGATCGGCTCGTCGATCCGGCCGACCTTGCCGCGGTCGGCGGTGTCGAACAGCTGCGCGCGGTGGTGGTCAGTTCGGCGAGGGTCAGCTTGCCGTCGCGGTCAGCATCGGCGGCGGACGAACGGGCCGGCCAGCAGGTTGCCGAAGCCGCGGCGGCGGCGGTCCGCCCTTACCGCCACGAATCAGCCCGTTCAGCGCGACGGCCAGCCCGTCTCGTCGATGCGCCCGCCGGCGTCCTTGGCGGCGGCGTCGAACGCTTTGCGCACCCCGGCGAGCCATTCGGCGCGGGGTCAGCCATGCCCGTCCTCGGTGTGGCCGAGCGCGTCGATCGGCGGTCCGGCCGCCTTGAGAAGTCGCCGACGCGCGGAACCCGCCGGGGCCGAGCACGCCGGCAGGGACGTGCCCGGTCGACCGGCCAGCCAGCTGCGCCGTCGAGACTCGGTTCGCTTGTCGACGAACATCCTGCAGCGGCGGGGGCTTGCCGAACGACGCCGGCGGATTGTACGGCCCCTTCCTGCCGCGCAGCGCCTTCTCGTCCGCAGCCAGCAGTCCGGCCACCGCCGCCTCGGCCGCCGCCACCTCCTTGCGCAGCCGGTCGACCGCGAACACGCTGGCGGACAGGTCGCGGAGCAGCTGCCGGTAGCGATCGGCCACGCCGGGCATCGCCATCAGTCGATCGGTCAGCCGGTGGGTGCCGGGGTAAGGGTGAATAAAGCTCAGGTTCATCTGCCGGCGGTTCGACCCGAGGATCGGGAAGTTGGCGAACGAGCGGTCGAGGTCCCACGGGAAGAAGTGCAGCCGGCCGGTGGTCGGATGCAAATAGAGGTAGTAATTGTGGCCGAGGACGAAGAAGCAGTCGGGGTTGACGATGAAGGCGGTGACGGCCAGGAAGCGCAGGTAGGCGTCGATGTCGAGGAACGAGCCGATGGCGGCGCGGAACTCGTCGTCGCCGGCCCGGTCCACCAGCCGGGCGAAGGCGACCAGCCGCCGCGCCTCGTCGTCGGTGGCGGCGCGCTTCGGCTTGAGCCCGTCCTTGTAGCGCGCCCAGTCATCGCTTTTGTGCTCGAAGTCGCGCATCCCTCCGGCTTCATCAAAGACCCTTTCGGGCCCGAAAAAGGCACGGAGGAACGGTTTGTCGATCTGTTCGACGACGGTGTAGACGCCGAGCAGCTCGCGGTCATACTTGCCCGGCACCGTCAGGCACCTCGGCCAGCGCGCGGTCCGCGGGGCGGCAACGCCGGCGGCGCGGTACAGGGCGTAGCCGAGCGTTTCGCGGCACTTCGACGGGTCGACCACCTCGCAGTGCAGGTTGATCGTCTTCAGCCCGCGAAACCGCCCTGCCTCGCCCAGCTTCGATCTTGAGCGACTTCTTGATGGTGCGCGAGGCGTCGCCGAGGGTGCCGTTGCCCTTGTAGCGGACGGCGACGTCGGCGAACGTCTGGCCGTCGAGGGTGACGGTCCCGGTCGCCAACGGCAGGTCCATGCCGAAGTTGTTGCGGTGGACCGGCCGCGGATCGGCGGGCTTGGCGGTAGCGCCGCCGAACCACGGGAACCCGCGCCGGCTGCTGCGCGGCTGCATCGCCTCGTATTCCTTCGCCGGCAGCGTCAGGTGGATCTGCCACAGCTTGCCGGGACCGAACCCCTCGCGCGGCGGCGTCGTTCGCTCCTCGGCGGGCGACCGGCCAGGCGCCAGCGCCAGCGCCGCCATCACCGCCGGATAGATCCACCACGCGGCCCGCTCGCCCAGGCGTCGACCCGTCATCGCTGTTCCCTCTCGCTCTGCCGCGGTCCGCCGGGTCCGCCCCGGCGTGGCCGCACCTCTGCTCCCCTTCTCTGTTACTCGCCGGGCGGGCGGAGGTTTCACCCCGGTCATGCCGTCGCCGTATTGTAGACCGCTCGGCTTGACAGAACAGGCATCGGCGAGCATGCTGGCGAAGACCCCACGGCCCCGCCGAGGACGAGACTCCGACCGCCATGAGCGTGCCGCCACGCCTGCCCCCCGACGCCGCCGAGATCGCCCGCCGGCTGATCGCCTGCCGGTTCACCGCCGACGAGATCGCCGCCCGGGTGCGAGGCATCCACGAGGCGGTCCGCCGCAGTTCGGCGCGAATCACCAGCGGCAACTTCGATATTGCCGCGGCCGAGGACCTGGCGTTGCTGTTCGACCTGTACGACCGCGACTTCTTCGCCGGCGACCTGCGGCGGATGGTGGCGACGACGGGGGCGCCGCTGGCGTTCGAGTTCTCGGGCCGGCTGACGCGCTCGGCCGGACTGACCAAGCGGTTCGCCCCGCGACACCGTCGGGGAGCGCCACCGCCGGCGCCGTCGCGCTTCGAGATCGTGCTGTCGTCGACGCTCTTATTCCAGACGTTTCGCGACGTGGAGCGCACGGTCCGGGTGAACGGGCTGGTGTGTTACGACCGACTGGAGGCGGCGCAGCGGGTGTTCGAGCACGAGCTGATGCACTTGCTGGAGATGCTCGTGTGGGCCGAGTCGAGCTGCACGGCGGACCGATACAAGGGCCTGGTGTGGAATGTGTTCGGGCACACGCAAACGCGGCACGACCTGGTGACGCAGCAGGAGCGAGCACGGGCGAAGTTCGACGTGAAGGTGGGCGACCGGGTGACATTCGATTTCGACGGCGCGCGGCACACCGGCGTGGTTAACCGCATCACCCGTCGAGCGACGGTGCTGGTGGAAAGCCCGGCCGGCACCCCGTTCAGCGACGGCAAGCGCTATTTGAAGTTCTACGTCCCCCTGCCGATGCTGACGCGAGTGACATGACGGCGACCGACAAATGCCGCCGTGTCAGGACGTGAGTCGCCGCAAGAGTCGCGCCTCAACCTCCTCCCACGGCCGGCCCGCTGAGGGGTCCGCATCCGCCGCGGCGATCCGCCGCTTGAGTTCTTCGCGATGGCTGTCCGGGATGGGCAGTTGGTCAATGGGGGTGAGACTGTCCCAGATTTCTTCGATGAGCTGAAGCCGCTCGGCCGGGCTGAGTCGATCGATCCCCAGGTTGGTCATCAGCGAGGACATACAGCGCCTCCGGTGTTGGTGATACGTTCGACCCCAGCGTACCATACGGCGGCCGTTCGCCCAACGCCGGCCGATCAGTCCGCAGGGCGGCAGCCGTCGGTCAGCGGCACCACTCGCTGCGAGTCAACCGTCCGGGGCCAGGGCAGACCGGAAGGCCGAGAATGTCTCGCGCGACGGCGAGGTGTCCCACACCGAAAACACGATCCGCTCGAACCGATAGGCCCACCCTCCCCGCTGCAGGTGTTCGGCGAAAGCCGACGCCACCGTCTGCGGGTCATTGCGGAACACGCCGCACCCCCAGGCACCCAGGACGAGTCGAGGGCATCCGGCAGCCACCGCTAACGCGAGGACATACTCCGACCGTCGGCGGAACACCTCGGGGATAAGTGGTATCTCGGCTGGTCGATTGGTCGCGGCAGCGCCCGCGTTCGGGGCCGCGCTGGTGATGAAGGTGACTCGGTATGGATGTTCCACAAGCGAGCCGTCATCGTCACGAAATACGGGGCAGGCCGGGGACAGAATCATGGCGTCGGAGTAGAGCAAGGACGGCGAAGCACGATGGCGGTCGTAAAACGGTCTTGCCCGCAGCAGGGACGGGTACAACGCCGAACTGCGCGCCAGCGACTCCTCCTGGGCCTGGCTGCCGTTCAGGAACCCGCCGCCGGGGTTTTTGGCGGACGCGAAGTTCAAGGCCGCTACCGGCTGCTCGCCATCGGCCAACAGCCGTGCCACTCCGGCCAGGGTCGTTTCATTAGCTACCTCGATCGTGCCGGTCCACCCACCTGCCGTAGCAATGATTTGATGGCGAATCCGCTCCAGTTCTTCGGGTGGGTAGAAATGCGTTCCGTCGAGGCACCCGGCGACCGCCTCCGTGAATCGACGACCGACCAGCGGCAGGCGTATACTTTCCCGCTCAATGATTGCGAGGGTTTCTTTCGCCACCTCCATCGGAGTCGGCGTTTCACGTCCAGGAAGCTTCGAAGATCGACAGTTCCGCAGCCGTGCGAGGACCTCCGCCGCCGGAACGACCTTCACTCGTCCGCTCCGCAGGTCGTCCAGGCGGGCCAAGCTCCACCCGCCAGGCGTCCGCCCAGCGGCCTCGGCGGCATCGAGTTGAAGTCGAGCAGAAAACGCGCCCAGCTCCTTGATCCGCGGCCGACAGCCCGGCCAGCCGCTTCCTTCATACTTTCTTAACCGGCGTCTTGGCGTTCTCCCGATGAGGACAGGCGTCATTGTACCCGCATCGGGCCAGGGAATGACCAGGTCGTCCGCCGTCGTCCGCTCAAGGCGGAAGGGGCGCACGCCGGCGGTCTACTTCGCCATCCGTTGCCGCGAACTGCTGATCCAGAACCAGCCTTTCCTTTCTCGACGCCGTAGATCTGATAGAAATCCTCGTCGCTCTTGGTCAGGTAGATGATCCTTCGATGAGGCCGATGATCCCCATCGGCAGCGCCCCGAGGCCGCACGTCAGGATGCTCACCAGGAGCATGATCAGGCCGGGCGTGGTCATGCCGAGAATGAATTTGTGAATACCCAGAGCGCCGATCAGGATGCCGCAGATCCCGGCCGCCACCTTCTTGCCCGCGAACGCTTGGACCGATTCTTCTGCCATGGAAACCTCGGGTCAGGAAAAGGAAGGGGACAGGATCGCCGCTCTTGACGATCCATATATCCTGAGTGGTTTTATGGCGCCATTCCGTCGAATCAAGCGCGTCAACCGGCCTCGTCCGTCATCGTCCGCTCAATGACGGAAGTGGCGCACGCCGGTGGTCCGCATCGCCATCCCTCTTCCGCGGGTCGCTGCCCCAGCGTCTAACCGGGCGACCACCCGTCCCCTTTCAATCCGTCCGGTCGTCCCGTTTTCACTCGCTGTTATGTTTCAAACTCATCACGAGGCACCCCGAACTGCCGGATGATCGAGCGGAGGGTGCCGATTTTTAACTCGTTGTGGTCGGGGACCGGAACCGTGACAGTGGAGTCCTCCGACGCCCGCTGCATAACGATGTGGCTCCCCCGCTGACGAACCTGGGCGAAGCCGTGTCGTTCCAGGATGGCGCACACCTCTTGCCCGGACAACACCCGCAGCTTACCCACCGGCCACCTCGACCTGGGTGACGTACACCTCCGCCGCCAGCCGTTGCTCGACCTCTGTCGGCGAAGCACACTCGAAGAACAGCTCCAGCGCCTCGCGCAAGTTCTCGCGTGCCTGTTCGATCGTCTCGCCCTGGCTGGCGATGTCCAGCTCTGGACAGAGAGCGACGAAGCCGCTGCCCTCGGCCTGGATGATGGCGGTCAGTCGTCTGCTCATGGATTCCCCCGTATTCCGTCATCGTCCGCTCAATGGCGGAAGTGGCGCACGCCGGTGGTCAGCATCGCCATGCCGTGCTCGTCGCAGGCGGCCACGCTCTCGGCGTCGCGGACCGAGCCGCCCGGCTGTACCGCCGCCGTCACCCCCGCCTGCGCCGCCAGGTCCAGGTTGTCGCGGAATGGGAAGAAGGCGTCGCTCGCCAGCACCGCGCCGCGGCTGCGGTCGCCTGCCTTGCGGATCGCCATGTGCGTCGAATCCACCCGGCTCATCTGCCCGGCGCCGACCCCCACCACCATCCCGCCCTTCGCCAGCACGATCGCGTTGCTCTTGACGTGCTTGCACACCCGCCAGGCGAATCGCAGGTCGGCCAGCTCCGCCTCCGTCGGCGGACGCTTCGTCACCACCTTCGCCGCGGCGAAGTCGTCGCCCGCGGCGTCGCGCGCCTGCACCAGCAGCCCGCCGTCGATGCGGCGGTAGTCGAGCGCCGCCGGTCGCTCGGTCAGCGGGCCGGTCCGCAGCAGGCGCACGTTCTTCTTCCAGCTCGGCCGGGTGGTCAGGATCTCGAACGCCTCGGCGTCGAAGTCCGGGGCGACGATGCACTCGACGAACCGCCCCGGCTCGGTCAGTTGCGTCGCCGTCGCCGCGTCCACCGACCGGTTGAAGCTGATCACCCCGCCGAAGGCGCTGAGCGGGTCGCCCTCGTAGGCGCGGCGAAACGCTTCTTCCAAGGTCGCCGCGACGGCGCAGCCGCACGGGTTGTTGTGCTTGATCACCGCCGCCGCTGGCTGATCGAACTCGCGGACCAGGTTGACCGCGCTGTCCAGGTCGAGCAGGTTGTTGTACGACAGCTCCTTGCCGTGCAGCACGGTGGCACCGGCGACGCACCCGGTCGGGGTCGGCGCCTCGACGTAGAACGCCGCTGGCTGGTGCGGGTTCTCGCCGTAGCGCAGCCCGGCCCGCCGCTCGAACGTCAGGTCCAGCCGCGCCGGGAACGCCTCGCCGCCCGCCTGTTCGGCGAAGTAAGCACTTACTGCCCGATCGTAGGACGAGGTACGTGCGAAGGCGGCGCCGGCCAGCCGCCGGCGTGTCTCCAGCGTCAGCCCGCCGTTGTAGCTGCGCAGCTCGTCAAGTACCTCGCCGTACTGGCCGGGGTCGGTGACGACGGCGACGTCGGCGTGGTTCTTGGCCGCCGAGCGGACCATCGCCGGACCGCCGATGTCGATGTTCTCGATCACCTCGTCGTGCGTCACACCGGGGCGGGCGACGGTGGCCTCGAACGGGTACAGGTTGACGACCACCAGGTCGATCGGCTCGATGCCGTGCTTGGCGACGGTGGCGGCGTGCTGCGGGTTGTCGCGGATGAACAGGATGCCGCCGTGGACGCGCGGGTGCAGCGTTTTGACGCGGCCGTCGAGCATCTCGGGGAAGCCGGTCAGCTCGGCCACCTCGCGGACGGCCAGACCCGCCTCGGCGAGTGCCTTGCGGGTCCCGCCGGTGGACACCAGCTGCACGCCAAGGGCGGCCAGCCCGCGGGCGAAATCGAGCAGGTTGGTCTTGTCCCAGACACTCAGCAGCGCACGACGAATGACGCGGACGGTCATGTCCCGACGGCTCCCACAAACGGGCGACGATGCCGTCATGATACGGCGCCGCCGGTCGCCGGAGAGGGGGGCGGTGAGAGCGGTGGCCATCCCCCCTCGCGGTGGTGATAATGGTGGCGGAGGGGAAGGAGCCGACCCGGTGAGCGCCGACCGACTGAGTTTCTGGGGCATCGGCCCGTCGATGGTGCTGACGGCGCTCGCCTACGCGGCTGTCGCCTGGTCGGTCGCGTGGCAGTGGCCGGAGTGGTGCCTGGTGCCGCCGGGCATCTACCCGGTGCTCGCCGTCATCGGCGGGTGTCTGCTCCTTCTCGGCCTCGCGCTGCTGGTTCTCGCCGGCCGGACGGTGAGCGCCGCCTACCGTGGCGACCAGCTGGCGACCACGGGCGCGTTCGGCGTGGTCCGTCACCCGGTCTACGCCGTGTGGATCGTCCTGCTGTTGCCCGGCCTGGCGCTGCTATCGGGGGCGTGGCCGGTGCTGCCGGCGCCGCTGGTGGCCTACGCCGTGTTTCGCCGGCGGATCGGCGTCGAGGATCGGTATCTGGACGAGCGCTTCGGCCAGGCGTATCGCGACTACCGCGCTCGCGTCGGCCAGCTGCTTCCGCGGCTGTGGTCGCCCCGCTAATCCGGGGTAATGTACTCCCTGGTCGAGACAAGACCTGCAGCGGATCCTCCTCGTCTGCCAAAGGAGACGTTCGCCAGCCGGTTTCTCGGCGGCTATCAGACGCTATTTAAGAGGGTAATACATCCTCTTTTTCTATCCGATCACCTGCTTGATCGGGTCGACGTGTTCGACGCCGACGAGTTTCTGATCGAGGCCATTGTAGAAGTACGACAGGCGGTTCGGGTCGAGGCCGAGCTGGTGCAGCGCCGTGGCGTGCAGCCGCTTGACGTGGAAGCGGTCGACCACGGCGTTGTTGCCCAGCTCGTCGGTGGCGCCGACGCTGGCGCCGCCCTTGATCCCGCCGCCGGCCATCCACATGGTGAAGCCGTAGGAGTTGTGGTCGCGGCCGGTGCCCTGGGCGTACTCGGCGGTCGGCTGACGGCCGAACTCGCCGCCCCAGATCACCAGCGTCGAGTCGAGCAGCCCGCGCTGCTTCAGGTCGGTGAGCAGCGCCGCAATCGGCCGGTCGGTGTCGCCGGCGTGCTTGGTGTGGTTGGCGACGATGTCCGAGTGGGCGTCCCAGTTGTCGTCGTTATGAGCGCCGCCAGAATAGATCTGAATGAACCGTACCCCGCGCTCCACCAGCCGGCGGGCGAGCAGGCATTTCTGGCCGAAGTCGCGCGTGCGTGGCTGGTCGATTCCGTAGAGTTCGTGGGTCTTTTTTGTCTCCGAGGCGAAGTCAACCGCCTCCGGCGCGTGCCGCTGCATCTTGAACGCCAGCTCATAGGCGGCGATGCGGGCGGTCAGCTCGCTGTTGTCGGCGCGATCGGCCTGGTGCTCCTGGTTCTTGTCGCGCAGCCGGTCGAGCAGTTTCCGCTGCGCCGTTGGCGTCATGCCGGGCGGTAGCTCCAGGTTGTGAATCGGCGTGCCGGAGGCGCGGACGACGACGCCCTGGTAGGCGGCCGGCATGTATCCCGACGCCCAGTTCTTGGCGCCGGAGATCGGCCCGCCCTTCTTGTCGAGCATCACCACGAACCCCGGCAGGTTCTCATTGACGCTGCCCAGCCCGTAGGTCACCCACGACCCCAGGCACGGGTGTCCGCTCAGGATGCGGCCAGAATTCATCATCAGCATCGCCGAGCCGTGGATGGGCGACTCGGCGTACATCGAGTGCAGGAAGGCGATGTCGTCGACCCGCTGCGCCAGGTGCGGGAACAGGTCGGACACCCGCTTGCCGCACTGGCCGTACTGCTTGAACTGCCACTTCGGCCCGACGACGCGGCCGACGCTCTTGTGCCCGCCGCGGCCGAACGTCTTGACCGGAATCGTCTGGCCGTCCAGCTCGTACAGCTTCGGCTTGTAGTCGAAGGTGTCGATGTGGCTCGGCCCGCCGTACATGAACAGGAAGATGACCGCCTTGGCCTTGCCGGCGTAGTGCGGCGGCTTGGGCGCCATCGGGTTGACGAAGCTGCCGCGGGTGGCGGCGTTGGCGAAGAAGCCGTCGGCGGACAGCAGCCCGGTCAGCGCCGCGGCGCCGAACCCGGTGCCGGACTCCCACAGGAACTCGCGGCGGGTGCGTCCGCAGAACTGGGCGGCGGGATGGGTGGGGTGAGTCATGGGGTGGGTCCCTTTCAATCCCTCGCTTGCGCTTCGGGCTGCGAGCGAGGTTCAATCGAGATACACAAACTCGTTCGCGTTGAGGAGCAGGAGGCAGTACATCCGCAGGGCGGCGGGGCGGTCGAGGCGGTTCTCGGCCTGGGTCGCCTCGACGAAGGCGACGTCGTGGCGCACCTCGTCGGCGCGCGGCGGGCGGCCGGTGGTCAGGCGGACGGCGCGGCGCACCTGGGCGGACAGGTCGTCGGGCGCCTCGCGGCCGATCCGCTCGGCCAGCGCCGCCGCCTGCTCGTGGGTGAACTCGCCGTTGAGCATCCCCAGCGCCTGCGTCGGCACCGTGGTGGTGTAGCGGACGGCGCAGCTGTTGTCGGTGTCGGCCTGGTCGTGACTTTGCAGGATCGGGACCACCAGCGACCGCTTGACGTGGACGTAGACGCTCCGCCGCGCCTGCTCGGCCGGCGGCGACTTGCCCCAGCCGGCGCCGGGCACCGACTGGCCGGCCAGCACCGCCGCCGGGATGGTCGGATACACGCCCTCGCCAGCCATCCGCCGCTGGAGCGCGCCGGACACCGCCAGCATCGAGTCGCGGACCTCCTCCGCCGTCAACCGCCGCATCGGATAGCGCCAGTAATGATTATTCGCCGGCATCCTTCGCCAGCCCGGCGGGCGACGGCTTCGCCGACTGCCGGTAGACGCTGGAGGTGACCAGCAGCCGGTGCAGGCGCCTGGCGCCGCCCAGTCGCCGGCGTGCAGCTCGCTCGCCAGCCCGTCGAGCAGGTCGGGGTGCGACGGCAGCTCGCCCAGCTTGCCGAAGTCGCTCGACGAGCCGACGATGCCGCGGCCGAAGTGGTACTGCCACAGCCGGTTCGCCAGCACCCGCGCCGGCAGCGGGTTGGCGCGCGCCGTGATCCACTCGGCCAGCGCCGTCCGCCGGCCGCTGCTGCGGGCGGTCTTCGCCGGCGGCGGAACGACCGGGTCGGGCACGCCGAACACCGACGGGAACCCCGGCTCGACCTTCGCGCCCGGCGCGTGCGGGCTGCCGCGGACGAGGACGTGCGTTGTCGGCGGGCGGACCAGGCAGTTGTTCACCGACAGCGCCAGCTGCTGCGCCGGGTTCGGCAGCCGTTCCAGCCGCGTCCGCTCGCCCTTCAGCTGGCGATAGGCTTTCGCCTCGTCGTCGGTGAAGACCTTCTTCAGCTTGAGGACCACCTGCGGCCGGTCGACGCCCTCGGCGGCGCGCTGGTCCTCGGCCGGCATCCGTTTGATCGCCTCGTTCTCGATCCGCTCCATCGCCGCGGTCAGGTCGGCCTTGCGGATCTCGCGCTGCTTTAGCTCGTCCTCGTAGGTCGACCGTTCGCTCACCGGCGTGATGTCGGTCAGGTTGGACGCCGAGCGCGGGTCGCGCGAGCCGCTGAAATGACGCACGTCCTGAAAGAAGGCGACGAAGCGGTAATAGTCAGCCTGCGGGATCGGGTCTTTCTTGTGCTCGTGGCAGCGGGCGCAGTTGAGCGACATGCCGAGGAACACCTGGCCGGTGGTCGTCACCCAGTCGTCCATCTCGTCGGCGCGCGACTGTTTCGGGTCGGGCGGCTCGTCGTCCCACAGGCCGAGGCGGTAGTAGCCGGTGGCGATGACCGCGTCGGCATCGTCGCCGGGCAGCTCGTCGCCGGCGAGCTGCTCGCGAACGAATCGGTCATACGGTTTGTCCGCGTTCAGGCTGCGGATGACGTAGTCGCGATACCGCCAGGCATACGGTTTGATGCCGTCGCGCTCGTAGCCGTTGGTTTCGGCGAAGCGCACCAGGTCGAGCCAGTGCCGGCCCCATTTCTCGCCGTAGGCGGGTGACGCCAGCAGCCGGTCAACCAGCCGTTCGTAGGCGTCGGGCCGGGCGTCGGCGACGAAGGCGTCGACCTCCTCGGGCGTCGGCGGCAGGCCGGTCAGGTCGTAGGTGACGCGGCGGACCAGGGCAACGCGGTCGGCGGGCGGGTTCGGCGTCAACCCGGCGGCTTCCAGCTTCGCCAGGATGAACGTATCGACCGGCGTCCGCGCCCAGCCGTGGTCGCGCACCGGCGGGACGGCCGGCCGTCGCAGCGGACGATACGCCCACCAGGCGCGATCCTCGGCGCTGATCGCACCGGGTTGGTGCGTCGGCGCCTGGGCCACCGGCTCCTTCTCCGGCGGATACGGCATGCCCATGCGCAGCCAGCGCATCAGCACGTCGATCTTCTCGGCCGGCAGCTTGCCGTCGGGCGGCATCTCCAGGTTGTCGCGAAAGTGGATCGCCTTGACCAGCGGGCTGGCGTCGAGCCGGTCGGGCAGCACCGACGGCCCGAGGTCGCCGCCCTTGAGGACGGCCGCCCGGCTGTCGAGCCGCAGCCCGCCGCGGACCTTCTTGCCAGAGTGGCACTTGAAGCAGGCGTCTTTGAGGATCGGCAAAACCTGCTTCTCGTAGAAGCCAACCTCGTCGGCGGTGAACGTCCGCTTCGGCTCGGCCGACGCCGGCTCGCCGTGGCCCGCCACGAGCAGCCCCGCGGCAAGCAGCACGGCACCCACCGTTCGCATTCGTCGGGTCATGACATCTCTCTCCAGCCCGAAGCGCAAGCGAGGGCTTTCCGTCATTTCGTCTCCACCGTTACCGCCATGATAACGGGTGAGCTGGCGTCTTTCCCCTTCACCAGCTCGATCGAGCTGATCGTCTCGTCCCGTTTCGGCGTCACCGCCAGGTAGCGGATCTGCTGACCGCGGAGCGGGAAGGCGAAGCGCGAGCCGGGCACGTCGACGCGGCGGATGTAGTCGGCGAAGTGCTCGCCGTTGATCAGCCGGTGGTCCTCTGTCTTGCCGTCCTTGTAGTGTAGCCGAACGATCAACGAAACCGAACCCCTGGGGAGCGCCGGATAGCCCCAGCCGCTCACTCCCGACAGCAGGTGAATCGCCCGCGCCGGACTGTTACACGGCAGCGACACCGCTTTCGGCATCTTCGGCGGGAACATACCGTTGGTGCCGTACAGCATCACCACGTTCGGCACGCGCTCGCCCTGCGGGTCGACCAGGTGGAACGGTACGCCGTTGAACGTCTTCGGCTTCCAGTCGGCGAAGATCAGCCGCTCGACCTCCGGCTCGGGGCCGTGGAACATGCCGCGCGTGCTGACGATCGTCGCCACCTTGTTGAGCGGCAGCGGCAGGTACTTGCCCCGCTGGGTGAGGAACTCGAGCAGGTCGACCAGCTCGTCCTCCTTCAGCTGCTTCTCGAACCCCTCCGGCATGAGCGACTTGCTCGACGCCGTCAGCTGCTCGATGTTGTCGCGCTGCAGCGTGATCTTCTTGGCCTCGGCGTCGATGATCTCGACCGACGTTCGCGTCTCGGAGGCGAGCATGCCGGTGACCACCTTGCCGTCGCCGGTCTGCACGGTGTAGACGCGGAAGTTGCCCTCGACGCTGCGGCTGGGGTCCATGATGTGGACCAGCAGCTCGTCCTTCGGATGCGCCGCCATGCCGGTCAGGTCGGGACCGATCGCCGTGCCCTCGCCGGAGTGCATGTGACACTTGGAGCACTGGTTCTTGAACACCAGCTTGCCCTTCGCCGGGTCGCCCTTCTTCTGCGTCAGCGGCAGCAGCCGGTCGACCACCTTCTGGCGGTCCGGGCTGGGCAGATCGCCGCCCTTGGCGAGCAGCTTCTTGGCCCGCGCCGCCACCTTGCGGTTCGGGTGGGCGGCGAGCGCCTGTTTCTGATCGAGCGCCAGCTCACCGAGCTTCACCTTGCCGGCCTCGACGGCGTCGAGCAGGGCGAGCGTCGACGCCGGCTGCGCCAGCAGGATGCGCAGGGCGGCGGTGCGAGCGCCGGGCGTCCACCCAGGCATCCGATCGAGTAAGAGCTTACTCACGCTGGTGCTTCGGCTGGCGCCGACGGCATCGAGCACGCCGGCTACCAGGCCGGGGCCGGAGCGCGGCGCGATCAGCTCGAGCATCGGTTCGAGCACCTTGTCGTCGGCCGGCATCAGCTCGACGATCTGCTTCGCCGCCAGCACTCGATCGGCCTCGGCGGCGGACTCGTCGGCGAGCCGCGCCTGCAGCGCGCCCACCACCTCGACGGCAAACTTCTCCACCGCCTTGCTGCCCAGCGCGGTGCCCAGGCGCAGCAGGCTGGCCTTGCCGGCGGCCGGCAGCTTCGGCAGCAGCGTGGCGAACGCCTGCTCCGTCTCCGGCTGGAGCGTCACCGCCGCGCCGCCCTTCCACCCCCGCGCCAGCCCGCCGAGGATCGTCTCGGCGACGCTCGGGTGGGCCTTCGCCGTCGCGACCAGGAGGGCATTGATCGTCTTCGTCGGCGCTCCGGCGGCGTGATGCGCGGCGACCAGGTTGACCACCTCGACGGCCCGGCCGGTCAGCGGCTCGGTCCGCGCGGCGACGGCCAGCAGGAAGCCCTCGGCGTGGGCGGCGGCAGCGGCGGTGACGGCGTCGGGCAGCCAGCGATCGGTCATGTCGTCGGTGCGATCGAGCGCCTGCGCCACCGCCTGGCCGACCTTGCCGTCGGTCGGCTTGTCGGCCAGGCTCAGGTAGGCGGACAGCCGCACCTGGGCGTCGGCGTCGGTCAGCGCGGCGGCGTCGAGGATCGCCCGCGCCCCGGTCTTCGCCGGCTGCACCAGCGCCGCATTGCGGCGAACGCCGGCCGACGGGTGCCGCAGCGCCGCGGTCGCCACGGCGAGCGTGTCGGCATCGGCGAGCGCGCCCAGGCCGTGCAGCGTCCACAGGGCGTGGATGGCGCCGGGGTTCAGGCCGATGGCGTCGACCGCCGGGTTTTGCACCAGCTTGCGCAGCGCCGGCACCACGTCCTTGTTGCCGCGCTCGACCAGCAGCCGCTGGGCGTGCAGCCGCCAGAACATGTTGTCGTTGGTCAGCGTCTCGACCAGGCGCTCGGGGCTGGCGCCGGCCAGCGAGAACGGTTTCGTCGCTGGCGCCTTGCGCGGCACCAGCCGGTAGATGCGGCCGTGCTTGACGTCGCGCAGCGGCGTTTCGTAGGCGTTGCCCTTGCCGGTCGTGAAGCCGCGCGGCGTGGGGTTGTGCTGGACGATGTAGGCGTACCAGTCGATCAGCCACACATTGCCGTCGGGGCCGACCTCGGCCATGATCGGGGCGCACCACTCGTCGTCGCTGGCGAGCAGGTTCCACGAGTTACGCGACCGGAAATCGGCGCCTTCCTTCTGCAGCACGAAGGTGGCGGACAGGTGGCCGGTCGGGTCGGACACGAACGCGGTGCGGTTCCAGTAGTACGGTGGATAGGCGCGAGCGGTGTACAGGGCGTGGCCGGCGGCGGAGGTGAATCCGCCGTGGTGATCGACCTGCCGGACCTTGTCGGTGATCGGGTAGAAGCGATAGCCGTCGGCGATGTTGGTCAGCACCGTCGACGACCAGCCGCGGACCGCCTCGTAGTAGCGGTTGGGGATCGGCAGGTAGACGCTCGGGCAGCCGTTGGCGGTCGAGCCGAACAGGATCCCTTCCTCGCTGAAGCCGACGCCCCAGGAGTTGTTGTTGGTGTTGCGGAGGAATTCGAGCCGCGAGCCGTCCGGCTTGAACCGGAAGAAGCCAGTGCGGAAGTTGAGCCGCTCGCCGCCGACCTCGCCGACGAAGCCGGCGTAGCCGACCATGCTGTACAGCCAGTTGTCCAGCCCGTAGCGGAGGTTGCTCGGTCCGGCGTGGGTGTCGTCGGTCGACCAGCCCTCGAACAGCACCTGGCGGACGTCCGCCACCCCATCGCCGTCGCTGTCCTTGAGGAACAGCGTTTGCGGCGCCTGGTGGACGATCACACCGCCGTTCGCGAAGGTAATCGAGGTAGGAATACTTAGCTTATCGGCAAACACCGTCACCTTGTCGGCCATGCCGTCGCCGTCGGTGTCTTCCAGCACGACGATCCGGTCGCGGCCGCGGCCGGCCGGCTGCCGCTCGTTCGGGTAGTCGCGTGTCACCGCCACCCACAGCCGGCCGCGCTCGTCCCAGTTCATGCAGATCGGCTTGCCGCCGATCAGCTTCTCGGTGGCGAAGAGTTTGACCTCGAAGTCGGTCGGCGTGGCCAGGTGGCGCATCGATTCGGCCGGATCGACCGGCAGCTGCATCTGACTGATGCGATCGCCGGTGCGGCCTCCTCCGGACGGGTAGAACGGCACCTCCGCCTCGGTGTACTTGAACGGCGGCAGCCCCTTCGGCAGGGGCGTCATCTCCGGCGCATCGACATAGACGCCGGCCGTCGTCGGATCACCGCCGCACGCCCAGCGGATGCCGCGCTCGACCAGGTTCTGAAACCCCGGATGGCCCCAGGTGCGCGCGTCGTGCCCCCACGCCGTGTAGAACACCCGCCCTTTCCCCTGCGTCCGCACCCACGTCCACGGCTCCTTCAGATCGCCGTCGGCGCGGTACTCCAGCACCGTCCGGTCCTTCTCGTTGTGCTTGGTGTGGACATACGTCTCGTCCCACGAGGCGAACGGCGCGTAGCCTTTCATGATCGGGTGGTCCGGCGCCGCGACGACGGTGCGAAACACGCCGGTGCCGTGGCTGCGGAACTGGGCGCCGACCAGGGCGATGTACGCCGGCGAGTTGAGGAAGCAGTACGACGCGCAGTGCAGCGGAACGAACCCCTTGCCGCCGGCGACGTAGTCGAGCAGCGCCTTCTCCTGTGCGGGCGTGATCTTCGTCGTGTTGGCGAACACCGCCAGGGCGTCGTACTTCGCCAGCGTGGCCGGGTTCAGGTCGGCGGTTCTGTCGGTATAGGTCAGGTCGATGCCGCGTTTGGCGAGCACCGGCGCCAGCTGGCGGAACCGCTCGGCCGGCCGATGGGGGCCGTCGTCGCCGAGGAACAGCACGCGCAGCCGGGGCGCGTCGGCCGGCGCGACGGCGACGACACTCAGAAGCACCGCGACGGCGGCGCCGAACAGACGATCAAGGCGAGGGCAACGCATTACGGGACTCCGACAAGAACAGGAGCGTCTTCGGTTCCATCGTGGGGGCGGAGAGCGGGAACAAGCAAGTAGACAGTAGACAGTAGACAGTCGTCCGTAGAAAGGCAAAAGAGGACAAGCGAGAGCGAGTCAGCGCGGGAGGCGCGACGTCGCGCGTCAGACGACGACGCTGGGTGCTGGGTGCCATGGCCACGCTTCGTGGCCATGGGATGCGGGGACACGTCCTGCGACGGGGCCAGTCAGAGGAACACCGCATGCCCACGCAAGCGTGGGCATGGCACCAGCGCGACGTCGCGCTCAGGCTGGCGAGGCGAGCGGGAGCAGGCTGTTGTGGCCCGGTCTCCTGACCGGGCCACTCGGACCGGGCCAGAGGAGACCTGCGGTCTACCGGTGGCAAGGTCGGGAGACCTTGCCACAACAGCCGTCCATCGTCCGGACGATGACGAGCTGTTGTGGCCCGGTCTCCTGACCGGGACACTCCGGCGAGCCGAAGGTCTCCGCATGGACGAGGAGACCTGCGGTCCGCAGAGTGGCAAGGTCAGGAGACCTTGCCACAACAGCCGTCAGTGCCCCGAGTCAGCGCGTGAGGCGCGACGTCGCGCCAGGGGCGCTGACTCGGGGCCCTAACGGGACCCCGCTCGCCAGGAATGGCGCACTACCACTTCTTCAGCGACAGCGCGATCCCCTGGTTGTCCATGTTCAGGAAGATCGTCTCCAGGTCCTTGTTCGTCGTGACCATCTCGACGTAGCGCGGGTCGGGCTTCGGCCGGGCCATGTTGTGCGCCGCGATCACCCCGCCGGGACGCACCAGCGGCAGCAGCTTCGTCAGGTAGTCGGGATAACCCGGCTTGTCGGCGTCGATGAATACCAGGTCGATCGGCCCCTTCAGCGACTTGACGTTCTCGTGCGCATCGCCTTCGACCAGGGTGATGAGCGACGACACGCCGGCGCGCTTGAAGTTCGCCTTCGCCTGCTTGATGCGGCCCTCGTCGATGTCGAACGTGGTCAGCTTGCCGCCGGTCTTGCGCAGGGCCAGGCAGAACCAGATGCCGGAGTAGCCGTTCGACGTGCCCAGCTCGACGACCTGTTTGGCGCCGCTGAACTCGGCCAGCAGACGGAGCAGCCGGGCGTCCTCCAGCGGCACGTTCATGTTGCCGCGCCGCTGGTTCTTGTCCAGGTCGTCGAGCACGTCCAGGATCTTCTTCTCGGCGTCGTCGCGGGCCAGCGGCGGCTTCTCCGGGCTGCCCGGTTTGCTGCCCGGCTGGGCGGTGGCGGCGGCGCCGAGGGCGAGCAGAGGCAAGCTGGCTCCGACGAAGGTGCGTCGATTCATCGGTCACTCCTGACAGGGACGCGCGGCTGGCGAGTCCGCCCGGACCCGGTGTCGGCCGCGCCGGCCGGTATTGTACGACGGGCCGGCCGGTCTGGCGGACCTGACGATCCGGATTCATCGGTTTCTCATCACCACGCCGCTCGCCGTTCGCCTTGACCGGCGAACAAACTCGCTGCTATAAACGGGTTGTGCAAGGAGGCACGAGGACTGTCGGCGTGCGCGCCGGCGGCGGGGGAGCAGGGAGCGAGCGGGAGGCAGGTATGGCCGCGAGACTCGGAAGAGTTCGGTTGCTGGCAGCCCTCGGCGTGATCGCCGGGGTGGCCGCGTTGTGCCTGCCGCTGGCCGCTCAGCCCAACGAGCGATACATCAAGGATGACAACCCGGTCACCGACACCGACGTCAGCCGCGGCGGTAAGCTGTGGGTGCTCGACTTCAAGTTCAAGGATCCGCGGCTGATCAAGGTGAACATTCCCGGTCGCGGTCAGCGGGTGTGCTGGTATCTGTGGTATCAGGTGATCAACCGCACCGGCCAGCCGCGGACGTTCATCCCGGACTTCGAGCTGGTCACGCACGACACCACGATGGTGTACCGCGACCAGATCCTGCCGGCGGTTCAGGAGGCGATTGCCCGCGTCGAGGATCCGACGGGCTTCTACAAGATCAAGAACTCGGTGACGATCGCCGCCGAGCCGATCCCGGTCAGCCTGCCGATGGCGGCGCCGATCCCCGTCACCGGGGTGGCCATCTGGACCGATCCGAACGAGCCGGAGGCGGACGACGATGTGGCGACCCGCGAGCGCAAGGAGAAGCTGCCCAAGCTGATCGACAGCAACCGCTACAGCATCTTCGTCGCCGGCCTGTCGAACGGCTGGTCGCTGACCGACCCGATCCCGCCGAGCACCAAGCCGGTGGTTCGCCGCAAGACGTTGCAGCTGAGCTTCCGCCGACTGGGCGACAAGTACCTGATGAAGTCGGAGGCCATCCAGTTCATTCCGCCCGCTCAGTGGATCTACCGGGCGTCGCAGCTTGACCTGGCGAGTGGTGACAAGGGGAAGGCGAAGGAGGCGGACAAGCCGAAGGCAGCGGAGAAGCCGAAGGCGAACTGACGCGACGGGAGTGGACCCGTCGATACAACGACTGACCACCCGGCCCGACGGGGACTCCGCGACGGGCCGGTCCCACCGGGGGAGCGACTTCCCCGGCTTTTTCATTTGGACCCCAACAGGATTCGATCCCTCGAGAGGCAGTGAAATGGCTCACAAGAAAGGTCAAGGGTCGTCGAAGAACGGCCGCGAGTCACGCAGCAAGCGGCTGGGCGTGAAGGTGTACGCCGGCACCGCCGTGACGACGGGCAGCATCATCGTGCGGCAGCGCGGCACGCGCTACCAGCCGGGCCGCAACGTCGGCCGCGGCAAGGACGACACGCTGTTCGCGCTGTGCGAGGGCGTGGTCCACTTCGATCGCGAAGGCCGCCGCGTCAACATCCAGGTGCCGGTCGCCCAGGCGTAAGGCTATCGCATTATCCGCCGAGCCGCGGACGGGTGGGGATTCCCCCGCACCCGCCCGCGGCTCGCGCCGTTCTCCACCGCTGCCGTCATCGCTTCGGCGCCACATCGGGCTTGCCTGTAGAATAGATCTCCCGCGTTCGCCGCTCGCCGATCGCCCGGGCGATCGCGGCCTGCAACCGATCTCGATCGGCCTCGGTAGGCACCTCGCCCGTCAGGTACAGCCCGCCGCCCGTGTACTCGTGGATCTTGACTTTCGCATAAGCCGGGTCGCTGGCCAGCAGTGGGGCGACGGCCGCATGTTCCTCCAGGTATTGCTGGTGATGCATGCTGAAGGAAACGCGCAGTTCGCCAAGAATGACGCCGCTGCACAGCCCGAACAGGTACGCCAGCACGGCCGTGCCGACCAGCACGAGACAGCCAACCGAATGATACCAGGCGGTCCGTTGAATGCTTTCAAAGATCGCCGTTTGCTCGGCCCGGCGCCGGTGGGCCTCGCGCCACCAGCCCAGGGTGACGGCAAGCCCGATCGCCACGCCCCAGGCGGCGCCCTGACCCAGCCCTCGCCCGATTCCTTCGCTCACCGGGTCGAAGTCCGGTTTCCACCCGTCGGGCAGTGATTGCCGGTAATAATCGGGGTGGAACGTCCCGATCCCATACCCGATAAGTCCGCCGATCGCTGCAAGCAGCAGGGTACAAATGGCAACGATGGCGATGGCCCATCGAACGCTCACACGCCTCTCCGTGGTTGCACGACAATAGCCATCGACGAGAGCGACGGCGCCTCCGATCAGGATGCCGTCGCGAATGCTGACCTGTCAACGAGATTCACCCATCGTCAGTCGGATGCGTGTCGATGCGCTATCGTCGATCTGATAGCGCATCATGCTTGCCGCCGGTACAGTTCCGCGTTCTTCTGGAGGACGTAGCGCGCGGCCTCGGCGAAAGCCTCGTCGGGCCGGGCGAGCAACTGTTCGACCTGGCGGCGCAGGAACTCCTCCGGCGATAGTCCGGCCTGCTCCGCCAGCGTTTGCAGTTGGGCGAGACGCTCCTCCGACAGCGGGATGGTGATCGTCGTCATGGCAAGAGGTCCTCCTCGTTCCCGGCGCCAGTCACTGCTGTCCGCCGTCCTCGCGGATCACCTCGACGCCGGACAGCACGGCGGCGGGGATGGCCGAGTCGCGCGACGGGGTGAGCGTTACCTCCAGCTCGCCGGTGACGAGCACTCCAGGGAACGCACGAGCGACGGCGCGACGGGGGCCGCCGGCTTCGCGGCAGACGTCGAACCCGGTCAGCACCGGCCGGCCTTCGATCGCCACGTCGAAACGCCGTTCGCCCGGCCCGACCGCGTCCGGCTCCAGAAACACCAGCCGTACCGTGTAGCGGCCGCTGGCGCGGGCGTCGGTGCCAAGCGGCACGGTCAGCCGCGTCAGTCCGCGCACGCCCGACGCGCCGACCCAGGCCGGCCGGTCGCCGCCCACCTGCGCCGGGTGCAGACGGAACGCATCCGGCTGCGGTGGGACGGTCGACACCGCCAGCTTCGGCGACGGCCCGCCCGCCCGCGGGTGCTCCAGCCACAGCGTGCCGTCGTCCGCCTTGCGGCTGCCCGGCGCGCCCAGGTTCACCCCGACTCGCCTGATCGCCGTCGTCACCGGCCGGGCGGTGGTGAACGTCCACAGCTCGGCGTCCGGCGCGTGGATCAGCCCGACCGACGTCTGATTCTGGTAGCTGCAGGTGCAGCTGCGGGTGTAATCCGGCGCCGTCAGCACCCCGCCGGCCGGGATCAGGTTGAGCGTGCAGCTCGATCGGAACCCGCCCAGGTTGCCGGTCCCGCCGTCGTGGCACAGGTCGTAGAAACCCGCCGCACCGGATCGGAAAAGGACCAGATGCTCGGACGCCGCCGGCGTGTTGCAGCCGTAGGTCCGCTGCCAGCGCCACTCGACCGGCTCGCCGGTGAGCGGATCGGCCACGCGCACCGGCCGGCCGGTCAGCAGCTCGCACGCCGTCCCCGATCCGGCCGCCGCGTCGCCGCCCTTGAGGATGCGCTCGCCGTGAATCAGCGCCGGCCCAAAATAGCCCTTTTCGTGCCACAGCACCCCGCCGTCGCCGCCGCGAAACGCGCGCATCCCGGCCGGCTCGCCGAGCAGCGTGTCGCGGCTCACCAGCCCGGATTCGACCAGCACGTCGTGCTTCGCCGAGTAGCTCAGCCAGGTGCCGAATACCGCACGGTCGTGTCGCCACACCGTTCGCCCCGTCGCCAGGTCGAACGCCACCACGCGGCCGGCCGACGCCCCCTTCACCGCAATCTTCGGGTCAATCGCCGGACCGCGGTCGACGGCGTACAGCCGGCCGCCGCCGGCGCACACGCCGTTGGGCCAGAACCCGCCCTGGGCGTCGGCTGTCCAGCGCACCGCCCCGGTCGCCCGGTCGAGGACGACCAGCCGGCGGTAGGCCGGGTTGGCGGTCGCCAGCCGCGCCAGTCGCGACAGCAGCCCGCCCGGCGGCACGGTGCCGACGCCGGCGATCAGGGTGCCGTCGACGACGCGGAGCGCCCGCCACGCTGGCGCCGCCTTCTCGCCCGGCAGCGGCGGCAGGCGGATCTCGCGGACGGTGCGGCCGGTGGCCGGGTCGAGCTGCAGGCAGCGGTCGCGGTGGGCGACGTACACCGCGTCAGCGGTGGTGACGTAGTTGCTGCCGACACCGTTGGCGCCCGGCTGATGGGCGGTGTTGTCGTAGGCGGCGCCGACGGCGGGCAGCATTTTTTCCCACAGCAGCCGGCCGGTGTAGATGTCGACGGCGCGGAGGCGATCCGGTCCCTCGATCACCAGTCGTCCGCCGGCGACCTGCGGCACCGGGCCGTGCCCGTGGCGCGGCAGCATCCCCTGGTGGCCGGGTCCGCCGAACCACAGCAGCCCGAGCGGGGCCTTCACCCGCCGATCGGTCGACACGCGCGTGTTGGCGGCGTCGGCGTGCTCGTGCGTCCATTCACCGGCGCCCGGCGGCGGGCCGTCGCGCCGGATCACGACCCGTCCGCCGTCGGCGTGCAGTTGCGCCCCCTCCTCCGAGCGGGTGTCGCGCCACTTCCGCGCCGCCTCGCGCGCCGCCGGCGTCACCGGCAGACCGACGACCCCGCCATGGGGCCGCAGCGACGACCAAACGCGATCGAAAAGGCAACGTCCGTATCGAACCCGCTCAGATCCTCGGACACGGCCAGGCTGGCGAGGTACGGCGGCAGGGCGGCAGTCGCCGCCGTGGCCTGGCGCTCGACACGCGCCCGGCCGTCGATACCGGCCTCGCGGAGCCTGGTCGCGGAACGTCTCCACGCGGCTCGGCGTTCAGCTCCGGCACGATCAGCCGCAGGGCGGTGTCGCGGAGCAACTCGGCGATCAGCCCGCCGCTGCCGACGCCCCAGACCACCGCATAGCCGCGGTGCCCCGGTGGTCGTTTGCACCCGGCAGGCCAGCTCGGCCGCCGCCGGCACCGCGGGCGCCCAGCGGGCATGGTCGCAACGGGTGCATGCGCGCGGTTTCGCCGACTCGCCGCCGAAGGCGCCTGATCGGCCCTCGCGAGTGCTGACGAACAGGCGGTTGTCCGACGCCGTCAGGTGCAGCGGGGTGCCGTCGATCGGCTGCTGCCACGCCAGGGGCGTTCCCTCCGGCCGCAGCGGCAGCTTGAGCGCGTACACCACGCCCGGCCCACCGCCATAAAGGAAGCCGCCGGCGGCCAGCAGCGCATTGGTCGCCGGCACGCGCGCTACGACCGGGGCGCCCCACCGTCGTCAGCCGCCGCGTCGTCTTCTTCGCGCCCTTTTCCGGCGGTTTCGCCATGGCCAGGTCGACCGTCACCGCCTGACAGGTCGTGCCGGCGACGCTGTAGAAGACCCCGTCGGCGATGGTCGCCGGCTCCGCCACGGCGGTCAGGAACTCGCCGGTCGCGGCGTCGAACACCCCGCCGCCGTTGACGTACACCCCACCGCCGGCGACCACGTCCGGCCCGCCGCCCAGCTTGGACGAGTCGGCCAGCCGGTAGTGCAGCCGCTTGCCGGTGTGCCGGTCGAAGCCGGCGGCGATCGACCGTCCGCCCGGCACCAGCAGCCGGTCGCCGTCGACCACCAGCGTGCCCTGCGGCGCGATGCCGGCGAACGCCTCGGCCTGGTGCGGCTGCTTGATGAACAACGACCCCTCGCCGGCGTTCTGCCAGCGCGGCCGGCCGGTGCGCGCGTCCAGCGCGTGCAGGAACACGCCCATGAACGGCCAGATGCCAGCGGCGAAGTACACCGTCGCCTCGCCGTTCGGCTCGGCCGCCACCGCCGGCCCGCCCCGCGCCGGCCAGCTGGAGATCAGCCGCTCGTTGCCCAGCACCCACCGCTCCGTCGGTCCGCCGCGGAACTTCCACACCAGCGTACCGCCGGCCGCCTCCAGGCAATACAGGTGGCCGTCGTCGGACGCCACGAACACCCGGTCGTTCCACCCCGCCGGCGCGACTCGCACCGGCCCGTCGGTGACGAACCGCCACCGGACCTCGCCGGTCGCGGCGTCCACCGCGGTAACGCCGTCGTGCTTCGACGACGACAGCAACACCAGCGGTCCGACCGGCACCGGGCGAAACGCGGCGTCGCTGGTGTAGCGCGGCTGGTCCGGCCAGGTCGGCTGCAGCGGCGGTTCGTGCCGCACCCATTGCAGGTGTCGCGGCTCAACCGCACCGGGGCGCGGCGGACGGTCGGCCGAGCGCAGGGCGGGCAACACGCCCAGCCCGCACAGGACGAGCAGGACGTTCATGCCGAGCAAGGCACGCAGAGAGGGGTGGCTGAGCATCGCGGGTACGCTGCGGGGGGTGGGAGGCGCGGAGGGCGGAGGTAACTCTTTCAATGTATCGGACAGACGAAGGGAGGAAAAAGAACAATCGGTCTCGATTCCGGGCGACACTGGGCGAATCGGGCGAGTGGTGGACGTTGACACCATCGCGGCAGGTGGAGTACCATCGGCCGACCTGGCCGGCAGGAGGGGAGCCGGCATCGGCATCGACCGGGAAAGGAATCCGACCGCATGAAGCGAATCACCTGGGCGCTGGTCACGGCGGCGATCGGCCTGAGCCTCAGCGGCGGGGCCGTGCGGGCCGACGTCGTCGCCTTCGGCTACCACTACGACATCAACCCCGGCGCGGTCTTCCCCGCCGGTACCGGCAGTGTCAGCTTCGCGCTGGCCGGCGATCAGTCGGTCAACGTCACCACCGGCGTGGCCACCTATTTACACGCCGGCTTCGTCAGCGCCACCAGCTCGGCGACCGAACCGCTCGACTCGTTCAAGAACGTGCCGTTCACGCTCGGCATGCAGATCACCGACACCGCCTCCGGACAGACCGGCACAGTGACGTTCAGCGGACTGCTGTCCGGCCAGCTGGGCGCCGGCTCGTCGTCGGTGTCGGCGTCGTTCCCCAACGGCGGCGGCAGCGGGTCGGTCGACCTGGGCGGCAACCGCTACTCCGCGTCGATCGGCCCCGATCCGCTGCCGATCCCGGCGCCGGGCCAGCCGGCGCAGTTTGGGGTAACGGTGACGGTCACCCCGCAGGAACCCCGGCCGACGGCCGTCCCGGAGCCGTCGACGCTGGTGCTCGGCGCGTCGGCCGCCTCCCTGGTGCTGCTGGCTCGCCGCCACCGGACGCGGACGGACGACTGAGCCGGCCTGCCGGATGCGCGCACAATCAGCCCGGAGGGGGCAGTGCTCCCTCCGGGCTGGCGGTGTTGGGCACCCGCCGGTCAGCGCGACAGGTCGATGAGCATCTGCCGGGCGACCTTGTAGGCGGCGCGGATGGTGGTGGCGCGGACCTCCATCTGCCCTTCGTTGAGGAAGCGGCCCGCCTCTCCCGGCGGCAACCCGGCGACGGCCAGGGTGAGCGGCAGCAGCTGCAGGAATTCGGCGACCTTCTGGCGCTGGCGGTCGGCCGGTGACGGTTCGGTGGACATGGTGCGGCCCCTCGCGATGACAGCCCGCGAGCCGATCGGCTCACGTTCCTCCCAGCATATGCCTGTCCCGCAGCCGGCTCAAGGCGCCGGTGGTTGGCGTGACCGAACCTGACCTGTCACGACTACGGGTGCCAGGCGGTCATGGGGTGCAAGCACCTTTCCCCGGACGGGGCCGGTCGGTGAAGTGCCGCATGCCCACGCGAGCGTGGGCATGGCACCCAGAAGGCTGGGGTGGATGGGTAATCTGGGTGCCATGGCCACGGCTTTGCGTGGCCATGTGGTGCGAGTACTCATCCACAGACAAGGCCGGTCGGTGAAGGCAGGCACCCACCGTCGCCCTTTGGGCTGACCTGGCCTTCCCTGTCAGCCTACCCCGTTTACTTCAGCTCCTTCACCTCCACCTTGCGCACCTTCACCACGCTGCCGGGGTCGTGCTGCTGGATGGCGAAGTGGCCGCGCTTGTACGGCGAACCCTTGTCGGTGAACTCCACCATCTTCTTGCCGTTCACCAGAATGGTGATGTGCTCGCCCTTGCAGATCACTTCCTGGGTGAACCACTCGTTCGCCTTGTGCGGCGCCTTGTACACCAGGTTGCTCTTGATCCCCTGCAGCCGCTTCTCGCGGTAATCGGGGTAGAGGCTGCCGGTGCGGATCGGGTCGCCGTGGGTGGCGTTGATCTGCGCCTCGTAGCCGCGCGGGAAGCCGGGGCCGAACTGCGTGCGGAAATACTGACCGCTGTTGCCCTTGTCGTTGATCATCGCCTCGACGCGGAAGTGGAAGTCCTTGAAGTCGCCGCGCTCGGTGAACAGGTGGCTGGCGTTGCCGCTGCCGACGATCGCCCCGTCCTCCACCTTCCAGGTGCCGGTCCCCTTCGGGTACACCTTCCAGCCGGTCAGGTCCTTGCCGTTGAACAACGATACCCAGCCGCCTTTGGAATCGTCGTCGCGGGCGGTGCCGTGCGGGGCGAGGCCCGCGGCGAGCAGCCCGGCGAGCAGGGCGGTGAGGGCGAACAAACGTCCGGTCATTGCGTCGTCTCCGTTGTGTGCGGGCGATCCCCGGCCAGGCGAGACGTCGGTCCCGCCGGTCACAGGGTGCGTGACGGCATCCTAGCCGGCCGCGCGGCGGAGAACAGAGGGGGCCTCTTCACCTCGCGAGGAATTCCGCTACGAATTACAATGAACGGTCGGGCGTGTTGCACCTTCCCCCGCGCCGGGCGCGGGTCGACCTGTAAGGGGATCGTATGAGTTCTGACGGCGTCAAGGATCGCGGGCAAACGCAGGGGAGCGGGGCGGACGACGACCTCGTCCCGGTCGGCGGCTACGAGGCGGACGCGGTGGAGACGCAGGAGTGGCTCGACGCCCTCGAAGCCGTCCTCTACTTCTCCGGCAAGGACCGTGCCCAGCACCTGCTGAGCAAGCTCGGCCAGCGGCTCGAACGCACCGGCGTGCCGGTGCCGTGGGGCGCCAACACGCCGTACATCAACACCATCCCCGCCGACAAGCAGCCGACCTTCCCCGGCAACCGCGAGATCGAGCGGCGCATCAAGTCGATGGTGCGCTGGAACGCCATGGCGATGGTGATCCAGGCCAACGAGGGCGACAAGACCATCGGCGGCCACATCGGCACGTTCGCCAGCTCAGCCACCCTCTACGAGATCGGCTTCAACCACTTCTTCAAGGGGCCGAACGCGCCCGGCGGCGGCGACCTGGTGTATTTCCAGGGACACGCCTCGCCCGGCATGTACGCCCGCGCCTTCCTCGAAGGACGGTTGACCGAGCAGCACCTGAAAAACTTCCGCCGCGAGCTGGCCGAGGGCGGCGGGCTGTCGAGCTACCCGCACCCGTGGCTGATGCCCAACTTCTGGCAGTTCCCGACGGTGTCGATGGGGCTGGGGCCGATCATGGCGATCTACCAGGCGCGGTTCAACCGCTACCTGGAGAACCGCGGGATGAAGCCGGCGTCCGATCAGCACGTCTGGTGCTTCACCGGCGACGGCGAGATGGACGAGCCGGAATCGCTCGGCGCCATCACCCTCGCCGGCCGCGAGGGGCTGGACAACCTGATCTTCGTCATCAACTGCAACCTGCAGCGGCTCGACGGTCCGGTGCGCGGCAACGGCAAGATCGTTCAGGAGCTGGAGGCCGCCTTCCGCGGCGCCGGCTGGAACTGCATCAAGGTGCTGTGGGGCAGCGACTGGGACCCGCTGTTCGACGCCGACCGCTCCGGCCTGCTGGTGCAGCGGATGGGCGAGGTGCTCGACGGCGAGTACCAGAAGTACGTGGTCAGCGACGGCAAGTACACCCGCCAGCACTTCTTCGGCAAGTACCCGGAGCTGTACGAGCTGGTCAAGGACCTGCCTGACGATCGGCTGGCCAAGCTCAAGCGCGGCGGGCACGACCCGGTCAAGGTGTACGCCGCTTACAAGGCGGCGGTCGAGCACCACGGCTCGCCGACTGTCATCCTCGTCTCCACCGTCAAGGGCTACGGACTGGGCGAGGCCGGCGAGGGGATGAACAGCATCCACCAGATCAAGCTGTTCAAGGAGAAGAAGAAGGTCCTCACCAGCTTCCGCGACCGCTTCAACCTGCCGCTGACCGACGACGACGTCGAGCACGCGCGGTTTTTGAAGCTGGCCGACGGCAGCCCGGAGATGCAGTACCTCCACCAGCGCCGCCAGGTGCTCGGCGGCTACGTGCCGCAGCGGCGAGCGCAGTTCACCCCGCTCACCCCGCCCGGTCGCGAGTTCATCGACATCTACACCAAGGGGTCCGGCAAGGCGGCGCCGTCGACGACGATGGCCTTCGTCGACATGCTGGAGCGGCTGCTCAAGGACACCAAGGGGATCGGCCGCAACGTCGTGCCGATCATCCCCGACGAGGCGCGGACGTTCGGCATGGACCCGCTGTTCACGCGCTTCAAGATCTACTCCAGCATCGGCCAGCTGTACACGCCCGTCGACGACGACACCGCCTTCCCCTATCGCGAGGC
The DNA here is from genome assembly GCA_046350215.1 of Gemmataceae bacterium. Classification (GTDB taxonomy): domain Bacteria; phylum Planctomycetota; class Planctomycetia; order Gemmatales; family Gemmataceae; genus JAXMAU01. The sequence goes on along the minus strand of JAXMAU010000014.1, from coordinate 60,804 downwards.
GAAGACCGGCCAGCTGCTCGAAGAGGGCATCACCGAGGCCGGGTCGATGTCGTCGTTCATCGCCGCCGGCACCGCCTACGCCACTCACGGCGTGGCGATGGTGCCGTTCTTTATCTATTACTCGATGTTTGGTTTCCAGCGCGTTGGCGACCTGTGCTGGGCGGCCGGCGACCTCCGCTGCCGCGGCTTCATGATGGGGGCCACCGCCGGGCGGACGACGCTCAACGGCGAGGGCTTGCAGCACGAGGACGGCCACAGCCAGCTGCTCGCCTCGACCGTCCCCAACGTGATCGCCTACGACCCGTCGTTCGCCTACGAGCTGGCCGTCATCCTCAACGACGGCATCCGCCGCATGTACGGGCCGGACGGCAACGACGACGTGTTCTACTACATCACCCTGTACAACGAAAACTACGCCATGCCGGCGATGCCGGACGGCGCCGAGGCGGGCATTTTGAAGGGGCTGTATCGCTTCCGCCCGTCGGCGGTGCCGGTCAAGGGGGCGCGGGCGCACCTGCTGGGCAGCGGGCCGATCATGCTGCAGGTGATGCGCGCGCAGGAGATCCTCGCCGAGCAGTTCGGGGTGGCCGCCGACGTGTGGAGCGCCACCAGCTACAAGGAGCTGCGCCGCGACGCGCTCGAGGTGGAGCGGTGGAACTTCCTGCACCCCGCGGAGAAGGCCCGCCGCTGCTACGTCGAGGAGGCGTTTGCGCAGGAAGGGCCGAAGGACGTCTACGTGGCGGCCAGCGACTTCATGCGGGCGGTGCCGGAGATGATCGCCCGCTGGGTGCCAGGCGGCCTGTTCCCGCTCGGCACCGACGGCTTCGGCCGCAGCGAGTCGCGCGCCGCCCTCCGCCGGCACTTCGAGGTCGACGCCGAGTGCATCGCCCTGGCCGCCCTGTACCAGCTGTCGCGCCGCGGAGTGATCCAGCCGAGCGTGGTGCAGCAGGCGATCGGCAAGCTGAACATCAACCCGGAAAAGGTCAGCGCCATGCGGGCGTGAGCGCCCGCCGCCGGGAAGGCGGCGTTGCAACCTTTTCCGATCCCTTTTGTGGTACGAAATATCCAACCCGACCCGTCCGGCGGCCGATCCGACCCGCCGGGCGGTGTCCCTCCCCCGAGCACAGGCAATGTCCCGACAGATCAAGCTGCCGAAATTAAAAGAGAACGTCGACAGCGTTGAGGTGAGCGAGGTCCTGGTCAAGCCCGGCCAGGAGGTCACGAAGGACCAACCGCTGCTCGTGGTCAACGCCGACAAGTCGAACATGGAAGTCTATGCGCCGGCCGCCGGCAAGATCAGCGAGCTGCTGGTCAAGGCCGGCGACGAGCTGAAGGTCGGCGCCGTCTACGCGGTGCTGGAGGGCGACAACGGCGAGGCCGCGGTGGTGGTGTCGCGGGCGCAGAAGCAGATCGACGAGCAGGCCGAGGAGCCGACGGCGCAGGAGGTCAAGGCGCTGCGCGCGGCGGTCCACGAGATCCCGCCCAAGCCGGAGAACCAGCCGCGGTCGATGGCCGACGCCCCGCCCGGCATCCTGCCGGCCAGCCCGGCCGTCCGCTGGCTGGCGCGCAAGCTGGGCGTCGACCTGAAAACGCTCGCCGGCACCGGCCCGCGCGGGCGGATCACCGAGGAAGACGTCAAGTCGGCGTACAGCACCGAAACCGCCCCGCTGGTCGGCGGCGGCGGCGGTATCCAGGCGCCGCCGATGCCCAACTTCGAGGAGTTCGGCCCGGTCGAGTACGAGGCGATCTCGCGCACGCGCAAGCTGATCGCCCAGAAGATGAGCCTGTCGTGGGCGCTGGTGCCGGCGGTTACCCAGCACGACATAGCCGACATTACCGATCTGGAAACGTTCCGCAAGGCGCAGGACGCCAGGGGGGTGAAGCTGACGGTCACCGCATTCGCCCTCAAGGCGGTGGCGGCGGCGCTCAAGCAGTTCCCCAAGATCAACAGCTCGCTCGACCTGGCGCGCAACCGGCTGATCCTCAAAAAGCACTACCACATCGGCGTGGCGGTCGACACCAAGGGCGGGCTGCTCGTGCCGGTCATCCGCGACGTCGACAAGAAGGGGGTGGCGGAGCTGGCCCGCGAGCTGTTCGAGACGGCCGAGCGGGCGCGGAGCGGCAAGGCCGACATGGTCGGCGCCACCTTCACCATCACCAACCTGGGCGGCATCGGCGGCACCAGTTTCTCGCCGATCATCAACTACCCCGAAGTGGCCATCCTGGGCATGGCGCGCAGCCGGCTGCAGCCGGTGATCGACAAGGCCGGGCAGGTGGTGCCGCGGCTGATCCTGCCGCTGTCGCTGTCGTATGACCACCGGGTGATCGACGGCGCCGACGCCGCTCGCTTCACCCGCCGCATCGCCGAGATGCTGGAAAACCCGTGGACCATCCTGCTCTGATCGGCGGTCGACCGCCCGGCTCGCCGGGGTCGCGACGGCTCCGGACCAGGCGCGCTTATTCCTGACACGGCAAAGGAACCTCATGGCAGTCACCGAAGAAACCCAGCTGGTCGTTCTGGGCGGCGGGCCGGGCGGCTACGCCGCCGCTTTCCTGGCCGCCGACCGCGGCATCAAGGTCACGCTGATCGAGGCCCGCGAGCGGCCCGGCGGCACCTGTCTGCACGTCGGCTGCATCCCCTCCAAGGCGGTGCTGCACGCCGCCAAGCTGATCACCGACGCTCGCGAGGCGGAGCACGTCGGCCTCAAGTTCGCCCCGCCCGAGATCAGCATCGACGGGGTGCGCGGCCACTGGCACAGGGTGGTCGACACGCTGTCGAAGAACCTGGTCGGCCTGTCGCGGCTGCGCAAGGTCAACCTGGTTCAAGGGGTCGGCCGGTTCGTCGGCCCCAACTCGATCGAGCTGGAGGACGGCCGGCGCTTCCAGTTCGAGTCGTGCATCGTCGCCACCGGGTCGTCGCCGGCGGTACCACCGATGTTCAAGCTGAACACCCCGCGGGTGATGGACTCGACCGGCGCGCTCAAGCTGGAGGAGCTGCCGCGCAGCCTGCTGGTGGTCGGCGGCGGATACATCGGGCTGGAGCTGGGCTACGTCTACGCCGCGCTCGGCAGCCAGGTGACGGTGGTCGAGATGACCGACGGCCTGCTGCCCGGCGCCGACCGCGATCTCGTCAAGCCGCTGCACGACCGGCTGACGCGAACCAAGCTGTTCAAGGACATCCTGCTGAAGACGAAGGTGGCGAAGCTGGAGGATGTGGGCAAGGGAGTGAAGGCGACGCTCGAACTGAGCGACGGCAAGTCGCGCGAGGAGACGTTCGACCGCGTGCTGGTGGCGATCGGCCGGCGGCCGAACAGCCGCGACGTCGGGCTGGAGAAGGCCGGCATCGCCGTCGACGAGCGCGGCTTCGTGAAGGTGGACGGCCAGCGGCGGACGAACGTGCCGCACATCTTCGCGGTGGGCGACATCGCCGGCGAGCCGATGCTGGCGCACAAGGCGACGTATGAGGCGCGGGTGGCGGTGGAGGCGCTGGCGGGTGAGCCGACGGTGTACGACGCGCGGGCGGTGCCGGCGGTGGTGTTCACCGACCCGGAGATCGCCTGGTGCGGGCTGACCGAGACGGAGGCGGCCAAGCAGGGCAAGACGGTGAAGGTGCAGAAGTTCCCGTGGGCGTGGTCGGGCCGCGCCCTGACGCTCGGCCGGACGGAGGGGCTGACGAAGCTGATCGTCGACCCGAAGACGGAGCGAGTGCTCGGGGTGGGCATCGTCGGCGTGGAGGCGGGCGAGATGCTGGGCGAGGCGATGCTGGCGATCGAGATGTCGGCGTCGGTGCGCGACATCTCGATGACCATGCACGCGCACCCGACCCTGATCGAAACGCTCGCCGAGTCCGCCGAGGCGTACCACGGCTCCGCCGTCCACGTCGCGCCGCCGAAGAAGTAAGGCGGCATCGTCCTGACAAAGCACGCCGGGGGCGGCCCTCTTTCGAGGGTCGTTCCCTCAGGCGATGCCCAGGGTCAATTTCAGACATCGCTCGATTTCACGCATCGCATCATCGGACAGCACTCCGATCGTCTGTGCAATGTCCGCGGGGTCGGCCGTAATCAGGTTCGGGCAGAAGGCGTAGCTGAGGTGCAACAGGCCCGATCCAGTCTCGACGGCCGGGTCAAGCTCGACCTCCGTCCCTGGAATGCCGTGTCGTCGGCTGGTCACTTGAACCAGCACGGTATCGTCGAGGATGCCGTTCAGGAAGTCGGCCTGCACGACGACGGCGGGGCGTAACTTGCTTCCCGTCCGGTCGCTGTACGGCCAGTCCACCAGGACGACCTCACCGCGGCTCATGGATTCTTCTGCCGGTAGACCTCGTAGTCGTCCATATCCGGCGCGTCCCAGCCGGCCCGTTGGGTAATCTGGTCGAGCAGGCGGCGGAGCTTCTCGTACTGCTCAACCGGGACGAGGACGTACACCTGGCCCGTCTCCGGGTCGCTCACGCGGGGGAATTCCGTGGCGTCCATATCCCGGCGTTGTTCCTGGGTCAGCTCAATCATGGCAATCCTCCCTCGGTGCTTCAGCCTACCAGCCACGGGACGTACCGGGCAATGACAAAGCACGCCGGGGACGGCTCTCCTGCGAGAGTCGTCCCCGGCGTGTCGCGTCGAAGGCAAGTCGGTCAGTCCAGTACCGGGCCGGACTCGGTCGGGATCGCCGGCGCCGGCGTGGCCGGCACGGGAACCGGGGCGAGCGGCGGCGGGGCGGTCGGGGCGGCCAGCGGCGGTTCGTTGGTCGCCGAACGCGGCAGCGGCGAAGTGGCCGGCGTGGCGGCCGGCGTCGACGAACGGAAGCCGGAGAAGAAGCCGCGGATGCCGCCCGGCTGTTCGGGCGTCGTCGGCGACGTGGGGACCACGGTCGGCAGCTTGCTCGGCGGCGTCGTCTGAATCGCCGGCGGCAACGGCGCCACGGGCACCGGCGTGCTGGCGATCGGCCGACCGTCGGGGCCGGCGAGCGGCGGTTCGCGGTTCGGCGTTAGCGGCGGGGCGTCGGGCTTCTTGCCGCTGCGATAGCCGGCCCAGTGATACTGCAGGAGCGTGCTGCGCGCCTGCAACCGCACGCGCATCGAGGCGTCGTTGGCCAGCGCCTGTTCCAGCGCGTCGCCGGCCTCCTGCGTCACCGGCCGGACCTTGCCGAGCGACTGCACCGCCTCCAGCCGCACCGCTGGCTTCGGGTCGTTGAGCAGGGCGTTGACGAGCGCCGGGATGATCTCGGGGTAGGCGCTGGCGTCGTAGGTGCGCAGCTCCTCGGCCGCCTGCCCGCGCTTGTCGGCGTCGCCGTCGGCCTTGAGGATGACGATCAGCTGGGGCACCCGTGACTTCGGGTCGATCTTCTCCTTCTTCCGCCCGAAGATGATGCCCGCCTGGGCTGGCGTGATCAGCCAGGGGAGGAGTGCCAGGAGGAGCAGGAATCGATATCTCATGTCCGGTCCTCACACCGCGGTGGCGTCTCCGGGGCGTCTCTGGAGAGAAGGTCGTCGCCCTATCAGATCGACCGGCGAGGCCGCTCGCCCGCGGGAAAGGCGGATAAACCGGGCCGACCGGGGAGTTTCGCTCCCGCAGGTGTCGTACAGTTTGCCCGGATGCAACCGTTGGACGGAGTTCCGGTGTGACCGAAGCCTGGGTGGCGATCCTTCTGTGCGGTTTGTACCCGCTGGTTCGGCTGTGCCGGTCGTGCCGCGAGAGCACGCTGCGCCATCCGGCGGGCTGGGCGGTGGCGGCGTGGCTGGGCGGAGTGCTCGCCGCGGCGTTCGACCCGGCGCCGACGCTCCTGTACCTGGCGCTGTGCCTGACCGCCTGCGCCGGCGTCGCCGTGCTGGGCGCCCGCCGGCCGGGGGCAGCCGCGTGGCACCTGGTGGTGGCCGGGCTGCTGGCGACGCTGCTGCTGCCGGTGTGGCAGGGACTGGGGGAGCTGCGACTGCAGCCGGAACACCTCGTCTTCCTCGCCGTCACCCTCGTCGTCGGCATCGGTAACTACCTGCCGACGCGCCAGGCGCCCGCCGCCATTCTGCTGCTGGCGTTCTGTGGTGCCGAACTGATGCGTCTCGCCGACCTGCTGCCTCCCGATCGCCTACCCCTGTGGCCGGTGCTGGCGGCGGTGCCGTGGCTGGCGCTGGCGCTGGCGAGGCCGCCGCAGGCGTCATTGGACGGCATCTGGCGGACGTTTCGCGACAGCTACGGCTTCCTGTGGGCGCAGCGATGCCGCGACCAGTTCAACCGCGCGGCCGAGAACGCCGGGCTGCCGGCGCGGCTCGGCTGGAGCGGGCTGGACCGTCCGCTCGACCCGGCCGATGCGGCGCGAGCGATGGCGCTGCTGGAGGCGGTGCTGCAGCGCTTCCGCGAGGAATGACGCCGGTCCGCGCCGCCCCCCCGAACTGCCCTTGTTCGCGCGCCGCCGGCTGTGGGATACTCTGCGCCGCCTATCCCGTCTCCCGTTCTTCGCCAGGAGGGCCGCCGTGATCCGCTACAGTCTCGTGCTTGCCGTTGTCGCCCTCGTGGGGTGCCGAACCTGGACCGGCCCCGTTTCCACCACCCCCAGCGGCATGGTGGGGGGACCGGGCACCGGCAATCTCGTCGGCGAGAAGGTCGATCCGGCGGCCGAAAAGTCGACGGTCACCGCCGTCCTTCGCCTCCGTCTCCGCTCGGTGCTGGCGAAGATCGGCATCGACGCGAAGGGCAAGGCAGCGCCGGCCTTCAAGGCGTGGGCCGACGGGATCGGCGTGCCGATGGACGCCGTCGACGAACTGACGCTGGTGGCTGCCGACGGTGCGGTGCGCAGCGCCCGCCTGGTGACGACGGCAGACGTCGACCGCAACGTGGTCCGCAAGGCGTGCAAGGGCTTGCAGGTCACGTTCGAGAGCGACCGGGCGTTCACCTGCTCACGCGGCGCCGCGCCGGCGCTGGACGAGCGGATTCAGAAACAGCTGCGGTCGGTCGGCACCCACGACGTCGTCGTCTGGGGGGATGGCGCCAGCCTGCTCGCCACCGTCGAGGGAATGGCGGCGGGCGTGAAGGACGGCCTGCGCGACGGCACGCTGACGATCGACCTCGGCGACGAAACGGAAGCGGCCGCCCGGCTGAACTTCAAGGACGAGGCCGCCGCGGTGAGTGGGGCGAAGGTCGTCAACGTCCTCCTCCAGACCAGCCGGATGTTCCTCCTCCAGATCACCGCCCAGCTCGATCTCGCCGAGGTACTCCCAGGCCTGGCGGGCGATGGAGCCAGCCGGGAAGAGATGGCCGCGATCCGGAAGCAGTACGGCCTGTTGCGGCACGCCGAACCGGCGCTGCGGGCGTGCAAGGCAGTGCCGCGCGGCACGCAGGTTCCGCTCTATGTGCGCATGCCGGTGCCGCTGAAGACCCTCGGCGAGCTGGTGGAGATGGCCGACAGCCAGGGCGTTGAGCCGACGCCCTGCCGGGCCTGTTCTTCGGGCCGGAGCCGAAGGGGGAGACGAAAGCGGCTCGCTCGCCCGATGCCGCCGGGCGCTCTCATCACTCCGTATGCGCCCGGTCGTGAACGACCCGCTGCCGCCGCCCTTGCCCGCCGCGGCCCCCATCCTGCGTACATCCCGGTCCCGCCGCCGCCGATGCCGCCTGTGGTGCAGGTCGGCGCACCTCTCCGCGGCCGGCCAGCGCCACGATCGCCAACGTCCACCGCGAAGAGGTGGCGGTCTATGCGATCGAGGCGATCGGCCTGCGCCACCTGAAGTCGGTCCCAGCCGGCGAAGCGGTGGACGTGCCGGCGACGGTCGGCCAGCGGCTGGCCGCGACGTTCGCCCGCGCCGCACTGCGCCAACCACGTCGTCGCCGGCACGGGCGGCGAGGTGTGGCTGCTTCGACCGGCACCGACCCCACAGCCGGCCCCTGACGCCCCCCGCTGATTTTTAGCCCCCGGTGAACACACCGGGGGCGAATGCGGGTCGCCCTGAAAGGGTGGTCGTCGGCACGCACTGAACACACGGGGGCGAATGCGGGTCGCCTTCGTGGGTGAACATCGACACGCACTTGCCCCCGGTGTGTTCACCGGGGGCTAATGCAAAGACCTCGCCCACGCGACAGGGCCGCAATCATCGGCCAAACCGCGGTCAGCGGATGTCCACCACGCCGCAGGAATACGGCGGTAGGGTGAACCGCAACGTCGACCCGTCCTGCTGGACGGCGGCCGGTTGGGGCCGAACCGCGTTGCGGGCCTCCAGCGAGTTCCGGGCCGTCAGCTTGCCCGGCGCTACCACCTGGAACGTCGCCTTGCCGCGCACCCCGCCGGCCACCTTCAGGACGACTTCCACCGCCGTCTTCGACGGGTTGACCGCCTTGAAAACCACCGCCTTGCCGTCGGTCGACCGGCTCGCCACGGCGTTCAGCGGATTGCCCTCGCCCTCCAGGGCGATCCGCTGCGGGGCGTAGTGCTCTCGCCACAGCTTCATGACCACGTAGTTCGGCGCCGGGAACCAGGTGCGGTGGTCGAAGTTCACGAAGGCGTTGTCCCACCCGCTCGCCGAGACGTGCCGCAGGAACAGGGCCGGTCCGCCGATCTCCAGCACGTCGCCACACCGCTCGAATGCGTTCAGCAGTCCGCCGCAGTACAGCCCGGTTCGCCAATCGATGCTTTGCGCGTTCCACTCCGAGATGTAGAGCTTCAACCGCGGGTTCTTCGACGCGGCGATCAACTCGCCCGTCCGGCGGAAGAACTGCTCGTACACCGCCGGGCCTTCGGCGAAGCGGGCCGGATTCTCGTAGTGGTGAAGGCTCAGATAATCGATCTGGTCCGCACAGCGCTCGATCAGGATGCGATTCCAGGTCAAGCCGTCCCGGCCCTCTCCGTGGCCATTGCTGCCGCAGGCGGCCAGTTTGATCGACGGGTCGGCCTTCCGCATCGCCGGAGCGAAGCGGTTGACCGCTCGGGCGTAGTTTTCCGCCCCCATGGCCCAGGTTTCGTTGTCGATCTCCCAGTATTTGACGCGGTACGGTTCGGGGTGGCCGTTGGCCGCCCGCACCTTGCCCCATTTCGAGTCGGCCGGTCCGTTGCAATACTCGATCCAGTCGAGCGCCTCCTGCAAGAAGTCGTGGTCCTGCAAACCGCGATTCCACTGCGGCGTGCCGATGTTGATGACGAGCAGCGGCTCGGCGCCCACCCGACGGCACATGGCGATGAACTCGTCGGTGCCGAAGGAGTTGACCTCCTTGTCGTCCCACATGGTCGACGGGTGCGGCCGGCGTTTGTGCTGCGGGCCGATGCCGTCCTTCCAGCGGTAGGGCGAGGCGAAGCAGCCGCCCGGCCAGCGGATGACCGGCGGCCGCAGCCCGGCGATGGCATCCTGCAAATCGGGGCGACAGCCGCCCGCCTTGCGCCACGATTCCGGCATCAGACTGACCTGGTCGACCCAGACCTTGCCGCGGCCGCGGACGCCGATTTGCAGCTCGGCGGCATCCGACGAAGCCGAGGGCTTCAGCTCCACCGGGCACTCCTGCCAGGCGGCGGCCGGGGCCGGAAGACCCTGTTCGGCCAGCACCTTGCCGTCCGCCACCAGCCGCACCGCCAGCCCGCCGGCGGCCTCGCCGCGCGTCCACACCGAGCCGCGGTAGACCTCGCCGGCGCGAACGGCCAGCGGCCGCTGCGCCAGCCCTCCGGCCGCGCCGGCCGTTTCGATCCGCTGGCAGCGGGCGCCGTTCAACGGCCGGTCGGTCGTGACGGTCACCTTCGCGCCGCCGAACGCCCGCCAGGCCGGCGCAGCATTCGCTTCCGGTTTGGGTAGCGGCGGAAGTCCCTCGTACAGAACCGTGCCGTCCAGCGCCGTGACCTTGAAGTTGCGGAACTGCGTTTGCGTCTGCCAGGTGCCGACCCCCGGCCGGCCGCGCGCCGGTCCCTTGCCGTCGTCGGTGTAATCAATGACCAGCTGGTCGTCGAGCCAGAACTGCACGCGCCGCCCTTCGCAGCGCGCCCGAACGCGATACCAGCGGCCGGTCTCAATGCGGCCCTCCTGCCGGCGGCCCACCTCTCCCCAGCGCGACGGGCCGCGCACCCCGCGTTCGAGGGCATGACCGTTGTTGCCCCAGCCGCCGAAATTGGCCCAGTAGAACTCCCGGTGGCTCAACGCCCGCACCAGGATGAGAAACCCCTCGTCTCCTCCGGTCTTGCGAGCTTCCACCGTGAATTCGTAATCTGTCCACCGCGGATCGCCGAACAGCAGGCGGACATCCTCCGCGCCGCCTTCCTGGGCGATGCTGCCGTCGCGCGCCGTCCAGAACGCCCCTCCGCTGCCGCCCTCGAAGCTGCGGTCCCAGATCAGCTCGCCCCACAACCCGCCGTTGCAGGAGTGATAGATGTGTTCGAGGAAATGGCCGTAGACCTTCTCGTCGATGCGGTTGAGCACCTGGTCGGGATGGACGGTCAGTTTGACCTCGCCCGCCGACGCGGCGGTGGCGATCAGCAGGGGAAGAGCGACGAGAAGACGGTTCATCGGGGTGCTTCCTTGGGGCGAACGGACGAATCCGCGAGGCATTCTCACTCAAAGGAGTTCCGGAGCTATAAATAGCCCGAAGCCGCCCGCAGTCAAGGAGCGCACGCTCTCTCACCCTGCCGCGACAACTTGCCCCGCCGGGACTGGACAGGCCGTCGCCCGGGGACTCTAATCAAGGGGCTGCCACGGACACGTCCCCGCGTCCGCGGGATTCCGTGCGGCATGTGCAGGATGAGGCGCAAATCATGTCATTGCAATCGGATGTGGCAAAGCTGGGCGGCGGTTGCTTCTGGTGCCTGGAGGCGGTCTTCGAGCAGATGAAGGGCGTCACCAAAGTGGAGTCGGGCTACACCGGCGGGCACGTCGACAATCCGACCTACCGCCAGGTGTGCGACGGCACCACCGGACACGCCGAGGTGGTGCAGGTGACGTTCGACCCGGCGGTCGTCTCGTATCGCCAGCTGCTCGACGTGTTCTTCGCCATCCACGACCCGACCACGAAAAACCGGCAAGGCGCCGACGAGGGGCCGCAGTACCGCTCCGCAATCTTCTACCACACCCCGGAGCAGCAGCGGATCGCCGAGGAGACCATCGCCGAGCTGACCGCCGCCGGCGCCTGGCCGCGGCCGATCGTCACCGAGATCACGCCGCTCGAACGCTTCTACAAGGCCGAGGACTACCACCAGGGCTACTTCCAGGCCAACCCGCGGCAGCCGTATTGCCAGGCGGTCGTCGGCCCCAAGGTGGCGAAATTCCACAAACTGTTCGCAAACCTGTCGCGATAACCCGTTGGGGGACAGTGACTTGGCAAAATCTCGAAAAAAACGGCCCTGGCGCGACAGATCGCTGCGTTCTTGTAAGTAGGGGGATTCGGCATCGCCCGACCGATCCCCCGCTTTCTTTCGGCCATCTACGGCGTCGCCGTTTCACCAAGGGAACCGCTGGCGGCTTTCGAGCTGGGCCGGCGGTTTCCGTTTTTTGTCTCCGTCGCACCGCCGGCGCGCACGAAAAAACCCGCTGCTAGCTTCACGGGTGGTGCCAGCACCCGTGGAGCCGCATGGCGGGTTTCAAGGGAGTGCGTCCCTGGTAAACGGGTCGCTCAGTCGAGCCGATAAGCGTCGAACGCCGACAGGTCGTCGATGAACGCGCGCAGCACCTGACGGGCCATCTCGGCCGCGGTCAGCCCGCGCCGGTACCCCGCTCGCTCCAGGGCGGAGATCTGTCCGCCCGACAGCAGCAGCGGTACCTCGAACACGTCAGCAATGGTGTCCTCCCGGAAGTACGGGTCGAAGTCGCTCCGCAGCGCTGGAACATCCTCCATTTCGAGACAACGGGGATCGAAACAAGGATTCATCATGTCACCTGCACCTGCCGGGTTCGATCCGCAGATCCGCCCGTCCCCTCGCCGGAGGGGGGGCTGAGCACCCGTCGTCGAAGAAAAGCAAAGGGGATGCCGAATGGCGGAGGATTTCTCGATCGTTGCTTAACATCATTACTGACAAGATCTTGCGATTGACGCTGGTGCGCCGGACCCGGACGGGCGTCGCGCCGATGCCCGCGAATCGACCAGCGGATGCTCGCCCGGCGGGCAGTCGTGCTAGAATGAGGGCCGTTCGTCCGGCGTCCGGCAGGAGCGCGTCATGGCGAAGAAAAAGAAAGTGCGGGTCGACCTGCGGAAGAACCGCAACCAGCCGCCGCGGGACCGCAACTGGACCAAGGGCTATCAGGCGCACGGCTTCGCCGACGAGGCGACCGCCGGCCAGGAGCGCGTCCGTGCCAAGGGCGACCTGTCGCGCCGACGGACGATCATTCAGCAGGATGCCGGCCCGCCGGCCGAGGGGCGCGAGTCGGCGGAGATGCCGGCGGTCGACGAGGCCGCCTGCCGCCCCGGCCGCGTCCTCCGTGTCTACCGCGACGTGTGCGCCGTCGAGGCCGACGACGGCCGCGAGTATCGCTGCGTCGTCCGCTGGCTGCTGCGGAGCCTGACGACCCACGAGCGGAACATCGTCGCCACCGGCGACCGCGTCTGGTTCCGCCCAGCCGAGAACGTGTCCGGCGAGGCCGAGGGGGCGCCCGACGGGGTGATCGAGCGCGTCGAGCCGCGCCACGGCCTGCTCACCCGCGCGTCGCGCGGCCGCGAACACGTCCTCGTCGCCAACGTCGACCAGGTGGTGTTCGTCGTCTCCCTGGTCGAGCCGGCGCTCAAGCCGCACCTGATCGACCGCTTCCTCGCCAGCGCCCTCAAGGGCGACATCCGCCCTTTGCTGTGTCTGAACAAGGCCGACCTGATCGACCCGCTCGACTACCAGCCGCTGCTCGGGTTCTACAACCAGCTGGGCGTGCCAACGCTGCTCACCAGCGCCACCAGCGGCGAGGGGATCGACCGCCTGCGCGGCTGGCTGACAGGCCGCGAGACGGTGTTTTCCGGACAAAGCGGAGTTGGAAAGTCGTCGTTACTCAACGCCGTGCAGCCGGAGCTGGGACTGCACGTCCGCGAGGTCAGCGAGACGACGCAAAAGGGGCGGCACACGACCACGACCGCCGAGTTGATCCGGCTGACCTTCGGCGGGTGGGTGGTGGACACGCCGGGGGTGCGGCAATTTCAGCTGTGGGACACGTTGCCGGAGGAGGTGGAGGGGTACTTCACCGAGTTCCGCCCGTTCGTCGCGCTGTGCGCCTTCCCCGACTGCACGCACACCCACGAGGAGCGCTGCGCGATCAAGCGCGCGGTGTACCGGCGGCAGATCAGCGCGCTGCGCTACACCAGCTACGTCGGCATGTTTCACAGCGCCCAGCAGCACGGCGACCGCGGCTGAGCCGGGGTTTCAGGCGCGGTCGGGGTCGACCTCGGCGGAGGTGTACAGCACCCGCCCCTCCATCCCGCCGGCGACGGTGATCGTCTCGCCGCTGAGGTGGCCGGCCAGGTGGCTCGACGCCAGGTAGACGGCGGCCATCGCCACATCGTGCGGCCGCGCCACCTTGCGCAGCGGGATCGTCTGCAGCACGCGGCGGGCCGTCTCCGGATCGCCGACCGTCGGCCGCACCGGCGTCACCGTCCAGCCCGGACAGACGACGTTCACCCGCCCGCGCGGCGCCACCCGGCAGATCTCGTTCTTCACACTCCCGCGCCAGCCCGTGAATCAACCCCGCCTTGGCCGCCGCGTAGTCGGCGTGGCGGGCCTCGCCGACCAGCCCGGCGGTCGAGCCGATCAGCACCGCCGCCGGGTCGTCCAACTGGTGCCGCTCCACCCCACGGAGGAACTCGCGCAGGCACAGGAACACCCCCGTCAGGTTCACCGCCAGCGTGTCGTTCCAGCGCTTGAGCGTCATCCGGTGCAGCGGCACGTCCTCCTCCGGCCAGCGCCCGGCGCTGGCGACCAGCACGTCGACCGGCCCCAGCCCGACCTCGATCTCGGCGAACAGCCGCTCGACGTCGGCCTCCAGCGTCAAATCGGCGCCGAACGGCACGCAGGCGCCGCCGAACTGATGCGCCAGCGCTTCCACCCGCTGCGGGTGCTCGCTGAAGTGCGCCACCACCCGCGCTCCCTCGGCGACGAAGGCGCCGACCAGCGCGCCGCCGATGCCCCCGGAGGCGCCGGTGACCAGGATGACCTTGTTCGACAGCTTGGCGTCCATCAGGGTGAGCCTCGGTGCGATTGCGGGAACCGGCGCGGCGCCGGGCTGGCCTTGCCAGCCTGGTTGATTTTATCGACAATCAAGAGACAGGCTTTGTCTCCCCTCGGGATGACCCGGCGATGGGCCGACGCCTCGCGCGTCGCAAGCGCCGCCGCCAGCCGTCCTCCTCCCCGCGTTCCGCCTCGGGTTGCGACGCGACTCCCTGCAACGATCCCGCCTCGACGTTGCATGACCTGTCGTCCCTCTTCCCGACCGGACGTGCCGCCAGGCGAATCGTCATGGAGCTGGCCCGCAACCTCAAGGTGGAATCGGTGGCGCGGCTGCGGCCGACCGCTGCCTGCTGCGTGCAGGCCGAGCGGCCGGTCGCCGACGCCGTCGTGGCGATGCGGCGCGAGCGGGTCGGCTGCGTCCTCGTCTGCCAGGGGGAGCGGCTGGTCGGCATCTTCACCGAGCGCGACCTGGTCCGCCGCGTGCTGGCCGACCACCTGCCGCTCAGCCTGCCGCTGGCGGGCTGCATGACCGCCGACCCGGTGGTCGTCTCCCTCACCGAGTCGATCGGCGCCGCCATTCGCCGGATGCAGCAGGGCGGTCACCGCCATTTGCCGGTCGTCGACCCGGAAGGGCGGCCGGTCGGTGTGCTTTCCGTGAAGCGGATCGTACACTATCTGGTAGAGCATTTTCCGTCCACCATCTACTGCCTGCCGCCCGACCCCAACGACTTCCCGGCGCACCGGGAGGGGGCCTGAACGAACCGGCCTGAACCGTCCGGACCGCGTTGCCAACACCGCCGGGTCGCGTGAACCCGCCGACACTCTCCGTCGCTCCACCGTCGCCATCGCTCTCTCTCCCGCAGGAGGAACCGTCTCATGTCTACCCCCGATACCATCCCCGCCGCCGGGGCGCGCCGCGCCCCCGTGGAAGAGCGCGACTCGGTGACGATCCGCCTGGCCGGCGACTCCGGGGACGGTATGCAGCTGGTCGGCACCCAGCTGACGCAAACCTCGGCTCTGCTCGGCAACGACATCAGTACGCTGCCCGACTATCCGGCCGAGATCCGCGCCCCCGCCGGCACCCTCGCTGGCGTGTCCGGGTTCCAGATCCACTTCTCCAGCAGCGACATCCACACCCCCGGCGATCAGTTGAATACCCTGGTCGCCATGAACCCGGCAGCGCTCAAGACCAATTTGAAGGATCTGGAGCCGGGCGGCATCCTGATCGTTAACAAGGATGCCTTCGTGGCCGCCGAGCTGCACAAGTCCGGCTACGACGTCAATCCGCTGGAAGACGGCTCGCTCAAGGGTTACCGGCTCTATGCGGTGCCGATGACGGCGCTCAACCGCGAGGCGGTGGCCGAGCTGAAGATGAGCACGCGCGAGGCCGACCGCTGCCGCAACTTTTTCGCCCTGGGGTTGATCTACTGGCTGTACGAGCGCTCGTTCGACACCACCCTGCGCTGGCTGAAGGCCAAGTTCGGCAAGAACCCGACGGTGCTGGAGGCGAACAACCGCGCCCTCCGCGCCGGCTACAACTACGGCGAGACCACCGAGGCGATGGTGGTCCACTACCGCGTGCCCAAGGCGCACATCAAGCCGGGCACCTACCGCAAGCTGACCGGCAACGAGGCGGCGGCGCTGGGGCTGGCGGCGGCGGCCGAGCGGGCCGGGCTGCCGCTGGTGTTCGCCGGCTACCCGATCACCCCGGCGTCCGACATCCTGCACCAGCTGGCCGAGTACAAGCGCTTCGGCGTCAAGACGTTCCAGGCCGAGGACGAGATCGCGGCGATGGGCGCCGCCATCGGCGCCAGCTTCGGCGGGGCGCTGGGGGTGACGGCCACCAGCGGGCCGGGCGTCTGCCTCAAGTCGGAGGCGATCAACCTGGCGGTGATGGCCGAGCTGCCGGTGGTCATCATCAACGTCCAGCGCGGCGGTCCGAGTACGGGATTACCCACCAAGACGGAGCAATCGGATCTGCTACAGGCGCTGTACGGCCGCAACGGCGAGTCGCCGCTGCCGGTGGTGGCGGCGGCGTCCCCGGCCGACTGCTTCGCGATGGCGCTGGAGGCGGTGCGGCTGGCGGTGCGCTACATGACGCCGGTGCTGTATCTGTCCGACGGCTACCTGGCCAACGGCGCCGAGCCGTGGGCCATCCCGCAGGTCGACGAACTGCCGGCGATCCAGGCGACGCTGGCCACTCAGCCGAACGGCGAGGAGGACGGCCGGCCGGTGTTCCTGCCCTACCTCCGCGACGAGCGGCTGGCCCGGCCGTGGGCGGCACCGGGCACGCCGGGGCTGGAGCACCGCATCGGCGGGCTGGAAAAGTCGGACCCGACCGGCGACGTGTGCTACGACTCGGCCAACCATGAGCGCATGGTCCACACCCGGGCGAAGAAGATTGCCGGCATCGTCGACGACATCCCCGAACTGACCGTGGTCGGGCCGGACAGCGGCGACGTGCTGGTGGTCGGCTGGGGCGGCACCTACGGTTCGCTGCTGACCGCGGTGCAGCGGCTGCAGCGCCGAGGGGTGAAGGTGGCGCACGCTCACCTGCGCTACCTCAACCCGATGCCGCGCAACACCGGCGAGGTGCTCCGCCGCTATCGCAAGGTGCTGGTGTGCGAGCTGAATTGCGGGCAGCTGGAGACGCTGCTGCGCGCGAAGTACCTGGTCGACACGCAGTCGCTGACCAAGATCCAGGGCAAGCCGTTCCTGGTCGGCGAGATCGAAGAAAAGGTGGAGGAGCTGCTCGGCGGCCTGTAGTCGCCCGGTGGCGTGTACCCTCATTCGTTCATCCGACTTTTCCGAGGTGAATTCTCCCATGTCCTCTGCGGCCTCTCTCCCTTTGACTCCGAAGGACTTCGCCACCGAGCAGGAAGTCCGCTGGTGCCCCGGTTGCGGCGATTACTCGATCCTGGCGCAGATGAAGAAGGTGCTGGCGAACCTCAACCTGCCGCGCGAGCAGACGGTGTTCGTCTCCGGCATCGGCTGCTCCAGCCGGTTCCCGTACTACATGAACACCTACGGCTTCCACACCATCCACGGCCGGGCGCCGACGCTGGCCACCGGGCTGAAGCTGGCCCGGCCGGACCTGCAGGTGTGGGTGGTCACCGGCGACGGTGACGGCCTGTCGATCGGCGGCAACCACCTGCTGCACGCCATGCGGCGCAACGTCGACATCAAGGTGATCCTGTTCAACAACGAGATCTACGGGCTGAAGGGGCAGTATTCGCCCACGTCGCGGCCGGGGACGCTGTCGAAGTCCACGCCGGGCGGATCGTTCGAGCGCCGCTGCACCCGCTGCTCGGTGGCGGTGGCTGCCGAGGCGACGTTCGTCGCCCGCACCGTCGACCGCGACATCGACCACCTGGTCAAGACGTCCGCGCGCCGCCTGAAGGAGCGCGGCGTTCGTCGAGGTGTACCAGAATTGCAAGATCTTCAATGATGGCGTTTTCGACTACGCCACCGACAAGAGCGTGCGGCTGGACAACGTGCTCTACCTGGAGCACGGCAAGCCGATGGTCTTCGGCGACGCCAAGGGGCCGCCGAACGTGTCGCCAGCCGGCGCTGGCCGCCGGCATCAAGGCGGACGACCTGCTCATCCACGACGAGCGGAGCGACGACCCGACGCTGGCATTCCTGCTGTCGCGGCTGGTCCACGAGGGTAACGACGAGCTGGCCTTCCCCGAGGTGGCCGGCGTGCTCCGCGCCGTCAACCGGCCGGTCCACCACCAGCAGCTCGACGAGCAGATCAGCACCGCCGTTGCCAAGCGCGGCAAGGGGGTGCTGCAGGAGCTGCTGACGGGCGACGAAACCTGGACGATTGAATAAGACGTAGGGGAAGGACTCCAGCGCCGGCGGGCCGGGGGACGGGTTCTCGGCCCTCGCCGCCCGGTCGGGCGGCCGTGTGATGATCTGTCCGTTCTGCGAACACGACAACCTGCCCGGCCTGGACGAGTGCCGGAACTGCTCGATGGACCTGACCGACCTGGACCGTCCGGTGGCTCAGGACCGGGTCGAGCGGAGCCTGATGGACGACCCGTCAGCGTCCTGCGGCCGGTGGCCGGTGATCGTCGCGCCGACTGCCACCGTCGGCGAGGCGATCGCCGCCATGATCCAGCTGGACACCGCGGGCGCTGGTGGTGGACGCCGCCGGCGGCCTGGCCGGCGTGTTCAGCGAGCGCGACCTGCTGGTGAAGGTCGCCGGCTATCACCCCGACTACGCCGATCGGCCGGTGGTCGACTTCATGACGCGCCGGCCGGAGACGATCCGCGAGACCGATTCGCTGGCGCTTTGCCCTGCACAAGATGGACTGCGGGCGACTACCGCCACCTGCCGGTGCTGCAGGACGGCCGGCTGGTCGGCATGATCTCGGTCCGCGACATGCTTGCCCACATCACTCAGATCTGCGAAAGCTCCGGGGCCTGACCGATGACTACACCCGACGCCGAGGCGACGGCGTACCACGAGGCCGGCCACGCGGTCGCGCTGGCCCTCGACCGGCCGGTGGTCAAGGTGTCGATACGCCCTGACCGCGATCGGCCTGGCATCTGCTTCTTCGGCAAGGCGTGATCCGTCCGACCCAGGACTGGCTGGACGCGAGGTGCTGATCGCTGGCCGGGATGGCGGCCGAGGCGCGCACCGGCACCTACGACCTGGCCGGGGCTGCTCGCGACCTGTACGCGGACGCTGCGCTGCGCGCGCCGGCAACGAGCGGCAGGCCGAGCGGCTGGAGCGCGCCTGCTGGCCAAGGCCGAGCACCTGCTCGACCAGCCGGCGCATTGGCCGGCGGTCGAGCGGATCGCCGCCGAGCTGCTCGGCGCCGGCGAGATCAGCGGCCGGCAGCGCGGCACCTCGTCTCGACGAGCGCTGCGCGACCGCGAATGACGGTGAGCGCATCGACCGGACGATGGACGACAACTCCCGAGCTTGGTGGAGCCGACGGCGCGCTGTTGTGGCAAGGTCTCCTGACCTTGCGCACCTGCGGACTGCAGGTCTCCTCCGGGTGCATGCGGGAGACTCTTCGGTCGGCCGGAGGTTCCGGTCGGAGACCGGGCCACAACAGCCGCGCATCGGCCGGACGATGGACGGCTGTTGTGGCAAGGTCTCCCGACCTTGCCACCGGCGTTGACCGCAGGTCTCCTCCGGGTGCATGGGAGACCTTCGGTCGGCCGGAGTGTCCCGGTCAGGAGACCGGGCCACAACAGCCGCAGCCATCGTCCGGACGATGGACGGTTGCTGCGGCAAGGTCTCCGACCTTGCCACCGCGTAGGACCGAAGGTCTCCTCCGGGTGCATGGGAGACCTTCGGTCGGCCGGAGTGTCCCGGTCAGGAGACCGGGCCAACAGCGCATCGGCCGACGATGGATCGACAACCCGAGCGCGGAGCGCGCGCGCGGCGGCGGTACAGTGGACCTTCGGGGGTTCCGTTCGCCTGGGGGTTCGCCGTGACCGTTCTGTCCGAGCATGTGCGGGTGTTGCTCCGCGAGGCCAGGGCCGAGCCGACGATCGACACGCCGCGGCTGGTCCTCGCCGATCGGCTGCAGGACCAGGCGACCCGCGCGGCGAGCTGATCGCCGTGCAGATGGAGCGGCACCGGCTACTACCCGACGACACGCGGCAGGTCGAGCTAGCCCGCCGTGAGCGGCAGCTGCTCGGCCGCCATTTGTTCGACTGGCTCGGCCCGCTGGTCGACCTGGTGAGCGAGTGGCGGTTCGAGCGCGGGTTGATCCACCTGACCGCCCGCGCCGATCGGCTGGTCGAGCCCTGACCTCGCCGGCCCGACGGTCGCCGCCGTCCTGCCGTGGGTCGAACGGCTGCGGCTGACCGACCTGCAGGTAGGTCACTTCGTTCGTCTCTTCGGCTCGCCGCTGCTGCTCAGGCACCTGGTGCGTCTCGATCTGGCCGGCAACCGCCTGAGTGACTCGGCCGTGGACATGCTCACCGGCTGGCCGCACCTCGGCTACGTGCGCCAGCTCGATCTCCGCGACAACGGAATCCGGAGGGCCGCGGCGATTCGCCTGGCCCAACGGCGCCATCTCTCCTGGCTCCGCTGGCTCGACCTGCGCGGCAATCCGGTCGACCCCGCTGGCCGCGCCGCCCTTGTCGCCCGGTTCGGCGACCGCGTGATACTCGACGGCTGACGCGACCCGTGCCGACCGGGCACGACAATGCCTCACCGCCGGCGGGATGATGATCGTCCGCGTGGTGTAGGTCGTCCGCGTGGTGCCGCTGTACGACGGCATTGACCGGGTCCCGGTCGTCGTTCGTGGCACATAGGTGGTACCGCTGCGGACCGTCGTGGTGCCACCCGGGATCGTCGTGGTCGTCGTGCTGCCGGGGATGGTGGTCGTCGTTCCGGGGATCGTGGTCGTCCGCCGCGCCACCGTCGGGTGGTGCCCTGCGGCACTGGCTCGGTGGTCGTCTGACCGGGCGTCAGCGCCTGCACCATCCTGGTGATGGTGTTCGACACCATCGGGTTCATGTCCCCGGTCGGGGTGGCGGTGGCGACCGTCGTCGTCACCGGGCGGCGGACGACGGTGGTCGTACCGGACAGCAGCGACTGGCGGGCCAGCGTGGTGCGGGCGTCCACCACCCACTGCGAGCGCTCCTCGACGTCGCCCAGCTCGCGGCCGCTTTCCACTTCCCACAGCCCCTGCGCCTCGGTGCTCGTCGTCGCCAGCAGCTGCCCGCCGTCGGGCGACAGCGTCAGGCTGGTGAACGCCCCACCGGGGCTGGTGAAGCGCCGCGCCTCGCGGCCGGCGACAGTGTCCCACACCAGCACCACCCGTTCGCTGCCGAGCAGCAGCCGGGTCGCGTCGGCGGTGGCGACGGCGAAGGTGGTCAGCGGCAGCTCCGGGGCGGTGAACCGCCGTACCTCGCGGCCGGTGGCCACGTCCCACAGCGCCAGCATGCGGTCCGGCTCGGTCGACAGCAGGTAACGCCCGTCGGTGGAGAACAGCAGTCGGCGGCCCAGGTCGGCGCGCGTCGCCAGCGTCAGCTTCTTCCGGCCGGTCGCCAGGTCCCACAGGACGATGGTGCCGTCCTCGCTCACCGATGCCGCCTGTTTGGCGTCGAGCGCCAGCACCAGATCGATGATGCGCGTGGTGTGTCCCTCCAGCCGCCAGACTTCGCGCCGCTCGATCACGTCCCAGAAGTACAGGATGGTCCACACCGGGTAGCCGCGGACCAGCACCCAGCGGCGGTCGATCGACCACACTTCCCACTCGACGACTTCGCCCAGGCACCACAGCTCGCGGCCCTCGTCGAGATCCCACACGCGGACGGTGCGATCGGCGCTGCCGCTGACGGCGCGCCGTCCGTCGGCCGAGAAGGCGATGGTGCGGACGGCGCCGGTGTGTCCGCGCAGCTGCTTGATCGGCGCCGCCGGCTGATCCAGGTTCCACAGCTCGAGCAGCGCGCCGGCCGTGCCCGACAGCCCGCGGCGGCCGTCGTGGGATTGCGCGACGCTGACGATCCGGTCGTCCTTTGTCGTGAATTTGCCGCGACGAGCGTCCTTCTCCCACAATTCCATCTCGTGGCCGACGGTGCAGCCGAGGGTCCGGTCGCCGACGGGCGACAGGCCGACCAGGTGACCGCCGCGGAACGCCGTGGCCCGCGCCGCCGGTTCGAGGTCGTGCAGCTCGGCGCCGTCGGGGCCGCTGACGGCGACGCGCCGGCCGTCCGGGGTGAACGCGGCGGCGAACAGCCCCTTCTTCAGCAGCACGAAGCCGCCCGACGCTCCGCTCTCGGCGTCCCAGCGCTGCACCCCGGCGCCGGGCACGCTGCCGACGCTGGCGGTGTACACCGTGCGGCCGTCGGGCGCAAACGCCACCGCCGCCACCGCACAGCCGACGGCGAGGGTGCGCAGCCGTTTTTGCGCCGCCACGTCCGAGATCACCACCGTACCCTGCGAATCGCCAACCGCCGTTCGTTTGCCGTCCGTGGAGAAGGCGACGCTCTGCACCGAGTAGCTGTCGGCGTGGTGCAATAAAACACTTTTGAGTGCTCAAATCCCACAGTGCGCCGTGCCGTCGGGCGCTGCCGGAGAGGACGTGCGTGCCGGCGGGGAGAAGGCAACGCTCAGCACGGTGTCGCGATGTCCCTCGAAGAGATGCCGCTGGGCGACCGCGTCCCACGGACGGGCCGCCGAGGCGATCACCGGCGTGACGGTGGCGGACTCGGCCGCCGACGCCATGTCGCTGACCTTCGCCGGCGGCACCGTCGCCGGGGGCGGCGGGACCGGAGGCGTTCGCGGCGGCATCGGCTTGCGCGGGCAGCCGGTGAGCAGCAGGAGAGAGACGGCGACGAGGGGGAACGCCAGACCACGCCAGCCGTGACGATCCGTGACCCGAGAGGACGGGAGAGACATGGGACCACTCCTCAATCAGAGAGAGGATCAGCGCCTACTGCCCACTCATACGGCCCTACCCACCGAATTTTGTCGGAAAAGGCGGAACGGGTCGTGACAACGGGTGCCCCGTCCAAGATGCGCGAGTCTCTTGCGAGGGGAGAACAATCGATTATTCTATCCCAAGACGCCGGCGCCGGGTGGAAAAAACCGTCCCGCCGCGCCGTCCCGCCATCCGACCCCCTTTCCCGCCGCCCGCCGGAGTCCGCCATGAGCCGCCTCAGCCGTCGAGAGTTCTCCCACACCACCGCGAGCGGCCTGGCCGCCACCGCCCTCAGCGCCGGCCGCGTGCTCGGCGCCAACGACCGCGTGCGCGTCGGCTTCATCGGCCTGGGCAACCGCGGCGACCAGGTGCTCGACGCCTTTTTGCAGCACAAGGACTGCCAGGTCACGGCGATCTGCGACATCTACCAGCCGTACCTCGACTTCGCCGCCGCCAAGATCGGCGGCAAGCCCGAGCAGTACCACGACTACCGCAAGCTGCTGGAGCGGCCCGACCTCGACGCGGTGGTGGTCGTCACCCCGGACCACTGGCACGCGCTGCAGACGATCCACGCCTGCCAGGCCGGCAAGGACGTCTACTGCGAGAAGCCGCTGTCGCTCACCGTCGTCGAGGGCCGGCGCATGGTCGAGGTCGCCCGCCGCGAGAAACGAGTCGTCCAGTGCGGCATTCAGCGGATGTCCTGTCCCTACGCCGCCGAGGCGGCCGAGGTGATCCGCTCCGGCGGGATCGGCAAGGTGACGGTGGTGCGCTGCTTCCACGTCCAGAACGAGGCGCCGCTGGGGATCGGCCGGCCCAAGGACGAGTCGCCGCCGAAGGGGTTCGACTGGGACGCCTGGGTCGGTCCGGCGCCCATGCGCGCACAACAAGAACCGCGGCTTCTACCGCTTCCGCTGGTTCTACGACTACTCCGGCGGGCAGCTCACCAACTTCGGCGTTCACTACCTGGCGCAGATCCAGCGGTCCCTGGGCGTCGACGCGCCGCGCGCGGTGGTGGCGATGGGCGGCAAGTACGCCGACTACGACAACCGGCAGGTCCCCGATACCCTCGAAGTGCTGTGGCACTTCCCCGGCGATACGCTGGTGACGTTCGGCCAGTACAACGCCAACGGCGCCGCTCCCGCCGGCCGGCCGTGCGAGATCGAGTTCCGCGGCACGAAGGGCACGCTCTACTTCCGCACCAACGGCTACGACGTGGTGCCCGAGACGCAGTACGTCAACGAGGTGCCGGCGCGAACGCCGCTCGACCGGGTGACCGAGCGCAACTACCGCGTCGGCGGCAAGGCGACGATCAAGCCGCGCAAGGTCGACGCACCGATCCGCGACGCCGATCACGCGCGCAACTTCCTCGACTGCGTCAAGACGCGCAAAACGCCGACCTGTGACATCGAATACGGCCACCGCGTGACGTCGACGGCGCTGATCGCCCGCGTCGCCCTGGAGACGCGCAGCTACCTCGAATGGGACGCCAAGGCCGAACGCTTCCGCAACCACGACGCCGCCAACAAACGCCTGCACTACGACTACCGGCCCCCCTACCAGCTGCCGTCGTGAGGATTCAGAGATCTTGGCCCAGAGAACCGCTCGCGTGCGATCAGCCAAATGAGCGGTGGAGGTGGCGAGAGGGAAGTTCTCGCGTTCTACGAAAGCGATCAGCCGTTTCAGACTGCGCTCGTTCACGTCGAGAACCTGGACGGACGAAGTACCCCGATCGCCTTCGCGTCTCGGCCTGTCGGCGGCACAATCGACATTCGCTGTTCACTCGGCGAGAGCGAATGAACGAGACTTTTGGTGACTCTCAAACAAGGATGCCATAAGGTGTACGTTCAGTGAGAGGACCCGTCGGGTGACATCTCGCTCGGCGGCACGCTGAACCTGGCGCTGCAGCAGACGGCGGAGGCACGAGCGCTTTGTGGACTTCGTAGCTCACTCGGCCCCGGTGCTGCTGAGCGTGGTCTTCGGCAAAGGAGGGCACCGGGATGAGCAACGACATCACAGTGGTGGCGTTGGTCGCCTTGTCCAGCCTCGTGGTGGTCGCATTGCTGGCGGGGCTGGTCCTGGTGATTCGCGACACCGTCCGCCGGCGGGGCGTATGGGGGATCAACCTGCGGCCCGTCCGCTGCCCCGCGTGCGGCGAGCCAGCCCCGGTGGTTCGCCGACCGCAGAACCGGCGGCAGGCGCTGTGGGGCGGTTGCACCTGTGAGGCGTGTGGCACCGAGTACGACAAGTGGGGCGTGGCGATCGCCGATGCCAACGATCCAGAGGCCGAACCAGGCGCTTCAGGAGACCGCGGGGCCTGAAGCCATTGCGAGACACAGTTCCCCGCGCCCACGCGACAGCTGAGCGGGGTCATTCGGCACTAAATAAGTTCGACCGTTTTGGCCGGATAGTTGATGTCGAGGCGTCGGTCGGCCAGCAGCATCGTGCCAAGCAGCGGATACTCCCCGTCACTGGCGATGATCTGCGTCTCGTAAGTGTGACCGAACCAATCGAGGAAGCAGGCGTACATCTCCAACTCGACGGATCGGCCGTCCGCCAGGATCGCCTCGGCAGACGACTGCCTCGACAGCCCCAGCTCAGCGACCTGTTGCCGCGGGATAACCAGTCCGCGCCCCCAGCGGATCGTCCACGAACCCGTTCACCGCTGCCAACCTCCCAGGTGAAAGGCCGCGCGATGGCCGATGCGGATGGTGTGCGACAGGCGAGTCGGGTGCTTCGTCCGGGCCAACTTCACTGCCTCGTCGAACGTGTCTGCCAGGAAATACTCGCCGGACTCCGGCTCGATCGCGACGAACCGATTTCGGTGGCCGGACTCCAGTACGGTCCGCAACTGCTCGGCGTAGATGTGCTTGGCGCGCTCGATGACCGATTTCGTGTCGGCTGGTATCATGCCCGCCTCCTTCCATGCAACCGATCTGCCCGGTATTGTACCCTCCATGCGTCCGGGCGTCCTGGTCGAGAACGGATCGAGCGAACAAGGGCTGGAATCCGAATAGTGGGTGACCACCCAGGAATGTTTCCAGGGATGATGCAGGTGGGAAGTGACCCTTTTGACGCAGCACCGCGGCAAGCGCGCCCATTCCACGGGCGGATGTTGCCGCCGGGCTGCCAAGCGGTCCGTTCGACCCCGCAGGCGTAAGGTCCGATTTCGTCATGGAGGTGTAGATGTCGCAAATGAACAACCCGAGCGCTGTCTGCCGCACCGAACGGGTGATCCCCGCCGCTCCGCGCAGCGTGTACGCGGCGTTCGAGCGGCCGGACCAGCTCGCCCGCTGGTGGGGGCCGAACGGGTTCACGAACACGTTCGAGCAGTTCGAGTTCGAGCCAGGCGGCCGATGGGCGTTCGTGATGGCCATGGCCCGACGGGACCAACTACCCCAACGAGAATGTCTTCCGGAACTTCAGCCCGACGCCAAAGTGGTGATCGAGCATGTCTCGCCGCCCCGGTTCAGCTCACCGTAACGCTGATGGCGGCGGCGAGCACACTCACCCGACCTGGGTCCAGGCCTTTGAGAGCGCCGAGGTCGCCACGGCGGTGCGCCATTTGCGAACCGGCGAATGAGCAGAACCTCGACCGGCTCCAGGCGGTACTCGCGAGCGAGCTGTTCCTGGAACGGCGCTGTTCGGCTTCAAACGGCGCCCGATGCCGGATGACAGCTGCAGGCGAGCACCGCCGCGAGGGAGATGGGATGCGTTTGCTGGGGCGTTTGCTGGCGGCCCTGGCGATCACGGTGGTGATTGTCCCCGCCTCGCGGCTCTACCCGACCGGCTGGTTCCTCTGGGACCGGGTCGTCGGAGAGGTGCTGTACGCCGTGGCCGCCTACCTCGCTCAAGCCATCCTGCTCATCCGCCAACTGCCGTGGCTCCTCGCCGTGATGGCGTTCGCCAGTTGCCTGGCGGTCGAGCTGTCTCGCTGACCGAGAGCCCGGCGGCGAACCAGCATGTGTTCCTGGTTCGCTGGTTTCTAGGCATGGTCTTTTCCGTCGTGAATCTCGGCTACTATCTGATCGGCGTGGGGCTGGCTGCCCTCGTGGACGCGGCGATCGGTGGTTCAAAGAGAGACGACAAAAGCTATCGTTAATAGGATTGAAAGAGGTCAGATCGATCATCCCTGGTCCCGAGGTCGAGCGGTATCGAGTTGGGTGTGGAGTGAGGGGTTTTCGGCGGCACACCCGCCTGGTCGCCGGGTACATTGGTGCCAGTCTGGCGGTTGCCCGAGGCCTCGACGGTAAGAGAAGGGGAGTCCCATGGACGCAGCGACGCACGAGGCGGTGACGATCGACCAGTTCACCCGGCAGGCGGTGCCGTTCGCCCGACTGCCGGGACACGCCACGTCGCTCGACCTGCTGGTGCGGCTGTGCCGGGCGGTGGCGACCGATCACGTCCTCGACGTGGCATGCGGGCCGGGGCTGGTGGCCTGCCACTTCGCCCCGCACGTCGCCCACCTGACCGGGCTGGATCTCACTCCGGAGATGATCCGCCAGGCGGAGCAGGCGCAGACCGCCCGCGGACTGACCAACCTGACCTGGCGAGTCGGGACGGCCGACCCGCTGCCGTTCCCCGATGCGTCGTTCTCGCTCGTTCTCACTCGCTACTCGTTCCACCACTTCCGGCGGCCGGCGGCGGTGCTGGCAGAGATGGTACGGGTGTGCCGGCCAGGCGGGCGGGTGCTGGTCGCCGACGTCGCCCTGCCGGCGGACAAGGTGGACGCTTATGACGCGCTCGAACGGCTCCGCGACCCGTCCCACGTCCACGCCCTCAGCCGGGACGAGTTCGCCGGGCTGTTCGCCGCCGGCGGGCTGAGTGACGTGCAGTTCGCCGAATACAAGGTGGAGCTGGAGCTGGAAGCGCAGCTGGCGGCGTCGTTCCCGGTCGCCGACGGGGCCGACCGCATTCGCACGCTGGTCCGCGCCGATGTCGGGGTGGATCAGCTCGGCATCGGCGCGCACCGGGTCGGCGAGGCGTTGCACTATGCGGTGCCGATCGTCGTCGCCGTCGGCACCCGGCCGGCGTGACCGCACCATCCGTGACGGTGGCTGCCGTGTCACCGCATGGGAGAAACCAGACGGAACCTGGCTCGACAGGTTCCCTGGCAGGCGGTGCAGGCGGGGGTGTATGATTGCCGGTGGGGGACCGACGCGGTGCGCGTGGTGGTGGCCGGCGAACTGCCGCGCGAGACGCACAACGCAGCACTGCACCTGTTCAGCGCATCGCCGGAGCTGGTGGCCTTCGGCGGCGGCGCCTACCGGCGGCGGTCGGCCGACACCAGCACGCTGCTGGGCCAGCTGGCCGAGCAGTTACGAGGGGAGGGGTTCGCCGTGCCCTACACGATGGAAGACTTCCGCCGCAAGTATGTCAAAGAGCACTTCCCCCAGCTGACGCCGGAGGAGCAAGAAGACGTACTCCAGGCGTTACCGCTGGAAAGGCGGCTGGCGGGACTGACGCCGGAGCAGATTCAGCAGTACCTCGACGCCCTGAAGATCGCCCCCGCCAAACCGCGTAAGCCGCGCGCACAGAGTAAGTCTCTACCGGATCCCCGATGCACAGCCAGGATACGCTCCCTGGAGCGATGGAAGCGGGGCACCCATGGACGCTCACAAGGGCAATAGGGCGGTTCGCAGGCGGGGCCGGCTGGCAGTGGTGGTCAGCCTCGGAATGTTCGTCGTCCTCGGCAGGGCCTATGTCCATCAGCGCTTGCTTTCGACGCGCTCGCCCCCGGGCGCCGTTCAAGTGATCGACGTGCGGTTGGAGCCGTGGGCGACGGGCAGGCGGTCGCATCGGGCGTCCGTTCGACCGACCCCGCGACGATCGCCGTGGTGGCCGTCCTCCGCTCCGGAGAATAAACGCGGGACCAGTGCTCGGAGCGGCGCCATTACTCTGCGGCGTCGGTTCGGCCGATCGGTCGAGCTGTGGTTCCTCCCCGGTCACGACGCGGATAACGGCGAGTTCCGATACGGCAAGACGTACCGGGTGCCGCGAGACGAGTTCGTGGACGCCATGCGGCAGGTCGGAGCGAAGTGCCGTCAGAATGTCAGTAGTTGATTACTGGATAAACAGACCTGCAGCCGTGTTGTTCCGACGGGGTGTTGCCGTGCTGCACACGATGGAAGACTTCCGCCGCCAGTACGTCAAGGACCACTTCCCCGGACTGACGCCGGTGGAGATGGCGGAGGCCATTCGTGCGCTACCGCCGCAGGAACGCCGCGAAATCCTGGTATCCCTCGCGATCCAGGATCGCCGTGTCTTTCGTCGAATCGTTCCTGATCGAGGAGCGACTGGCGGGCTGACGCGCGAACAAATCATGCAGTACCTCGACGCCCTGGAATGCCAGCCGCCATGCACCCCGTGGCGGAACGAGGAGTCCTCTCCCGGCCGACCGTGTCAGGCGGGGGTCATGAACAGCCGGTCCCTGCAGGCCGACGATGTCGGCAACGCGCTGGAAGTGCTGCCGCCGGTGCTGTTCAACACCTGGAAGCATCACGCGGGCGCTGCGCGCATCGCAGACGCAGGCCGGCGGGCCGGCGGAAGCGCTTGTCGACGTGGGGCGGCGGCTGGCCGTTCTCGGCACCGGACTGATGGACCTGTATACCGAAGGCACATGCCCTCGCGAACTGTCGGCGTGGCTGATCGACGAGCTGCGGCGGATCGATCGGCTGACGCCCGAACGGTTCCATGCCTGGGTGCTGGAAGCGGACGATTACGTCGTCTTTACGCATCCCGCGGACGGGTCACGCTGGTGCTGCGCGCCGGCGAGCTGGCTGATCGGTACATCCACCTGCACCTGCCGACGTACGCCGCACACCGTCCGCGTCCGCGCCAACGTGCTCAAAACGGCGTTCCTCGCCCTCGTCCACGTCGGCATCCACGGCGGCGATCCGCTCGACCGCGGTGTGCTCAACGCCGTCCGTCGC
Organism: Gemmataceae bacterium; assembly: GCA_046350215.1. Classification (GTDB taxonomy): domain Bacteria; phylum Planctomycetota; class Planctomycetia; order Gemmatales; family Gemmataceae; genus JAXMAU01. The sequence continues at coordinate 31,394 of JAXMAU010000014.1, read as the reverse complement.
GACCTGCTCGGATTGTCGCCGCTCGGCAGCGATCCGGTCGGCGAGGCCGGGTTGGGGCGGCGGTCGTGTTGTTGACGAACGCGCCGCGGGGCCATAGCAGCATCCCGACAGGACTCGCGACCGCCCCGGAGGAACACGCACCCATGCCACACGCCACGCAGATGTCGGCGGCCGATACCGGCCTGCTGGTGGTGGACATGGTGGTGCCGCTGCCCCTCCCCGACGCCAATGCGCTCACCGCAACGCGTCGCCTCCTGATCGACGTCGCCCGGTTGCTCGACATGACGGTGCAGGCGACCGAGCAGTACCCTGACCGGGGCCGACGATACCCGACCTGGCCGCCCGGCCGCCGGTGCGGCCGGAGAAGACGGCGTTCGTTCGCTGCGGCATCCTGGCGGTGGCCGAGACGTTTCACCGCGAGGCGCGCGGCCGAAGGTCCTCGCCGGCATCGAGACGCACGTCTGCGTACTCAACACCGCCTCGACCTGCTGGCGCTCGACTTCCGCGTCTACCTCGCCGTCGACGTCGGCGCTCGCCACCGCCTCGATCACGACACGGCGTTACGGCGGATGGAGCAGGCCGGGCGCGGTGCTGACCACCGCGGAGGGCTGCGCGCCTGAGTGGGTCGGCGGTTCGACGCACCCGGCACAAGGCGATCAGCGGTCCGGGTTCAGCAGCCGCGATCGCCAGATGGCCCAGGCCTCGACGACCCGGAACAGAAAGGCGTATTCATGCCTCTGCCCCCATCAGCTCAACCTGACCCCGCGGCTGCTACCGGTCCTGGCCCCAGCGACGTTCACCCGAACGTGCTACGGATGATGGCGACGCCGCTGCTCGGCCACCTCGACCCGCAGTTCCCCCGGAGCTGATGAACGAGGTGCAGGAGATGCTGCGCGACGTCTACCAGACCCGCAACCCGTTGACGCTGCCGAGCGCTACCGGCATGGCGGGATGGAGACGTGCCCGGTCAACCTGCTCGAGCCGGGTGATCGCGTGGTCGTGTGCGTCAACGGCTTCTTCGGCGGACGGATGGTCGATATCGCCGGCCGCACCGGGCGCTGATGTGACGGTGCAGGAGCGACCGTGGGGCGAGGTGTTCGACTTCCAGCAGATTCGCGAAACGCTCCGTGCGTGCGGCCCAAGGTGCTCGGCATCGTCCAGGCGGAGACGACCGGGGCATGGCACCAATCGAGGGGCTGGGCCAGCTGTGCCACGAGTTCGATACCCTGCTGATCGTCGACGCGGTGACGGGCGCTGGGTGCGTGCCGGTGTGCGTCGACGAGTGGGAGATCGACGCCATCTACAGCTGCACGCAGAAGGGGCTGAGTTGTCCGCCGGGGCTGGGTCGCCGGTGTCGTTCAGTCCGCGGGCGTGCGAGGTGATGGACCGGGCCGCAAGTCCAAGGCAGAGTTGGTATTCCCGACCTGTCGCTCCTGCGAAAATACCGGGCGGCGATCGCGTTCACCACCACACGGCGCCGATCAGCATGAACTACGCGCTGCACGAGCGCTGCGGCTGGTGCTGGAGGAGGGGCTGGAGCGGCGCGGCAGCGCAACGCGAGAACCACGCGGCGCTGAAGGCGGGATCGACCGCGCTGGCTGAGTTATACCGCCGACCTGATCATCAGCTGCCGCAAGCTGAACGCGGCGTACTTCCCCGCTGGGGCGGACGACGTGGCCGGCCGCAAGTTCATGCTGGAGCAGTTCCTCGGCATCGAGATCGGCGGCGGGCTGGGCGACCTGGAAGGGGAAGGCGTGGCGGATCGATCCATGGGCTACAATAGCCGGCCGACGGTGGCGCGCAGGTGCTGGCGGCGATCGAGCAGGTGCTGGACGAGTTGGCCAGGCGACGGTGACCCCCGCCGGCGTCGCTGCCGCCAACGCGGTGTACAACCGATAATGGAGAGCGACGACGACGCCGAAGACGGTGGTTCCCCTGGGGTTGACCCTGGAGGCGATCCATGAATGCGGCGGAAAAGGTGCAGCACGGCTGCTGCGCGCCACGGCGCTGGAACAGGCAGGTATCCCGTATGCGGTCATCGGCGGCAATGCCGTGCGACCTATGTGGGGGCGGTCGATGAGGCTGCAGTCCGGGTGACCAAGGATGTCGATCCGTTGCGCGCCGAGGAACCTGGAGGCGGCGAAGGAGGCCGCCGGTTCGGCCGGGTTCATCTATCACGAAACCATCGACATCCACATGTTCCTTGAAGGAGCCGCAGCCGAACCGCGCGCCATGCCGTCCATGTGCTGTTCTCCGGCGAGGTGGTGACCGAGTGATCCGGCCGTGGTCCCCGACGAGCGAATCGGAGCCGGGCCGACAATTCCGTGTAATGACGCTCGAAGCCGCTCGTCCGCATGAAGTTGACCGCCGTACTGGGACAAGACTGAACGCAGACCGGATATGCTGGAGGTCGGCCTGATCGACGCCAGCTGGACGGGCGCGGTTGTCGCCGGAGCTGGCGGCCCGGTTGCAAGCCATCTCGACACCCCCTAACGGCTGATCGCCCCGCACGGGTTTGCCATGACACCGTCGTTTCCGACTACCCGCCTCCGCCGCCCCCGCCATCACCTGCTCGTCCGCGAGCTGGTCCGCGAGACCACGTTGTCGCCGGCCGACCTGATCCTGCCGCTGTTCGTCCGCCCCGGTCGCGGCGCGTGCGCAACGAGATCACGTCGACTCGGCAACTACCAGCTGCTGGTCGACACCCTCGTCGACGAGGTCGTATGCGCGCTCGACCTCGGCGTCCGCGCGCGTTCATGCTCTTCGGTATCCCGACGCACAAGGACCCGGATCAGCGCCGTCGCCCTGGAGGATGGTGCCGGCGGCACGTCCGCAGCGCTGCGCGCTCCGCACTCACTATGGCGATAAGGCGTTACTCATCACGGATGAGCGCTTCATGAGCACACCGACCACGGCCACTGGGCTGCGGGGTGCTGTCGGAGGCGACCGGACGGCTCGACCTCGACAACGATGCGACGCCTGTGAACCTGGCGCGCAGTGCGTTAGCCACGCTCAAGCCGGCGCCGACGTGGTCGCTCCGAGCGGGATGCTCGACGGCATGGTGCAGGCGATCCGCGCCGGCCTGGACGCCGCCGGCCTGTCGCACATCCCGATCCCGAGTTACGCCGCCAAGTACGCCTCGGGGTTCTACGGCCCGTTCCGCGACGCCGCCGAGCCGCTGCCGCAGTTCGGCGATCGGTCGAGCTACCAGATGGACCCGGCGAACGGCGACGAGGTGCCTGGCGAGGTGGCCCTCGACCCGGGCGAAAGGGGCCGACATGGTGATGGTCAAGCCGGCGAAGTACGTACCTGGACACTGTCGCGTCAAGGACCGCTTCGGCGTGCCGGTGGCGGCGTACAACGTGTCGGGCGAGTTCGCGATGGTGAAGGCGGCGGCGGCGAAGGGCTGGATCGACGAACGGCGAGTGACGCTGGAGATCCTGACGAGCATCCGCCGTGCCGGCGCCGACGTCGTCCTCACCTACCACGCCCTCGACGTCGCCCGCTGGCTGCGGTGACGCGGCATGCGGAGCGAAATACGGCCGCCCCCTCACCCGACCGAGGACGAACCATGGACGAACACAAACTGCTTGAACGCATCACCGTGAACCCGACCATCTTCGGCGGCAAGCCCATCATCCGAGGTCGGCGACTCGCCGTCGAACACGTCCTGGGGATGCTCGCCGCCGGGGACACGCCCGAGGTGCTGTTGCAGGGGTATCCGTGGCTGGAAAGAGAAGATATCCAGGCCTGCCTGGTCTATGCGCGACGGATGGTCGGTCATGAACGGATCGAACCACTCGAAATCGAGCCGGCCGCATGAAGATGAATTGACCCGGGGAGCCATTCTCACGGTGGAGGCGGGCCGCGTGCGCATTCGCCCTCCCGATGTCGGTGAGCCGTAACCCGGGACGGAGGACTGCCCGGCAAACCGCTGTCCAAAACCGCCGCGCCGGCGCCGACGCCATCCTCACCTACCACGCCCTCGACGTCGCCCGCTGGTTGCGGTGACGCGGGTGGGGCGCGGCGGGAGTCGATCGTTGACGTGGGCCGACATGGCTGGGTAGAGTAGCGTGCGTGGGTGCAACATCCTTCCTGGTTCGGCAGGAAGGTTTGGTGTCTACCGAGATAGCCCCTCAGGATGCAGCCATGCGTGATCGAATCGCCGTTCAGCCGCACGTCCACTTCGGGAAACCGTGTGTCGCCGGCACGCGCATTACCGTGCAGAGTGTGCTGGAGTTGATCCGCGAGAACATCTCGTCGGCAGAGATCCGCCGTGACTACTACCCGGACCTTTCGGCCGATGACATCCGCGCGTGCGTTCAGTACGCCATCGACCTGATCGCCCTGGAAGACATCCGAATGGCGGAGACGGCATGAGGCTACTGGCGGACCAGGACGTGTACGCGGCTACCGTGCAGTTCCTGCGGGCGCTCGGGCATGACGTGGAGACGGCCGCCGAGCGGGGAATGGCGCAGTCGGCGGACGCTGAATTATTGCGAGTCGCCCACGCTGACGGTCGACTGTTCGTTACCCGCGATCGGGACTACGGCGGGCTGGTGTTTCTGCAAGCGCTGGGGACCGGGGTGCTGTATCTGCGAGTCCTTCCATCAACCCTGCAGGCGGTCCACGCCGAATTGAGCCGCGTCCTGGGACTCTATGCGGAAGTTGAACTGCAGGGGGCGTTTGTGGTCGTCGAACCGGGTCGACATCGAATCCGCCGGGCGGCCAGTGGCGATGCCGACCCGGATGCTTAACCGTCAGCCGTCGCCCTGAAACCAATCGATCTTCTCCCACGCCCGACTTCGCCGCGACACTCGTCAGGAGTGGAAGGGTGGGGCGGCAGCGCCTGACAAGGCGCGGCTCCCATTGCCAGGCCGCGGCGGCACGGTCTACCATAGCGCTACACCCGCTTCGGCGACCTCGGCCCTCGGCTCAACCTGACAGGTGGCGGCATGCTCGTCGGACAGCAGCTCGGTCCGTTCCTCATTGAGAAAGAACTCGGCGCCGGCGCCATGGGGGCGGTCTACCTCGGCAAGTACACCAAGACCGGCCAGCGCGTCGCCATCAAGGTGATGGCCCCCGGCCTCGGCGCCAACGCCCTCGCTCGCTTCGACCGCGAGGCCAACATCCTCAAACAGCTCAACCACCCCAACATCGTCCGCCTGTTCGGCATCGGCAAACACCGCGGCCAGCCGTACTACGCGATGGAGTACGTCCAGGGCGAGTCGCTCGACCGTGTCATGGCCCGCCGCGATCGCATGAGCTGGGAAGAAGTCGTCGACCTCGGCTCCCAGCTGTGCGCCGCCCTGCAACATGCCCACGAGGCCGGCATCGTCCACCGCGATTTGAAGCCGTCCAACCTGATGATCCTGCCCGATGGCACGCTCAAGCTGACCGACTTCGGCATCGCCAAGGACCTCGACGTCACCGGGCTGACCGGCGCCAACTGCACCGTCGGCACCGCCGCCTACATGTCGCCCGAGCAGTGCCGCGGCGATCGCGACATTACCTATAAATCAGACCTCTATTCTCTTGGCGTGGTGTTCTTCGAGCTGATCACCGGCCGCAAGCCGTTCATCGCCGAGAGCGCGATGGACATGTTCATGCTGCACGTCAACGCCCAGCCGCCCCGGCCCAGCCGGCTGGCGCTCGACGTGCCGGTGTGGCTGGACACCCTCATCTGCCAGCTGCTGGAGAAGACCCCCGACCACCGGCCGCGCGACGCCGAGATGGTCGCCAAGGTGCTCTCGTCCATTCAGGAGAAGGTGGAGGCGCAGCAGGCGGCCGGCATCGACGCCGTCCGCGCCACCGTCGGCGACGGCAAGCGCGCCAAACTGACCGACGAGGACCGCGACGCCGCCCGCAGCCTGATGGGCAGCCGCAAGGGCGGCAAGAAGAAGAAAAAGAAGGAGCAGCAGCGGCGATGGGAGGTCGTCGCCAAGGCGGCCGGCCTGATCCTGCTGCTGGTCGGCATCGTCGTCGGCGTCGTCGTGGCGAAGCGGCCGGCGTCGGCTGACCCCCTGTACGCGAAATGCGAACGGATGATGACCGCGGTCGCCGAGCTGAGCGACAAGCCGGAGCGGCGCGACCGCGCGCGTGAGAAGCTGGAGGAGGCCCGCGACGGCCCGATTCAGGAATACCTGACCCGCTACGCCGACGGCGGCGACAGGGCGAAGCAGGTGCGGGTGTGGGCCGACGCCCACGATGCCGCGCGCTACGAGGAGCTGCTGCACAAGTACCTCCGTTATCGGCGTAACCCCAGGGGGATCGAGCCGCAGGCGAACACCGACGGCGAGAAGCTGGCGTTCAAGGCGGCCGCGCTGGAGTACGACGGCGAGCGCGACGAGGCGGCGAAGCTGTGGCGGCAGCTGCTGGAGCTGGAGGGATCGACCCGGCTGGGGGTGGTGGCCGCCCGCCACCTGGCGGCGTTCGCCGCGCTGGACGCCGAGAGCCAGCGCCTGGCGGCGCTGGGGCAGGAGGTCCGCGACCGGCGGGTCGAGCCGAAGGTGGACGGGCCGGAAGCGCTGGCGTTCCTCGCCTTCCGCCAGGAGGCGCTGGGCGACCTGGCCGGCGCCCGCGTGCGGCTGGAGCGGCTCCGCGAGTCGACCACCGGCAAGGACGCCGACGACCGCTTCTGGCAGGTGTTCGCGTCGGTGATGAACCACCGGGTCGAGCAGGAGCGGTTCTGGCAGCTGTACGCCGCCACGCGCATCCGCGCCCTGACCGATCGGCTGAAGGAGAAGCCGCAGGACGACCGGGCGCGGGTGGCACTGCTGCAGAAGGCGGTCGCCGAGGCGCGCACGGCGTTCGACGGCGGCACCGGCTCGCAGCTCGATCAGCGCCGGCTGGCGCAGGATGTGATCACCCTGTACGCCGACGATCCGGACCTGGCCACCGCGGTGAAGGCCGCCCGCGAGCTGCGGGCGCTGATCGACCAGAAGCTGCCGCCCGGTTGATCCCGTCTGTATCCTTCTCGCACAGCCCGCGCGCTCCAATGTGCCAGGATCGCACACTGCGCACAGGGCGGACCAACGCGGCGGGAAAATGGCGAAACTTTCATGTCGTTTCGCGCCATCGAGTTGTGGCGAATCGAGCAGCCTGATCCGTGGCTGGCACAACCATTGCTCTTTTCCTTCTCTCGTCCGGCCGGCCTTCACACCAACGTGCGGGCGGCTGGTCAGCAACCAGTTTCGGTGTCCGTGCCCTGGCTTCCTTTGACCTGTCGGTGCTGTGCGGGGCGTCGTTCGGACGGCCCCCAGCCGAGGGAGGCCGCCAATGATCTGTGCATGCCGGACCGAGTCGCTGTGGCTGCGCCTCATCATCCTGGCGCTGGCCGTGCTGCTGACCCTTGCGGGTTGGGTCGCGGGGAATGATCCGTGGAGGAAGCCTCTCCTTCCCTCCGACTTCGACCAGGCCGAACGGGTCGGCTGTATCGACGTCGGCAGCATCGACTTCGGGTCGGACCGGTCCGTGATCCGGCAAACCCTTCGGCGTGATGCGCTCGTGACTGTGTTTGGCACGGAAATAGGCTCGGAGCAATTCCGAGCGTTCGTCGAGGCGCTGACCAGTCAGCACCCGGTGTGGATGGCGGAGCCTGAGGTTTGGCAGCCGCTTCGGGAAGTGCTGGCAGTGATTGTGAGCAGTGGCCTACTCCCCGAGGGGGAGTCCCTGTCGACCGATCTGGTCGAGGAGAAGCTGCTCGCCGCTGCCGCCGCGGCACATTCAGGGCCCTGTGTCTTTCGGATCGATCCGCTGGTTCTCGAGGTGGGCTTCGCCACGTACCGGCACTGGACAACGCGGACAGTGATGCAACCCCAGTCTGACAGGGGGGACGTCCGCTGGCAACCGACTGAACGACGGGTCACACTACCCGACACACACCAGTTTTACGTGAGGCTTCTACGACCGAGGTGAGAACCACGGCTGGAGCCGAGCAGCGTGACCTGCCAGGCCTGACGAGAGTGCTTCTCTCGTCAGGCCGGTTCATTTTTCCCCCCGTCTGACCCGACCGGCGCCCACCCCAGTTCCACCTCCATCGTCGGCCCATCCCGGAACCCGTCGTCGGCTGGCTCGTACACCCGCTGCAGGGCGGTCAGTCGATCGCCGGTAATGGAATACTCGAAGTACGACCAGTGTCCAGTCTGGGTGGTGCTGCCGGCGCACAGCACCGGGAATGGCACCAGTTCGTTGCGCGGCAGGTAGTACAGGTCGTGTCGGTGGCCGTGCAGCCACAGCCCGACGCCGCCCCGATTGGCGATCGCCAGCAGCGGCGTCAGGTCGCGCAGCCCGCGCACCGCCCGCTCCGGCCGGCCGTCCGACAGCGCTACCGGGTAATGGGTTACCAGGATGCGCGGTCCCGGCGGGAGGCGGCCGAGCAGCCGGTCGAGCCGGTCGAGCTGGGCGGCGCCGACCTCGCCGCGGGCGTCCCAGGCCCAGCGGTTGGCGGTGGCCGAGTTGACCGCCACCAGCCACAGCGGACCGACGCGCTGGGCGAACGGGTAGATCGCGTCGCCCACCCGCTCGCCCGTCTGCCAGGCGGCGAAGTGCCGCTCGAACACGCCGGAGTGCATGGCGGTGCGCGTGCAGTAGTCGTGGTTGCCCGGCACCGCCAGCCCGGCCAGCTCGGTCAGCGGCAACAGGGCGGCGGCCCGGCCGATCTCCTCCTCGAACCCCATGGCGCTGGCGTCGCCGGAGAAGAGGACGTGGTCGGGGCGACGCGCCAGCAGATCGTGTCGCAGCGCCGCCATCACCCGCTCGGCGTTGCGGAAGCGGAAGCCGCGGCCGAGCAGGCGCAGGTTCATCCAGGCGGCCAGCCGCTTGTTCAGCCAGTCCTCGCGCCGCCACGACAGCCGGCGGGTGGTGACGTGGATGTCGCTCAGGTGAGCGAGGCGGACCGGGGCCGGTTGCGGGGCAGCCATGACCACAGCTCCTTCAGGCGCGGGCGGCCGGTGGCCTGCCGGGGGGCGGTTTGTACAATGCCCCCCGATCATCGCGAGCCGGTCGCGATCCCCGTCGTCTCGCTCCCAGGATGTACTTTCCATGCCCAGGGTCACCTTCGTCAACGAGAAACAGGAAATCGAGGTGCCGGCGGGAGGCAACCTCCGCACCGAGGCCCGCCAGGCCGGCGTCGAGGTTCACGGCACCGTCGAGAGCTACCTCAACTGCCGCGGCAATGGGCTGTGCGGCACCTGCCGCGTGCTGGTCAAGCAAGGCATGGAGAACCTGAACCCGAAGACGTTGATGGAGAAGATCAACCTGAACGCTCATCCGGTGTCGATGCTGGCGTCGCTCGGCCGCGAGGACGAGATGCGGCTGGCCTGCCAGGTGCGGGTGAACGGCGACTGCACCATCGAGACGCATCCGGGGCTCAACTGGCACGGGGAGAACTTCTGGCAGAAGGGCTACCCGAACAAGTGACCCGGCCGGCTAGCGGGCGGTCGGCGGCTTGAGCAGCTGGCCCGAGGCCGCCCGCTGGTACAGCTGCCGCGCCGCCGTTGCGTCGGCGTCCATCGCGAACGTCCGCAGGCTCAGATCAAGGGCGCGGCGAGCGGCCGCCTTTTGCTCGCGCAGCACCCAGTAGGCGACCGCCACCTGCTGTTTGCTGCCTCGCCACACATTGACCGAGTAGAAGTACTGCCCATCCTCGAACTCGGTTGTCTGGAAGGTGACCGGCTCGGCCCGGCCGGGCGCCTGCACCGAGTTGGTGCGGCTGGCCGTCCCGCCGGTGGCGCTGAAGCAGCGGAGCACGTTCTGGGCGAAGTCGCGGTCGCGGAGGACGTCGCCGAACGCCAGCTCGACCAGGGTGAACCCACCGGCCTGTTTCCCGGTCGCCGGCGGATACGAGTAGAACAGCCGCTCGCGCGGCTCCTTGTCGTTGGACGGGTTCTCGCTGATCCCGTGCGGCGGACGGAGGAACAGGTTGGCGACGTCGGTCGACACCTGGTTCTCGTCGAGCACGCGCGGCAGGTTGAGCGGGGCGCCGAGCACGCGCTTCTCCTCGTCGAAGCGCTGCAGCCGGTTCTGCGCCTCCAGCATCTTCTTCTCATACTCGGCCACCCCGCAGCCGCCCGCGAGCAGGCCGAGAACAGGGAAGAGGAGCAATGGCGTGGCGGCGCGGATCGACATGGCGGCAGCCTCCGAGGCGACGGTCCCTCGATAGGGGTACGAACTCCGCCCCGCAACGGCGAGGATGCCCCGTCACCCGTGCAGCCGCAGGAGCACGTCGCTACCGCCGCGGACGGCCTGGCCGACGGTCACCTTCACCTCGGCGACGCACCGCGCCGGCACCAGGACCTCGGTCCGCGAGCCGAACTTGATCATCCCGAAGCGGTCGCCCACCTTCACCAGCTCGCCCGGCTTCACCGTGCAGACGATGCGGCGGGCGATCGCGCCGGCGATCTGGCGCACTCACACCAGCGCGCCGGTGCAGGCGTCCTCGAAGTCCAGCCACATCTGCTCGTTGCGGACCGGGCAATCGCTCGATCGGGCGTCGAGGAACGCGCCGGGGTAATACGTCACCGCCGTCACCCGTGCCGACCGCGGCACCCGGTTGACGTGGACGTTGAACACCGACAGAAAAATGCTCACCCGAAACGCCTTACCGTCGGGGAAGTCCGCGTCGGCCACTTCCTCCAGGTGCGTCACCACGCCGTCGGCCGGGCTGACCAGCACCGCCGGGTCGTCAGGGATGGTGCGCGACGGGTCGCGAAAAAAGGTGACCAGGAAGACATACAGCGGCACCAGCGCGATCAGCGGCAGCAATGCCGCCGGGTGCAGCCACACGCCGGCCGCGACGCACCCTGCCATCAGCGGCAGCATCACCAGGCTGGTCAGGATGATCTCGACCAGCCCGGCCCGCGCCAGCCCGAGCCGGCCGCGCCAGGCGTAGGGGTCATCCTCGGGGCGGAACCAGTAACCGCACACGTTCTGAAAGAGCTTCAGGTCGCGCGGGTCGACGATGTCGTGCGGGCAGTCGGGACAGCTGCCCTGGCGGAGCGCTGCCATGCGGCGGACGTGGCCGGGGAAGCAGCGGCGGAGGATGCCGCGGCGAAGGCGGCCCCAGGCGCGTTCGACGGCAAAGCCGAACCCGCCGCCGGGCTGGACGCTGGTGATCGGGGCGGGTTGCATACGGGTCGGCGACGAAGCGGTGTCTTGCATGCAGTGCAGGATAGGGAGCGGCCGACCGGCGGGCTACGGTCCGTTGGGCCGCGGCAGGTTGCCCGAGCTAGGCGGACCGTTGCCGTTGCGGTTGTTGCGGAAGCGTTCGAGCACCTCGGAGCGGATCGGCGGCCGCAGTCCGGACCCGTGCGCGCTGGGCGCCACCGCCACCATCCCCGGTCCAGGCGCGATCACCGGCACGCCGGGGTCCACGCCGTTGACCTCAGCCGGAGCGACCGGCGCCGGCACGCTGAGGGTGCCGAACAGCTCCTCGAAATCGGTGTCCTTGATCGGCTTGGAGGTGCCGAAGTAGTCGATCTGCGCGTAGGGGATGAAGAACACCCGGCCCTGCTCCTGGCTGCCCGACAACCGCCCCTTGACGACAACGAACTCGGACTCGATTCGCAGGAACCCCTGTAACGCGATCTCCGTCCCGCTCGCCGTCACCAGCATGAACTGGTCGTGCTGGGCGGACGGGATGTGTCGCAAAACGGCTTCCCACGCGCGGTTGTGCATGTCCCTTTCCTGTCCGACGGATCCTGTGGGCGCAACCCCTCTGCTGTCATTCTAGCTCACGATGTCGAGGGATGCGGTCGTGCCGGGTGCGCCATTTTTGCCGGTCGGTCTGGCCGCGGGGCAGCGTCGGGGTGAACGACGACCGATGCGACCGTCCCCGCCTGTCCGTCCGCGGCCGATATCCACGGTAGAGCCGCAGGTCGCCGTCCTGCACATGCCCACGCCAGCGTGGGCATGGCACCAGGCGGCACCCATCGGACGTCCAACGACCGACGATGGATGTCATTCTGGCTGTTCTTTGTTGTCTTTCCTTTGTGATCTTCGTGACCTTTGTGGTTCCCCTCTTTCCATTCTAAAATGGACGGGAACCGAGGTGTGTCATGCCGTCAGTGACCGTGGACGCTGTTGCCGAGGCCGGGGTGGTCGGCGCCGGCGGGGGCGGGTTTCCGACCCACGTGAAGCTCGCCGCGCGCGCCGAGGCGGTGATCGTCAACGCCGCCGAGTGCGAGCCGCTCCTGCACAAAGACAAGGAGTTACTGCACGCGCACGCGGATGGCGTCCTCGACGGGCTGCGGACCGCCATGCAGCTGGTCGGCGCCGCCACGGGATACGTCGGCATCAAGGAAAAGTACCACGACGTCATCGATCTGGTCCGCCGCAAGGTGTCGGCCGACATGCGCGTGGCCGAGCTGTCCGACAGCTACCCCGCCGGCGACGAGTTCATCCTGGTCTACGACGTGCTCGGTCGGGTGATCCCGCCCGGCGGTCTGCCGCTGGCGGTCGGCGCCGTCGTCATCAACGTCGAGACGGCGCTCAACGTGGCACGCGCGGCCGAAACGCCGGTGGTCGAGAAGTACCTGACCGTCGCCGGCGCCGTCGCCGAGCCGGTCACCCTGCGCGTGCCGATCGGCGTCACCCTGGCCGCGTGCGTCGCCGCTGCCGGCGGCGCCACCGTCGCCGACCCGCACTTCATGGTCGGCGGGGTGATGATGGGCACCTTGCAGCCGAACCACAACGCGCTGGTGGATCGCACCACGGGAGGGATCGTCGTCTTACCGGGCGATCACGTCGTCGTCCGCCGCCGGCTGCAAAGCTGGGGGCAGATCGCCCGCATCGGCCGCAGCGCCTGCGACCAGTGCAGCTTTTGCACCGAGATGTGCCCGCGCTACCTGCTCGGCCATCCGATCGAGCCGCACAAGGCGATGCGCAGCCTCGGCTTCAACCTCGTCGGCGAGGCGAACGTGCTCGGCACGTCGTTCTGCTGCGAGTGCAACCTGTGCAGCCTGTACGCCTGCCCCGAAGACCTCGACCCGCGCAACGTGTGCGGGCAGAACAAGCGGCGCCTGGCGGCCGAGAAGACGCGCTGGCAGGACCCGCCGTTCAACCCGCGTCGCGCCGAGCTGCACCTGAACAATCGCAAGGCGCCGATGGCCCGGCTGATGCAGAAGCTCGGGCTGACGAAGTTCCGCAACGTCGGCCCGCTTCGCGCCGCTCCGCTGGACGCGCGCAAGGTCGGCATCGCGCTGAAACAGCACGCCGGCGCGCCGTGCCAGCCGGTCGTCCGCGCCGGCGACCGGGTGACACGCGGCCAGGTGGTCGGCCGCCCGCCGATCGTCGCCGGCAAGCCCGCCCTCGGTGCCCCGGTCCACGCCTCGATCGACGGGACCGTCACCGCCGTCGCCGACGGCGTCGTGTGGATCGACCGCGCCTGACCCGTCGCCCCATCCCCGGAGGAGCCATGCCCACGCCACGATCGATCGGCGCCTGGAGTTCAGCAGCATCGGCGTCGGCTACCAGGCCGAGGACGAGATGCTCAAGGCGGCGTCGGTGGAGCTGATGATCGCGCGGACGATCTGCTCGGGCAAGTATCTGGTGATCGTCGGCGGGTCGGTCAGCGCCGTCGAGGCGGCGGTCACCGCCGGGGCGCATCGAGCGGACGAGGCGGTCATCGACCGGATGGTGCTGACCAACGTCGACGAGGGGCTGTTCCCGGCGCTGGGCGGATCGGTGGTGCTCAAGCCGGAGGACGTCGGCGCGCTGGGGCTGATCGAATCGTTCAGCGGCACGAGCGTGCTGGCGGCGGCCGACGCGGCGGCCAAGTCGGCGCGGGTGACGATCTTTCGCATCCACGTCGCGATGGCGCTGGGCGGCAAGGGGTTGCTGCTGATGACCGGCAGCGTGGCCGACGTCCGCGCCGGCGTGCAGGCGGCCGCCGCCCAGGTGCGCCGCCGCGGTCTGCTCGTCTCCGAGGTGGTCATCCCGCGGCCGAGTCGGGAGCTGTTTGCCGAGTACCTGTGAGCGGCTCGTCGTCCGGCAGCACCGCGCGCGAGACGTAGCACGCCCAGCAGACAGCGGCCACCAGCAGGGCGACGACGTACACGGCGAACGCCGGGTCGTACTGCGCCCGCCCGACGTGCCCGTGCGCCTCGCGCCAGCTGGTGAACCGGCCGAAGAAATACTGCGACCCCATCGCGCCGAACACCCCCAGCCCGTTCATCAGCCCGAAAAGCGCTCCGAGATGTCGTCCGCTGATCTCGATGGCGCACGACCACCAGTTGGCCATCGGCAGCATGGCGGCGACGCACGACAGGGCGGCGCAGGTCGCCATCAGGCGCGGTGACTCGCACAGCACGCCCACGCCGATCAGCCCGGCCGCCAGCGTGTAGGCTACCGCCCCCTGCCTCCGCCGCGCGCTGATCGGCCGACCGCGCGCCAGCCAGTCGCCGAGAAAGCCGCCGGTCATCGTCCCGACCGCCGCGCCGGCCAGCACCAGCGACGCCAGCCAGCCGGCCTCGATCTCGCCCACCCCGCGGCCTGCCTGCAAATACTTCGGGAACCACGAGAAGTACAGGTAGCTGTTGAACGAGGCACACACCATGATCGTCGCCAGCAGCCGCACGCTCGGGTTATTCACCGCCTCGCGCCACGGGATCGGCTCGTGGTGCGACACGCCGACCGGCCCGCCGTCGCCGATCAGCGCCCGCTCGGCCGCGTTGACCGCCGGGTGCGTCGCCGGGTCGTCGCGGAACCACACCCAGAAGCCGACCGCCCACACCAGCCCCAGCCCGCCGAACAGCACGAACGTCGACCGCCAGCCGATCGAATGGATGAGGTAGGCGGCCAGCACCGGGGCGAAGGCGCTGCCGACGTAGGCCGCCGTCTGCACATACCCCTGCACCCGGCTCCGCTCCGGCGACGGATACCATCGCGCCACCACCCGCGCCACGTTCGGATACGCCCCCGCCTCGCCGGCGCCGAACAGGAAACGCACCACCAGCAGCGAATAGAACCCGGTACACGCCGCCGTCAGCGCGGTGAACGCCGACCACCAGACGACGATGCGCGTGAGCACCCGCCGCCCGCCCAGCCGATCGCCCCAGCGGCCAGTCGGCACCTCGAACAGCCCGTAAGACAGCGTGAACGCCATCAGCACGTACTTCATGGCGTCGTTGTCGAGTTTCAGCTCCGCCTGGATGCGCGGCAGCGCCTGCGAGATGCAAATGCGATCCAGATAGAGGACGAAGGTAAGCGAGCACAACAGCGCCAGGACGACGGCGCGGGCGCGGCTGGGGCGGTCGGCGGGGGATGGCATGGGGAAACTCCGGCCTCAGCCTGGTAACGGTTCGCCGGACGGACAGGCGATCAGCCGCCCGCCTTCACCGGCCGCAGCACCACTTGCCGGATGTCCATGATCGCCCCGCCGGCCTTCTTCTTCGGCCGCACGGCGAGGGTGTGGCGGCCCGCCGTCGCCAGCGTGACGGTGCCGATGGCACGGGCCTTGAAGTTCTGGAACCCGCCGGTGTCCTCGACGATGAAAGCGAGCGTTTGCCCGCCGACCGTCACCTCGACGCTGCTGCCGCCGTGCCCGGTGCCACATCCCTGCAGCACCTCGACGGTATACGTCCCCGGCGCCGTCAGCGTCAGCTCCCAGGTGGCGTAATCGCTCACCTGTGTCCAGTAGCCGAGCGTGTTCTTGTGCGGCAGCGGCTCGTAGCGCAGCTGGGTGCCGTGAACGCGGGCGTGCCGCGCCGGCAGGGTGATGGCGCCGTCGGCCGCCGGCGGGTGCGGGCGATACGCCGGGTTCGCCGTCGGCATCTGCGCGCCGACCTCCTTCCGCCACGCCGCCAGCCGATTCGCCAGTCGCTCGACCACCTCCGGCCGCTCGGCCGCCAGGTTGCGATTCTCCGATACGTCCTTACTCAGATCGAACAACTCGCGGCGGCCGTCCTCATAGAACTCGACCAGCTTCCAGCCGCCGGCGCGGATCGCACCGCCGGGCCGGCCGCCCTGGTTGGCGTAGTGCGGGTAGTGCCAGTACAGCGCGTCCCGCTCCGGCGCCGCCCCGCCCTGGAGCACCGGCAGCAGGTTGACGCCGTCGACCGTGCCGGGGTCGCCGCCGGCCGCGCGCACCAGCGTCGGGAACAGGTCGTGGCTGATCACCGGCACGTCGGAGGTCGTGCCTGGCTTCATCACGCCCGGCCAGCGGACGATCAGCGGCACGCGCAGGCCGCCCTCGTACAGCCATCCCTTGCCCTCGCGGAACGGCGCGTTCACCGTCGCGGGCGTACCCGGCCCCTCCAGCGTCGCCAGCCCGCCGTTGTCCGACGTGAAGATCACGATCGTCCGGTCGGTCAGCTTCAGCTCGTCCAGCTTGCGGACCACCCGCCCGACGCTGTCGTCCAAACTCTCCAGCATGGCGGCATACACCGGGTTCGACTGCCGGCCGTAGGTCATCTTTTGCGGATACTTTTTGACGACATCCGCCTTCGCCCGCAGCGGCGTGTGAACGGCGTTGTGCGCCAGGTACAGGAAGAAGGGTGCATCCTTGTGCCGGTCGAGGAACCGCTCGGCCTCGGCGGTGTAGCGGTCGGTCAGGTACTCGCCGGCCGGCGCCTTCTCCAGTCCGGGTATGGCGCGCGTCTTGTTGCGGAACGGAGCGAAGTAGCTGAGCGGGGAGCCGGTGTGATCGCCGGCGATGTTGCTGTCGAAACCCTGTTGCAGCGGGCCGTGGCCGTCGCCGCCCAGGTGCCACTTGCCGATGTGCCCGGTGGCGTAGCCGCGTTTCTTGAGCGCCTCGGCGAGCGTGACCTCGTCCAGTGCCAGCTCCTGCCGCAGCGGCGGACGGGCGAGCGGCTGGTCGAGGCGATCGGGACGGCCGGGTAGCCAGTCGGTGATACCCAGCCGCGGCGGCACCTTGCCGGTGAGTAGCGCCGCGCGGGTCGGCGAGCACACCGGGCAGGAGGCATAGGCGGAGGTGAAGCGCAGCCCGCCGGCGGCCAGCCGGTCGAGGTGCGGAGTGCGATGGAACGTGCTGCCGTAGCACGTCAGATCGGCCCCGCCGAGGTCGTCGGCGAGGATGACGACGACGTTCGGCCGCTCGGCCGCGGCACCAGGGGCAGACCAGCATGCGAGACACACGACGAGGACAGCCAGGACCGGACGAGACATGACGACTCCCCCGCGAGACGGTGGCGGCACGACGGCAGATTGTTGTCGAGGCGAACCGGCCGATCGGCAAGGGGCGTGTGCTGTCTTTGGCGAGCGGGAGGACGTCAGTCCCCCGAGGGGTCGCCCAGAGCGCGCCGTGGGCGCTGACGGCTGTTGTGGCAAGGTCTCCTGACCTTGCCACTCTGCAGACCGCAGGTCTCCTCCTGTGCGTGCGGGAGACCTTCGGTCGGCCGGAGTGGCCCGGTCAGGAGACCGGGCCACAACGTGTGAGCGTCGCCTGGAGCGTGACGTGTCGTTCCCAAGCGGTGACGGCTGTTGTGGCAAGGTCTCCTGACCTTCACTTACGACCGCAGGTCGCGCGTTGTGGCAAGGTCTCCTGACCTTGCCACTCTCGACCGCAGGTCTCCTCTGATGCGTGCGGAGACCTTCGGTCGGCGGCCCGGTCGAGACCGGGCCACAACGTGTGGCGTCGCCTGGAGCGTGACATCGCGCTCCACGGACTCGGGGCACTGACGTGCTCCCGCTCGCCTCGCAAGTGCGACCGGCGCTCTCCGCGAGCGTGGTCCCGTCCGAGCCGCGAGTGCTTCCTCTGTTTGAGGGCTTCCCTCGCCCGGCGGCGATGGTACGATGCCGGGGTTGTTCCGAGACGACACGAACACCGGGGGGTGGGACGATGCGACGGCTGGGGATGGCGGGCGTGGTGCTGGCGGGAGTGACGCTTGCGGTGGCAGCGGCGGAACGGCGGCCGCGGCCGGCGCCGACCAAGGCCGACGAGCCGCGGGCGGAGACGGCGTCGCTCGAACGCGGGGCGACCTACCTCGACGCCGTGTCGGCGGAGTGGACCGAGTCGCGCCAGTGCGGCACCTGTCACACCAATGTCCCCTACCTGATGGCGCGGCCGTGGCTCGGACTGAAGCCCAGCCCCGAGGAAAAGTCGATCCGCACCTTCTTCGAGGACCGCGTTCGCCACTGGGATCGCGGCCAGAAGGGCGACCGGCCCCGCTGGGACGCCGAGGTGGTCGTCACCGCCGCCGCCCTCGCCGGCCACGACGCGGGAGGCAGCGGCAAGCTGCACCCGCTCACCCGCCAGGCGCTCGACCGCATGTGGAAGGTGCAGCGCAAGGACGGCGGGTGGTCGTGGCTCCGCTGCAACTGGCCGCCGATGGAGCACGACGACGAGTACGGCGCCGTTCTGGCTGCGGTCGCCGTCAGCCTGGCGCCGGACGGCTACGCGCGCACCGACGCCGCCCGTGCCGGGCTGGACAGGCTGCGCGGCTACCTCCGCACCAACCCGCCGCCGACGCTGCACCATCGTTCCTGGCTGCTGTGGGCGTCGGTACGGCTCGACGGCCTGATGAGCAAGCAGGAGCAGGCGCAGACGGTGAAGGAGCTGCTCGTCCGCCAGCGCACGGACGGCGGGTGGAACCTGACGTCGCTGGGCGACTGGAAGGGGCACGACGGGCGGGTCAACGACACCGATGCGCCGAGCGACGGCTACGGCACCGGGCTGGCGGTGTACGTGCTGCGGCAGACCGGGCTACCGGCCGACCACCCCGCCCTGAAGCGCGGCGCCGACTGGCTGCGGGCGAATCAGCGCGTCTCCGGCCGGTGGTTCACCCGTTCGCTCAACAACGATCGCACCCACTACGTCACCAACACCGGCACCGCGTTCGCGCTGCTGGCGCTCAAGGCGTGTGAGTAAGGTATTACTGATAGAAAAGCCCCCGGCCGTGCGGCGTTGGCACGACCGGGGGCTGATGTTCGCAGGCGGCGGTCACTTCGTCAGGATGGCCGGCACTCCCTTCTCGACGATCGTGCTGACGTCCCTGTCCTTCAGCTCGCCCTTCTTGAACGCATAGTTCGCCTTCACGGTGCGGTCGACGTAGAGGACGACGGTGACGTCGGCGTCCTTCGACACCTTGTAGCCCTCGGGGCCGGCCGGGTTGTCGATGCTGAGGACGACCTGCTTCAGCTCCTTGTCCTTGGCCAGCTGCTTGAGCTTGCCCTCGAGCGCCTCGTCGCTGTTGCAGAAGACGACGAAGCTGCCCATCTTCTGCGAGCTGTTCTTGGCGCAGGCGGTGTCCAGCTGTTCGACCAGCTTGGCCACCTGCGGGGTGACGTCGCGGGCGAAGACCATCGCCACCGGCCGGTCGCCGTTGGAGCAGTACAGGCAGTGCTTCTTGCCGGCCTGCGCGCCGTTGACGTTGAGCGGGTGGAACGGCCCGGCCAGCTCCTCGCCGCATTGCGGACCCGACTTGACGGCGGCCTTGGCGGCGTCTTCCGCCAGGGCAACGCCGGCGGACAGGGCGAGGGCCAACCCGAACAGGGCGATACGGTACAGAGGCATGGTGTCGTTCTCCTTGTTGGACACACCATCGATGGACCGCGGACCGGCCACGCTGACCGGCCCGCACACGGACGCCCGCGCGGGAACGCTCGTCCCGCCACGGGGTCTGTAGGTGGAAGCGTGACCCGTGTAGACGAGACGCGCCTATTCGCGCATCCCGCGGTCAGGTCACGAACGGTTCGGTAGAGGCTGGTGGCAGAGAGCGCGAGCGGAAAGCTCGCCGACGGACACGCCGTTTAGAGGAGGGGACGCAGTCAGGTGAAGCCCGGCAGCAGGATGCCGCGGAGGCTGTGAACGGTCGAAGGCAGGCGGTGCGGGTGAGGCATCGGGGTGGTTCCTTCCTGAACTCGCCAGACACATCGTAGGGGTCGCTCGCCCGAGAAGGCAAGCGAAAAGTCGGGCGGCGCGGCCGGCTGACGGCACCGCCCGCTTCGCCGCCTACCCGCGCATGCCTTCGAGCAGCGTCTGCAGGGCCTGCACCGCCTGCTGCACCACGGCGGGTGACGGCACCGGCAGGCGCAGGTACGATTCGCCCGTCGCTTCGTCTCGACACACCCGGCCGGGGAACGCGCTGGCGCTGGGCGGCGCCTTGCCGTCCGGCGGGGTGAGCAGGTTCTGCAACAGCGCCGCTCCGGCCTGGATCAATCCGGCCCACGGGTCGACGGCGGCCGGCGGCGCTTGCGGCGGCGGGGCTTCCGGCGCGGCGGGCTCCTCCGGCGGCTCGGCGGCCGGGATGGCGCCCGTCACCGCCTCGACGCTCTCCATGAACCGCTTCAGCCGGCTGCCGCCCAGGAACACCTCCTTCTCGCCGCCGTCGAGTACGCCGGCGAACAGCGACTTCTTGAACTTCAACACCGACTGCATCCCGTCCTCGATGCCGCCCTTGCTGACGAAATGCACCACCTGCACCGGCCGCTGCTGGCCGAGGCGGTGGACCCGGCCGATCCGCTGCTCCAGCACCGCCGGGGTCCACGGCAGGTCCATGTTGATCACCACCGAGGCGTGCTGCAGGTTCAGCCCGACCCCGCCGGCGTCGGTGGCCAGCAGGATCGCGCAGGCCGGGTCGTCGCGGAACCGATCGACCACCGCCACCCGCTGCGCCGCCGTCAGTCCGCCGTGGAAGAAGCCGGTGCCCCACCCCCGCGCCTTCAGCCGCCGCAGCAACAGCTCGTGCATCGCCAGCCACTGGCTGAACACCACCACCTTGGTGCCCGGCCGTTCCAGCAGCTCGCCGAGCAGCGTCGCCGCCTCGTCGGCCTTGCTGCCGAACTCCTGGGGCGGGTCGACCAGGTAGGTGCTGTCGCACACCATGCGCATCTGCTGCAGCGCCGCCATCAACCGCCGCTGGTCGGCCTCGGACAGAAAGCGGTACTTCCGCCACTTGGCGACGATCCGCGCCACCGTCTCCTGGTATTCCGCATGCAGCGTTTGCTGCGGTTCGGTCATCGGGACGTACACCGTGTTCTCGATCCGGCCGGGCAGCTGGTCGAGCACCTGCTCCTTGTGCCGGCGGATGAGGATCGGGGCAAGGGTGGCGCTCAGCCGGTCGAGGTTGCGATAGCCGACCACCTTGCCGAACTCGTCGAGGACCTGGTGGTCGTGCAGCAGCCGGAACGTCGGCCCCAGGCGATAGAGGTCGACGAACTGAACGATCGAGACAAGCTCTTCGAGCCGGTTCTCCAGCGGGGTGCCGGTCAGGACGATGGCGTGCGGGGAGCGCACCTTCTTGACACTGCGGGCCACGCGCGTGGTCCAGTTCTTGATCCGCTGCGCCTCGTCGAGAATCACCAGGTCGGGCGCCCAGGCGTTGATGGCGTCGAGGTCGGCGTGGACGGTGTCGTAGTTGGTGATCTTGTAAAAGGGGCCGGCCTCGGCGAACTGCTGCCGCCGCAGCGGCAGCGGACCGCCGATGATGCGGGCGGGGCGTTCGGTGAACCGCTCGATCTCGCGCTGCCACTGGTGCTTGAGCGAGGTCGGGCAGATGATCAGCACCCGCTCCACGCCGAACCGCCGAGCCATGATCTCGGCGGCGGCGAGCGCCTGGATGGTCTTGCCCAGGCCCATCTCGTCGGCGATCAGGCAGCGGCCGGCGCGGGCGGCGAACAGGGCGCCCTCGCGCTGGTAGGGGTACAGCGACACCTTGAGCAGCGTGTCGAACGCCCGGTCGCGGACGCCGGCCGGAAACGCCTCGTCGACCAGGCGAGATCGGCGGTCGGCATCGCGGCGTTCGGCCACGTAGGCGAGCACGTCGAGGCCGCACTCCATCTCCGGGTCGAGCCGGCCGGCGGCGGTGAGGAAGGTCGGGAAGTGGGCCGCGGCGTCCGGCTTCAGGCCGCCGGCCACGTCGAAATAGCGTCCGGCCAGCCGGGCCAGCTCGACGGGACAGTCCGCGCCGGGCCGGAAGCGAACCTCGCGCTGCGACCCGTAATGCAGGTAGATCTCGCTGTGCGGCGGTTGATACCCCGCCGCCAGCTGCCGCCGGCTGTCGCGCCGCCCTTCCAGGCGCGCGAGGGTGAACTCGATGTGCTTGCAGGTGCCGAGGGTGTTGGTGGCAAAATCCGCACAGGTGCAGGTGTTGTCGCCCGGAGCGCGACCGCGGACGCGCACGGTGTAGGTGTTGCCGCTGGCGGGGTTGGTCACCTGGAACGAGGAGAACACCGGATGATTGCCGGCGTTGACCAGCCGGAACGGCTGCTCGCGGCCGAACTGGCGGCGTAGCTCGATCTGCCACTCGTCGAGCGACATCTGCGGCGGCTTGTGGGTCCGCGAGACCCGCGGCCGGCGCGGCTCGGCAGTTTTGGTCCTGGCGGCGGAGACCTTCTTCGGTCGCAGCGGCATGGCGCGGTACTCACACGGAAATCGATCAGCGCGATGAAGGGACATTGTACCATCCGCTTTGCCAGGGACGACCACAAACGGAGCTGCGCCCGCTTGCTCGGCGTCGGCACGTCGAGTACGATCGTCTCAAACGGTCGGGCCGCAACGGTGAGGGGGGCGCCATGCGGGGATGTTGGCTGCTCGGGGCTTGTCTGATCGGGCTGGCGACGGCCGGGTTCGCCGCAGAGCCGGCGGCCCGGACGCCATCCCTGCCGCTGTTCCAGCCGCCCAGACGGGCGCCGCTGCCGGCCGTTCGCCACGCCGCCTGGCCGGTCAACCCGATCGATCGCTTCGTCCTCGCCCGGCTGGAGGCCAAAGACCTCGTCCCGACCCGTCCCGCCAGTCGGCTCACCCTCCTCCGTCGCGTCACCTTCGACCTGACCGGGCTGCCGCCGACGGTGGCGGAACAGGACGCCTTCGTCAGCGATAGTTCGCCCGATGCGTACCGCCGCGTCGTCGATCGGCTGCTGGCGTCGCCGCGGTTTGGCGAGCGCTGGGCGCAGCACTGGCTCGACCTGGCGCGCTATGCCGAAACCGACGGTTTCAACCAGGACGCTCACCGGCCGAACGCGCACCGCTACCGCGACTGGGTGATCGCCGCGCTCAACGCCAACCTGCCCTACGATCGCTTCGTCCAGCACCAGCTGGCCGGCGACGAGCTGGCGCCGGGCGATCCGGCGGCACTGACCGCCACCGGGTTCAACCGGCTGTGGCCCGACGAGTGGAACGCCGCCAACCTCGAACAGCGGCGGCAGGAGATTCTCGACGACACCACCGACACCGCCGGCCTCGTCTTCCTCGGCCTGACCGTCGGCTGCGCCCGCTGCCACGACCACAAGTACGACCCGCTGGCGCAGAAGGAGTACTTCCGTCTGCAGGCGTTCTTCGCCGCCATGCAACCGCGCGACCTGCCGGCGCTGCCGGCCGACGAGCTGCGGCGGCACCGCGAGCGAACGCAGGCGTGGGAGAAGGCGACCGCCTCGCTCCGCGCCGAGATCGACAGCCTGGTCGGCAAGAAGCAGGCCGAGGCGCGGGCGTACACGCTCACCAAATTCCGCGACGAGATCCAGCAGACCGTCCGCATCCCGGCGGCGAAACGCACGCCGTATCAGCAGCAAATCGCCCTGACGGCGACCAAGCAGCTTGACCTGGCCGCCGCGGCGGTGCCGGCCAAACTACCGCCGGCGCAGAAGAAGCGCTACGACGACTTGCAGCGGGAACTGCTCGCCGCCGCCCCGCCGGCCCCGCCGCTGGCGATGGCGACCGTCGACGTCGGCCCGGTGCCGCCGCCGACGCACCGGCTGATCGGCGGCGACTGGCGGAAGCCAGCGGCCGAGGTGCGCCCCGGCTTCCCGGAGGCGCTCGGCGAGGGCGAGGTCGACACGCGCCTGCCGGCCGGCGTCGTCAGCACCGGCCGCCGCGCCGCCCTGGCGCGCTGGCTGACGCGCCCCGACCACCCGCTCACCGCGCGCGTCATGGTCAACCGGCTGTGGCAGCATCACTTCGGTGTCGGCATCGTCGCGACGAGTAATGACTTTGGCGTTCAGGGCACCCCGCCGACGCACCCCGAACTGCTCGACTGGCTGGCCGTCGAGCTGGTCGAATCGGGCTGGGACCTGAAACACCTGCACCGGCTGATGGTGACGTCCGCCGCCTATGGCCAGGACTCCGTCGTCGACCCGGCGAACCCGGCGCATGCGCGGGCGCTGACCCTCGATCGGGATAACGGCTTACTCTGGCACGCGCGACGGCGGCGGCTGGAGGGCGAGGCGATCCGCGACGCCCTGCTGGCGATCGCTGGCGAATTGAACGGCCGCCTGTTCGGCCCGAGCGCCCGGCCGGAGTTGCCCGCCGCGGTCGGCAACCTCGGCTGGAAGCCGGACGCCGATGCCGCCGAGCGGAACCGGCGGTCGATCTACGTCCTCGTCAAGCGCAACCTCCGCTACCCGCTGTTCGACGCCTTCGACCTGCCCGACCTGCACAACAGCTGCTCGCGCCGGCTGTCGACCACCACCGCCCCGCAGGCGCTGATCCTGCTCAACAGCGAGCTGACGCTGGGCCGCGCGCGCCGATGGGCGGAAACGCTGCACGCCGCCCACGGCGAGGACGTCGAGCGGATGACCGTCGCCGCCTGCCGCGCCGCCTGGGGTCGGCCGGCGACCACCGCCGAGCGAACCCTCGCCGCCCGCTTCCTCGACCGGCAGACCGCCGTCTACCGGGCCGAGAACGCCGCTGAACCGAGCCGTCGCGCCTTCGTCGATCTCTGCCACGCGCTGCTGAACACCAACGAGTTCGTCACCCTCGACTGAGCCTGCCTCATGCACCCCGCTGCCGTGCCGCACCACGAACGCCCCGCCTCGCGGCGCGACTTCCTCACCCGCGCCGGCGGCGGGCTGGGGTTGGTCGCCCTCGCCGCCCTGCTCGACGACGAGGCCCGCGCCGCCGCCCCGCCCGCGTCGGCAACGCCCGGCCTGCCCCTCGCCGCCAAGCCGGGCCACCTCGAGCCGACCGCGCGCAGTGTCATCTGGCTGTTCATGGACGGCGGGCCGAGCCACATCGACCTGTTCGACCCGAAGCCGCAGCTGGCGAAGCTCGACGGCAAGCCGCTGCCGGCCAGTTTCCCGCGCCCGGTCACGGCGATGGGCCGCACGGCGCACACCCCGCTGCTGGCGTCGAAGCGGAAGTTCGCGCGGCACGGCAAGAGCGGACTGTGGGTGAGCGACTGGGTTCCCGAGATCGCCGCCTGCGCCGATCACCTGGCGGTCCTGCGCGGCTGCCACGCCGACGGGCTGAACCACGTCGGCAGCGTCTGCCAGATGAACACCGGCAGCATCCTCGGCGGCCGGCCGTGCCTGGGGGCGTGGACGCTGTACGGGCTGGGGACGGTGAGCCAGGAGCTACCCGGCTACGTGGTGCTGCTCGACTACCCGGAAGACCCGCCCGGCGGCGGTCGCAACTGGGGCACCGGCTTCATGCCGACGACCTACCAGGGCACGCGCTTCCGCGCCGGTCGGACGCCCATCCTGCATCTTCAGGCGGACGATGCCGCTCCCCCCGCCGCGCAGCGCGGCAAGCTCGACTTCATCCAGCAGCTGAACCGCACCCACCGGGAGGCGCGCCGCGACGACACCGACCTGGAGGCGCGGATCGCGGCTTACGAGCTGGCGTACCGGATGCAGGCGGCGGCCCCGGAGGCGGTCGACCTGGCCCGCGAGACGGCGGCGACGCGCCAGCTGTACGGCATCGACGACAAGGCCACCGAGCGCATGGGGCGAAACTGCCTGCTGGCGCGCCGGCTGGTGGAGCGCGGGGTGCGGTTCGTGCAGCTGTACTGCGGCTCCGGCAGCAAGTGGGACGCGCACAGCAACGTCGAGGGCAACCACGGCAAGCTGTGCCGCGAGAGCGACCGGCCGATCGCCGGGCTGCTCAAGGACCTGCACGCGCGCGGCCTGCTCGACTCCACGCTCGTCGTCTGGGGCGGCGAGTTCGGCCGCACGCCGATGAGCGAGAGCGGCAACGGCCGTGACCACAACCCGTGGGGCTTCACGGTGTGGCTAGCCGGCGGCGGGGTCAAGGGCGGCACCGTCCACGGTCAGACCGACGACCTGGGCCTGTACGCCATCGACGGCCGAACGCACGTTCACGACCTGCACGCGACGATCCTGCACTGTCTCGGCCTGGACCACAAGCGCCTGACGCTGCTGCGCTCGGGCCGCGAGGAACGGCCGACGATCAACGGCGGACGGGTCATCCACGAAGTTCTACGCAGCGGATAAGGAAGAAGAACTCACCACAGAGGACACAGAGGGACACAGAGGGAAGAAGAAAAAGAGAGAAAGAAGAGAGAGTAAAGTGATGAGTGCGACCCGCACGTAGACGGCCGACGTCTGTCAACGCGGAGGTCGCACGACTCGACTACTTTTCAACTCTTCTTTCTGTTCTTTCTTTGTGCTCTTTGTGTCCTTTGTGGTTCAATTCTTTCCGGCCAGGCGCGTCGACGGGGCGAAGGCGTCGCCGACGGCGGCGAGGTCGTCGTCGTCGCCGTCGCGGTCGTCGCCGGCCGGCAGGTAGGCGGTGTAGGTGGCCCGGCACAGCTCGAGCAGCTCGACGGTCAGTCGCGTCAGCTCGACCGAGGGCGCCGACCCCTCGGCCGCGCGCTCCAGCTGGCCGGCGACCTCGGCGATGGGGGCAACGCCGTTCTCGGTGGCGGTCGCGCGCAGCTGCCGGGCCATGCTCCGCAGGCTGACCGTGTCGCGGGCGTCGAGCGCGCCGGCCAGCTTCTCGATCTGCATGCCGATCTGCAGCGCCAGCTGCTTGTCGACGCTCAGGTTGGGCGTCGGCCGGCTGTCGTTGCGTTCGAGAACCACCGCGATGAACCGCTCCACCAGGTCCGGGTCAAACTGCCTGCCGGCGTGGTCGCGCAGCTCGGCGAAGGCGTCGTCGCGCGAGCGGGCCTTGCGGTACACCTGGTCGGCGGTCATCGAGTCGTAGGCGTCGGCAATCGCCAGGATGCGGGCGCCGAGCGGGATGCCGTCGCCGTGCGGCTGGTCAGGCTCATCGAGCGATCCGCCGTACCAGAAGTGGTAGGACCGCAGGATGTCGGTCAGCTCCTTGCACGAGAACGCCGAGGCGATGATGTCCTCGCCCATCTGCTGGTGGGCGCGGACCACCTTCCACTCCTCGTCGGTGAGCGCGCCGGCCTTGAGCAGCACCGCGTCGGGCACCCCCAGCTTGCCGATGTCGTGCAGCAGAGCGGCCACTTCGAGGATGTAGCAGCCGGTCTGCGACAGCAGGCGGCGCGCGACGCCGACGCACAGGTCGGACACCCGCCGGCTGTGCTCGGCGGTGTCGGCGTGCCGCTGGCCGAGGGCGGCCACCAGGGCGGTGACGGCGTGGAACGGGATCGACACACTCGGCGGCTCGGGCGTCCGCGTCTCAGCCGGCCGCGCCTTGATCTTTTCGACCGACTGGTCCGTCGGCACCTGGTGCCAGCCGATGACCCGGTTGCGGCCGCCGTGCTTGGCGCAGTACAGCGCCTTGTCGGCCTGGTCGAGCAGCTCGCTGGGCTGGCCGGCGCCGAGGCGGACGGCGGACACGCCGAGGCTGACGGTCACCTGCACCTGCCCGCACGGGGCGCCTGCCAGGGCGGCGCGGATGCGCTCGGCCACCTGCAAGGCGTCTTCCAGGTCGATGCCCGGCAAGAGGATGCAGAACTCCTCGCCGCCATAGCGACAAACCAGATCGCGTTTGCGGACCATCGAGCGCAGGGTGGCGGCGACATGCTGCAGCACCTGGTCGCCGACGCTGTGGCCGAAGCGATCGTTGATCGACTTGAAGTGGTCGACGTCGGTCATGATGCACGACAGCGGCCCGGACCCCTGCTTGCTGGCGGCCCAGTGCAGCTCGAACTCCTGGAAGAAGGCGCGGCGGTTCAGGCAGCTGGTGAGTGGATCGCGCGTGGCGAGGATCTTCAGCTGCTGGTTCTGGCCGCGGATCTCCGCCCGCGACTTGCGCAGCTTGCCGAGCAGCTTGCGCAGGTGGCTGTTCTTCCGCTCCAGGGTGGTCAGGTTGTCGAACGTCGCCATCGCGCCGCGGCGGCTGCCGTCCTCGGCGGTGATCGGCGCGGTGTTCACCGACAAGATCCGCTGCCAGCGGTCGTCCACCTGCAGCTCCATCACGGCGCCGACCTGCGGCTCGCCGGCCTCCAGCGCCTTCTCCCACGGCAGCGCCGCCTCGGCCGCCGGTCCGCCGGCCCATCCCAGCTCGGCGATCTTCTGCCCCTCCAGCTCCTTGCTCGGCCGGCCGACCAGGCTGGCGAACGCCTTGTTGGCCATCACGATCTGCTGCTGCTCGTCGAGGATGACGACGCCCTCGGCGAGCGTGTTCAGGGCGGTCCGTACCCGGCGCGGCACGGCGGTCCCGCCGGCCAAATCGAGCTGGCGGAACAGCAGGTGGACGTACAGCGAGTAGACGGCGAAGCCGACCCCGGTCATGAACAGCAGCAGGGCCAGGAACGGGCTGCCGAGCAGGCGGACGAGCGGGCCGACCGCCGGCGGTT
Source organism: Gemmataceae bacterium (assembly GCA_046350215.1). Classification (GTDB taxonomy): domain Bacteria; phylum Planctomycetota; class Planctomycetia; order Gemmatales; family Gemmataceae; genus JAXMAU01. The sequence goes on along the minus strand of JAXMAU010000014.1, from coordinate 2,988 downwards.
TGAAGCTGACCTCGACGGTGCCCCACAGCTTGCCGTTCTGGGCGATCGGCACCCGCGTGTGGGCCGAGGACGAGCCGACCGGCGGGGCGGACGCCCAGGCGGCCTCGTGGTCGCCAACTCCGAACAGCAACTTCCCGCTGCCAGCGCGCACGCCGACCGAGAGGATGTCGGGGTTCCGCTGCAACAGGGCACGCAGGGTCGGCTGAAACGCAGCCAGGTCGCCCTTTTGCGCCAGGTAGGAGCAGTGGAAGCCGATCTCCTCGCACAACGCCTTCCGTGCCTGCAGCGTCGCCGCGGTGCCGTCGGGCACCAGGCCGGCGGTGAACGCCACGCACAGGAGACTCAGCGTCAGACAGGTCAGGCTGACGCTGGCACGCAGGGGTAGAGAAAACCACTTCACGTCATTCTGCCCGATCGTCCGGGGTTGAGCATCCTGCTACCTTGAGAAGTCTAGCTCGCAATTTGCCGCCGCGCCGCGGGCGGTGCGGTTCTGCCGAAAATCGCACCTGTGCCGGGGGCGAATCAGCCGAACACGGCGTCCACCTCGTCGTCCTCGTCCTCGTCCCAGGCAGTGGGCACGCCATGTCCGCGGGCCTTCCAGGCGTTGACCACGTCGAGAAAGTCGTACTGCTTCCACAGCGGGGACGACAGCAGCAGGCCGGCCACCCACGACAGGTTCCGCACGTTCCACAGCACATAGCCGACCGACGCGGTGATCCCGACCATCACCGACGTCTCCTGCAGGCCGAATCCGCCGTCGGCCCCCATCTGTTCGCCCATGCGGTCCAGCTCGTGCCAGAGGTAGTCGCTGCTCGCGCCGGTCCGGTCGGTCACGCCTGCCCCGCCGAGCGATCGCGCCAGGGTAACCAGGCCGCCCTGGTCGCGCCAGCCGAGCCGGAGACGGTCGAGATCGAGGTCGTCGGCGTCGTCGGGAGTCGCCACCGGGGTGACGCGCCGGTCGATCCGCCGGGCGCGCTTCGACGGCCCGGTGCGCTCCAGCCGACGCGGCGAGCGGCAGCGGGTCGTCAGGGCTGCCCCGGTGGCCGTTCGCCTGGTCCGGGGACGTCAGGGGGACCGGGGTGATGATCGCACCACTGGCTGGCCCTCCGGCTCCTGTCGCCGGGGTTGGCGGGGGCAGCTCGGCCGGTCGACCGGGGTCGGTTCGCGGCATCGGCATACCGGGGAGGGCGGGGCCGGCGGGCGGCGCCCCGAGGGCCGGCGGGAGGGCTGCGTCGACGGTGAGGCCGACCGTCACCACGTTGCTGTCGACCTGCCCATCGGACACCTTGTAGAGGAACGAATCGACCCCGGCGAAGCTGCGGTCGGGGACGTAGACGAACGCTCCATCCGGCCCAGCGATCAGCTGCCCGTGGGCCGGCGGCCGCACGACGACGACCGTCAGCGCGTCGCCGTCGACGTCCACGGCCGCACCCGTCAGCTGATCGGCCATCAGGGTCAAGCGCTCCCCCTGAGTTAGCCGCCCCTCGCTGGGAGCGAGGACGGGGGCGTCGTTGACCGCTTGGACGGTCAGAGTCACGACGACGGCGTTACTGTCCGCCGTGCCGTCGTTGGCCTGGTAAGTGAAGCTGTCGGCGCCGTTGTAGTTGGCGTCTGGGGTGTAGGTGAACGACCCGTCCGCGTTCAGCGTCAGCGTCCCATGCGCCGGCCCGGCCACCAGCACCGCGGCCAGGCTGTCGACGTCGACATCGGTATCATTCGCCAGCACGCCGGGGCCAGCGACAGTGAGCGGAGTGTCCTCGCTGGTGGCGTAACTGTCGCCGGTAGCCACCGGTGCATCGTTCACGGCAGTCACCTGGACCTGCACCGTCTCGACCGCCGTGAGGGCACCTCCGCTGCCGGTGTTGCCCTGATCGTTGACGACGACGTCGATAGTGGCGGTCCCGTTGAAGTTGGCGGCCGGGGCGAAGGTCAACCCGTCGAGGGCGGCGTTGACGTCGGTCACGGTGCCGGCGAAGGTCATCGTCGTGTCCGCGCTGCCATCGCCGGCGGCGAACGTCAGCCCCTGGATTCCGGAGAGTGACAGCGTCCCATTACTGGCGGTCAACGTCACCTGCACCAGCCCCGACCCAGCATCGACGTCAGCGACCGCGGTCCCGTTGCCGGTGGCCGCCGAGAGGACGAGCGGGGTATCCTCGCCCGTCGTCACCGTGCCGGGACCAGTGAGGACCGGCGCATCGTTGACCGCATCGACGGTCAGATTCACGACAATGGTGTTACTGTCCGCCTGCCCATCGTTGGCCTTGTAGGAGAACGAATCCGCGCCGTTGTAGTTGGCGCTGGGCGTGTAAGTGAACGATCCGTCCGCGTTCAAGGTGAGCGCGCCGTGCGCCGGCCCGCTGACCAGTACCGCCGTCAGCGGGTTGCCTTCCACATCCGTATCGTTCGCCAGCACGCCGGGGCCGGCGACGGTGAGCGGGGTGTCCTCGGCGGTGGCGTAACTGTCGCCGACAGCGACCGGCGCATCGTTGACCGGCGTGACGGTAATCGCCACGTTGTCCGTGGCGGTCTGCGGGCCGCCGCTGCCGGTGTTCCCAAGGTCCGACGTCACGATGGTGACCCACGCTGGGCCGGCATAGTTTGCCGGCGGGGTGAACGTCAGCCCGTCGAGGGCGGCGTTGATGTCGGCCAGGGTGCCGGTGAACGTCATGGTCGCGTCCGCCGTCCCATCCCCGGTGCCGAACGTCAGCCCGCCCGTGGTCGCCAGGGTGAGGACACCGTTGGTGCCGGCCAGCATCACCCGCACCGGGCTGCCGTTGACGTCCACATCACTGATCGAGATGGCATTGCCGGTCGCGACCGAGAACACCAGTTCTCCGTCCTCCGACACCGTTTGTTGCCCTGGCACCGTGTTGACCGGCGCATCGTTCACCGCATTGACGGTCAACGACACGACGACGGTGTTACTGTCGGCGGTGCCATCGTTGGCCTTGTAGGAGAACGAATCGGCGCCGTTGTAGTTGGTGCTGG
>JAXMAU010000013.1:0-129906 GCA_046350215.1 Gemmataceae bacterium | reverse complement strand
AAGGCGCGCACCGGCCCCAACGGGCTGGAAGGGGTCGACGTCAAGAAGCCGATCGGGCTGTACGGCGTGCTCAAACCGAAGCTGGATCAGGGCCAGGTGGTGCTGCTGCTGCCGATCGCCGACGAGGACACTTTTCTGAAGTTCCTCGACGGCCTGAACATGAAGGCCGAGAAGGGCAAGGACGGCGTTTACACGCTGCAGCCGGAAGGGGTGCCGTTCCCGCTGCTGTTCCGGTTCGCCGGCGGCTACCTGCACGGCACGGTGCAGTTCAACCCCAAGGTGACGCTGCCGGCCGCCAGCGCTCTGCTCAAGCCGGAGACGGTGCTGGCCGACGGCGCCGGCATGGCGTCGCTGACGGTAAATCTCGACCAGGTGCCGGCGCAGCTCCGCAAGCTGGCAGTCAGCTCGTCGGTGCTGGCGCTGAACGGCGCCAAGGAAAAGGAACTGCCCGGCGCCACGGAGAAGCAGAAGGAGCTGCGCGACGCCATCGTCGACGAGGCCGGCGAGCTGTTCAAAACGCTGCTGGAGGACGGCACGGCGCTGCGGCTGCAGGTCGACGTCGACCAGAAGAGTCACGACCTGACCGCCCAGTTCAGCCTGGCCGGCAAGGCAGGATCGAAGCTGGCCAGCGACATCGGCGGGCTGGCGCTCGGGCAGGGGCTGGCGGCGGCGGTGCTGAGCAAGGAGTCGGCGATGGGCGGAGCCATCCACCTGACGCTGCCGGAGGCGATCCGCAAGGCGATGGTGCCGGCCGTTGACGAGGCGATCGCCAAGAAGCTGGACGACCTGGAGGCGGCCCACCGCGAAGCGCTCACCCCGCTGGTGAAGGCGCTGACGCCGACGGCCCATGCCGGCAAGCTGGACGCGGCGGTGGACGTCCGCGGGCCGATCAAGGGCGGCAAGTACACGTTCGTGGCGGCGCTGCGCGTGGAAAAGGGGCAGGCGATCGAGAAGGCGTTCAAGGACCTGATCGACCAGGTGCCGGCCGACGCCCGCGGCAAGCTGAAGGTCGACGAGGCCCGCGTCGGGGACGTCAACATCCACAAGCTGAGCCAGGACCTCGACGCCAACGCTCGCGAGCTGTTCGGCGACGTGCCGCTGTACTTCGCTCTCCGTGACGACGCGCTGCTGGTGGCGTTCGGCGCCGACGGGCTGGCGACCCTCAAGCAGACCGTCCAGGCCAAGCCGGCCGTCGTCGCGCCGGTGCAGACGCGGCTGGCGCTGGGCCGGATGGCGCCGCTGATGGCGAAGACCGAGAAGGCGGCGACGGACGCGGCCAAACAGGCCTTCACCACGCGCGGCAGCGACGTGGTGAGCCTGAGCGTCCGCGGCGGCAGCGACCTGAAAGTGCAGTTCCGCGTCAAGACCGCGGTGCTGACGTTCGCCAGCCTGCTCGACAAGTCGCGGAAGGAAAAGGAATAGTCACGACCCGTCGTGACAGGAACGCACCGGGGCGTGGTCGTGCGACCACGCCCCGGTGCGTTCTCGGCTCTTGCCATGAAGCGGGCGCTGGTTTCCTTCAGGGGGAGGACAACTTCATGATCACCATCACGTTCCCCGATCGCGAGGTCGAAAAGCGTGCCCTGGCGTTCCTGCTCGGCACCCGGCGGTACTTGGCCTCGGCGAGCACCTGGTCTCGAAGCGGCCCTGAGGGCGCTGGCGGACCAGAACATCTCGTTCAGTGAGGTGCCACCTCCGCCAACGCCCCCTCCGTGCCCCATGTGATCTTCCGTCCACTGTCTCCGTCGCACTTTCCCGCAATCTTCACCAAACCCCCGGGACTTTTTCTCGTCGCAATTGGTATCCTTGTGTTAATTCCCCACCCTCGTTCCCGATGGGAACCGTTACGGTAATGCGGGAATCTCACTACCCGGGGTGCGAGTCCCATTCTCCACCGCGTCTCCGGCGCTGACCGGCGCGGTAGTTTCCCCAGGGTAACCCTTGCTGTCGACCTCCGGACGCTGACCGCCGCCCCGCCGTCGCGGGTGCCGGATCGGTGTGGTGGACTCGCGGGTGGCTGTCCGACCGGACGGACGGCGATCGTGAGGCCAGGAACTCGGTCCTGGTCTCTTCTGTTTCTTGGCCTTTCAGGAGTGACGTCGCGGATCCCTCCTCCGCGGCCCCGAACCATGCTCGAGAACCTTCGTAACATCGGTATCATCGCACACGTCGACGCCGGCAAGACCACGACGACGGAGCGGATCCTGTACTTCAGCGGTTCCAAGCACAAGGTCGGCGACGTCGACGAGGGCAACACCACGACCGACTTCGACCCGCTGGAACGGCAGAAGGGCATCACCATCAGCAGTGCCGCCGTCACCATCGAGTGGGGCGACACCCGCATCGCCATCATCGACACCCCCGGCCACGTCGACTTCACCGCCGAGGTCGAGCGCCGCCTCCGCGTCCTCGATGGCGCCATCGGCGTGTTCTGCGCCGTCGGCGGCGTCGAGGTGCAGTCGGAGAAGGTGGTTCCGCGCCAACGACTACAAGGTGCCCCGCATCGCCTACGTCAACAAGCTGGACCGCATCGGCGCTGACTTCTTCGGCTGCATCGAGCAGATGAAGGAGAAGCTGGCGATCACCCCGGCCATCTACGTGCCATCCCGGTCGGCCAGTCCGGCGAGTTCCAGGGCATCGTCGACCTGATCGACATGAAGTTCCACCTCCGCGACAAGACGACGCGACCAACGTCCGCTACACCGAGGTGGACATCCCCGACCGCACAAGGCGCGCGCAGGCTGCCGAGTATCGGCATCACCTGCTCGAAGCGGTGGCGTCGCTCGTCGACGACCACCCGATCGAGCTGCTGCTCGACGAGAAGCCGGCCCTGGCCGGAGGCGATCCTCCGCCACGCGCGCGCAAGGGCACCCTCGAAGGCAAGCTGACGCCGATCTTCTGCGGTTCGTCGAAGAACTTCCACGGCGTCCAGCTGCTGCTCGACTCGGTGATCGAATACCTGCCGTCGCCGGCCGAGCGCGACGCCGTGACCGGCATCGTCCCGAAAACGAAGGACGAGGTGCAGCGCAAGCCGGACCCGAAGGAGCCGTTCTCCGGCCTGGCGTTCAAGACCGTCACCGAGCCGACCGGCGATCTGGTGTACGTCCGCATCTACTCCGGCGAGCTGAAGCCGAAGGACGAGGTGCTGAACACCACCACCGGCAAGTCCGAGCGGGTGGCGCGCATCTTCCGCATGTTCGGCGACCGCCGCGAGCCGCTCGAAGTCGCCGGCCCTGGTGAGATCGTCGCCGTCGTCGGCCTGCGCAACACCTACACCGGCAACACTCTCTGCGCCGTCAACGCCCCGGTGACGCTGGAGTCGATCCGCTTCCCCGACCCGGTGATCTCGCAGGCGATCATCCCGGATCGTACCACCGACGAAACCAAGCTGGCCGACTCGCTCGCCAAGCTGGTTCGCGACGACCCGACGCTCAAGTTCAAGACCGACCCGGAGACCAAGCAGCTGATCCTCTCCGGCATGGGCGAGCTGCACCTGGAAGTGTCGGTCGAAAAGCTGCAGCGAACCCCCGGCGTCAAGGTGTCGGTCGGCAAGCCGATGGTCGCCTACCGGCAGACGCTGGCGAAGCGGCTCGAGCTGGAGACGCGCTTCATCAAGCAGACCGGCGGGTCCGGCAAGTACGCCGTCATCAAGTGCATCTACGAGCCGATCGACAAGGACCGCATCGAGGAGATTCGCGCCGAGCTGGAGGAAGAGGGCGAGAAGATCGACCCGAACAACCTGTTCTTCATCAGCAAGATCGTCGGCGGGACGGTTCCGCGCGAGTACGTGCCGGCGGTCGAGTCCGGGTTCCGCGTGTCGTGCGTCAAGGGGGCCAAGTACGGCTTCCCGTGCGTCGACATGCTCTGCACCCTGATCGACGGCAAGTACCACGAGGTCGACAGCTCGGCCGAGGCGTTCAAGCTGGCCGGCATGGAGGGCTGCCGTGACGCCCAGGCCAAGGCGGGTATCACCTTACTCGAGCCGATCATGAAGGTGGTGGTGATCGCGCCCGAGAGCTACCAGGGCACGCTGGCCGGCGACATCAATCGCCGTCGCGGCGAGATCCTGACGTTCTCGTCCGACAAGGGCCGCTGCCAGATCCACGCCAACATCCCGCTGGCGTCGCTGTTCGGCTACACCAGCGACCTGCGCAACGTGACCAGCGGCACCGCGTCGTTCAGCATGGAGCCGAGCCACTACGCTCCGGTTCGCGAGGAGCTGGCCGACCTGCGGCCGCAGACCGGCGCCGCCTGAGCGCTCGGTTCCAGCGAAGTCCACACGCCGGCCGGAGAAGCCTTCGGCCGGCGGCCGTTTCCTTGCCGGTTCGCCGCTTGGCCGGGTCGGCCAGCGTTCGGATCTCCGCCGGGGTGAGGGGCGCGGCGGAAGACGCGGACCACGCGCGGAGTGCCGCGGGCCGGGCCGTTCCACCCGTCGCCGATCCGCAGCGGCGTTGACGTCAACCGGGTAATCCGCCGGGGCGAACGCGACCGAGCCGCGCCACCAGCCGGCCGTCGACGTGCAGCTCCAGCCGGTCGCCGCGGCGAACGGCGGTGACGCGGTGCCGGCCGGCGGGCGCTCGTGGTCCCAGCTGACGCTGAAGACGCCGGCGGCGAACGCGAACACCCGGCCCGACGGCAGCGTCGCGCAGAACACCCGGCCGGCGTGCTCGGCCATCGTCCGGCAGGCACGGCGATATTTCACGTCAGGGGTGCGGTCCAGTTGCTCACGAAGTCGCTATTTCCCCATCGGTTTCATACTCGTAAACTCATGCGTGGCAGCGTGCCGGCGAGCAGCGCCGGCCGTTGTGGACGGTCATGCCCATCACCCCAGCTCCTCGCCGAGCCGGTGGTGTCGGTCCACCGCTTATCGCTGTCGAGCCGGTAAACGCGGCCGCTCGGCCGTGTGCCGACGTGCAGCCGGCCACGGTACGACGCAAACGAGTAGGTCTGGGTGTTGTCGCCCAGCCGGCCGAGGTCGGTCCAGCCGCGGCCGTCGAATCGGTAGACATGCCCGCCGTCGTAGCTGCCGGCGTACAGTGCGTCGCCGTGGACCGCCAGCGCGGCTCGACCCGCTTGCCGCCGGGGACGCCGATGCTCGTCCACTTTTTCTCTCCGTCGTATCGGTAGAATCCGGCGGGCGGGTAGAGTGACGAGGCGTACAGCCGGCCGGCGAACACTACCAGCCCGCCGATCGCCTCGGTGTCGGGCAGCTGGCCGCAGTCGGTCCAGCGGGTGCCGCCCTCGTAGCGGAAGATGCGGCCGCCGAGGTGCCGGTTCTCCGACTCGCCAGGGCCGACCCAGCCAGGCGATAGCGGCCGGTGCCGGCGTAGAGCCGCCCGTCGTGGCTGCCCAGCGCCGTCACCGCGTTACACCGATCGGGCGCGCCGCAGTCGATCCACGTCCGGCCGCCGACGTAGCGGTAGACGTGGCCCCGCTCGTCCTTGCCCGGTTCGCAGGTGCCGGCGTACAGGTGTCCCGCGTGGGTCGCCAGCCCGGAACGCGAACAGCGCGCGCCGGGCCGCCGGCAGTCCTCCCACGCGGACGCGCGGTCGGCGTCGATGCCGAACTGCAGGTGCCGCCGGTTCGGCTGGTTGCTCGTCACGCCGGTGGCGGTCTTGAGCGTCAAATGGAAGCCGCGCCGGTGGGCCGGATCGTAGCGGTTGACCAAGCAGGTCCATCGCCACCTCGGGCGAGACGGGGATGTCGACCTCCAGGGCAACGGTGAAATCGGCTGCCGGCGGCGGCGCCGCGGCGGCGGGCGGACGACGGACGCAAATGCCGGTCGAGGAAGTCGTAGGCGGCAATTCGCTGGGCGACGGGGAAGGTGTGGTCGGCGTCGGGGTACTCGACCTGCAGCCGATCGGCGCGCCGAACAGCCGGTACACCGGCATGCCGCGGCGACGCAGTCACGCACGCCGGACACCTCGAAGTTGTCGTCGTGCCGCGGGGCATTGACGAACACCCGGGTCGCGGGCGCGATCGCCGCCAGCACCTCGGGAAGTCGAACGGCATGCGCCGGGTCATCACCGTAGACGGTCTTGATCCGCGGCATGTAGTACTTGCTGCTCCAGCCGGCGAGGTTGCCGCGCATGTACTTCGCGAACGTGTTGAACCCGCAGCTGGAGACGACGGCGCGGACGCGCGGGTCGAACGCGGCGAGGACCAGCGCGTTGTGTCCGCCGAGCGAATGGCCGATCACGCCGATGGCGTCGCCGTCGACGAACGGCAGCGCGCGGAGCAGGTCGACGCCGCGGCGGTGGTTGACGATCCCTTTCATCGTCGTGCTGACGTAGCCCAGCGCCGCCGGGTCGGTGGCGTACTCGCGGGTGTGCCGCACCGGGTAGTCGAGGACCAGGCAGACATAGCCGCGCTCGGCCAGCTCGTGAGCGTAGGCGCGGTCGAGGTCGGGCGTCAGCCCGGCGGGCACGTCCTTGCCCGGCGGCGAGCTACCCGGCAGGCAGACGACGGCCGGATGCTTGCCGGCGCCCCCGTGCGGGATGAGCAGATACGCCGGTAGACGATCTCCCTTCTCTGTCACAAACGTCAGGTGCCGCCGGGTGTACAGTCGGAGCGGGGTTTCGCCGGTCACGCGAACGTCGAGCGGCAGGTCGGTCGGCGGCGGCAACGGCCCCATCACCGCTTCCATGCCGGCATGGATCTGCGCTACTCGCTTCGGCCAGTCCGCTGGCGTGCGAACCGCTCGCCGTTCGCCGCGGTCGTCACGGTAGGAAAGCAGATCGGCCCGGTCCGGCGGACGCGGCGGACCGGCGGCGAGCAACACGGGAAGGAGAAAGACGAGCGCGGCGGGCACGGCAGGACTCCGCGAGTGGGGAGGTACACGCCCCCTGTACCCGTGATTCACCCCGCTGTCAACCGGCCGGGCGGACAACCCGGATCACCGACGAGCGCCCCGTCCGGGGAGGGCGGTGGTCGCCGCCGCGGTGACGCGGGGCGCCTCGACCCAGGCGGCCGAGGTGCCGATGTTGTTGCTGCCGTAGGCGACCCAGGCGTAGCCGCGCGTGCCCCAGTCGGCGCCCCACGAGTTCTTGATCAGCCAGGCGCCGCGGGCGTCGTCCCAGCCGACCAGTAGGACAAAGTGGTTCATGCGCAGCGGGTCGCGAATACCCATCACCTCCTTGAACACGCCGGCGCCACCGTGGCGGTAGAACGCCGGGGTGGCGAGGACGCCGACCGGTAGCGGCCCGTGCGTCGCCAGCGCCCGCTTCAGCTCCCCGACCGCCGGACGTTTGCCGCCGGCCACCCAGTCCCACGCGGCCGGGCGGTACGGCAGCTTGCCGGTCGTGGGGGCGCGCGGCTGGCCGCGGTACGGGCAGGCCGCTTCCCGGGTGGTGCCGTAGCGGACCAGGGTGGTGAACGCCGTCTCCAGCGAATCCGGGCCGGCCTGGCCGGTGCGGTCGAGGATGGGCTGCGGGGCGAGGACGACGCGCGAGCCGTTGCGCAGCTGCCAGCTGGCCTCCAGCGCCCCGCTGGCGGTGATCGCCCAGCAGCCGCTGCTCTGCCCCTGGTCGCGGACCGGGGTGACGACCCCCTCCTTCACCCAGCTGAACGCCCGGCGGGCGACGCGGGCGGTCGGCGCGCCGCCGGTGGAGGCCGCCGGAGCGGTGAACGCCAGTCCGAGAACCAGGACGGTGGAAGCGATCGAGCGGTACAGGAACGTCTTCATGGCTCGCCTCGGTCAGTCGGAGCGGGAGCAGGTTCGCCGCTTCCAGCGGACGCCGACCGGGGGAGGGGAAAAGGAAAGAGGCGCTCTTGCCCCGGCGGTGAGGAGGCGCCCGCGCCGGGAGCGAACAATCCAGGCCGGCGCCTACTGGCAGGGCCGATCCGGAGAGGGTAGAATGCCACTTCGCCTCTCTCCCTTTTCCTCGCCGAGACCGGAGCGATGGACGACGCCACGTCGGGCGTGCTGCAGCGGTGCCTCGACCGTGCCCTGGCCGGCGAGGCGGCGGCCCGCGACGAGCTGTTCCGGCTCGCCGGGGCGCGGCTGGAACGGCTGGCCCGCGTCATGCTGCGCGACTTCCCGCGCGTTCGCCGCTGGGAGGAGACGGCCGACGTGGTTCAGAATGCCCTGGTGCGGCTGTGCCGGGCGCTGACCGACGTTCGGCCGGCCACCGTCCGCGATTTCTACCGGCTGGCCGCGGTGCAGATCCGCCGCGAGCTGATCGACCTGGCGCGGCACCACTACGGACCGCACGGCGGCGGCGCTCACCATCACAGCCAGGGTGGCGAGGGCGGAGCGGCCGACGCGCCGCCCGCCTGGGACACTGGCGACGCCTCGCTCGATCCGGGACGGGTCGCCCTCTGGACGGACTTTCACCGCCAGGTCGACCTGCTGCCCGACGAGCAGCGCGAGGTGTTCGACCTGCTGTTCTACCAGGGGCTGTCGCAGGACCAGGCGGCCGAGCTGATCGGCGTCAGCACGCGGACCATCAAGACGCGATGGCGGGAAGCGCGGCTGCGGTTGCACGACCTGCTCGGCGGCGCCCTGCCGGGGCTGTCCTGACTCACCGGTCCCCCCGCGGAGACGACGATGGACGGCAACCGCATCCTCAACCAGCTACTCTCGCGGTGGGAGGCGGGGCTTCACCAGGGACGCGAAGAAACGCCCGAGGAACTCTGCGGCGACCGGCCCGAGCTACTCCCCGAGCTGCGGCGGCAGATCGAGGCGCTCGAGCCTTCCGGTCGCGTGCCGCACCCGCACGGGAGGCGGCAGAACACCCTGGCCTACGAGCGCGGCGGCGCTGGCGGCCCGTACCCGCAGGTCGAGGGCTATGCGATCGAGCAGGAACTGGGCCGCGGCGGCATGGGCGTGGTGTACCGGGCGCGGCACCTGCGGCTGAAGCGGACGGTGGCACGAAGATGATCGTCGCCGGGCTGCACGTCGGCTCGGGACAGCGGCGCGGTTCGTCCGCGAGGCCGAGGCGATCGCCCGTGTGCAGCACCCCGAACATCGTGCAGATCTTCGAGCTGGGCGAACAGGGGCCGGCTGCCCGACCTGGCGGCCGGAATACGTCGAGGGCGGCAGCCTGGACCCGGCGGCTGGCCGGGCAGCCGATGCCGGCCCGCGTCGCGGCGACGCTGGTCCGCGACCTGGCCCGCGCCCGTCCACGCCGCCCACCAGGCCGGCGTCGTCCATCGCGACCTCAAGCCCGGCAACGTGCTGCTGACCGCCGACGGCGTGCCCAAGGTGACCGATTTCGGCCTCGCCAAGCGGCCACAGCTCGACCCTGACGACCCGCACCGCACCCTCGACGGCTCGGTGGTCGGCACGCTTCCGCTACATGGCGCTGAGCAGGCGATGGGGCGGCTCGACCGGGTCGGTCCGCCGGCCGACGTCTACGCGCAGCCGATCCTCTACGAAGCGGCGACCGGCCGTCCGCCGTTCAAGGGCACGACGGTGATGGAAACGCTGCAACAGGTGGTGGCCGAGGAGCCGTGTCCGCCGTCGCGGCTTCAGGAAAGTGCCGCGCGACCTGGAAACCATCGTCCTGAAATGTCTGCACAAGGCACCCGCCGCGCTACGCCAGCGCGCCGAGCTGGCCGACGACCTCGGCCGCTTCCTCGACGGGCTGCCGATCCGCGCTGGCCGGTCGGCGCTCATCGGCGCCTGGCGGTGGTGTCGCCGCAAACCGGCGATCGCCGCGCTTGGCGGTCGGCCTGGTGCTGGCGGTGTCGGCCGGGGTGGCTGGCGTGGTCTGGCGCGCTACGCCGAGGACCGCGCTGAAGCGGCACGCCAGGGGTGGGAGCAGGCCCAGGTGAACGCACGCGACGCCCTGGAGCAAAGCGTCTCGCCGAGGAGCGCTGAGGCGACCGCCCGCGAGACGCTGAAGGCGTCGCTCCTGTCCATCAGCTTCGGCCGCAAGGTGGTCGACACTTTCCTCACCCGCGTCAGTGAGAGTCCGGAGTTGAAAGCGAGCGGGATGGAAAAGATGTGCGCAGCGGCTGCTCACCGACGCGGCCGGGCTTCTACGACGTGCTGATCGACAAGGTGCCGGCGTGGACACCGGCGATGGCCGAGGACCACGGGTTGGCCCACCTCCGGCTGGCCGAGATCGAGGAGCAGGTCGGCAGCCTGTCGGTGGCGATCACGAAGACGACGCGGGCGGCGGCGGTGTTCGCCGACCTGGCGCGTACGGCCGGCCATCGCGGCATCGGCGGCCATCGGGCGGACGTGCAGGAGCGGTTGGGACGACTGCTCCACCGCCGCGGGGCGCTTACCCGGAGGCCGAGCGGGCGGCTCGCCGAGGCGGTGCGCTGGCCGACGAGCTGCTGGCCCGCACGCCGGGGCAAGGCCGACCTGCTCTACCGCAAGGCTCGCTTTCTGAGCGAGCGTGGTCGGCCTGGGTGGCGACGCGGCCGGGGAAGGAGGCGGATGCGTTCTGGGAGCAGGCGTGTGGGCTGCTCGAACCGCTGGCGGCGGCCGACCCGGAGCCCGGTTCGAGTATCGCAACGAGCTGGCGCCGCCCTGAGCAACCAGGGGGTGCGGGCGTGGGAGGAGAAGCGAACGGCGAGGATGCAATCGCCCGGCTCGACCGGAGCGCACCGGGTCCGCGAACCCCTGCTCGCTCGCCATCCCGACTCGGCCGCCGCCCTGACCGGCCTGGCCGACGTCTGTAACAACCTCGGCGCGCTCACCGCCAGGCCAGCCGACCGGACCGCGCCCGAAGCCGCATGGAACCGCTGCCAGGAGGTTCCGCCGCCAGCTGGCCCGCGGCTCACCCGCTGGTGACCGAGTACCAGGTCGAGCTGGCGTCGGCGCACGGCAACCTCGGCCGGCTCTACGCCGAAACGCCGCCCCGCCGAGGCCGAGCGCTATCGCACCGCCCTGGAGAGTTACGAGGAGCTGCTGCGGGCGAGCGAGGTTTTCCTTCGACTGCCGCGACCACGGCACGGGTGGCGGTCAATCTCGGCGAACTGCTCGGCGCACTCGCTTCGCCGACGCGTCTCCCTGTTACACGCGGGCGATCGCCGTTCTGGAGCCGTTCCGCAAGGATCTGGGCCGCCGGACGGCGGCGGTGCTGCTGGCGAAGGCGGGTGGTCGGCCGTGCGGAGGCGGCTCCACCTGCCTGGCCCCGGCACCGCGAGGCGGCCGAGGCGTGGGAACAGGCGGAATCAGACGTCCCGGTCAGCAACCGGCCGTTGGTGCGCCCTGCGCCCGGGCGACCGAGCTGGCCTGCGCCCGGCGACCACGCCCCGGCCGCTCGTCTTGTCCGGGCGACGATGGAGAAGGACGCCGGCACCGATGGGTCGGTCGCCTATCAGGCGGCAATGGCCCTGACCTGTGCGGCCGGCGCGGCGGGCGGACGGCATGTTGAGCGCGCGCGACCGGACGGCGCGAGAAGGAGCATCTCGACCGAGGCGTTCCGCCTGCTGGCCCAGCCGGTGGCGCGGCGTTCCTGCAGCAGTCCGGCCGGCTGCGCTGATGGCACCCTCGCCGACTGGGGTCCGCTTCGCGCCCTGCCCGGCTATCCCGCCTTCGTTACCGCCGTGAACGGATCACCGGCCGGCCGGTGAACGGGTGCCGCGCCGGTGTCGAGCCACGCTCACCACGGCGGCAGCCATCGGCGGCCCAGGTGAGCCAGCACGACCAGGAAGAAGAACAGGTTGCGCGGCCACAGCGCCGGCCAGAACAGCCGTGGCGGCACACCCGGCCGGGCCGTCCCGGTGCCGGGGAACGCCTCCGCCAGCGCCGCGGCCAGCCGCCGCATCCACGGCATGCTCCGCGGCCACTCCGCCAGCCGCAGCCACTCGGTCGGAATGCCGCCCGCGCCCCACGTCGCCCCGGCGATGCCGCCGATGATTGCGCCAGTGGTGTCGGCGTCGCCGCCCAGCCGAATCGTCTCCGCCATCGCCCGACGAAAGTCGCCGCCGCTCGACAGCCAGGCGTGCAGCACCACCGGAACGGTATGGTAGATATAGCCCGTCACGCCGCGAGTAAGCCCCAACTCGTTGGCAAATGCGGCCGTCGTATCGCCGTGGAGCAGGCTGGCCTCCAGCCGTCGCAGCAGGTCGGCGAGTGCATCGTCGCAGCCGATCAGGACAGTGCGTGCTTCGGCCAGGAAGTGCCGCGCGTCGACGCCGGCCGGCCCGTGGCTCGCGCCGTGGTGCGCCCGCCAGGGCGACGAGCAGGGCGCGCGTTCGGCCCGCGGATCGGTGTGCGTTAGCCGCGCGTGCTGGCGCGGATGTAGGCGCGCCGTGCCGGCTGGTCGCCCAGGCAGACGCCGAGCACCGCCGCCCGCATCGCCGGCCCGTTGCCGGCCGACCACACGCCGCTCCGCGCCGGGCCGAAGCCGACGCACAACTTCAGGCACGCCCGCAGCGTGGCGAAGCCGATGCCGGCCGGGAACGTCGCCAGCCAGCCGCGCAGCCCGTTTGCCAGGTGCCGGGCGAACCGATCGCTGTCGTCGGGGACCCGGAGCAGCGCCTGGGCGGTCAGGCAGGTGTGCTCGGTGTCGTCGCTGGTCATGCCGCGGCCGAACAGGAACCGCTGGCGGAGATCATCGCCGTAGAGTGCCCGCGCCCGCTGCGGCGACAGCCCTTCGCGCGGTAAACCGAGCATCGCCGACGGCGGTGCCGAGGATCACCCCGTCAGCACGTCGAGCCGATCGCGCATGGCGTCCCCCTCACTCGCGACAGACAAGCACCAGCGGCTGTCCCTGCCCGTCGCGCAGGTGTGCCCGCACCGCCGCGGCGACGCCGGACGGCCAGCCCTCCCACTCGGCGCGGGTCAGCAGACACCAGCCGCCCGGTGGGGCCGCGGCCGCCTCGCTCACTCGCCGCACCGGCCGGTCGCCCGGTCGGGTCGTAGTAGAACAGCAACCCCTCGTCCTTCAGCCGCGCCAGGTGCAGCACCTCCGCCGTCGGCACCCGCTCCGCCAGCGCCGCCGCCTCCCGCACCCGCCGGTCCCACCCGCGCCCGGCAGCACCCACCGACGAACGCCAGCTTCACCCCCAGCCAGACGATGACGACAGTCCACGAGCGCCGGGTACAGGATCAATCGCGATCCGAGAAGATGTTGTCGTCGCTCCGCCCACGCCAGCGCCGCCAGCACTGCCAGTCCAGTGACCGCCGGTTGCCGCGGCAGGATGTGCCGCGGCCGGTGACCAGGGAACGACTGTCCAGAAAGGCGAGCGACGTCAGCAACCACCACCGCAAAGCTGCCACGGCCGACGCCGGTCGGCGTTCTCCGGGGGCGAAACAGGCGGGCACGGCAGAGGGCGACCACGGCAAGCAACCGGCGACGAACGAGAGCCGGAAATGTCACCAGCTCGCCCCACGGATACGGCCGCGGGTGATGTCCCGGCGACAGCCGCAACAGCGCCTCGCGACCCACCGTTTCCAGCAGCTCCCACCCGGCCGGAGGCGACGACGCGCAGCAGCCACACGCCGACGACCGCCGCCGCCAGTGCCATGCCGACAAGGTGCGCCGGCCGCAGCAGCAGGCCGAGCCGGCCGCGCCACCACAGCCACGGTAGCGCCGTCAGGTAAAAGAACGCCGGGGCGGTCCATTTCGTGACCAGTCCGCCGGCAACGCACAGCAGCGCCGCCAGCCACCAGCCCCATCGCAAAGATACCGCGCCGCCGCCTTCTTCCAGCTCGACGGCGTGGAGCAGACACAGCAGCGACCCGCCCACCCAGGCGAGCTGGACCAGGTCGATCTCCGCCGACGGCACCCGTTCCAGCCAAAACGGGCAGCACGGCAGGAGCGCCGCCGCCGCCAGCCCGGCGTTCCGCCCGCACGACCGGCCGATCGTCCAGCCAAACAGGGCGGCCATCGCCACGGCGGCGAACACCGACGGTAGCCGCGCCGACACCGGCGTGACCCGGCCGAACGGCACGCTGCAGGCGGCGATCAGCGCGGTCATCCCTGGCGGTTTGGTGAGGTGCGGCTCACCGTACAGCCGCGGCACCAGCCAGTCGCCGGTCGCCAGCGCCTCGGCGGCGAGGCGGGCGCGCAGTCCCTCGTTGCGGATCAGCTCGCCATCGAGGCCGACGCTGAGCACGATCGCGAGGAACAGCCCCAGCCCGGTCAGCCGAAGCCACGTCACGGACCACCTCCCTGCCCCGCCGGCAGTGCGGGGCCTGCGAGGATAGCCCGTCTCGTCCCGCCACGGCAAGGGCAGGTGGCTCGATCCACGCGGACGGCACGTCAATCGCCGGGTGCCCTGGTCACGGCTTTGCGCGTGGCCAAGTGGTGCGAGGACGCAAGCGGCGACCGGGCCAGTCCACGCAACGCCGCATGCCCACGCAAGCGTGGGCATGGCACCCAAAAAATCTCTTTTTCCCTCTCTATTCTCCTGTCTTCTCTCTGTGTCCCTCTGTGTCCTCTGTGGTGAGTCTTCTTCTTCCCATCGGGGCGGCGTTACAGCCCTTCTTTCACCCACGCCTGGGCGTCGGCGACTTTGCCGATGTCGAAATACTCGATCTTCGCCATCGTGAACGGCTTGCACACCTTCGCCATCCACGCTTCCCACGTCCGCTCGCCGACCAAAGCGATGCGGTCGATTTTGGTGCAATGGGTGGTGGAGAACTTGATGTCGTCCCACAGCGCGTGCAGGTCCCAGCCGTGGAAGTCGTGAAACTCGGCCAGGAGACGTACCTTGCCGTGTTGCGCGATCGCCTCGTCGATGGCCGGGACGAACGTCTTGTAGTCCTCGTCGTGCAGCTTGCCGGACAGCCGGAACGCCAGGATCGCCGGGTTGTCGCTTGGGAGTTTCTCGATCATCACCGCACCTTCCGGGAAAGCATGGGAAGTCCTGGATCCATCATCCGGTAAAGCGAACCGGCCAGCAAGGGGCTACCTCGTGCCGCCGAACAGCTCATGCAATCGCACCAGCGCGGTGCGGCACATCTCGCGGGTGCCGATCGGGACATACAGCTGGTAGACGTAATCGCCCGGCTTCACTCCGTCGGCGGCGCGGACGCGGTAGACAGCGTTCCACTTCACCACCCGGGCGTCGGAGAAGCGCCACCGGCCGTACCTCGGAACGCCGCCGCGGGTGCCTTCGGCCGGCATGGCGTAGATGCCCATCGCGAACCCTCCGTCCTTCGTCGACAGCACCACGGGCGCACCCTGTTCACCGGGGCCGTCGCTGAGCGGCACCAGCCGGCCGGTCGCCGCGTCGAAGGTCAGAAACGTGTCAAACGTCGACGGCATGTATCCGGTGAGCGCCTCGAACACCGCCCATGTGTGGTGCTCGCCCTCTGGCACAGTGAACGTCACCCGGTAGTCGAGGACGTTGTCCAGCTCCTTGAAGCCGATCCGCACGCGCTTGGTCAGCAGGTGGTTCGACAGGGCGGTCGTGTTGTACGCCGGGTGGCCCTCGGACTTCTCGCCGGGCCGCAGCCAGAACGCCATCTGATTGCGCGTCGTCAGCTCGTTGCCGCGGCCTCTCAGCGCCAGCAGCCGGCCGGTCGACGTCGGCCCGGCGCCGTCGCGGCGCGACCCGGCCTCGGTCGGGTTGTACGTCTCGGCGATCAGCGGCTTGCCGCAGTCGAAGTTCGACGCCGACTGCAGCTGCCGGCCGTGGTCGGTGCTGTCGATGAACTCGCGGCCGCGCCACGTCAGCGAGTGGATCGCCCCGGCCAGCCGCGCCGTGGTGGTGATGACGACCTTCGAGTCGCCCACGCGCGCCGCAATCGTCGCATTCCCGTCAACGACCTCCGGCCGGGCGAACAGGAGGGAGAGAACCACAAAGGTGTACATGAGGAAGAAGAGTTTTTACCACAAAGATCACAAAGAACACAAAGGAAGAATAGGAAAGGAAGAAAGGAGTTGACAGGGTGTTCCTCGCCGGCAAACCGCCCCGCCAACCGTAACACCCCTGCCCAGAACGCGCTCGCTCGTTATCTCGCCCCTTTTCCCCTTATCTGCTTCATTTTCTCTCTTCTTCCTGTCTTTTCCCCCTTTGTGTTCTTTGTGATCTTTGTGGTTCAAATTCTTACTCCTTCCCAGGCGGGGTTGTTCGGCGGGGGCGGGGGAGGTATAGGCCGGGTTCCCGGCTCGCCCCCGGGCGCAGGCCCCCCTTCCACGGTTCAGCGGAGGCACACGGATGCCTGGATTCCTCCCCTCGTTTCTGCGCCGGCGGCTGGTCCGCCGGATCGGATTGGCCGTCGCCGGCGTGTCGGCCCTGGCCGTCGCCGCCTGGTGCGGACGCGGTCTGCTCGTTCACCAGGCCACCGCCCAGCCGGCCCCGGTGGCGTCGATCCCGGCAGCTGCCGGTGCCGTCGAGCCGACACCGCCGAGCAGCGGCGACTACCTGAGCCGCGTCGTCGCCTATGTCCACAACGGCCACGCCATCACCCGCCAGGACCTGGGCGAGTTCCTGATCCATCGCCACGGCGCCGAGCGCCTGCCGCTGCTGCTCAACAAGCGGATCGTCGACGACGAATGCGCCCGCCACGGCCTCGTCATCACCGCCGCCGAGGTCGACGCCGCCCTCGCCGAAGAGATGAAAGGCCTGGCGATCGACCAGGCAACGTTCCTCAAAACCGTTCCTCGCCCGCGCCCAAGAAGAACCTCTGAGTGGAAGAAGATGTGCTCCGCCCGCGGCTGCAGATGACTCGGCTGGTCGGTCCGGGCTGCATGTCGCCCAGGAGGGATTTGCGCAGGCCTTCGAGTCGGCCTATGGCGAAAAGGTTGAGTGCCGCATGATCCTGTGGCCGCTCGACCAGGAGAAACAGGCGGCTCGACGAGTTCGCCCGCCTCCGCGACAGCGAGGCGGCCTTCGCTGAGAAGGCCCGATGCCCAGGCCACCAGCCAGCTGGCTGCCGCCGGTGGTAAAGATCAAGCCGATCGGGCGCCATGCGATGGACGAGAAGATCGAGAAGGAAGCGTTCGCCCTGCAACCCGGCCAGGTCAGCACCCTGATCAAGACCCCGCAGGGCATCCTGATGCTCAAGTGCGACCGGCGGCTGCCGGCCGACACCACTGTCAACTTCGAAAGCGTCAAGGAGAAGCTCGAAAAAGAGTTCCGCGAACAGAAGTTACAAGGCGAAATGGCGAAGTCGTTCCAGGCGCTGCGCGACCAGGCGAAGCCGCAGCTGGTGCTGCAGAAAGCGGACCGGCTACCCGCCGGCCCGGTGCCGTCCCCGACCTCCGCCGTCGCCTACCTCTACGGCAGCAAGCCGGTCACTCGCGAGGAGCTGGGCGAGTTCCTGATCGCTCGCATGGGCGCCGACAAGCTGGAGTTCCTCGTCAACCGCCGCATCATCGACCTGGAGTGCGCCGAGCGGAAGGTCGCCGTCAGCGACGCCGAGGTCGACAGGGCGCTCGAAGATGACCTCAAAATGCTCAACTGCGATCGCAAGCACTTCGAGAAGGAAGTGCTCAGCAAGTGGGGCAAGAGCCTCTTCGAGTATCGCGAGGACGTGGTCCGGCCGAGGCTGATGCTCACCCGGCTGTGCCAGGGGCGCGTGAAGGTCACCGACGAGGACGTGCAGAAGGGGTTCGAGGCGTACTACGGCGAACGGCTCGAGTGCCGGCTCATCCTGTGGCCGACTGAACAGGCCCGCTTCGCTCTGACCGAGTATGCCAAAATTCGCGACAGCGAGGAGGAGTTCGATCGCAAGGCCAAGAGCCAGGCGAGCGCCTCGCTGGCCGCTCAGGGCGGGAAGATTCCGCTCTTTGGCCGCCACACGCTCGGTGACGAAACGCTCGAACGCGAGGCGTTCCGGCTGCAGCCGGGCGAGATCAGCACGCTGATCGGCACCGCCCAGGGGCAGGTGGTGATCCGCTGCGACCGGCGCATCCCGCCGGACAAGGGCGTCAAACTGGAGCAGGTGCGCGACAAGCTGGCCGCCGAGGTGCGCGAGCGGAAGGTGCAGATGGAGATGCAGACCGTGTTCCGCGAGCTGAAGGAGAAGGCGGCGCCGCGGTTGATCCTGCAGGGCACCAACCAGGTGGAAGACCTGGCCGCCGAGTCGAAGCGACTACTGTCCGAGGCCCAGGTGATCCAGGGTCGGCTGCCGAGCAAGTGAGCCGGTGCGACCACGGCGGCGCGGCGGAGAGGGCCACCCCCCTCCGGCCGCGCCGCCGGCGTTTTTTGCGCTCGGGAACGATTCAAGCGATCGTGCGGCCGGGTCGATGAAGGGGAGCGGCGCGCTCCACGGCGGTGGCACGGGTCGTCCGGGCGATAGCAAGGAGGCAGAAGCTCGCGTCACCCCCCGCGGCGCGGGGTTCCGGATTTTTGTGGACGTGAAGGCGACGAGGTTGCATCATGAAGAGCGGGTGAAGTCGTCGGGATCAGCCTGTTCGAGGGAATGAGGCGCCCGGCGTCAAGGGAGGCGGGGAGATGAACGAAAGCGACATCGTTTGTGTCGCCACGACCCCGATTCAGGCACGCGCGCATGCATGGCGGAATGCCCTGGAGGCTGAGGGCATCGAGTGCCAGGTCGGGGAGTACTTGACGTTCTGGTTTGACAACACACCCTGGGCACAGGCCGACGTGTGGGTCCACCGCACCAACGCCTACCGGGCCAGGGCCATCCTCGAGCAGCAAGCCGCCGCGGATCCGTCGTTGCTTGAACCGGCCGGCGTGTACTAACGCGCGGCGACGCATCCTGGACCGGAGTTGTCCGGGGGATGTCGTCAGGCAGAGAAAACCAGGGAGCCGGCCGGAAGTAGACCTTCCGGCCGGCTCTGCTTTTCAGGACGGCGCTGTCGTCCGGGCAAGGACATACACGAAGCCGGCCGGAAGGTTATCTTCCGGCCGGCTTCGCTTGTTAGTTGCGGCGACAGGACTTGAACCTGTGACCTCCAGGTTATGAGCCTGGCGAGCTGCCTCTGCTCCACGCCGCGATCTGTTGAAGAGGTTTCGGTTTCCCGTCACTCCCTTCACTCTCACTATACGCCCTGCCTCGAAAGGTCCAGAGGGGAGGGACATTTTTTTGAGAGATCGGGATCCGCCGGCGCAGGTCGCTCCGGCCGAATCGCCAGACGCAAAAACGCCGACAGCCGAGGACTTGTCCCCGGCTGTCAGCTGCGTTTCGATCAGTTGCGGCGACAGGACTTGAACCTGTGACCTCCAGGTTATGAGCCTGGCGAGCTGCCTCTGCTCCACGCCGCGCCATGATTGCTTCACGCAATCAACACCTGTACTGTACCCGCTCACCGGCGCCCTGTCCAGCCCATCTTGCGCGCCGACATGGATGGTTCGGACCGGACCTGACGGGTCGTGACGACCCGTCAGGCGCCCGGCCGTGCCAGGGTGAGAGTTACTCAACCGGGACCTTGTAGGTGAGCGCGCCGATCGCTGCGCCCTTCTTCGCGTCCTTGTAATTCGGGTGGCACAGCACGCACTTGTCCATCACCACCGGGATCGCCGTGATCGCTCGCAGATACGGCTTGCCGTTCTCCGTTACCACCTGCTCGTAGGAAGCCTTGCCGGCCTTGAGCTGCTCGACGCCCCTCTTCTCGAAGGCGTCCTCGGCGATGTTGCGCGGGTTGTACGGCTCGCCGCTCACATCGATCAGCCGCACCGTGTGGTAGCCCTTCTTCGACATCTGCCGGAACAGGGCGGCGAATGCCCGGCCGGCCGGCACGTCATCCTTCTTGGTGACGTACTTGTCGGTGATCAGTACGATCGTCGTCTTGTAGATGTCGTCGAGCATCAGCACCGTCTTGCGCGCCCGCGCCACCGCCTTCGGGTCGACCTTGGCCTTCTCCTTACCCCCCTCGTCCCCCGGTGCCTGGCCGACCGTCGCCACCAGGGCGATCAGCCCGACCAGCGAAACCAGCGTCTTGCGTCGCATCATCACTCCCTCCAGGTCCATCAACGAAACGACTATTCCGTCACCGGCAGCGGCCGACGAGTCATGTCGGCCACCGCCGGCGTCAGGTCACGCAGGGTCACACTGTCGAGGTACTCGCGCTGCACCTGCTCGGCGCGGGCGAGGACGCCCTTGAGCTTGCAGAACGACTCGATGGCACACACCCCGCTACAGCCCACGCACTCCAGCAGGTGCATGTTCCCCTCCAGGGCGACGATCAGCTCGCCGAGCCGGATCGTCTCCGGCGCCCGCCCCAGCTCGATGCCCCCGCCAATGCCGCGCACGCTGCGCAGATACCCCAGCCGCGCCAGCAGGTTGACCGCCTTGGCGACGTGGTCAGCGGAGATGCCGTAGAAGTCGGCCACTTCGCGGACCGTCGCGCGCCGGGCATGCGAGGCCAGGTAGAGCAGCGTGCGCAGGGCGTAATCGGTGAACAGGGACAGCCGCATGGTGGGACCGGCGAGGAATAGATGCAAAAGCTGAACGGATTTTGCATGTTTGAATGGCAGCTGTCAATCAGCAATCCGGAAAAAAGCGGGCGGCTATCCGGCAGGCAGGATACGGACGCGGCGGCCGGCGAGGCGCAGCCGGCCGGCGGCGAACAGGCGAATCGCCTCCGGGTACGCCTCGCACTCGGCGGCGAACACCCGCGCTTGTAGGCTCTCGGCGGTATCGTCCTCCGCCACCGGCACCGTCCGCTGCAGCACGATCGGCCCGTGGTCGTACTCGTTGTCGGCGAAGTGGACGGTGCAGCCGGTGACCTTGGCGCCGTAATCGAGCACCGCCTGGTGGACGTGCAGTCCGTGATACCCCTTGCCGCCGAACGCCGGCAGCAGGGCGGGGTGAATGTTCAGCACCCGGCCGATCAGGTCGGGCGGGATGGTGAGCAGTTGCAGGAAGCCGGCCATGCACACCAGGTCGACGCCGGCGGTGCGGCAGTGGTCGAGGATGCGCGTGCTGAACTCCTCGCGCGACCCGCACGCTTTTCGCTCGACGACGAACGTCGGCACGCCGGCGTGTCGGCCACGGTCGACGCCGGCGACACCGGCCTTGCTTGACACCACGCACGCCACCTGGGCGTTCAACCGCCCGTCGGCGATGCGGTCGAGCAGGTTCTGCAACGTCGTGCCGCCGCCGGACAGCAGCACTCCCAGCCGGATTGGCTCGTTCATCGCGGCGCTCCCTTACCGACCGGCGTCCGGCCCGCGATCCAGCTCCGCCGCCCCGCTCGCCGCCGGGTCATACGGCTGGTGCCACTGGATAATTTCGATCCGGTTACGATCTGGATCGGCGATGAAGAAGCGGTCGCAGTGCGGGATTGGCGTCGTCTCCTCGGTCGGCACGCCCCGTTCGCGGAAGTACACCCGCGCCGCCTGCACATCCTTGACGCGCAGCGCGAAGTGCCGCGGACTGACCGAGTCAGGCTGCGGCTTGAGCAGCAGGTGCAGCTGCTGGGTGCCGAGGTCGAACCAGATCACCCGGAAGGCGAACGTCCGCGGCTTGGCGATCTCCTTCAGCCCGAGCACGTCGCGGTAGAACCGGCGGCTCCGCTCCAGGTCGGTGATGAGCACCGACACGTGGTCGATCTGTGTCACCTCGAATCCAGCCATCTCGCCCTCGCGTTCGTCGTCCCGGTTCTCGCTGACCCGCCAGCGAGGGGATTGTAGCGAACCCCCCGGCACCGAACAGGGCGTGAGGGATGCCCGTTGTGTCTGCCAGCGAAAGGTTTGCGTTGCCGCCCAGGTTCCGTCCGCGGTACAATGGCGCTGGTTCGCCACCGACGCGAGAGGGCCGTCCCATGCAGAACAGCAAATGCCCGGCATGTGGCCAGGACGTCGCTCCCGGTGCCGCGTGCCCCGGTTGCGGCCACGCCATCAGTAATGGGACGGCACCGCCCTGCCGGGTCAAACCTCCCCCCCCGCCCGAACTGGCCAGCCGGACCTTCACGCCGACGCCGGCCGCGGTGCTGGAGCGGATGCGGCGGACGTTCGACGAGGAGGAATACCGGGCCGCTGTGCGAGAACTGGAGCGAACCGGCGGCCACCGGCTGGAGGATTTCATCGAGGAGATCGAGCGGATCGCCCATGGCCGCGAGTGACCGCCCCGTCCCCTACGCAGTTGAATACTCCGGCATGGTCCTCCGGCGCCTGCGCGAGATGGCAGCGGAAGCCGCCATGCGGGGTGACGGGCCAGCCTTCGTTGTCGCCTTGAAGGAATTCGATCGCCTGTTGCGCCTCTACCCGCAGTTTGGGGACCCGCTCATCGACCTGACCCGAGAGCCAGGCGTCGTTTACAACGGTATCGTTCCGCCGATCTCCATGCGCTACGGCGTTTACGAGGACCGGCGGCTGGTGCTGGTGAGTACACCACCGATCCTGATGCCGGTGGCGAAACCGGAAACCCCGACGGGCGAGTGAGCAGTTCTCGGCTCAACGCCGCCCTGGCCCGGTCACCGGCCGCGGCGGAAGGCGGCGCGGAGCAGTTTCTCGCGCTCCGTCGGCGTGGCGGCGCGGTGGTGATCGCCGCGATCGGTGCTGTGCTCGGCGCTCCAGCCGTCCCACTCGCGGAAGGCGTGGTACGCCCACGACCAGCCATGCTCCTCCCACACGTCGATCACGTCGCGCAGCCACTCGTTGCCGCCCGGCGCCCAGCGCGGGGCGCTGAACTCGCCGACATAGATCGGCACCTTGTGCGCCTTCTGAAACGCCAGCACCGGCGCAATCGTCTGCTGGATGCGCTCCCTGTCCCACTTCTTCCCCTTGATGACGCCGGGATAGCGGATGCCGGCAGGCCGGTCGAAGACGCCCTGGTGGGTGAACTCCATCGGCAGATAGTAGTGGAAGCTGTAGACGACGTTCGTCAGCGGCAGTGGTTGCAGATCCTTGAACGGCTCGGGGCCGCCCCATGGCGCCGGCTCGTAGACCAGGGTGCGGTCCGGGTCGATGGCGCGGATCGCCTTCGCCGCCCGCAGCGCCAGCGCCGGCCAGCGCTCGCAGCCCTTCGCCACCTTGCCCTCGCTCGGCTCGTTCACCAGGTCGAAGCCGACCACCGCCGCCTTGCCGCGATAACGCCGCGCCATCTGCTGCCAGACGGTGACGAACTTTTCCTGGTAGATCGGCTTCTCGAACAGCCGGCAATCGTACCACTGGTTTCGCCCGCCCGGCGGGGTGTGCAGGTCGACGTACACCCGCAGGCCGATCTTCTCACACGTCGGCAGAATGCCGTCGAGGTGCTTCAGCGCGCCTTCGAGCCATCGGTCGTACTCGTCGAGGGTGGCGTTGTCGCCGGAGCCACGCGGAAAGCCGCCCCAGGTCAGCTGAAAGCGGATGTGGTTGGCACCCCAGCCGCGCAGTGTGGTCAGGTCGTCCACCGTCGGGTGAGTGCCGATCATGGCGCCGCGGAGGCGAACTTCCTCGCCGGCGGACGGGGTGGCGGCGACCAGCAGAGCGACCAGGCACGACAACAGCAGACGGGGCATGACGAACTCCTCGGCGGGCGCACGGCGAACCGAACCGGGATAGTTTACTCCGCAAAGGCGTTGAAACAACCGGCCGGCGCCGGCGGCACGACCGGACACGGCGCTCGCCGCGAGGGGGTGAGACGGGGCCGCGAGACGACCACGCGGTTGTTCCGGCGGTGCGGCCCTGGTAGACTTCATGCGCCTGATCCGATCTGTCGACCTGGCTCCCCCATCGAGGCTTCGCCGCCATGCACCGCATCTTGCTTCTGTTGCCGGTGTGTGCCCTGCTCGGGTGCGGCGACGACCGGCCGTCGCGGCTCGCGGCCGAGGAGCCGGCGGTGGTTGTCGATGCCCCGGCCCTGCCGATCGACCCGACGCGCGGGCCGCGGCTCGACGCTTCGGCGATGGAGCAACTGGCGCGCACCGATCCGATCGCCTTCCTCGAACGCGCCCTGGAGCGCTACGACCACGAGGTAGCGGGGTATCGTGCCGTGCTGGTCAAGCAGGAGCGGATCGCCGGCCGGCTGGGGCTGGTCGAGCACGTCGCCGTCTGCTTCCGCGAGCGGCCGTTCAGCGTGCGGATGGAGTGGAAGAAGGGCACCGGCCTGGCGGCGCGGCTGGCGTTCGTGCGCGGGGAGAATGACGACCAGCTGCTGGTCAAGCCGGCCGGCTGGCGCGGGCTGGTCGGTGTCGTCGCACGCGATCCGCACGGCGACGAGGCCAAGCTCTCGTCGCGCTACCCGATCACCGAGTTCGGCATCCGCGCCGGCAGCGTCAACACCCTGGCGGCGTGGAAGGCGGCGCGGGCGCGCGGGCGGTTCGAGTATGTCTTCGGCGGCCCGAATCCGGTCGCCGAGCTGGGCGGCCGCCGCTGCTGGGAGATCCGCCGCATCAACTACGAGCGCCCCGAGGTCGACGGCATCACCGAGGCCACGCTGCTGTTCGACACCGAGACGTGGCTGCAGACCGGCTCGGTGTTGACCGGGGCGAAGGGCGAGCGGATCGCCACCTATCACTTCCGCGACCTGGAGGTGAACCCGGCGTTCGCGCCGGAGACGTTCACCCGCGCCGGGCTGCTCGGCCGGCTCCCGGCAGAGCAGGCGCGGCTCAGCGGTCCGCCGGCGCGCTGACCCGCGGCCGCAACGCCAGGTAGGCGATCAGCAGCACCGGCGTCATCCAGATGAACGCCAGATACTCGACCTCTCGCATCCACAGCGCCAGCGCCAGCCCGTTGATCGCCAGGTGAACGGCGAGCGCCGCCCACAGCACCGGCCCGCCGCTGCGACCGACGCCGGCGGCGACCGCAATTACCGGCACCAGCAGCAGCACCAGGTCGAACAGCCACGCGCCGTAGGGAGTGGTGAACAGCGACACCAGCAGAATCAGCGGTAACATACCGTCCCAGTCGCGACTCGTCCGTCGCGGCCACCACACCGCCAGCCACACGAACCCCGGCAGCACCGCCAGAAACTGCCAGCGAAACGCTCCTTCGCCAACCGCCAGCCTCACCAGGGTGCCGAGCGTTGGCGAGCGGTACTGCTCCGGCGGACGGGTGGTGAACGTGTGCCAGTAGTCGGCCAGCACCGTCGGCCGCAGCGTCATCGCCACCGCGGTCAGCGCCACGCCCGCCAGCGCCCCGCCGACCAGCACCCGCCAGCGCCGCTCGGTCACCGCCCACACGATCACCGCCGGCCAGAACAGGTAGACCAGGTGCGGCTTGATCGCCAGCAGCGCGCAGGCGGCGCCGGCGGCGGTGTCCCGGCCACGGCGGACCAGCGCCAAAAACGCCACCGCCCCCAGCAGCAGCAGCGGCGAGATCTGCCCCACCAGGACCGCGAACGACGTCGGCACGAAGGTCCACGCCAGCAGGTGCGCCAGCAGCCGGCCGCCCTCCGGGCCGCGGTAGTGCCGCCACAGCCATTCCGTCGCGGCGAACAGCACCGCCGTTTGCAGCAGCAGCCAGGCGACATGCGCCGCGCGCACCGGCAGGGTGCCGAGCGGCAGCACCAGCGGCAGCGTCCACGGCGGGTTCCACATCAGGATGGCGTCCTCGTCGCGCCCCGCCTCTCGCTCCAGGGCGGCCACGCGCTCGACGTCGTAGGGGTTCTCGCCGCCAGCCAGCAGCTGGCCGGCCGCCCAGTACTCGACGAAGTCGCGATAAGGCAGACGAGTCAGCCCCCCGTCGGACCCGACCTGCGCGAACACCAGCACGCCGATCGCCGCCGCCAGGGCGACGATCAGCAGCCCCAACCGCAGCGGCGACGAGGCGGACACGGCAGCTCCTCCGACGGGCGCACCGTGCCAGGATAGGGGATCCGCGCGGTCGGGGCGAGGCGGACGCGAACGCACCTCACCAACGGCGGGCGTCGGTGTGGTGGCGCCCGCGACGTTTTTTCCGGCACTGTTGATGCAACCCCTACAGCCGTGCCGATAAGAATTCCCGGAGCGATTCACCAATCCCGCCTACGCACGCTTTCCCTGGCCCGGGTGGTCGACCCGACCGGCCCGGCGATCGTAACGGCGAATCAGGACCTACGGGGCACGGACATGAAATCCCGTTTTCTCGGCGCCTTGGGCGTCATGCTCGCCAGCGCCGGCTGGGCCGTGGCTCAGCCGCCGGTGGTCGTCAACCCACCCGGAGCGGCCGGCGTGTCGTCTTCCCCAGCCAGCGCGGCGGTCGCCGCCGGCGGATCGGGGATGACCAACGGCGGCACCGTCTACCCGGTCGTCCCGACCTTCGGCACGCCGATGAGCGACAGCCCCGCCGTGCTGCCCGAGAGCGGGACCGGCGACGCTCTCCGCTGGTACGGCAACGCCGAGTTCATCGTCTGGCGGATCCCGCGCGGCTCGATCCCGTCGACCGCCACCGCCGTCCCCGCCGGGGTCAGCTCGATTATCTTCACCAACCGCTACTACGACGCCAACCAGACCCTGATCCGCACGCAGACGGTGGTCGGCTACAACGAGAACTCGATCACCAACCAGGTGTCGTTCGCCAATGGCGGGCAGACGGACCTCGGGTCGCTGCCGGGCGGCCGGTTCGTGCTCGGTTTCTGGGGCGACGCCGACCAGACCTGGGGCGTCGAGGCGGCCTTCCAGTTCCTGGCCAGCAAGTCGACCACCATTAGCGGCCGGCCGTCGCTGTCGAACGACCAGTTCATCATCAACACCGGGTTCCGGGAAACCGACTACCAGATTCCACCCAACGGCGGCGCGCCGGTGCCGACCGCCACCTACGACGTGCTGGCGATCCGCCAGGTGAACGGGACGTTCAGCGGTTCGGCGTCCAGCTCCTTGTGGGGCGGCGAGCTGAACTACCGGAGCACCGCCATGCGAGTCGGCCCGGTCGACGTCAGCGGCCTGTGCGGGTTCCGCTACCTGCAGTTCGAGGATGCGCTGAACGTCAACAGCACCATCAACCTCAGCCTGCCGCCCGGCGTACAACGGACGGCGGTCGAGGAGTCGTACTCGCTGAGCGAGAATCTGGTGATCAGCAGCACCGACAACATCCGCATCCGCAACCAGTTCATCGGCGCGCAGATCGGCGTCGACCTGGACGCCCGGTTCGCCTCCCTGTTCCTGTTCACCCGGCTCAAGGCGGCGGTCGGCGACATGCACCAGTCGGCGTCGATCGACGGCAACACGCAGGTGATCAACAACGAGCCGATTCGCCTGACGGGTCCGCGGGCCGGATCGGCGACGTCGCCGCCGTCGAGCGTGTCGCCCGGCGGGCTGCTGTCCGCCCCGGGCGACAGCGGCGGCCGCGACCGCGACCGGGTGGCGGTGATCCCCGAGGTCAACGTCCGCTTCGGCTGCCAGTTCACCAACTGGCTGCGGGGTACGTCGGCTACGACGCGTGTATCTGACGCAGGTGGCGCGAGCCGGTAGCTCGACGGCGCTGAACTCGCAGACGACCACCCTGGAGATCGCCCAGACCAACCGCACTTTCAGCGCCTCGGCACCGACGTTCCAGTTCAACGACAGCAAGCTGTGGGTGCAGGGCGTGTCGTTCGGCCTGGAGGCGAAATACTAACCGGCGGTCCCGTCCCACCGACACCAACGGCCGTGGCAGCGCCTCACCCGAGGCGCCACCGCGGCCGCCGGCGTTGAGTAACCTCTTACTCGAAGCGCACACGTTGTGGCAAGGTCTCCCGACCTTGCCACTCTGCCAGACCGCAGGTCTCCTCTGGGAATGCGGGAGACCTTCGGTCGGCAGGAGTGGCCCGGTCAGGAGACCGGGCCACAACGTAGGCGGCCTGGAGGCGAAATACTAACCGGCGGTCTCGTCCCACCGACACCAACGGCCGCGGCGGCGCCTCCTCGAGGCGCCGCCGCGGCCGCCGGCGGTGAGTAACCGCTTAATCAAAGCGCAGCTGCAGCCGGCCCAGCCGCTCGACCGTTTCGGCCATCAGCGCGTCTTCCTCGGCCTCGTCCTTCGCCAGGTAGGTGGCGGAGAAGCGCAGGAACGACCCGGCGTCGTCCCACGGCACGCAGCACACCGACTGCTCGGTGATCAGGTACTGCGACGCCTCCTCGGCGGTGGCGAACGTCCGGCCGGCGCAGCCGGTCGGCGCCGCCGCGTACAGGAAATAGGTGCCCGCCGGCATCGTCGCCTGGAACCCCACCTGCCGCAGCGCTGCCACCAACTTGTGCAGCCGCCGGCGGTACTTTTCGCGCACGGCGTCGGCGATCTCCGGGTGCCGCAGCGCCGTCGCCGCCGCGTGCTGGATCGCCATGAACTGGCCGGAGTCGCAGTTGTCCTTGACGTCGGCGAACGCCTGGACGATCTTCGGATGGCCGGCGACGAACCCCATCCGCCAGCCGATCATGTTGAACCCCTTCGACAGCGAGTGAACCTCGACGCCCACCTCCTTCGCGCCGTCGACCTGCAGGAAGCTGAGCGGCGGGCCGTCGTAGCTGAGCAGGATGTGCGCCGCATCCTGCACGATGACGATCTGGTTGGCGTGGGCGAAGTCGATGACGCGCTGGTAGAACGCGCGGGTGGCGGTCGCCCCGGTGGGACTGTTCGGGTAGTTGATGACCATCAGCTTGGCGCGGCGGCGGATGTCGGCCGGGATGGCGGCCAGGTCGGGGTAGAACCCGTTCTCCGCCCGCAGCGGCAGCGGGTACACCTCACCGCCGTAGTAGCGCGTGTGGGTGGCGGCCACCGGGTAGCCGGGGACGGTCATCAGGGTGACATCGCCGGGGTTGATGAACACCGCCGGCAGCATGGCGTAGGCCGGCTTCGAGCCGATGGCGTGGTTGATCTCCGTCGCCGGGTCGAGGGTGACGCCAAACACCTGCTGCATGAACGCGGCGGCGGCGTCCTTGAACGCCTGGATGCCGTTGTCGGCATAGCCGCGGTTCTCCACCCGATCGACCTCGCGCTTGAGGGCGTCGCGGACGAGCGGATGCGCCATCTCGTCGTTTTCGCCGATGCCGAAGTCGAGCAGCTTTCGCTCCGGATGAGCGGCGAGAGCGGCGCGCTTGGCCCGCTTGATCTTCTCGAACTTGTAGATCTTGGTGTCCTTGCCGTAGCCGGCGCCGCCGATGCGGTCGGCGAACAGCGACTGGAACCACGGGTCGGCCGGTGCGGTGCTCATGGCATGACGATCCATTAGGGGACGACGATTTTTCCTCAGCATAGGGAATGACGCCGGCCGGTGGGAGGGATGGTGTACAATCGGGGAGGACTCCGAGGGCCGACGGGAGGACGAACAATGCGCGCGCAGGTCGCACGGGTACGAGTACCGGCCGTCCCGCCGCTCCAGAACGGCGACCGGCTGACCGCCGCCGAGTTCGAGCGGCGGTACAACGCCATGCCTCACTTGAAAAAGGCAGAATTGATCGACGGAGTCGTGTACATGGCCGCCGCCCTTCGTACCGAACAGCACGGGACGCCGCACGCCTTCTTGATGAACTGGCTCGGCATGTACTGGTTCGCAACCTCCGGAACGCGCCTGTCGGACAATGGCACGGTCCGTATCGACGATGACAACGTACCGCAGCCGGACGCCTTGCTGATGATCGAGGCCAGCCACGGCGGGCAGGCGCGGATCGACCCGAGGGATACGTCGCTGGAGGGCCAGAACTGGTGTGCGAGGTGGCGGCCGAGCGGGCGAACATCGAACTGCACGCCAAGCTGCAAATGTACCAGCGAGCGAAGGTCCGTGAGTACATGGTGTGGCGAGTGTGGGACGAGGCGGTCGACTGGTTCGTGCTGAAGGGGGCGAGGTTTCAACCGCTGCAGCCTAACGCCGACGGGGTGATCCGCAGCGAGACGTTCCCCGGTTTGTGGCTGAATGTCGCGGCCCTGGTCGCCGACGACCGGGTGGCGGTGAGCGCGACTTCTCATCAAGGGCTGGCGTCGGCGGAACACAAGGCGTTCGTCGAGCGGCTGGCGCGGGCGAAGAAGTGACCGCGGAGAGAAGCGGCGCCGGCTGCGCTGGTCGCGGGGGTGGGCGACGAACGAGCCGGGCAATTCCCGCCGGCCGCCGCTGTACCCCCTTGTCCGTCCGCCGTACAATGGCGACAATGTGGTCCGAACCAGCAGCCGGCACTCCCCGCACCCCGAGGAAGCGACCGTGGCCCTGACTACCCTGGACCGGGAACTGCTCCGCCGCTGTCTCGCCAAACAGCCGGGCGCCTGGAACGATTTCGTCGATCGCTTCCTCGGCCTGATCTACCACGTCGTCCAGCACACCGCCCACCAGCGGAGCATGCTGCTCAAGCCGGAAGACACCGAGGACCTGGCCGCCGAGGTGCTGCTGCAGATCGTCGCCAACGACTACGCCGCCCTCCGCCAGTTCCGCGGCAACAGCAGCCTGGCCACTTACCTGACCGTCATCAGCCGGCGCATCTGCGTCAACGAGCTGGCCCGCCGCACCGCCGCCCGCGAGGTGCAGCAGTCGGCCGTGCCGCCGTCCCCCGAGCCGGAGGCCGACGACCAGGCGGCCGGGCTGGAACGACTCGCAGAGGTCGAACGGTTGCTCAACAAGCTGCCGTCGCGCGAGCGGCAGGTGGTGCGGCTGCACTACATTGAGGGCCGCAGCTACGAGGAGATCAGCACCGCCCTCAACATCCCGGTGAACACCATCGGCCCGATCCTCTCGCGCGCTCGCAAGAAGCTCCGCCACAACACGCCCGACGACGCTCGCCCGCAGGCGTGAGGCGGCAAACAACCGGGGCCGGCGACATCCCACGGACGTCGCCGGCCCCGGTGTGCTTTGTCACGACGATTACCGCCGTGGCAGCATCGTACCGCTGGCCCGCCGCAGTCCGCCGGCGGTGTCGACCTGGCCGCGGGCGATGTCATACGCCTCGTGCCCGGTCAGGTCGGAGCGCTGGAACAGCCGCGCCGTCTGGGCGTTGTCCAGGGCGTTGGCCTGGATGTCCGACAGCATCAGCTTCATCGACAGCTCCTGCGCCGGCCACTCGATCGTGACCACGCTCGGCAGCACCGCGCCGGTGGCACGGTCGACCTGCACGCGCTGCACACTGGCGCGGCAGATCAGCTGGCCGCGGGCGTCCTGCAGCATGTGGCCGATCACCTGCGGCTGCCCCGGCGACGCCAGGTGGCGGTTGAAGAGGGTGACGCGGCGGATCGCCTGGCCCGACGGCGCCGTCGCCTCCTCGATCAGCTCCAGCGTCTTGGGATACTCCTTCAGCTCGTACTTCCCCTTCGGATCGAACTCGGCGATGCCCAGCGCCGCCACCACCATCTCGGGGTGGAACGGGAACGGCAGGTTGACCTTGCCGGTCGACAGGTCGCGATAGGCACAGTGATAGACGTACGGCGGGTTCGCCTGGCTGATCCAGTACCAGAACTCCTCGTTGTTCGAGCCGATGTCGACCGCCGGCTTGCCGAGCACGTTGGCCTTCAGCCGGAAGTCGCGCGGCTTCTGACACGCCAGCCGCCCGCCCAGCCCGACCGCTTGCCGGCCCTGCTTGCAGTCGATGTCGACCTGGGCGCGGACGTTCTGCACGCGCTGGGCGTTCTGGTTCAAATAGTTGACCAGCGACGGCACGTCCGGCTTGCGGTCCGGCTGGCTCGACGGCGCCGCCGGCGGGTTTTGCCGAATGCCGGGCACCTGGTTACAGCCGGCCAGCACAGGCAGCAGCAGGGCGAACCCCAGTCCGGCACCGGCCATGTGACGTCGCATCGGGAACCCTCCGTCGCGGGGGCAGCGGGCCGCTACCAGCCGAGAACCTGGAACACCTCGTCCTGGACCG
The DNA here is from genome assembly GCA_046350215.1 of Gemmataceae bacterium. GTDB lineage: Bacteria > Planctomycetota > Planctomycetia > Gemmatales > Gemmataceae > JAXMAU01. The sequence continues at coordinate 98,425 of JAXMAU010000013.1, read as the reverse complement.
CCTCGATCTCGTCATCGGCCAGCCCCGGGTCGACCACCCGGCACCGTGTCCCGGTGCGGGTACAGCGGAGCGTCAGCACTTCCTGCCCGTCCTCCTGGCAGGTGTCCTCCAGCCGCAGCCGTCGCCGCCGCACTAATAGCAGCGCCAGCACGAATCGAAAACTGCGCTTGCGCGGCTCCAGCTCGCCCTCCAGCCGGTGAAAGCACTCCAGCACCAGCTCGTCGTCCATCGGCGGCCGTTTGGGCGACCCGCCGGTGGGGAGGCGCATCTTCCAGAAGCTGAACGTCCCTGCCGGCGGACCCTGCCACGCCTCGACGCTGTAGTCGCGGCGGACAAACGCGCCGCCCTCGTCGAGCAAGACGCTGTAACACGCCTCGCCCGGCTGCAGTTCGCGGCCGGTGGCGGCACAGCGGCGGGTGCTGGCCTGGATCTGGTACTCCGTCATGTGGGTGTCTCCGGGGTTTTCCCGGTCCTTCCCATCGTATCGGCCGGCGGGTCGCAGAAGCAAGCGACCGGCGGGACGGCGACGGCGATTCGGCGTGCGGGCGACGGAAGACGTGACGGCTGGACCGGCGGTGGCGGCTGCGCCTGTCCCCGCCGGTCCGGGCGGATGCGCCGACTTTACGTTACTGGGCAGGCAGCCAGCGGCGCAGCTCGGTCGTCACCTCGCCGGCGGTTTCAGCGCCCCAGCCGAGGTACATGCCCCGAACCACCCCGACGGCGTCGATCACCACAAACTTCGGCGTCGTCTCCACCCCGTAGCTGATCCGCAGCCCGCCGCCGAACAGCAACGGATAGGTCAGCCCCAGCGTGTTTGCCTGGGCCAGCGCCGCCTTACCGTCGGGGCTGACCGACATCCCGACCACCGACATTTTCGCGCCCTGTGTCGCCTGGACCTCACGGGCGAACCGCAGCACGTCCGGGGCGGTGACCGACGTCGGATTGTAGAACACCATCAGGATCGGCTTGCCCTTCCAGCGGGCCAGGCGAGCGGTGCCCTTGCCAGTGAACTCGGTGGCGACGAAGTCCGGGGCCGGCTCGCCAAGCGCCACCGTGGTCGGCAGCAGCGGCGGGGCCGGGGGCGGCGGCGTCAGCGTCTGGTAGCCAACAGTGACCACCTCGCCACGACAGGCCGCCTCCACCTGGCGCTTGACCGTCAGCACGGCATCGCGGTACGGCGTCGGCGGCTGGTTCTCCAGGTGGCCGGCGATGCGCGTCTGCAACGCCTGCAAGGCGCGGGCATTGCGGCCCGGCTCGACGACCAGCGGCCGGGCCACCTCGCGATAGCTCATCGCCTGCAAGATCTCCTGACGCCGGTCGAGTGCCAGCTGCGTCGGATATTGCAGACTGCTCTCCAGTTCGTAGCGCAACACGCTCCGCTGCGACACCTCGCGGCGGGCCGGCTCGTGGTGCTCGATGGTCCGCTCGACCCGCGCCGTCACTCCGGAGCGCGGCAGCATCCACACCCGGTCCTCGCGCCGCCAGCCGTTGCGGTCGGCGCGGGGCCGCTCCCAGTCGTCGGACTGCTGCACGCCGACGAACACCAGGCACGACTGACCGTGGACCGTCTCGGTGCCGGCCAGCTTCCAGGTCATCGCCGGGCGGCCCGGTTCCGGCTTCTCCCACGTCTGGTTTGGCACCACCCGGCCGCGCGGAATCTCGATGAACACGGCCGACTCCAGCGGACACGGCCCTTCGAGCGGGACCGCGAGCGACAGGTCGGCGGCCGTCACCCGGCCGTAGGGCAGCAGCGTCACCTTTTCCAGCCGTACGCTGGAGGCGGCGCCCTCGATGCGCACGTTGGGGCTGGCCGATCCGGGGGCGCGCGCCTGCAGCGTCGTGAACGCCGCCAGCTCAGTCCCCGCCGGCAGCGCATCGAGAACGAAATAGCGCGTCTCGGATCGATAGACGCGCTGGAATTGCACCCGCGCGCCGACCGTCTCCTCGGTGAACGTACCGCGATACACCAGTTCCTGCCCGCGCATCAGCCGCGGCGTCAGCACCCAGTCGGCGCTCGGCACCGCCGGTGCCGGGACCGGCGCCGTCCGCCGGATCACGGTCGGAGGCGGGGCGACCGGAGGGGGCGTCTGTGCCGGGGTCAGGACCCAGCTTAGCAGCCAGAACGTCGCGACCATGACTCCCCTGCCTGGTGAGTAGGGATAATTGCCGGGCGAGCGCCTCCTCATGAGATGCTCGCGAGTCGGGGCGAACTATAGCAACCCCCGCCGGCAGGACAAGCCCAGCCGCCGATCACCGCCGCTGTGTTAAACTGAACAGTCTGGGAGATCTGGCAAGACTTCTCGCCGGCTTGTCAGCCGAATCGCCCTGTGGTCTAATCCAATCGAGAGCGCTTTCATCCCCACACGGAGGATCGATCATGGCGGCAGCGGGCGACGACGGGCTGGAGTGGGAGGACGTCGGCGACGTCACCGTGGTGCGGGTGAAGATGGCGATGTTGTGGGGCGACCCGGCGACCGACACGCTGTTCACCAGCCTGCATCGGCTGATCGACGACCCCGCCCGCCACAAGTTCGCCCTCGACGTCGGCGGTATCCAGTACTTCGCCAGCGCCGCCCTGGGGAAGCTGGTGGCGCTGCACCGCAAGGCGCAGGCGGCGCAGGCCCGGCTGGTGCTGGTGAACGTCACCGGCCCGGTCGCCCGCATCCTCCAGGTGACGCACCTCGACGAGCTGATGCTCACCTACGCCAGCGAACGCGAGGCGATCCGGGCGCTGGCGTGAGCCACCGACCTACCCCTGGTGCCGCTGCTCCGCCGGCCGGCAGGCCTGCGACAGGTTGGCCGCCGTGTTGATCAGCCCGACCAGCGAGAACGCCTGCGGGAAGTTGCCAACCAGCCGGTTCGCCGCCGGGTCGTACTGCTCACTCAGCAGCCCGACGTCGTTGCGGAGCCTCAGCAGCCGCTCGAACAGCTGGACCGCCTCGTCGTGCCGGCCGAGCAGGACGTAGTTGTCGGCCAGCCAGAAGGTGCAGGCGAGAAACGCCCCCTCGCCGGCCGGCAGCCCGTCGTCGGTGGCGCCGGTATCGTAGCGCTGGACGAACCCGTCGCGCATCAGGTGCCGTTCGACCGCCGCGACCGTTCCCCGCACCCGCGGGTCGGTGGCGGGCAGGAAGCCGACCAGCGGTAGCATCAGCAGGCTGGCGTCGAGCAGCTTCGATCCGTACGCCTGAACGAAGCTGTTCCGGCCGACGTCAAAGCCGCGCCGGCAGATCTCGTCGTGCATCCGCTCGCGGAGCGGCCGCCACCGATCGAGCGGCGCCTGCAACCCGCCCCGCTCGGCCGACCGAATCGCCCGGTCGATCGCCACCCACGCCATCACCTTGGAGTGAGTGAAGTGCTGCCGGGGGCCACGGACCTCCCACAACCCCTCGTCGGGCCGCTCCCATGCCCGTTCGACGAACTCCGCCAGTGCCCGCTCCAGATTCCACCCGGCCGGTACCGCCTTCAGCCCCGCCTTCCGCCCCTGGTAAAAGGCGTCCAGCACCTCGCCGTAGACGTCCAGCTGGAACTGCTCGCTCGCCTTGTTGCCGACCCGTACCGGATGGGCGCCCTCGTAGCCGGTCAGCCACGGTAGCTCGAACTCGGTCAGCCGCCGCTCGCCCGCCAGCCCATACATGATCTGCGTGGTGGCCGGGTCGCCGGCGACGGCGCGGAGCAGCCAGTCCTGCCAGGCGCGCGCCTCCTCGGCAAACCCGGCGTTGACCAGCGCGCACAGGGTGAAGGTGGCGTCCCGCAGCCAGCAGAAGCGATAGTCCCAGTTGCGTACCCCACCCAGCTGTTCCGGCAGCGAGGTGGTGGCCGCCGCCACCAGTCCGCCGGTCGGCGCGTAGGTGAGCGCCTTCAGCCCGATCAGCGCGCGCAGCACCGCCTCGCGCCACGGGCCCGCGTAGGTGCAGCGGGCGGACCACGCCTGCCACCAGTCGACGGTCTCCCGCAGCGCCTGCTCCGGGTCGATGGGCGCCGGCGGCGGCAGGTGCGACGGGTGCCAGGTGAGGGTGAATGGTACTCGCTGACCGGCCTCGACGGGGAACTCGGCCACCGTCGTCATGTCGTGACCGCGTAGCCGTACCGGCGTCGTCACGCACAGCGCGTCTGGCCCGGCCACCGCCCAGATGCCGCCGTCGACGCGCTGCACCCACGGAACGATCGAGCCGTAGTCGAACCGGATGACCAGCTCCATCCGCATCGGCACCCGCCCACCGCGCCCCTCGACGATGCGGACCAGGTTGGGGTCGCGGTCGCGGACCGGCATGAAGTCGATCACCGCCGCCGACCCGTCGGCCGTCTCAAACACCGTCTCCAGCACCAGGGTGTCGCCCCGGTAGCGGCGGCTGACGGCGCGGACCTCGCCGGCCGGCGCCAGCAGCCACCGGCCGTTCAGCGGAACGCCGAGCAGCCCGGCGAAGCAGGCGCCGGAGTCGAACCGTGGCAGGCACAGCCAGTCGATCGATCCGTCGCGGCCGACCAGGGCGACCGTCTGAAAGTCGCCGACGATGGCGTAATCCTCGATCCGCTGGCTCATCGCGTGTCCTCACCGAACCGTCGCGGGAGTGGCCCGGGGTGCTCGTTGCAACGGCCGCGCCAGCCTGCTTTTTCGGTTGCATCGCGATGCTCGGCCGGTAGGATGAACCCGGAAGCCGGTGGTCGCACGGGAGGGTGTCATGCGGCGGGACAACGCGAATCGGGCGGCGGGCGTCTCGCGCCGCGACTTCCTGCGGACCGGGTCGATGGCCGCCGGACTGTCGCTCGTCGGACGAGCCGCGGCCGCTTCGGCGGGTGAGCGGCAGTGCATCTTCCTGCTGCTGGTCGGCGGCCCGTCGCACCTGGACACCTGGGACCCCAAGCCGGACGACGCCGACCGACGTCCGCGGTCCGTTCGGCCGATCCGCACCGCCGTCCCCGGCGTGGCCCTGGGCGAGCACTTCCCGCGGATGGCGAGCCGGGCGGATCGGTTCGCCATCGTCCGCTCGATGCATCACACGGCAGGCCGATCCACGAGACCGGCCACCAGCTGCTCCAGACCGGCCGTCTCGCCCGCGGCGGCGTGGAACATCCGCATTACGGGTCTGTTTTATCGTATTTGGCGAGTGAGCGCGCCGCGGCACCTCCGTTCGTCGTCCTGGGCAGACCGATTGGCGACACCGGGGTGAGCGTCGGCCACGGCCAGACTGCCGGGTCCCTCGGCCGGCGGTACGACCCGGTGTTTGCCGACGACGCAACCGCGCCCGCCGTCGACCTGTCCAGTGAAACGCCGGCGACGCTCGACCGCTACGGCCGCACCGCCTTCGGCCGGGCCTGTCTGCGGGCGCGGCGATTGATCGAGCGCGGGGTACGGCTGGTGACGGTCAACATGTTCGACACCGTGTTCAACCGCGTCACCTGGGACTGCCACGCCGACGAGGGATCGCTGACATCCACGCTCGCCGATTACCAGGCGACGCTGTGTCCGACGTTCGACCTGGCGTACACCGCCCTGCTCGACGACCTGCACGATCGCGGCCTGCTCGACACCACGCTGGTGGTGGCGACGGGCGAGTTCGGCTGCACGCCGAAGGTGAACCTTCGTGGTGGGCGCGACCACTGGCCGGGCGTGTGGTCGGCGCTGTTCGCCGGCGGCGGGGTCCGCGGCGGGCAGGTGGTCGGCGCGTCGGATCGGCTCGGCGGCGAGCCGCGCGATCGGCCGGTCGGCCCGGCGGAGCTGGCGGCAACGGTGTATCACGCGCTGGGCGTCGACCCGACGCGCCGGCTGTCGGCGCCCGACGGGCTGCCGCTGGCCGACGCGGCGCCGGTGGCGGAGCTGTTCGGCGGGTGAGGGAACAGGAGAGGCAGCGATGAGCGAGGCAGCGACGGGGCCGTCGCCGTGGGTCCGGGACGTCACCGAGGAGACGTTCGAGGCGGAGGTACTGGCGGCGTCGGACGACACGCCGGTGGTGGTCGATTTCTGGTCGCCCAGCTGCGCTCCGTGCCGCACCCTCGGCCCGCTGCTGGAGCGGCTGGTCGACGATCGAACGGGTAAGGTGTTACTCGCCAAGGTCAACGTCGACGGGCGCGCCGCGCGGCTGGCCGAGTACTTCGGCATCGCCGCCATCCCGGCGATCAAGGTGATCTACCGGCGGCAGCTGGTCCACGAGTTCGAGGGTCTGCTGCCCGAGCCGGCGCTGCGCCAGTTCCTCGACGAGATCGCGCCGCTGGAGGAGGCCGGCCACGAATTGCGGGAGGCAGCGGCGGCCGAGGCGACAGACCCGGCGGCGGCCGCGGCGCTGTACCGGCAGGTGATCGCCGGTGAGCCGAACCGGCTGGAGGCGGGTCGGGCTGGCGCGGGTGCTGCTGCGGCAGGGCCAGCTGGACGAGGTGCCGGCGGCTGCTCGAGCCGGTCGGCAGCGAGGGCGAGCTGGGAGCGCAGGCCGACGCCCTGCTCGCCCAGACCGAGCTGCTCCGCAACGCCGAGGGGCTTCCCGACGTCGCCGCGTTGCGGCAGCGGGTGCGGCGGACGCGCACCGACGCCCGAGCGCGATTGCAACTGGGGACGGTGCTGGCGGGGCGCGGCGAGTTCGAGCCGGCGCTGGAGGCGCTGCTGGCGGCGGCCGAGCTGGACCCGAAGCTGGCGACCGGCCCGGCCCGCGAGGAGATGGTCAAGGTGTTCTACGCGCTGGGCAGCAATCATCCGCTGCCGAACGACTACCGCTCGCGTCTGGCCCGGCTGTTGTATTAGCCCCGTGTTTTTAGCCCCCGGTGAACACACCGGGGGCAAGTGCGTTCGACGACCACCCAAAGGGGCGAATCGCATCCGCCCCTGGTGTATTCACGCGCGTGCGTGTCGACGACCACCCAAAGGGGCGAATCGCATCCGCCCCCGGTGTATTCACCGGGGGCTAAAAGATCGGGGTGCGTTCACGATCCGGTGGCCGGCGTGCTGGCGGGCGGCGCGGGCGCGGCGGTGGCGACCGGGGCGGCGGGGGCAGCCGGGACGACCGGCGTTGTCGCCGGCGGCAGGTAGCCGATCGGCACGTCGGCGCGCTGCGCCTCGCGGCCGATGCGGCCGAGCAGCAGACCGATGATCAGCAGCGCAATGCCGGAGAATAGCGACCCGATACAGACGTAGTACCGCCAGTTGTCGGTCGAGTATTCGGCGTGCCGCAGGAAGTAGTACCAGACGCTCGACCAGATGGTCAGCAGCACGCCGATAGTGATGTACAGAACCGACAGCTGGGTGCTGCGCGAAGGCTGGCGCACGGTGGTGTTCGGGGTCATGGCAGGAATCCTGAAGAGTAGGGCGATGGTCGGGATGATCCGCTCACAGCCGACGTCGTGCCAGATCGGTGAGCAAATCTGATACCAGACATTCTCTTCTGCCCCGCCGCGTGCCGAACCGGCCTGGGCAGGACCATTCCGCCCCGGTCGGCACAAAGAGTGTCACCCGACTGCGCCGGTTGCGCAGCCGGGTTCCCAATCGCCGACAACCGCGCTTCGTGGCCGGCCCCGCCGGTCACTCCAGCGGCAGCACCGGCCGGCCGGTCCGCGACGACCGCGGCAGCGGCAGGAACCGACCGATCGCGTACCGCCCGGGGCCGACGAGCAGGACCGGCACCAGCAACCCGATCAGCGCCAGGTTGTACTCGAACCCCTGATTCTGCAGAAACAACCCGTTCTTCCCATGCACCATGCCGATGGCGCCGAGCATGATGACGATGTTGGCCGCCGCCGAGAACCGGCTCAGGAACCCGACCGCGATCCCCAGCCCGCCAAAGAACTCGCCGATCGCCACCAGGTAGCCGACCGGCCCGAGCGTATTCACCAGCGGCTCCAACCCCATTCCGCCAAACGCCCCGAACAGCTTCTGCGCCCCGTGCGCGGCGAAGATGACGCCCACGATCAGCCGCACCAGCAGCAGCGAGACGTCGACCGCCCGCCGGTCGTCCGTCGTCGTCGGTTCTCCGTTCATGTCGATTCCTTTCCCCACAACGGGTCGATGAGATCCTGACCAATGCACCTCCGCATCCTAGCAACAGGCCGGTTCGTCGTCTCATCCGGGCAGTGGTTCGCCCCCCGGGTTTGCCGTTTTCGCCGGGAAATATAGAACACGGGGGTAATCGGAGCACCCTGGCGATGGCTCTTGCAGGGACAAAACGGATTTGTTTCTCCGGTCCGAAAAAATGCTCTTGCTTGGCCGGACGGGGTGTTGTAAAAGGGGGTTCGTCATGCCACCGGGCATGAGAAGGATCTCAGGGACCGCCCGGTCCCACGGTATGGAAGCCGACGTCGGGTGACTGACGGATTGCACACGACCTCATCCGTGTAGCAACTTGCTTGTCATCCTCGGTTGTGTGAGCTGCTGACGTTCTCCTCGCCCCGACAGGGTGCTTGACACCCGGGGATCGTGTGCGTGGAGAAGTGCTCGCACCCGTCCGCCTCATGGCGGGCGGCGAGTGGTGATTATCCACCCAGCTTTCAGGGCTTCCGTACCGAAAGGGATTTTCCATGCACGTTCTGTCGACTCGTCCCAGCGAGAAGATTGTTCTTCCCGATACCAAAACGACCATCGAGGTGGTGGCGATTCAGTCCGGGACGGTCCGGATCGGCATCACTTCCCCGGACGAGGTGCCGGTTCTCCAGGAAGCGGTGGAGGCTGGGTCCGACCTGCCGGCCCTGCGGCGGCTGATGGAGAAGCGGCTCGACATCGCCCGCACCGGCCTCAACGAGGCGCGGCAACTGCTCCGGGCCGGCCTCGAGGCTGACGCGCGCGTGATTCTGGAGAAGGTCGACGAGGATCTGCACCTGCTTCGCCGCCGCATCCACCGCGAGATGGACGACGTCGAAACGCTCACCTGCGGACTGTGACCGGACAGGTCCCGTCCTGTCCGCACGAGGCCGGCAGCGTTTGCGAGTCCGCCCGACTCGCCGGCGCTCCCGGCCTCCGGTGTTTTCACCCCACCCCCGGCGGCAGGTCGTTGAGCCGCACCGCCCGCCACGGCCCGTCGCCCTCGCGCACCAGCTCGTGAATGCCGACGTTCAGGATGCCGCCCAGCCCCTTCCACGTCGCCAGCCCGTAGCCCTCCAGCAGACTGACCAGCAGCACCCGGCAAACGATGCCGTGGGCGACGATCACCAGCGTGCGGCCGGCGTGCTCGGCGGTCAGCCGCTCCCACACCGGCAGCAGGCGGCGGTGCATGGCATCGAACGACTCGGCGCCGGGGTGGGCGTAGTCGGTTTCGCCGGCTTGCCAGCGGCGGAGGGTTTCCGGCCACGGGTCGTCCGGGGTGCCGCGCGGCTTGCCGCTCAGCGTGCCGACCCGCCGTTCATGCAGGTCCGGCTCGGTGCGCAGCTCCTTGCCGCAGCGCGCGGCGATCACCCGCGCCGTGTCGACGGCCCGGCGCATGGCGGACGAGACGACTGAATCGGGGGCGAGACTGGCGAGGGCGTCAGCCGCCCGCTCGGCCTGCAACCGGCCGCGGTCGCTCAGGCCGACGTCGGATTCGGCGCCGTGGAAGACGGAAGGATCGCTGGTTTCGGCATGGCGGAGCAGCAGCACACGGGTGGTCGGCATCTCGGTTGGTCTTCTGCGGACGGGCGACGTTGGATAAAGTATCGCGCTTTGGGGCGATTCCCAGCAGGAGGCGCGGCATGCGAAACGGAACGTGGCTGGCAGGGCTGACCGTTGTGGCCGTGGTCGGCGCCGCCAGCGCAGCGCCCGGCCCGCAGGCTGCCGCCCCGCCGGTCCGCGACGCCAAGGCGCTGAAGGCCGAGGCGCGCCAGTTCGCCCAGCAGCTGAGCTATCTGATCGGCCAGATCCACACCCAGTACGTCCGGCCGGTCGGCCGCGAGGAACTGCTGGAGGCGGCGCTGCTCGGCGTCTACCAGGCGGCGCGGCTGGCGCCGCCGACCGACCTGCGGACCCAGGTGCGGCAGGCGGTGTCGCTGTCCGGCACGTTGCAGGCGCAGGGCATGCAGCCGGCCGGCCACCTCGACCGGAGCGGCCTCGACCCGGTGGAAAAGCTGCTCGTCCGGCTGCGCGAGGCGGTCGGCCAGCCCGAGGCGCTGGTCGGGCAGCGGCCGCTGGTGTCGGCCAGTCACGCGATGGCCCGGCTGCTCGACCCGCACTCCGGGGTGACCACCGCCGAGGAGGCGCGGCGCAATCTCGGGCTGGACTACGAGCGGATGGGCATCGGCCTGGAGTATCGCGAGCGGTTGACGCCGGGGCCGCTGGAGGTGGAGACGGTCTACCCCGGCAGTCCGGCGCAGCGGGCCGGGTTGCGGCCGGGCGACGTGATCACCCACGTCGATGACGAGGCGGTGGAGAAGGCGGCCCCGCCGCGGCTGCTGGCGCTGCGGAACCAGCAGGCCGGCTACGACGTGCAGAACCTCGCCCGCCCCGAGCCGAGGGCCGGCCCGCCGACCGACCTGCCGCGCTTGTTACGGCTGACCTACCGCCGCTCTGGCGAGTCGGCCGACCGCACCGCCACCGTACTCCGCGAGCGGTTTCGCCCCGAGACAGTCTTCGGCGTGCGTCGTCGGGACGATAACGGCTGGGACTACCTGATCGACGAGCGTGAGCGGTTCGGCTACGTGCGGCTGGCGGCGCTGAGCCGCGGCACGTCGGAGGAGCTGCGCGAGGTGCTGCTCGGGCTGCAGGCGCGGAAGGCGCGGGGGGTAGTTCTCGACCTCCGCTGGTGTCCCGGCGGGTATCTGAACGAGGCGGTGGAGACGGCCGACCTGCTGCTCGGCAAGGGGGTGATTGCGACCGTCAAGAGCCGCGGCCGCGAGGACACCGTGTACCGCAGCACCGACGAGGCCAAGGTCCGCGACTTCGCGGTGGCGGTGCTGGTGAACGGCGACACCTCCGGCGGCGCCGAGCTGATCGCCGCGGCGCTGCAGGATCACCGGCGCGCGGTCGTCGTCGGCCAGCGAACGCTCGGCAAGGCGAGCGTGCAAACGCCGCTGGCGCTGGGGGTGGAGGGGATCGGCTTCAAGCTGACGAGCGGCACGTTCACCCGCCCGAGCGACCGCAACCTGCACCGTTTCCCGGACAGCAAGCCGGCCGACGACTGGGGAGTGATCCCGGACGAGGACGCCCGCCTGTCGACCGAGCTGGGCAAGCGGCTGAAGGGCTGGTGGACGGTCCACACGCTGCGTCCGGGCCGATCGATGGAGCGATTACCGCTGGACGACCCGCACGCCGACCCGCAGCAGCAGGCCGCCCTCGCCGTGCTGCGGCGCAAACTGGGCCCCCAAAGTCATTAGCCCCCGGTGAACACACCGGGGGCCAATGCGGAGCGCCCCGCCAGGGTGATCGTCGACACGCACTTGCCCCCGGTGTGTTCACCGGGGGCTCAATCAAAAGCCCAGCCCCTTCGTTTTGGTGCGGATGCGGCCGATCGCCTTGTCGCACATGACGTAGAGGGTCGAGCCGTCGGCGTCGCCGAAGCAGCAGTTGCCGGTGTTCACGCCGGTGGCGATGGTGCCCAGGTGCTTGCCCTCGGGGGTGAAAACGAGCACCCCGCCCGGCCCGGTGGCGAACAGGTTGCCCTTCTGATCCACCTTCATGCCGTCCGGCAGCCCGTTCTTCTTGCCCACCCATTCGGTCGTGTCGAAGAACACCTTGCCGCTGCCGAGAGTGCCGTCGGCCTGCAGCGGATAGGCCATCCAGATCGCCTTTTTCGGATCCGAATTGGCGACGTACAGCGTCTTCTCGTCGGGCGACAGGGCGATACCGTTCGGCTTGCTCAGTTCCCTGGTCAGCAGCGTTAGCTTGCCGTCCTTCGACAGCCGGTACACGCCGCAGAAGTCGAGGTCGCGGCCGGGGAAGTACAGATCGCCGTCCTTCATCACCGGCCCGCCCTTCTCGGCCTTGAGCATTCGGCCGTAAGGCGGATCGGTGAAGTACAGATCGCCATTCTTCGCAAACACGCCGTCGTTGGGGCTGTTCAGCCGCTTGCCGTCGATTTTGTGTGCCAGCGTCTTCTTGGCGTACGGGTCGGCCGGCTCCTTGCTGATGTCGAGACGGCTAACGCGGCGGTCGCCGTGCTCCATCGACACCAGGTGCCCGTCGCGATCGATCAGCAGCCCGTTGGATCCGGGTTCGAGCAGGTCGGCACGGGCGCCGACGAAACCGGCCGGCTTCAGGAACACGGACACCTTCTCGCCGTCCCGATATTTCATTACCCGGTTGTTGGGGATGTCGGAGAACAGCAGGAAGCCGCCCTTCTTCACCCACACCGGCCCTTCGGTCCAGGCGAACCCGTCGGCCAGTTTCTCCAGCCGGGCGTCCTTGCCGATCAGGTCGTCGAACGCCGGATCGAGCCGTTCGATGGTGCCGATGGTCGGCCGTTTGGCGTCGTCCGCATAGAGCGGCAACAGGGCGAGTACGGCGAGCAGAGGGAGGGCGAGCCAGCGGAGTCGAGTCATGGGAAGCCTCTCAGGTGTGGCGCCGCACCGTCCACCGGGCGGCGAGTGAGGGCAGCATACCAGAAGGCGCCCGCCACTCAAGAGGCTGGTCGGTTACGACACGGCAGTCGGCAGCGTGCTTCTCAGTGCCTCTCCCTGTCCGGTATACTTGGAGGCATGGACGAAGCTCGTTTCCTGGCTGGGTGGGCACGATCATGGAGATCGCAACGATGGGCAGGGTTCTGGTGTCCGTCCGGCTCGAGAACCTGGAAGACGTGTACAGGGCAGGGCAGGGTGTCCTGCCTGCCGAGCAGGTCCGCGCCGTGGAAGTGACGGACGCGCTGGTCGACACCGGCGCCACCGGCCTGCTGGTGCCGCGCCGGCTCATTGCTCAGCTCGGCCTGTCCGTGTTGCGGACTCGACCCGCGCGAACGATCGCCGGCAATGTGGAAGTGCCGATGTACCGTGCGGTCCGGTTGACAGTTCAGGGGCGCGACTGCATCAGTGACGTGGGAGAAATTGGCGACGGTTTCTCCGTCATCATCGGCCAGGTGCCGCTGGAGTTGATGGACTGGGTCGTCGATCCGAAGGGCCAGCGACTCATCGGCAACCCCGAGTACGGCGGCGAGCAGATGATCGACATCTGAGGAGTCGAACGCCCGATCGGTGCAGACCAGCCAACCGGGCATTCGCTAGACTGGCAGGGGACGCTGATCCCGGAGGTAGCCATGCATGATGCGCTGACCATATCCTCTCCCGCCATCCCCGCGGAGGTCGAGACGTTCGCGGCGGAAATGGGTGTCGGCCCGTACCTTGTCGCGGTGGTCGACCTGGCCCGGCAGGCGTTTCCCTCCTCCGCCGTCAATGTGTCCCTCGGTCGTGACGCCGAGAACGAAAGCCACCGGTATATCGCCCTCGACGTCGACACCGGCGGGTTAGCAGTCGACGAGTTGATCGACGGGCAGCGCGTCTGGTCCACAGGCGTCGGCCGTATCTGTCCGTCGCCCGACGCGGTCCATTTCGTGCTCGGCTGGCGATGAACGGACGAGACTTCCTGGTGCTGGCCGCCCGACTTGCCGCGGGCGCCACAGAGGCGGAGTGGCGCAGCGCCGTCAGCCGGGCGTATTACGCCACGTTCCACGTCGCCCGCCGGTTGCTCACGCAGTTGCAATTCGTGGTGCCCCGCGCTGATCGTGCGCATCAGTACCTGGTGTTTCGGCTCAGTAACAGCGGCGACACGGGCATCGAGCAAGCGGGCCGGGATCTGGAAAGCCTTCGCCGGTTACGCAACCGAGCCGACTACGACGAGTCCCCTCCGCTGACCCAGCCGCAAGCCCTGGCGGCGGTCCGAGTCTCCGAGAGTATCATCCAATTGCTCGACGCCGCCAACCAGGAACCGATCCGGACCCGAATCCGGGACGCCATGATCGTTTACGAGCGCGTCGTCCTTCATGACGTGACCTGGCAGCCGTAGAATCGCGGTCATCCGGTGACGCCGTCCCGTTTCGCGGGCGCCGTCGTCCACGTCTGCGGCGTCCAGGCGCCGGTCGCCCAGCCGTCGCCGGTGGCGTACTCGCGGACGGTCAGCGCGCCGCTGGGGCGCACCTCGACATAGAACAACGCCTGTTGCGGACCGGAATAGTGGCCGCTCTTGTGTACGTTGAACACCGGCATCCCGGTCGTCGCAGGCCGCCGCGTGCCGTCCCAGCGATACACGTTGCGGGTGTGCGTGTGGCCGTACAGGATCGCCGCCACGTTGTAGCCGGCGATCGAATCGTGGAAACCCTTCACGTCGGCGGGGTCCCACTCCATCGCCGTCGCCCTTTTGTCGTCGACCGGCAGCGGATGCGAGTAACGCAATACGTCGACGTGATGCGTCAGCACCGCCGGCCGACCGCTGTCGCCCACCTTGTCCTTCAGGTCGCTCACCAGGAACGCCAGGCTGTCGAGCGGCGCGTAGCGCCGGCGCCGCTTCACCTCGGCCACCGACCCGACGACGATCCCCAGGTTGACGAAGTGGACGCCACCCCAGTCCCACGAGTAATGCACACCGTTGGGCGACACGTTCGTCACGCCCGGCCGGGTGCGGTTGCGGCGGGCAATCTCCTTGACCGCCAGCCCGTCGCCGCGCGGACTGTCGTGGTTGCCGTGGACCTCGTACACCGGCACCTTCAGCCGGCCGTCCTTGCCGGTCAACCCGAACCCGTCGGCGAACGCTGCCCACTCGGTTCGCTGCATGCGGAGGTCGGACTTGTCGCCGCTGTCGATGCAGTCGCCGGCGTGGATCACTCCGCGCGGCGCCCGCACCGTCCCGCCGCCAGCCCGCGCCGGGATCGCCGTCCCCGGCAGCCGGTTGAGCGTGTCGATCAGCCCACCCGTAACGCCTGCGGAGCGGTCGTCGAGCCGCTCCGGCTTGCCCTTGTCGGCGAGGAAATGGGTGTCGCCGACCAGGAAGAAAACGACGACCTCGTCGTCCTTCGGGCGGACGTCGGCGGCGATCGCACCGGCGGCGGTGGCGGCGAGGAATTGACGGCGGGTGACAGACAGATTGCACATGGGAATTCTCGATTACTCGAATGAATGCGCGGGCACATCTCAGCGCGGCGACTCGGCGATCAGCCGGCGGTACACCGTGCGGGCGTGGTCGTAGTCGGCTGCCGCCTGCGCCTGCTCGGCGGCGCGATAGGTGCTGGCCTTGGTCTTCCAGCACTGCTCGACGCCGGCCAGGCACCACTCGGCCGAGTGCCGGCTGGCGCGGATCGGCTTGCCGCCGACGAGGACGAAGAACGGGTTGGTGTGCGCCGACGGAGTGACCCGCACCGCCACCCAGCTGCTCGCCTTCAGGTCGGCGGTGAAGCGCAGCTCGCGCGTCTTGCCGTCGCACGGCATCTCCCGCCGTTCCACCGGCAGGCCGTTCACCACCAGCTCCACCGGCACCGTCTTGCGGTTGGGCAGTCGCGTCGCCGCCTGCACCGTCAGCGTCACGCGGCCTGGCTCCGCCAGCGCGATCTCGCTGCCCTTCACGCCGAGATCGTAGGTGCGGTCGCCGACGGCGGCGGTCAGGTCCATCAGGTGCGTGGTGCCGTCGCTGACGTAGCTGCGGCCGTCGGCGATCGATTTGACCCACTTTTCGAAGGTTAATTCTCCGTCAACCCGGGCGTACACCCGGCCGGCGCCGACGCGATCGCCGGTGATGCACGGGAAGTCGGTTTCGCCGCTGGCGCGGACGCGAAAGCCGCAGTTGAGGACGTGATACCACATCGTCCACTCGGCGATGCGATCGGTGTCCATCGCGCTGATGAAGTCGACCGCCGGCGTCGGCTTGCCGTCACCGCCGGGCACCTCGTGGGCGACGTCGACGATGAACTCGTTGGCGCCGATGCCGTCGTAGGCGGGGATGTGGTAGTGCGGCAGCCCGCCGGGGCCGTCGGTAGCGCCGGGGATTCGGCCGACGAACCGCGTCAGCCCGTTGCCTGAGTGCGCCGGCCCGCACACCGCCCCCTGCCGCTTGGCCCAGCGCAGCGTGTTCATGCCGAGCGTCGGCCAGTGGTTTTTCGACAGTCCGCCGGGCGGGATTTGCACCTTCAGGTTGAGCAGGTTCAGGTGGCCCGAGACGTGCGAGCCGAACCCGCTCACCTCGACGTCGTAGCGGAGCAGGTACGGCGGGCGCGACACGTCGTCCGGCCGGCCGGTGAAGAACCGCTTCTGGTAGTCGAAGCACGGCCCCCAGGTGAGGCAACAGCCGACCTTGAGGTCTTCGCCGAGGACGTGCCGCATCATGTCCGACGGCTCGACGCCCTCGGTCGGGTTCTCGTAGTGCTGGCAGCCGGCGGCGTGGATGTGGTGGTCGCCGCTCCACCAGCCTCGCTTCGCCGGGTCGATCCACCGCCGCACCGTGTAGCGCAGACGTGCGGACCCGTCGCCGACGACCAGCTCCTTCGTCTCCGGCACCGACTCCGGCCCGCGCGAGCAGACGACGGTGTATGTCCCGGCCGGCAACCGCACCGTCTCGCCGGTGGAGCGGTAGACCTGCGGATGGAAGAAGAAGTCCGGCGCCAGCCGCTTCTGCTGCGCCGGATAGACGCGGCCGGCGGCATCACGGATCAGGAATGCGGCGGTGGTCGGCGTGCCGTCGAACTCGGCCACCTCGAACGTCACCGGCACCGACGGCCGGGCGACGAACGTGAAGCGGGCGCGCCGCTCCACCGCCTTCGGGCCAGCCCCAACGCGGAAGCCGATCTCCGCCGTCCGCTCGCCGGCGTCGCGGCTGAACAGTTGCACGACGGTGTATTCGAGTTTCAGCCCGCTCAGGTTGGGCAGCAGCGGCTGGGCGGTGAACGGCAGCAGCCCGAGCCATCGCTCCGCCACCTGCTCCTTCGGCGCATTCGGCACCGGCCGGGCGTTCGGGCTGTCGACGCGCAGCGGTCCGGTCAATTCGCCCTTATTCACGACCTTGACCAGATACGCCCGCCATCCCTGCTCCACCAGCTCCGGCTTGCGCCCCGTCGGGACCACCTGCGTCACTCCACGCGGACCGACCTCGACCGCCGCCAGGCAGAGCGGATCGAGCGCCTGCACCTTCGTCGCCGCGTCGGCGTCGTCGACCCGCACGGCGGCAAGCGCCGCGAACCGCTGGCGGCAGCGGCTGGCCGAGGTAGTCGAGCGCTGTCCCAGCCGCCGTACCTGGGCGAGCAGCGGTTGCGCCTCGACCTCCTTCGCCGCCGGCCAGTCGGCCGCGGCAACCAGGAACGTCGTCGTCAAAACGAACAGGAACGCGAGCGTGCGTGGCATGTGGAACCTCCCCCCCTGGCAGCGTGTCCCGATCGTTGTACCACATCGGCGGGCGAACGCGACCGAAAAGCCGCGACGAGAGATTCGCCACCGTGCCTCTTGATCGCCCGACCGCCGACTGGTACGGACGAAGGGGCAGGCAGGTTTCACCAGGGCGTCCGGAGGTGCTGACATGATTGGGGCGATCGCCGGCGACATCATCGGCTCGGTCCACGAGCGGGCCGGCACCAAGACGAAGCGGTTCCCACTGTTCTCCCCGTACAGCCGGTTCACCGACGACACCGTGCTGACGGTGGCGGTGGCCGACGTGCTGCTCAACGGCGGCGACTACGTCGACCGCTTTCACGACTACTTCCACGCCTACCCGCAGGCGGGCTACGGCGGCAGCTTCATCCGCTGGGCCAGCCAGCGCCGCCGCGCGCCATACGGCAGCTGGGGCAACGGCTCGGCGATGCGGGTGTGCCCGGTCGGCATCGCCTGCGACACCCTCGACCAGGTGATGGCCGAGGCGGAACGCAGCGCCGCCGTCACGCACGATCACCCCGAGGGCGTCCGCGGCGCTCAGGCGACCGCGGCGGCCGTCTTCCTCGCCCGCACCGGCCACGACCGGGACGCCATCCGCACCCACCTCGAACGCACGTTCGGCTACGACCTGAGCACGCCGCTCGACGCCATCCGCGACGGCTACACGTTCGACGTGTCGTGTCAGGGGTCGGTGCCGCAGGCGATCCGGGCGTTCCTGGAGTCGACCGACTACGAGGACGCGGTGCGCAACGCGATCTCGCTGGGCGGCGACGCCGACACGATGGCGTGCATCGCTGGCGGCATCGCCGAGGCGTTCTACCGTGGCGTGCCTGCTGATATTCACGATCCGGTACTTGCGTTACTTGACGATCGCCTGCCGCCCGTCGTCGAGGCATTCACCACACGGTTCGGCGACCGACTGCGGTGACAACCGGCTCATGCCGGCGGTGGCACGTCGGCCGGCGGTGGAGTCGGCGGCGCCGGCGGTGGGACGTCGGTAGTCGGCGGCATGTTCCACAGCCTGCCGCGGCGCGCAGCCACGGCCGCGGGCGTGCGGCAGGAGCATCATCGCCACCACGAAGAACGCCAGTGCGGCGGCGGTCAGCAAAATCCCTTGCAGCGACGGCCAGATCGCCGCCGCCAGCGTCAGCGCCAGGATCACCGCCCCCGGCAGCACCACCCCGACCAGCGCCAGCCACACCCGCATCAGCGTGGCGGCACGCACACCGATAATGAGTAAGGCAATACTCGAAGATGCGGCGATCGCCGGCATCAGCGACAGGTACTCCTGGGCGAAGTACATCAGCGGATAGACGCCGGCGAACGTGCCGACGGTGAGCAGCAGCATCGACCGATCGAACGCCGTCGCCCCGGCCGCCTGCACCACCAGCCCGACCAGCAGACCGAACGCCACCACGCTCAGCGGACCCAGCCAGGTCAACTCGCCCAGCCGGTCGATCGGCGCGATGCCGAGCACGTCCAGCCGCACCGGCTGGCCGAACAGCAGCCGCTTGTAATCCCACACGTAGGTGGTGGTGCGCGTGCCGCGGTCGACCGTCGGCGGCTCCGGCTGCAGCGACAGCTCCAGCAGGCGGACGTCCGAGCCGTGCGCCGTCAGCGTCACCGCGAACTGGTCGAGGATGCCGCCCGGCGGCACCGACAGCTCGTAGATCCCCTTGCCGACCGCCGTGTACTCGACCTCCAGCGCCGTCGGCTCGGCCGGCAGCGGGCCGCGCCACAGCAGCTTGCCCTGCCGCATCTCGACCTTTTCGCTCGGCTTGCCGTCGGCGGTGATGGTCAGGTCGGCGAGCGAGATGATCTGCGGCGGCAGCGGCAGGTGCAGCTCGCAGTCCCCTTTCGCCGTCTCCGGCCGCACGGCCCGGATCTTGCCGGTGAACTTGGCCTCGTAGATCGACTCTGGTGACGCCGTGCCGACACTCAGCCGCGGCGTCAGCGCCACCTCGGCGGTGAACGCCTTGACCTGCGCCAGCGGGATGTCCAGCGGCGGTGGCGTTTGCACCGGCGCTCGCGCCGCCGGCGCCGCGGGCACCGAATCCCCGTAGCCGCCGCTGCTCGACAACAGCTCCAGCTTCGACTTGAGCGCCGCCTGACGCACCTTCTGCACCGCCGGCAGCAGCAGGCCGATGAGGATGGCGATCACGGCGACGACGAAGAGCAACTCGATCAGCGTGAACGCGCGACGAACGACGGCGGACATGACGACACCCCGAGAAGAGAGGCGCCGCCCGCCCCGCGCTGGCGCGGCGAGCGGCGTACCCCGAGTGTATCACGCGATCACGGCGTCGACCACGCGGCTGCCGGGTTTGGTCACGTTGGTCAACCGCTGGCTCACCCCCTGCACCGGCACGTTCAGGCGCAGGTGGTCGAAGCCGAGCAGGTGCAGCAGGGTGGCATGGAAGTCATGCACCGACACGCGGTCGACCACCGCCTGATAACCGAGGTCGTCAGTCTCGCCGTGGGCGAAGCCGCCCTTTACGCCGCCGCCGGCCATCCACAGGGTGAAGGCGCCGGGGTTGTGGTCGCGGCCGGCGAACGCCATCTTGGCCCCACCGCGGTTCTCCTGCATCGGCGTGCGGCCGAACTCACCGCTCCAGATCACCAGCGTATCCTTCAGCAGACCTCGCGTTTTGAGATCGCCGAGCAGCGCCGCCGCCGGCCGGTCGAACGCCTTGCACTTGTCCTTGAATCCGCCGTTGAGCGCCTCGCCGGCGCTGGCGCCGTGGCTGTCCCACCCCCAGTCGAACAGCTGCACGAATCGCACGCCGCGCTCCATCAGCCGCCGGGCGAGTAAGCAGTTATTGGCAAACGACTCCCGGCCCGGCTCGGTGCCGTACAGCTCGTGGGTCGCCTTCGTCTCCTTCGAGAGGTCGAAGGCGTCGGTCGCCTCCGCCTGCATGCGGTACGCCAGCTCGTACTGAGCGATGCGGGTGAGCGTTTCCGGGTCGCCGACCTCAGCCGCCGTTTGTCTATTCAGCTCGGCCAGTGCGTCGAGAGTGCGGCGGCGGAGCGGCCGCGTCACGCCGGGCGGGTCGGACAGATACAGCACCGGATCGCCCTGCGAGCGGCACTGCACGCCCTGATACACCGACGGCAGGTAGCCGGCGCCCCACACGCTCTTGCCGGCGTCGGGGTTCTTGCCGCCGCTGGTGAGCACCAGGAAGCCGGGCAGGTTCTGGTTCTCCGACCCCAGCCCGTAGGTCGCCCAGGCGCCGGCGCTGGCGGCACCGGGGTTGGGGGTGCCGGTGTGCATCAGCAGCTGCGCCGGCCCGTGATTGAACTGGTCGGTGAACATCGATCGAATAATGCACAACTCGTCGGCGACGCCGGCGAGGTGCGGCAGCCGGTCGGACATCCACAGCCCGCCCTTGCCGACCTGCTTGAACGGGTAAACCGGGCCGAGCAGGCTGGGAATGCCCTGGATGAAGGCGAACTGCTTGCCTTCGAGGAACGACTTCGGGCACTCGCGGCCGTCCAGTTTCGCCAGCGCCGGCTTGTAGTCGAACAGCTCCAGCTGGCTCGGCGAGCCGGCCATGTGCAGGTAGATGACCCGTTTCGCCTTCGCCGGGACGTGCGGCGGGCGCGGCTGGAGCGGTCGCGCCGGGTCGCGCTTCGGCGGCGGATCGGCGGCGGGCGACTGCGTGGCCAGCCACAGTCCGCCCAGCCCGAGCGCGCCGTCGCGGAGGAAGTGCCGCCGGGTACGAAGCAGGTGGTGTTCGCGGAGGAGCGGATGCATGGCGGGCCGCCTCGTGGATGCCTGAGTAATACCTTACCGGGTAAAGGCGCGGTCGAGGTTGAGCAGCGTGTTGGCGACGAGGACGAGCGCCGCCGTCTCCGGACTGGCGGCCAGCTTCTTGGCCAGCGCCGCATCCGCACGGTACGCCTGGAGGGCGTCGTCGTGGAGACGCGCCAACGTCGCCACGACCGCCGCCGGCGGGTCGTCCAGCGTCAGCAGTCGAACCCCGCGGGCGATGGCCTCGCGCGGGCTGCCGCCGCCAGCCTCCATCCGCTTCGCCAGCGCCTGCGCCATCTCCAGAAACGCCGGGTCGTTGAGCGTCACCAGCGCCTGCAACGGAGTGTTGGTCGGCACGCGCCGCGGCGTACAGGCGTCGCGGGTCGGGGCGTCGAACGTCAGGAATCCGGGGTAGCCGCTGGTTCGCTTGCTGTAGGTGTAGATGGCACGGCGGAAGCGATCCTCGCCCTGCGACGTTCGCCAGGTGTCGCCGCTGTAGACGGTCCGCCACACGCCGTCCGGCTGCGGCGGATAGACCGGCGGGCCGTACTGCTTCGCCGACAGTAACCCCGACAGGGCGAGCGCCTGGTCGCGGACCATCTCGGCGGTCAGGCGAGCGCGCGGGCCGCGGGCATACAGCCGATTTTGCGGATCTTTTTCGAGCAGCGCCGGCGTGATCCGCGCCCCGCCTGGCCGTAGGTGGCCGAGAGGGCCAGTTCGCGGAGGAACGCCTTCACCGACCAGCGGTGCGTCTTGATGAGTCGCAGCGCCGGGTGGTCGAGCAGTTCGGGGTGGGTCGGGCGGGCGCCGGAGGTGCCAAGTCCTCCAGCGTCTCGACGATGCCGCGGCCGAACAGTTCGGCCCACAATCGGTTGGCCAGCACGCGGGCGGTCAGCGGGTTGCGGCTCGCTCATCAGCCACTGCGCCCAGGTCGAGGCGGGTCAGCCGCCGGTCGGCCGGCAGGCCGGGGGCGAGGAAGTCGGGCAGGCCCGGTTGTACGCTCTCGTCCTTCGTCAGCCGGTTGCCGCGGACGAAGACGCGCGTGTCGCGCACCGCGTCGGCGGCCCGCTCTACCAGCACCGGCACGCGCGTGCCGGGCAGCTTGGCCAGCTGACCGCCGGAGCGCCCGCACCTCGTCCCAGTCGCGCCGATCGCTCGCCGCCGCCAGCGCCCGTCCATCGCGCATCCGTGCTGGCCGACGGCGTGAACTTGCGAAGCGTACACGCCTGGAACCCGCTGTTCGACGCGGCGGACTGGTTCATCGTGAGTTCGACGTTACTCCCGGCGACGTCGGCCGGCAGCGGTGCGTCGAGGACGACCACGCACCAGCGCGGCCCGGTCAGCACCGGAAAGCCGCCGAACCCGCCGGCGCCGCCTTCCAGTGTCTCCTGCGGGTCGAACGGCCCGGCCAGGTAGTCGGCGATCACCTCGCGCGCGCCACCGGCTTGCCCGGCTTGCCGTTCGCCGTCAGCTTCGCCTGCAGCCGCGACAGCACGGCGCGCGGCTCCGGCCATTTGGTCGGGTCGTCGCTGTCGGGCAGGATCTTGATGCGCAGCGCTGTCGTGCCGGGGACGGCCGGCACGGTGACGGTGTAGGTGACGCCGATCGGCAGCGTACCGCCGGCGCTGACCAGGCCGTCCTTCGCCACCGACAGCGTGCCGCCGCTGGTCTTCGCCGCCGTCGGCACCAGCGTCCGCCAGGTGGCGTCCTTGTCCGCCACATTCCGCCCGGTGCGGTTCAGCGCCTCGCGGAGTTTGCGGAGCTTCAACGTCAGCGCCGCCGCCTGGTCGCGCTGGGCCAGGTCGTTGGCCACCAGCAGCCGCGGGAAGTCGTCGTTCTGGTCGCAGTCCTCGGCATTGTTGAGGAAGGCGGCGAAGCGGTAGTAGTCGCGGTGCGGGAACGGGTCGTAGGGGTGCGAATGGCACTGCACACAGCCGAAAGTGGTCGCCTGCCAGACGGTCCAGGTGGTGCTGACGCGATCGAGCACGGCGGCGGTGCGGAACTCCTCGTCGTCGGTGCCGCCCTCGGTGTTATTCTGCGTGTTGCGGTGGAACGCGGTTGCCAGCAGGTCGTCCGCCGTCGGGCTGGGCAGCAGGTCACCGGCCAGCTGCTTGACGGTGAACTGGTCGAACGGCAGGTCGGCGTTGAACGCGCGGATCACCCAGTCGCGCCACGGCCAGATGTCGCGATACGGATCTTTTTCATAGCCGAAGGTGTCGGAGTAGCGCGCCAGGTCGAGCCACACCCCCGCCCAGCGCTCGCCGAAACGCGGCGACTTGAGCAGACGATCGACCACCCGCTCCTTCGCGCCGGCGGGGTCTTTCGCGCGGTCCTGGCGATAGGCCGCGAACTCGTCGAGTGTCGGCGGCAGGCCGGTCAGGTCGAGCGACACCCGCCGCAGCCACTCGGCGGCGCCGGCCTCGGGCGACGGCGTCAGCCCCTCGGCCTCCAGGCGGGCGAGGATGAAGCGATCGGCCGACGTCCGCGCCCAGCCGGCGGTTTTGACCTTCGGCTCGACCGGCTCGCGCGGCGAGTTGAACGACCAGTGCTCCTCCCAGCGCGCCCCCTCGGCGATCCACCGCCTGAAAGTGTCGAGGTCGCGGGCGGACAGCCGCGGCCCGTGGTCGGGTTTCGGCATCACGCTGTCGGGGTCGGTGGAGGTGACGCGGACGAACAGTTCGGAGGACTCCGGCTTGCCGGGGACGATCACCGGCTGCTTCGAGCGGCCCTTGACGAACGCCCGATCACGGGAGACGAACGACACCTTGCCGGCCGCCTTCACTCCGCCGTGGCAGACGGTGCAGTGCCTGGTCAGGATCGGCCGGACGTCGCGGTTGAAGTCGACCGGCTCGGCGCCGGCGGCAAAGCCGACGACCAGGACACATCCGAGCAGACGGCCGACGAGGATGGCGGTAGCGCGCATGACGAGTCACCCCAGGCGGGACCGGCGGTGGGAAGGCATTCGGACCATTCTACCCGCTATCGCCACGGGCGGCCACGCGGCGAGGAAACCTCTGGCGTTGACGCGAATCGTGGATTACAAGGGTCAGCTGTGTGGCATCCCACCACCCCAGGATTCCGCCCATGCCCGAGAACGGTTCGCTCGATCCGCTGCAAACGGTCGACCACGTCCCCGCTGTGGAGCCGGCGGCCGCCACCGTCGACGGCACCGGGCCGTATGAGCCGGCCGGTACCGAGCCACACGTCCCCGCCGCGCCGGCCGACGCGCCGGACGTCCCCGGCTACCGCATCCGTGCCGAGATCGCCACCGGCGGCATGGGTCGCGTCTATGCTGGACAGGACCTGACGCTCGACCGCGAGGTGGCGATCAAGACGCTGCTGCCCGGCGCCGACGGCGAGCGGTTCGTCACCGAGGCGCGGATCGCCGCCCGCCTGGCGCACCCCGGCATTCCGCCGGTGCATGAGCTGGGCACGCTGCCCGACGGCGCCCCGTTCCTGGCGATGAAGCTGATCCGCGGTCGTACCCTGGCCGAGCTGCTGGCCGAGCGGGCGACGCCGCTGCACGAGCTGCCGCGTTTCGTGCAGATCTTCGAGCAGATCGCTCAGGCGGTCGGCTTCGCCCACGCCCAGGGGATCATCCATCGTGACCTGAAGCCGCTGAACGTGATGGTCGGCAGCTTCGGCGAGGTGCAGGTGATGGACTGGGGGCTGGCCAAGGACCTCATCCGCCCGACCAGCCCGGACCGCCCGATCGGGGAGCCAGCGACGGAGGAGAACGGCGTCGCCCTGACCGTCGCCGGTGCCATCATGGGTACGCCGGGCTACATGGCCCCCGAGCAGGCGCGCGGCGAGCCGGTCGACGCCCGCGCCGACGTGTTCGCGCTGGGGGCGATCCTGGCGGCGATCCTGACCGGCCAGCCCGCGGTCGTCGGGGCGAAGCGGCGGGAGGTGATCGACCGGGCGGCGCGGGCCGACCTGGCCGACGTCCGCGACCGGCTGACGGCGAGCGGCGCCGACGGCGAGCTGATCGCCCTGGCCGTCCGCTGCCTGGCGGCCGACGCCGCGGATCGGCCCACCGACGGCCAGGCGGTAGCCGCCGAGGTGGCCGCCTCCCGGGCGGGGGTGGAGGCGCGGCTGCGGCGGGCCGAGACAGAGCGGGCCGAGGCGCTGGTCCGCGAGGCCGAGCAGCGCAAGCGGCGGCGGACGGTGCAGATCGCCGCCGGCGCCATCGCCGCGGTGCTGCTGACCGGCCTGAGCGTCAGCCTGTGGCAGATGTTCCGGGCGATCGCCGCCGAGGACAAGGCGGTTGAGGAGCGAGAGGCCAAGGAAACGGCCCTGCAAGACGAGATCAAGGCGCGGCAGCAGGCGTTCGCCGCCCTACGGAGTATGACCGAGGAGGTCATTGTGCGCAAGTTCGCCCAGGGGACGACGCTGACGGAGGAGGACCGGGCGTTCCTGCGGAACGTGATCGCTCAGTACGACGCCTTCGCCGCCATCAAGGGGGACGACGCCGACAGCCGGGCCGTGCGTGCCGAGGGGCGTTTCCGGATAGGGGGTATACGGTACACGCTCGGCGAACTCCAACTAGCTCAGGAGGACTACGACCAGGCGCTGACCATCTTCAAGCAGCTGGCGGTCGACTTCCCCACCCGCCCCGATTTCCGCCAGGAACTGGCCAAGAGCCATAATAACCGAGGCGAGCTGCTGCGCGAAACTGGCCGGCTGAAGGAGGCGGAGCGGGAGCACGACCAGGCGCTGGCCATCTTCCAGCAGCTGGCGGCCGACTTCCCCACCCGCCCCGACTTCCGCCAGGAACTGGCCATGAGCCACCACAACCGGGGCGTGCTGCTGCGCGACACCGGCCGACTGAAGGAGGCGGAGCGGGAGTACGACCAGGCGCTTGGCCATCCACCAGCAGCTGGCGGCCGACTTCCCCACCCGCCCCGACTTCCGCCGGGAACTGGCCAAGAGCCATAATAACCGAGGCATTCTGCTGAAAGACACCGGCCGGCCGAAGGAGGCGGACAGCACTTCGAGCAGGCTCTGAGCATCCTGACGCAACTCGCGACCGACTTCCCCCACCCGCCCCGACTTCCGCCAGGAACTGGCCACATGAGCCACACCAGCCTGGGGTTGCTGCTGGGCGACACCGGCCGGATGAACGAGGCCGAGCAGCACTTCGACCGGGCCCTGAGCATCCAGACGCAGCTGGCGGCCGACTTCCCCACCCGCCCCCCGACTTCCGCAAGGAGCTGGCCAAGAGCCATAATAACCGAGGCATTCTGCTGAAAGACACCGGCCGGCCGAAGGAGGCGGGCAGGACTACGACTTCCAGGCCGTGAACATTTCGAGGACGCGGTCGGCCGCCAACTTCCCCGACCGCCCCGAGTTCCGCCATGGGCTGGCCAGCAGCCATTACAACCGGGGTGTTCTATTTAGTAACACCGGCCGGCTGAAGGAGGCGGAGCGGGAGTACGACCAGGCGGCCATCCACCAGCAGCTGGCGGCCGACTTCCCCCACCCGCCCCGACTTCCGCCAGGAACTGGCCTAAGGCTCAATAACGAGGCATTCTGCTGAATGACACCGGCCGGCCGAAGGAGGCGGACCAGCACTTCGAGCAGGCTCTAAGCATCCTGACGCAACTCGACCGACTTCCCGCCGCCCTGAGTTCCGCCAGGAACTGGCCAAGAGCCACCACAACCGAGGCCTTCTGCTGAAAGACACCGGCCGGATGAACGAGGCCGAGCAGCACTTCGACCGGGCCCTGAGCATCCAGACGCAGCTGGCGGCCGACTTCCTCACCCGCCCCGACTTCCGCCAGGAACTGGCCAAGAGCCATAATAACCGAGGCATTCTGCTGAAAGACACCGGCCGGCCGAAGGAGGCGGACCAGCACTTCGAGCAGGCTCTGAGCATCCTGACGCAACTCGCGACCGACTTCCCCACCGCCCCGACCCGCCAGGAGTTGGCCTGCGAGCCACCACTACCAGGGTATTCTGCTGAGTGCCACCGACCAGCCGAAGAGGCGGAGTGGCACTACGACCAGGCCTGAGCATCCGCAAGCAGCTGGCGGCCGACTTCCCCATACCCGGCCGCCAGACCTGCGCAACGACACGGCGAAGGCACATACGTGTGCCTGGCGCGCCGCTATGGGCAACGGCGGAACTGGGCAGCGGCCAAACAGCTGCTGCAGGAGGTCGGCCGCATCACCTGGCCGCCCTCAAGGCCGGTCCCGGCAATTCCACCTACCGCCATCGCTATCGCTACCATTTGTTAGTGCTGACCACGGTCCACGCCGGCCTGCTGGAACAGGACGACGCGGTCCGCACTGCCGAAGCCCTGCACGATGTGGGCTGGGACCCGCCCGCAGACGCCTACGACGCCGCATGCTTGTTGACCGAGTGTATTCGGAACGTGGCCAGTCACGACGGGCTGGACGACATGCAACGGAAGAGGTCCGCGCAGGACACACGCCGACGCGGCAATGCGTATGCTCCGCGACGCGGTGAGCAAAGGATACCAGGACGTGGCGCCTGAACGAGAACACCGACCTGAACCCCTGCGGCAGCGGGAAGACTTCAAGCAACTCCTCGCGAGCCTGGAACGTGCGAGCCAATAGGCCATCGGGCGGCATCGTCCGTTCTCGTCGCATCGACGGCTGCTCAGCGCCAATCGCCCTACTGGTCTGGCGTCGCGGCGCGAGCGCGTGTACACTCCCGCACCCGGCGTCGCGGGGGTGCCGACCGTGCCGGTCCTTCGTACGCCCCGGTTCAGGCGAGACTCCCCCTTGCCGACGGTCGTTCTCGCCGCCCCGCTGGCGCGGTGGCTGCCGCAGGCGCCCCGCACCGCTGTCTCGTTCGTCGTCGCCGGCATCACCGTGCGCCCCGGGCATCGACGACCTGTTCCGCCAGGCGCCCGGCCATCCGCGGCTACGTCCTCGACGATCAGGGGCAGCAGTTGCGGCACCATGTCGCGGCGTTCGTCGACAACGTCGTCGTCGCCGACAAGGCGACGCTTGGCGGGGCGGTTCGGCCGGACGGGGAGATCTATCTGGTTCGAGCGCTTGTCCAGGAGGATGAGCGTGGCCGATCCTTACCTGCTGGTTTCCACCCGGAAAGGGCTGTTCGTCTATCGTCGCGACGGCGGCGCTGGCGCTCGATCAGACCGCGTTTCTCAACCAGAACGTCACTCTCACGCTGGCCGATCCGCGGCCGCGGCTGAGCTATGCGGCCCTCAACCTGGGGCATTTTGGCGTCAAGTTGCAGCGTTCGCCGGACAGCTTGGCCGCACCTGGGAAGAGCGGGCGGTGCCGGTCTACCCGGCCGGCGAGATGGTCGTCACCGGCGACGGCAACCCGCCGCGGCCGGCCAACCTGCAGATGATCTGGTCGCTGGAAAGCGGCGGCGCCCGATCACCCGCAGCGGCTGTGGGCCGGCGCGCTGCCGGGCGGACTGTTCCGCTCGGACGACGACGGCCGCAGCTGGGAACTGGTGCGCTCGCTGTGGGACCGGCCAGAGCGGAGCCAGTGGTTCGGCGGCGGCTACGACCTTGCCGGTATCCATTCGCTGTGCGTCGACCCGCCGTGCTCAATTGCGTGCGGCTTGCCATCTCCACCGCCGGGGTGTGGGTCACGAAGGACGCCGGCGGCGACTGGCAGCTGGTCGGCACCGGGCTGATCGGCCGCTACATGCCGCCGGAGATGCAGGGGATGCTGCTCGCCCAGGATGTCATCGCATGGTGCAGTGCCCGGCGTCGCCCGACCACCTGTGGATTCAGCACCACAGCGGCATGTTCCGCTCGCGCGATGGCGGGGTGAACTGGACCGAGATGACCGACGTGCGGCCGTCGACGTTCGGGTTCGCCGTCGCCGTCCACCCGCGCGACCCGGAAACGGCCTGGTTCGTGCCGGCGGTCAAGGACGGTGCGTATTCCGGTCGACGGCCGCTTTGTCGTGACACGCACGCGCGATGGCGGGCGGTCGTTCACCACCCCCACCGCGGGCTACCGCCGCGGCCTACGATCTGGTGTATCGCCGGGCCGGCGGTCGACGACAGCGGCGATCGGCTGGCGATGGGGTCGACCACCGGCGGACTGTGGCTGACCGAGGACCAGGGCGACTCGTGGCGCGGCTGTCGGCCCACCTGCCGCCGGTCCACGCGGTATGCTTCGTGTGACCCGTCGTGGTGAAGGTCGATCCAGCCATGCGGCCGCTCACCGGCCTGGCCCCGTCGCGGGCACTTCACCCGCACTACATGGCCACGCCAAGCCGCTGTCTATTACCAACATCTCTGCGTTCTCAGCCTGTCTCCAGGTTGGGTACGAGCAGTTGTGCGGCACGGACCATGTCCTGCAAGCGCTGGCGTACCCCCTCCACAACGCGCGGACGCCCGGCTCGCCATCCCCCTTTCGACCCAGGAACCCACCCAGCTACCGCCCCACCCCCGCGGACGAAATCCCGCACGGTGAACGCTTCCCTGGTGTGCTGCAGCCGCCGCATCAGCTGGCGCTCCACCTTGGTCGCCACCTCTTCCTGGCCGCCCCTTCCGGCCATGCCCTTGCAGAGCACACCGCAACTGCATCACCCGCACCGCCACGATACTCAAGATCGCCAGGCACGCTGCCATCCGCTCGGCCGTCTCGAACACCCGCTCTTCCTCTGGCAGCCATTCTTCTCCACGTCATGATACACTTCCACCAGCCACCGCTGGCAATACCAATCGCGGCGTTGGCGGAGTTGCTCTAGTCCTTCAGTCGGTAACGAGCACAGCAGCAGCCATTCCAGCCCGTCCCACGCCTGCAGGCGGAGCCGGCTCCCAGATACGCACCACCCACGCCGGCACGACTGGCGAACAGCTCGCCGCGGCGCCCGCCGAAGCGGGCACCGCTACCGGGCAGCCGGCCAGTTCGACGCCGCCAGGCGGTACGCGGCCTGCCGCCACGGCCTGGAATCGCCATGTGTCCTGCCCCTGGCTCGGCAAGGTGCGCGTGATCCTTCAGGTACGCGCGGCGGCGTGCCCCTCGTCCAGAAAGACCTGCCAGTTGTGCATCACCCGGAAGAGGAACTGGTGTCCCAATTGCCGGGCGGCCACCATCGCTTCGTAGATGTCCCCACCGCGATCGGCCACGTCGACCCAGGTGCTGGTTGCCGGGGCCGCCCCGGCCGCGCCGGATGCCTTCGATCCACATCTGCGATTCGCGGTCGGACCGCCGGCGCATCTGGTAGGAGGTTTCCTTCGGCAGGGCCGGCTTGCACTTCCCGCAACTGCTGGTAGGCCAGGCCGAGCACCTGCCGCCCGCAGGGTCGATCGCCAGGCTGTTGTGCTGGAGAAACCCGGTCGTGTGCCGTCTCCGATGGGCCCGGTGCCTCGCAAGGCGGGATGGCGGGTGAAGTCCAGCTGGGTGGTGTCGTGAACGATCAGGACCAGGGGACGTTCCGCCATGGCGAGGCGGGTCTGTTGCCAGTGCGGCGTCGAGATCGCTGCAAGGTCGCCTCCGAGCGGTTGCACAGGCGATAGAAACTGCGGAGTTCGTTCAGTTGAAGCATTGGGGAAAGGACTTTTCCGGGTGCGAGCGAGGCGAGCGCAGGACGCGACCAACTGCTGTGTTCGCCGGACGTCGCCCAACTCAGCATCGGCGAAGGTCTTTTCGCCCATTGATGCACATCCGCGAGGTGGTCCATGGTACACCAGCCCATCCGTAAAAGCAGTTCCGTACAATCCCCTTGGGTTGTCATAGCGACGCTGGAGATGTTGGTAATAGACAGCGCTGAAAGCCGTGGCCATGGCACCCAACACCCAGAAACAACCCGTAAAACGCGGCCGTACCACCTCCACGCTTCGCACCCGGAAACGCCGGATGGCTGTTGGTGCCATGCCCACGCTTGCGTGGGCATGCCGTATTTCACCGACCGGCCCCGTCAGAGAACAGGCTACGCATCCCATGGCCACGCAAAGCCGTGGCCGTGGCACGCTGCCCGGTCATCAGTCGCGGCCGTAGAATGCCTATGCGTCGCGATCACCTCGCTCCGCCGGGTTTTCCCGATGAAACGGGTCGCTCTACTCGCTTTAGTGCTCTTCTCGTCCGCTCTTCTCGTCGTCGCCGCTGGCCCGCCGCGGGCGCGGCCGGTGGGGCAAGCCGACTGGGCGTCGTACAACTACGACGCCCGCGGCGGCACAACCGGAGTGAAACGGCCCTCGGCGCGCCACCGTCGGCCGGCTGGAGGAGAAGTGGCGGTTCACCACCTACACCGGCCCGATCCACGCCACGCCGATCGTCGTCAATGGGCACGTCTACTTCGGCACCGCCGGCGTGGCACCCGACGTTCTTCAAGCTGACGCCCGATGGCAAGGTCCTGCGGCTGGTCGTACCGCAACGCCGAACGCGGCGGACTGAAGAAGGACCGGACGGGGCGGTTCGGCGTGCCGGACGCGGATTCCTGGCGTCGGCGCTGGTGACGGCCGACACCGTCTATGCCGCCGAGGTCGGCGGCATGCTCTACGCCCTCGACCGCTTCACCGGCAAGGAGCGGTGGAAGCTCGACACCCCGACGACAGGGCGTTTCCCGGCGGACACTCGTCGAACTGCCTGTTCGCCTCGCCGGTGCTGGCCGACGGGGGAAAGTGCTGCTGCTCGCCGGCGGTGGGTACGAGCACGGGCTGGCAGCCGACCCGACGCACGCCTGCTGCACTGGCCGCGGCTTCGTCGCCGCCCTCGACCCGGCCACCGGCGCACCCTGTGGAAGCCGGCGTCGGCCCCGAACCGGGTCCGCTCGACCCGCCGGTGCACCGCATCCGCGACGCCCTGGGGCGAGCACGTCTTCCGCTTCGGCCCGTCAACCAGTTCCGTCTGGTCCACCCCGTCGTTTGACGCCGAGCCGGGGCAGTCTTTCGGGACCGATGCACTGAAAGTACGCCCGGCAGCCGACGAAGGAGGATCGGCGGCTCTACACCAAGCACTCCTGCGCTCCGTCATCGCCGTCGACGCCAGGACCGGCAAGGAGCGATTGGGTCACGCGGCTGAACCCCGGCGACGTGTGGAACTACGCCATGCCGCCCTACGACCCGGCCACCGGGCTGTACAAGGACCAGTCGATCGGCGACACGCCCAAGCCGTACACCATTCGCGTCGACGAGCGATCGATCCGCGTCGTCGGCGTTGGTTGCAAGAACGGCGGATTCTACGTCCTCGACGCTCGCGATGGGCAGATCGTCGCGCGAACGCCGGTCTACCGCGGCGAGCCGCAGGTTCCGCCCGACCCGCCACCGCGCCGCGGACGCTGGCCCTGCCGGGGCCGATCGGCGGACTGCAGACCGGCTGCGCCCACCAGAGCGGCACCGCGGTCTACACCAACGGCACCGACTGCGCCCGGATGGCGACCGGCGTGACCAGCGCAGGCGGTTCCGTCCACCGACTGGCGGCAGGTGGTGTCGCTGTCGCTCGACACCAGCGTGGAGAACTGGCGGCACGAGCGGCCGAAGGTAAAGGCGGTCGGCGGCACGCGCGACAAACCAGCGTTCACCGACGTCGGCGACCCCGTCGCCTCCGGCATCGCCGTCGCCAACGGGGTCGCCGCCACTACCACGGTGAGCAACAAGCTGGTAGCCGTCGACACCGCCACCGGCACGGCGATCAAGGAAATCGACCTCGGCCCGGTGTGGAGCGGTCCGTCGGTGTCGCGCGGCCGGGTGTACGTCGGCACCGGCAACATCCTGTTCGCCCCGTTCGACCCGGCCGAGGCGTACTTCCCCAAGCGCTACCTGAGCGGCACCCTCCACGCCTTCGGACTGCCCGGCAAGGACGCCGTCGACGCGCTCGGGGGCGGAAACGAGTAGCGTATTACT
This sequence comes from Gemmataceae bacterium, assembly GCA_046350215.1. Lineage (GTDB taxonomy): Bacteria > Planctomycetota > Planctomycetia > Gemmatales > Gemmataceae > JAXMAU01. The sequence goes on along the minus strand of JAXMAU010000013.1, from coordinate 65,658 downwards.
CGTTGTGTCCCGGTCTCCTGAATCCTTACGCTGCGGGTGCCTCGCTGACTCGGGGCACTGACGTGCTCCCGCTCGCCTGGCAAGTGCGACTGGCGCTCTTCTTGGCGAGCGGGGTCCCGTTAGGGCCCCGAGTTCTTCGGAAACTCGTTCACGGTCCGCTGACGTCGACGAGGCCGACGTCGACGTACTGGCCGCCCTGGGTCTGGTGACAGTGGACGGCGATGGTGTTCTTCCCTGGCTTCAGCGCCGCCCGGCTGGCCGGGAGCAGCGGCAGCGCCTCGTACTCGCTCACGTAGCCGCTCGCCCGCGCCGCCAGCACACCGTTGATGTAGACCTCGATGTCCTCGTCGTGATGTACCCACAGGTGCAAGTTGGGCGGCAGGGTCGCCGGCAGTTCGACCTCACGGCGCAGCCAGATGTCCGCCGTGTTCCACCGCGTGCCGATGATGGCGCCCGGCGTGTTGGCGGTGCCGAATCCCGACGGGCCGCTCTTCCAGCCGCTGTCGTCGAAACCCGGCTTCGTCCAGCCTGTCGCCGGTTTGCCGGTCGTGTACCGCCACGTCGCCCGTTGGCGGTCGGCGGCCGGGACGATCACCGTCACCTTCGGCGGCGTCGGCAGCGGCGCATACTTCGCCACCCGGTCCTTGCTCTGGCCAGCGTACTTCTTCCACAGCGCCGGCTCGTACAGCAGCCGCAGGACCAGCCCGCCGACCACCGGGCGGGCGACGAAGCCGACGTAGCGGGCATCCGGGGTCTGATACCAGTCGGTCATCGGCAAGCGCTGTTGCGTGGCGTTGAGGAAGTCGTATGCCGGCGCGATCAGCGCGTCGAAATCGGCGCGGTCGCCGGTCAGGCAGGCGCTCCACAGCGTCCAGTCGAGCTTGGTGTACGTCTGCCGGTTGTCGAGCGGCAGCCCGTAGCGCTTCAGCGACTTGCGGTAGAACGCCAGCTCCTTCTTCAGCACCTCGTCGGGGAACAGTCCCAGCCCGAGGATGCGGTCCCAGACAAGGTTATACTTCTGGCTCCACGTCCCCTTGCGGTCGAACGCCAGCCGGAAGTGGTCGCCGTCGTCGGCCTCCTTCACCCAGCGGGCAGCCAGCGCCTTTGCCAGATCGCGATACTCGTCGGCGGTCTTGGTGTCGCCGCGCTGCCGGCACAGCTGGGCGTAGGCGCCGAGTGCGACGATCGCCTTGGCGGACAGGTTGACGTTGTGCGCCAGGTGGCCGGCGAAGTCATCGGTACACAGCTGATTCTCCGGGTCGAACCCCTTGGCCTTGAGATACTCGGCCCACTTCTTCACCACCGGCCAGTGATCGCTGGCGAAGTCGGCGTTGCCCTCCATCTTCGCCACCGCGGCGAGCAGGATGAGCATGTTGCCAGTCTCCTCGACCGGCATCTGGTTCTCCTCGGTCCGCTCCCCACCGCCGTAGACCTGGCCGTTGGCGTGCGGATAGGTGCCCATGTCGTGCGGGGCGAACGGGAACTTCCACCGCGGTGATCCGGCGTACTGCAGGTTCTGCACCAGGGTGGCGCGCGCCAGCGTCGGGCCGAACAGCAGGAACTGCGGGAGCCATCATCGGGTAGATGATGTCGACGGTGGCGCGGGCGGTGCCGTTGGAGAAGTCTTCCTTGGGAACACCAGCGGCGCCGGCGGCGTCGGCGGCGATCTTGCAGCCGGCAAACGCTTGCCGGAACGCAGCCGCCACCATGCGGGCGTACCGGGTCCTGCCCAGGCCGCTTCAGGTCGGCCATGAACTCGTCGCTGAAGGCCCTGCAGGGCGAACAGCGCTTCTGCTCCTTCACCGACGCCCGCAGCAGGTCGGCTGCCCGCTGGCCGTCCTGCCAGTACGGCCGCAGGTTCTGCTTGAAGTATTGAATCGAATAGAGATCGTCATACGCGAGAATCGCCGAGCACGTCGCCGGCTGGTCTCGCCGACCGTGCCGAGGTCGAACGCCACCGCCAGCGCCTCGGGCGCCTTGCCGGCCGGCGTGGGCGTCGAGGCGACGTCCTCCCCGCCAGCTTGCCGGCGGCCGAAGTTTTTCCGCACCCGGTCGGCCGGGGCGACAGCGGTCGGCCGCTGCTCGTTCGGTGACGGCGACGTTGCCAGGTAGCCCCAGTCGATCCGCAGGTCATCGCCGCGCTTCTGCAGCACCGGCTGATCCCGCTGCCGGTGCGGAGGACGGTCAGTCCGTCGATCTTCTCGCCCCCAGACGACCTTCTGGTCCGGGGTGTTGACCGCCGGCGTCGAGGCGTCGAACAGGACGGCCACCTTCGTGCGCCGCCTTGTCGGTCGACCGCGCTTCCACACCAGGTAGCCGTCACCGGCCGCGACAGCACCGCCACGTCGTCCGCGCCGGGGTGACGAACGTGAGGGTGAGTTTCACGCCGGGCGCCCTCGAAGGTGGAAGGCAGCGCGTCGGCAGCACGTCGAGGCGGTCTGGTGCAACGGCGGCACGGTCTTCGGCTCGCCGCCCATCAGCCGATAGGCTTGCCGTCGATGCGCACCAGGCTGGCGAGCGGCTGCGGCTTGCCGGTCCAGTGCGCCAATGCGCGGCGTCGGTCAGCTGATCGGCCGCCGACCAGATGCAGAAGTACGGGTCGCAGGCGACCAGCGGGACGGCCGGCGGCCGTAGCCGCCACCTCCTCCATCGCCGCGCCGACGGCCGGCGCCGCCAGCAGTACCGCGACCACCCACCACCCCGTTCGTCCGCCGCACCGCACGTTGCTCCCTTCCGCCGTCAATCGTGCCGGGCGAATGCTCAACAGGTAAGGTAGCGGCGGGCGGCCGGTTCGACGAGTGCCGACGCAGACCGGACTCACCACAGAGGACACAGAGGAACAGCGAGGAAGAGAAAAGAGAGGGTAAACCGTTTAGGTGCATGCGGCCGTTCACCGGCTGGCCCTGTCCCCTGATGGTGACTCGCATCGCATGCCCACGCAGAGCCGTGGGCATGGCACCCAACAGCAGTACGGCGGAGGAAGCGCGTCGAGGTACTGTTGCCCATCGTCGCCCTGGCGGGCCTGTTTGGGTGCCATGCAATGCCGATTCCAACTTGACGCATCAAGCATTCTGTAACCCCTTGGCGAGTCGTCGCTTTTGGTCGGCCGTCAGGGTGAGGATCTGCGGCGCCCCGGGCGGCCGGTGCGGTGTCCGTCGCGGCCACGGCCGCTTCTCTTTGCCACTCCGTCGCCGCCGCCGCTCTCGCGTCGCCCGTCCGATCCGCTCCCGGTAGCTGCTGGACCGCCGCCCTCGCCCGGCCTGCTGGATCTCGCGGCGGATCTCCCGCAGGATTTGCCGCGGGCTGCTCACCGCGGCCCTGGTTCGCGCCACCGCCAGCAGCCCCGTCGCCCCCTGCGCCAGCAGCAACTGAACCGCCAGCAGCGATCCCTCCGCCTCCCGATGCACCAGCGCTACCGTCCGGCTGACCAACTTTACCTTTCCGACCGTTCGCTTGTACGTGCGGAAGAAGCCCTCGCTTTCCCAGCGTAGTCGGTACAGTCGCCCCGCCGTCTCCAGCGACAACTGGGCCGGATCCAGCACGCCTTGCCAGCAGCCACACGTCCCCTTGCCGCCGTGCCGCGCCCCGCCAGCCGCAGCAGCCGCAGCCGCAGCGGGAGGCCGCCGTCGCTTCTGGGCCGCGTCCGGCCAGTAGTACACGGGCCATCCCGCCACGTCTTCCATGACCCGCTGGCCACCGGGTACAGCCGCACCTTGAGGACTGATGAATCGAACGCGACGCCGGCGTCGGCCAGAGCATCGGCCAGCTCAAACCCGGTGAACCCGGCGTCGGCCACCACCAGCGCCCGGGGAGGCAGCGTGGGCAGCAGGCGACGCAGGTGGTCGCGTTCGCTGGCGGTGCCCTTGCCCAACCGCCAGCTCCACAGCAGCCCGGTCGGCAGGTGTACCAGGGCGGTCAGCCACTACCGCCGGGCGCCGTCCCCGGCTTGCCGGCCTCGCCCAGATGCCGCTCCAACTCGGCCGTCCGCGGGCACTCCAGCCGGGTACCGTCGCAGCCGAACGGCACCCATCCGCCGACCGCCAGCAGCCCGGCAAAGCGCTCCAGGAACTGGCGGCGGATGGCGGCGGCGATGACCCGGAGAGCGGGCAGCGGCAAGCGGGCGAGGGCCTTCTGAAAGCCGCTGACCGTCTGGCCGGGGCGGCGGCGTTTGGTCGTCAGGACGACGCAGAAGCCGCGGCCGTCTCAAACCGCTCTCGGGCTGGGAATCGCCGGTGCACCAGGTCAGGTGAGCAGGACTGCAATGGCGGCTGGAGCGTCCAGCGGTATGCCGAGGTGGTCGACGGCAGGCCTGGTGGGCTTGCTTGAGTACCGCCGGTGTGGAGAAACTGCCGCAGGCAGCCAACAGCTAGCTTGCGCCTGCCGCCGCCGCCTGGCCGCCCGAGCCTTGCTCGACATAAGCCGTTCTCGATAGATGGTTGCTGTGGTAAGCTCCCACCCTATCGAGGGACGGCTTTTTTGCCAGTAGTCCTCCACTTGGCCAAACTCGTCATCGGCATTGGGTGCCATGCCCACGCTTGCGTGGGCATGCGGCCGTTCATCAGGCTGGCCCCGTCACCCGACGGTGACTCGGCATCGGCGCCTCCACGTAGAGCCGTGGGCATGGCACCAGAACACCAGCCCGCCCGTCCCGTCACTTGCCCGGATCGCGGGCCATGTCGACCGGGCGGACGGGCGGCCGGCGGTCCAGGCGACAGCGCGACGGATCAGTTCCTGCCTCGAACGCATCATACGTCTTCTCGCTGCGCCCAGCAGTTCGGAACACCTTGTCCTTTGCCATAGGAATACGTCCACGCCAGCGGTTCCAGCCGCCGCGTCACCTTCGACTCGGCGGCCAGCAGCGGTTCGATCGGCTCGTCACCGTCCTGATGGAAGTACAGCTCGTCGTCCACCTCGAACCGCTTCAGCCCGGCGGTGAGTGGGGCGTCGGCCTTCGTCGGCAGCACGGTGAAGCGGGCTAAAGGCGTCGTGGCCGCTCGCCGGCTTGCTCTTCGGCGGGGTGTGGTTCCACACGCGGCGGACGATGCGGCGATACTCCGGCCAGCCGGACGGGCGCGGCCATCGGCAGCGACGGGTGAAAGGGCGTTGCTGGCGAAGTGGACGAGACCAGTCCGCCTCGTCGCGCACATAACCGACGAATGCTGCCCGCGCTGCCGGGCTGATCCCTCTGGATCGTGCCAGCTGCAGTAGTTGTTGAAGACGATCGTCGCGGTCGCCCAGTTTCTTCCTTCCCAGATCCTCGATGTCGGTGGTGATGTCCACCTTGATGCGCGGGTCGAGCCGCAACGCCGCCACGATGCGCGCCGTCGACTTCTCCCAGTTGTGCCACTTGTGCGCCTCGTTGCCCGTCACCACCAGGACGGCAGCGGGCGTCATCAGGCGATGCCTCGCCGAGTGGGTGATCTCGTCGCGGCCGCTGTAGAACTCGCCTCCACCCCGCCGGCCGGCACCTCCACCTCGCCGTCCAGGCGATGGCGTTGAGGATCAGCTTGCGAAACGGCGGCTCCTTCCAGTTGTCGTAGAAGTGCCCGCAGGTGGTGCCGAAGCCACGACCGCCGTCGTCGAGCGCTGCCGCGCCCACGCCACCGTTGCCGTCCGGCTGCCGCCCCTTCAGGTCGGCCGTCCGCTGCGGGACGAGTCCTCGGCGGGTCGTCCTTCGCGAGCCGCAGGTTGTAATAGAACTCCTCGCGCCGCAGCGGTGTCAAGCCGCGCGACACCGCGCGCCGGCGACGCTGGCTTCACGTCGGCCTCGACGGTGCGAATCGCCGAGTACCACTGCCGCTTGCCGTCCTGCTCCCACCGGAAGTAGCCGCCGCTCCACCGCAGCACCTGCTCGGCGTACTGCTGCGGGGCAAAGGTAGAGAAGCGGAACGTCGAAGCCGCAGCCGCCGCATCTGCCGCTCGAACAGGCACCTCGTTCCGGGCCGGCGAGGAACGGGCGCTTCCTCGAACATAGTTGGCCGTCGCGGCCATCGGAGATGACCATGATCGTATCGGCGTCGTCGAGCGTGGTTGCCGTGCGGCCAGCCGCCCAGGTGGGTTTCGACCGTTACGCGATCCTTGATATTGCTGTTCTCCAGCATCACCTTCAGCATGACTGACCAGCCGTAGTCGTGATGCCGTTGCCCTCCAGCCGTACTTTGCCGGCGATCAGCACGACCTTCTTTTTCACCACAGAGGACGCAGAGGAACACAGAGGGAAGAAGAGGAAAGCACAGCAGAAAGGAGAACGAACAGCAGGGCGATCGCCACGGGGTGGCTCCGAGGAGGCGACGGGGGGTGACGGTTTCACGGTCACCGCCGCTGGCGCGCCAAGGGGCGAGACGCTCGAACAGGCGGCGCAGGCGGCCGCCGACGGGCGCGTAGGCGTCGGTGATCGCCGCCAGCACGATCACCACGCCGGTGATGACGCGCTTGGCCGGCTCGGTGGTGCCGTCTGCGTCAGGCCGGTCTGCAGCACGGCGCAGACGATGAGCACGCCCAGAACGTACCTCACTCCACGGCGTTGCCGCGGCCGCCGAGCAGGCTGGTGCTGCCGATCACTGCCGGCGATCGCCGGCCAGCTCCAGCCCCACCCCGCCGTTCGTCGGCCGACGCCATCCGCGCCGTGCTGAACCAGCCGCCCACCGCCGCCAGCAGCCCCGCCAGCACGAACACCGCCACCTCTTGCTGGCCGCGGGTCGACGCCGGACAACCGTACCGGGGCCTCCTCGTTGGTGCCGACGGTGACGACGTAGCGGCCGAACACCGTCCGCGCCAGCACCACCTGGGCAACGACCACCACCGCCACCGCCGCCAGGAATGCCGGCGACAACCCCAGCCCCGGTAGTGGACGGCCGACCGCCTCCACCCGCGGACTTCGAGGTAGACGGTCTGCGCAACTGGTCGCCAGGTAGAGGGCGCCGCGGGCGATCTCCAGCATGCCGAGCGTGACGATGAACGACGGCACCCGCCAGCCGACGCTCAGCACCCCGTTCACCGCCCCACACCCGCCGACCGGCCACCGCCGCCAGTACCGCCAGCGGCACCGGCAGGTTCCACCGCGTCAGTCCCAGCCCCAGCACCGACGCCGCCGCGCCATCACCGAACCGACCGACAGATCGATCTCGCCAGCGATCAGCACCAGCGCTTCATCCCGTCGCGATCACCAGCAGGTCGGGAATGCCGTTAGCGATGCTGACGAAGGTGCTCTGAGTAAGAAAATACTGGCTACGATGGTTGAAGTAGACGACCAGCGCGGCGAGGACGAGCAGCAGCCCGAGGTAGTCGCCAAGATGGCGGAGCCGGCTGGCACGAGTGGGATCGGTCATGGGCAGGATGGTTCCGGGGAGGAGTGCAGGTAGCCGGTGAACGCCGCCGCGGTGATCGCCTCTTCCGACCAGCCGCCGCGGTCGAAGGTGGCGACCAGCCGGCCGGCCGACAGCACGGCGATGCGGTCGCACACCTCCATCAGTTCGCGGAGGTCGCTGCTCACCACCAGCATCGCCTTGCCGCGCGCGGCCAGGTCGTCCGGGACGCGGTCACCGCCTTGGCCGCCACGTCGACGCCGCGGGTCGGCTCGTCGAACAGCAGCACGTCGGGGCCGCCGAGCAGCCAGCGGCGACCAGCGTCTTCTGCCGATTGCCGCCCGACAGCCTGGCCGCCGGCTGCTCCAGGTGATAGCCGCCTGCAGCCCGGCCAGCTGAGCGGGCGACGCGGTCTTCCAGCGCGGGCGAATCCACCTGCCGGCCGAAACGTACAGGTCGAGCCAGGTCGAGGGTGCAGTTGGTGCGGACCGGCTGCGCAGCAGCAGCCCGTCGCGCTTGCGGTCCTCCGGCACCATGCCGACGCCGGGCGCGGACCGCCTCGCCGTGCGCGGAACGCGTCGGGCGCGCACTCCGTCGGCCAGGTGAGGTTGCCGGCGTCGGGCGCGGTCGGCGCCGAACAGCGCGGAGCAGTTCAGGCAAGCCCGAGCCGATCAGCCCGGCGATGCCCACCGCCACGGTACATTGCCAGCGAGACGTCGCGCACCGCCGAGCCGCGCGACAGCCCGTCGATAAGCGCTGCCACTGGCCCCACGCGCGGCGACGCGCGGCGGGCGTTCGCCCTGCGGGCCGACCATCAGGCGCACCGATTCTTCATTACCATGCCGGCGAACGGCCGGGTGGTCACCACGCGACCGTCGCGGAGGACGCGGCGGGTGGGCCGGCGATGCGGGCGTAGCTCGTCCATGCGATGGCCGATGCAGATCACCCTGGCGCGCCTGCAGGCGGTCAGCTGGCGGACACGGGCGAACAGGACGGGCGATTGCGGATCGCGGATGCCGCCGTCGGCTCGTCGAGGATGAGCAGGCGGCACGGCCGGCGAAGCGCCTTGGCACCGACCAGCCGTTGCCGCGTTCTGCCGCGCCTGTCCACCGGGAAATCCGGGTCGAGGTCTCGCGCGGCGCCCGACGGCGCAGCCTTCATGCGCCTGGCGGCACAACTGCTGGCGGTGAGGAAGCCGAAGCGATGCGGCAGCCGCCGGAGCGCCACGTTCTCGGCCACGCTCAGGGTGCCGACCCGCGGCTCAGCTCCTGCATCACCATCTGCACGCCGGTGATTCCCGGCCTGCGCCGCCTGCCAGCGCGTAGGCTGGCCGTCGAGCCGCGCGTACTGGCGTCGGCGGAAGTGAGGCCGCAAACGATGCGGTTGAGCGTCGATCAGCGGCCAGGGCGCCGTTGCGCGCCGAGCAGCTGCGTGAACTCGCCGGCGCGAACTGTCAGCGCCATACGTCGGTCAGCACAAGCGTGGCGTAAGCGCTTGCACACGCCCGCCACTTCCAGTAATAGCTTACCGAGCATCCGTCACTTGACCTCGTCGGCGGTGACCAGCAGGTCGACCGGCGTCTTCGCTGATCGGCCGGCTTGGGCGCCGTCGAGGACGCGCAGGGCGTACTCGATGCCGTACACCGCCAGCTGGTCGTGCTGGTCGGTGTCGCCAGGATCGAGCCGTCCTTGAGCCGCCGCCCGCACCGCCTGGATGTTGTCGAAGCCGACGATCTGCACCTTGCCGACCTCGACCCGCCGCCTTCACCAGGCCGCTGCGCGCCTTGCGCTGCCATGCCAATGCTGCTGCACAAATGCCGCCTCCAGGTCCGGGTGCGTTCGGTGAGCAGCGCCGCCACTTTATTGGCCTGGTCCATCTCCTGGCTTGCTCTGCGAGGCGACGATTTTGGCCCCGGCGGCCTTCTTCATGGCGTCCTTCTCGAACCCGAGCCGCCGCTGGCCGTTGAATGCGCGAATCCCCTCCTCCAGGATCGCCACCGGGCGCCCTCGGCTTGAGCCGCTTCGCCAGGTAGTCGCCCACCTCGCGGGGCGCCGGCAGGCCGGCTTGTCGGGCCACGGCACGCACCGCCAGCCCGGCGTCGCGCAGCACGTCGGCGTCGAGCTTGTTGTCGATGTTGATGACGACGATGCCGGCATCGGCGGCGCGCTTGCACGCGGTGACGAGGAGTCGGCCGGGCGCGGAGACCAGGTGCTGATCCGCCGGGCGATCAGTTCGTCGACGATCGCCACCGTCGCGCCAGATCACGCCTGTCCTTGATGCCGTTGACGATCAGCCCATACTCGCTCTCGGGGTGTTGCTCGTGGTGCTTGCGGGCGCCGTCGGCCATGGTGGTGAAGAACTCGTTGGCGAGCGACTTCATCACCAGCGCAACGCGCGGCTTCGCCTTGTCATCGGCCGTCCGCTCGCGCCCCCCGCAGCCCGGCAGCAGGGCGACGATCACTGCGACAGCCAGTAAGGTAGTATTCGATAAGGAGCTACTCATTCGTGGACCTCTCGGACGGCATCGGCGGGGGACGGTGCGCGGGCCACGGCAGGCCGCGGCGGCTATTCTACCACCAGGGGGGAGTCGTGGCCGGACGGTCGCCGCGTCCGGTCGAATGAGGACGTTGCCGATGTTCCTGCGCATGTGCTGTCTCGCCGCCCTGTTCGGCCCGGGGGCGCTACCGACCCTTGCCGCCGATGCCCCGCGTGAGCTAATCCCCGTCCGCACCCTGCGGCTCGACGCCGTCGAGCTGCGCGACGCCGATGTCGACCGCACTCCCGCCGGCGACGCCCTGCGCGTCCGCTTCGGCTTCAAGCAGCAGTGGCCAGGCATCACCGTCAAGCCGCGCGACGGGGCCTGGGACCTGTCGGCGTTCAGCGAGGTGGCGGTCGAGGTCAAGAACGTCAGCAAGGGCGCCATCCAGATCGGCTGCCGGCTGGACAGCCCGGCCACCGAGGACAAGGCGGACGCCGCCCAGGCACACGCGCAGCTGGGCGCCGGGCAAACGGCGACGCTCCGGGTGATGCTGCGACGGGCGCTACCGCCGCCGCTGGCCGGCAAACTGTTCGGCATGCGCGGCTTCCCCGGCGGATACACCGAGAAGGGCGGCATCGACCCGGCGCGGGTGACGCGGTTTCTGATCTTCACCTCGAAGCCGCGCGGCCCAGCGACGGTCGAGGTGCGCTCCGTCCGCGTCGGCGGAGTGGCTCAGTCGGTGCCGGCCGATCCGAGCAAGCTGTTCCCCCTGATCGACCGCTTCGGCCAGTACGTTCACGCCGACTGGCCGGGCAAGCTGCACACCGGCGAGGAACTCGCTCAGCGGCGCGATCGTGAGTCAGCCGAGTTGAAGAAAGACCCGCAGCCGGCCGGCTGGAACCAGTACGGCGGCTGGGAGGACGGGCCGCACGAGAAGGCGACCGGCTTCTTCCGCGCGGAGAAACGCGAGGGGAAATGGTGGCTGATCGACCCGGCCGGACGGCTGTTCTGGTCACACGGCGTCGACTGCGTTCGCCCCGGTGCGGAGACGCCGATCACCGACCGGCGGCACTGGTACGCCGAGTTACCAGAGAGAGAAACTCCGCTCGCCCGCTTCTACGGTAAGGGACACTGGGCGCCGCACAACTACTACGAGGGCAAGAGCTACGACACCTACGACTTCCTCGGCGCCAACCTGGCGCGGAAGTACGGCGGTGAATGGCGGCAGGCGTTCGCCGACCGGACGCATGAGCGGTTCCGCGCCTGGGGCGTGAACACTGTCGGCAACTGGTCGGACCCGGCCGTCTATCAGCTGCGGCGCACGCCCTACGTCGCCACCGTCAACAGCGACGGCCCGAAGCTGGAGGGCAGCAGCGGCTACTGGGGCAAGTTCCCCGACGTGTTCGATCCGCGCTTCGCCGCCGGGTTGCGGAAGCGGATGGCGGCACAGAAGGGCCGGTCGGTAGGCGATCCGTGGTGCATCGGCACCTTCGTCGACAACGAACTGGGCTGGGGCGATGATCTGTCGCTGGCGACGGCGGCGCTGGCGTCGCCGTCGGACCAGCCGGCCAAGGTGGCGTTCGTCGCCGATCTGAAGGCGAGCTACCACACCATCGACGCGCTCAACCGCACCTGGGGAACGACGCACGCCGACTGGAACGCGCTGCTGGCGAGCCGCACCGTGCCCGACACGAAGAAGGCGCGGGGCGACCTGGCAGCGTTCGCCACGCGGACGGCCGAGACGTACTTCCGCGTCTGCCGCGACGCGGTCAAGGAGGCGGCGCCGGACCAGCTGTACCTCGGCTGCCGGTTCGCCTGGGTGAACGACCGCGCCGTCCGCGCCGCCGCGAAGTTCTGCGATGTCCTCAGCTTCAACCTCTACCGCGACACGATCGGCGATTTCCGCCTGCCCGACGGTGTGGATAAGCCGATACTCGTAGGCGAGTTCCACTTCGGCGCGCTCGATCGCGGGATGTTTCACTCCGGACTGCGCCCGTTACCGACGCAGGCCGCCCGCGCCGCCGCCTACCGCCGCTACGTCGAGGGCGCGATCACGCATCCGAACTTCGTCGGCACGCACTGGTTCCAGTTGTACGACCAGGCGACCACCGGTCGCGGCGACGGCGAGAACTACCAGATCGGCTGGCTCGACGGCACCGACACGCCCTATCCCGAAACCGTCGCCGCCGTCCGCGCCGTCGGCCGCGGGATGTATGCCCTCCGCGCCGGCAAGCAGTGAGCGAAAGTGCGGTCGGGTCCGCCAGCCTTCGAGTGGCGGACCCGACCGCCTCGTCCCCCGGATTCCTGGTCAGACCCGGATGGGACGAGGTGTGCTGCGCTCAGGGAGTGAGGGCCTTGGAGAACGAGTCCAGCTCGCGCTCCGCCTCCTCCTTGCCGTAGCCGTAGCGTTCCTGCAGCTTGCCGGCCAGCTGGTCGCGCTTGCCGGCGATCGTGGTCAGGTCGTCGTCGGTCAGCTTGCCCCACTTCTCCTTCACCTTGCCGGTGAACTGCTTCCAGTTACCGGAGATCTGATCCCAGTTCATCTGTCGCTCCTTTCGGGAAGGGATGCGGGCGATCCGGACCGCCCGGATCGCCTGTCGACAGGGGGACGCTGTCGCAACTGGCGTGCCTCAGCCTCCCAGCGCTTGCGGACCGCCCGGACCGAGCGGGCCAGGCGGCGGCGGGGGCGGCGGCACCGGCAGCGCGGGCGGTTCGGTCGGCCGCGGCACCGACGGATAGCCCGGCTCCGGCGTCGGCACCGGGTTGCCGGGGTTCGGCTCGGGATCGGGCACTTCGCGGATCGGTTCAGGTATCGGTCCGCCGTGTGGCGGCCGGTGGTGGCTTTCAGTGTGCATCGTTTCCTCTCGGTTATCGCGTTGGTACGAGCGCCATCGCCGAGAAGGATGGTCAAATGCCGTGCCGCGCCCTTCCTGGGCGGCCAATCTGCCCGCTAGCAGGTGTAACCGCCCTGGTGTGCGCAGACCCTCGCCGCGCCAGTGGGAAACGCACTTCCCACCGGCGCGGCGAGAGTTGACCGGCAGGCGTCGTTTAGAAGTTGCCGCTGGCGATCACCTCGCCGCCGGCGCGGGTGCCCAGCGCCCGCCACACGTCCTGACTGATGGTGTTGCCGAACGACCGCACTGACCCGTCCATCAGCAGCGAGTTGACGCCGCTGGTGTGGTAGCTCCGTGAGGTGACGGCGGCGTAGGTGAACTGGCTGGCGGTGTTGCCCTCGCTGCGCGAGATGAAGTCGACGTCGTAGGTGCCGGTGGCGTCGGTGAACTTGACCGGGGTGTTCGGCGGGAACAGGGTGGTGAAGCCGGTTTCGTGAATCTTGCCGTCGACCCACTCGGTGTGGCCGTTGGCCTTGAGCGTACCGCCGAGGGCGAGCAGGTCGGCCGGACTGTTCGGCAGCGGCGCGGCGGCGGCGTTCGGGTTGCCGGCGTCGCGGAGGCCGTAGGTATACGCCTTCACCTCGGACACCGCCAGGGTATTGCTCATGCCGTCGGTGAAGCTGGCCGGGCCGAACCCACGGTTGGGGCCGAACGCTCCGTCGCCGCCCTCGCCAGTAAGCGGATTGAGCACCATCCAGCGCCCCTGGTTGACGGCGTAGTTGAGGATCCAGTGGACGGTGGCACCCGCGGTGTTGGTACGTCCCTTGTCGTTCGGCTCGCTCGGGCAAACGTAGGTGGCGATGCGCGACGAGGCGTACTGCGGCTGAGCGGAGTAGGGGGTGTTGAAGTCGATGGCGCGGAACAGGTTCTCCTGCTCGATAAACGGCAGCAGGCGCGCCATCGCCGACCAGGTGTTGTTCGCCCCACCCGGATAGTACAGACCGTTGATCGGCAACCCGTTGTTGGTGTCCATGTAGTTGTGCATCGCCAGGCCAATCTGCTTGAGGTTGTTCTGACATTTCAGGCGGGCGGCGGCCTCGCGGACCTTCTGGACCGCCGGCAGTAACAGGCCGATCAGGATGGCGATGATGGCGATGACAACGAGCAACTCGATCAGCGTGAAGCCCTGGCGGGTGGTACGGAGACGCATCGAGGAAACCTCCTTGGTGAGCGGTCGATCAGGCAGGACGGTCCTTCAGGCGCAATAACGCCCCGGGCATGGCGGAAGGACGCCGTGCAACGTGGTGAGAACCCGGTTAGACTGAGATCGCCTCGCGATTGCTACTGAGACTCGATCTCAACAAGGTCGAAGTCTAGTGACCTGTCCGGTTGGGAGCAAGCGCAAAAAACGCGAAAAAACGCCGGCGCCTCGCCGCGGGGGACGGCGAGGGCCGGCGTGGGGGGAAGACGGTCTTGTTCTTAGCCCCCGGTGAATACACCGGGGGCGGATGCGGTTCGCCCCCATTGGGTAATCGTCGACACGCACTCGCCCCCGGTGTGTTCATCGGAAGCTAAAGCCAAGAACACACCGCACGGTAGTGGGGAAGGGGGCCGGCGGGTCAGTACGCGAGCTGGAGCGACACGCTGAGGCCGTGCGCCCAGAAGTCGGTCTGGTGCCCCTCGACGACGGGACGCGCGACACCGGCCAGCTTCCCGGTGCCGAAGACGCGGCTTTGCGTCAGGTTCACGTCCGGGTCGACCTGGTTGCTCACCCGCGCCACCTGAGTCCAGTACAGGGCGTTGTAGCCGAACAGGGCGGTGACCCCGTGGCCGAACTGGTAGCCGACCTGTAACTCGCCCTCGGGCACCAGGCCGAAGCGGTCGGCGGTGTGTCGTCCCAGGTTGCTCGGCTGGGTCAGGAACCCGCCCCGCGTCGTGGCGGGCGTTGTCCGGTCGCTGCCGCGGGTGGTGGTGCCGGTCACGGTGATCGCCTCGGCGGTGGAGCCGAACGCCACCCGGGCGGTCGCCGCCACCAGCCACGGCCCCTCGGCGTAGACCCCGCGGCCGCCAATCTGCGCGCCGTAGAAGCAGTTCAGCGTGTCGAACCGATCGCGGATGACGGTTTCGGTCCGGGTGGTCACCAGCGTCGAACGGGTGTCGAGCCGGAAGTTCTCTTCGAGACTCAGGAAGCGGAACCCTCCGAGTAGGTCGACGGTGACCGTCTCGTCGCGCAACACATTGAATACGCCCAATGCCTCGGCGCCCCACAACTGGGTGCGGAGCAGCAGGTCGACCGAGCCGGTGCGGGGGACGACGGGGTCGGCGACGACGAGCGGCCGCTCGCGGTTCAGGTTGGTGCTGAAGGCGGGGATGTACAGCGGCGGGTTGCCGGCCGGGTCGGACGCGCTGTGCAGGCCGGCGGCGCGGCTCTCCAGCAGGAAGCCGCGGCCCTCGACGCCGAAGCGCTGCTCGCAGTCGAGCCATCCGCCGAGCGTGATCCGCCCGCCGATCGCCGGCCCGTAGTCGATGTCCGACCCGCCGAACAGGACTCGCGTTTGTGGCTGACTGGTCGCGCCCGACAGCGGAGTGCCGGGGGCGGTGGTCGTGGTGACGAGCGGGATTGCGAGCGGACCGGGCCGCACCCACCACAGCAGGGTGTCGGCGTCGACCCACATGCCGCGGTGTCCTCGGCTTCCCCGGCGCCGGCCGAACCGGGACCGGGTAGGTGGCGTTGATCCAGTCGGCGAACGGCAGCGCGATCCGGCCCGGGTGAACCGGCGGGGACGCCGGAGCCAGCACCGGCGCGAACGGCGTGCTGGCCGGTCCGTCGGGTGTCGGCTCGGCGTCCTTTTCTGCCTCCAGCTTGCCCGGTCGCGACCCGTTTCTGGCGTCGGACGCCTGGTCCGGCACGGGCGAGCGCGGCGGTAAACTCGGTGGTGGCGAATCCGCCGCGCGCGGCGGGGCCTGGGTGGTGATCGGCGGCGCGCGGACGCCGAGGCTCAGGACGAGCAGCCCGCCCAGGACGCCGGCAGCTCCGAGAATCCGTCCACCCATGAGCCACTCCTTGCCGCTGGTCCCGCTAACTGCGCGAACACGCCGGTTGTAGTAGCTTTATCGGTCGATCCGGTTGTGCGGCCAAAGGCACGTCACGCTGGGCGACGAGACGAGCGCGAAGGTGGGCAAGGTGTACCGATGAGACAAGCCCACGTCTCCGGCGGAGCCGTGGGCCGTGCCTCATTGCCTGGTAAGCAGTGGCGTTACACGTCGCTGCCGTCGGGCAGCCGGGGGTAGTCGGCGATCACCTGGTCGGCGGAGGGTAGTGCGCTGACGGCAGCGATGTCACGGCCGCCAGCACGTCGTCCGGTGCGCCGTTGCGGTGGGCGGCGCGGACCACATCCTCCTTGTTCGCCGGGAACGTCACCCCCTGCAGATAGCGGCGGATGGCGTCGGGCGTCTTGCCGCCGGCCAGCCGCCCGACGCCCTCGACCGGGCGGTTAGCCAATCCGGTGTTGGCGGTCGCCTGTGCCGGTGGCGGCAGGTGGACGCTGCCAGAGGCAGCGCCGATGTCCGAAGTGCCGCCCTCCTTGGCCGGGTAGTCGATCGTCCGGGCCAGTTCACCGCCTTCGAGGCCGCCGCGAAGGTTGTCTTGCGCTGTATTCGGCATCGCCGTCCTCCTGGTGGATGGGTTACGAGGGTTACAGGGTCACTCGGTTGGTCGGTCCGGGTCGCTGCCGATGGTGGTATCGCCGCGGTGGTCGGAGCCGGGTCGCAGGCCGCCGCCGGTCCGTCCGCCGCTGGCCCGCTTGCCGGCCGGAGTGCCGCCGACCGCGCCGCCGGCGCTGCCGCCGTAGCCTTGACCCAGGTCGGCCCTCTCGTCCGGGTTGGCCGGGTCGTCGGCAAGCGGCTGGTTGGTGTCGGAGGCGTCGTAGGTTTCGTCCGGGGTGCCGATGTCGTTGGCGGCATGTCGCGAGCCACCGCCGCTGCCGGCCGGTCCGCCGCCGCGTGTCTGCTCCCGGTCGGCCGCCTGCGTCGTCGCTCCCGGCGGGATCTCCTCGGACCCGGTGTTCGGGACGGACGTCGGCTTCTTGATTCGCCGTGTTGCCATCTGCCTGCTCCTGCCCCACTCCGCCACGACGGTGTCTCGTCCGTCGTCGGGCGGACGTGTCGAGACGAGACGGGGCAAGTGACGTGCACGCCCCTTTCGCCCGGCCTGCCAGCACGATGCCGCCAGGATGAGAACACCGCGGGCGCCGGCAGGGCAAGCGGGTGCGCAGGCCGCCCGGCGTGCGCCGGACGCGTTGATCGGTGCGGGCGCCGGCGCGACATGCTGTCGACGTTGACCGTCCTTCGTTTGCCACGACGATCCGAGGTAGGCATGCGCCGCACGATTCCCGTCCTGTTCGGTCCGGTCCTGACGGTGGCGGTCGTGTGCGGAGCCGACTGGCCGTCATTCCGCGGGCCTGGCGGAAGCGCCACGTCCACTGAAACCGGGCTGCCGCTGCGGTGGTCGGCGACGGACGGTGCGCTGGAAGGCGGCGCTTCCGGGGCAGGGGCTGTCTGGCCCGGTGGTGATCGCCGACCGCGTGTATCTGACTGCCTGCTCGGGCTACGCATGACACGGCTGCACGTCCTGTGCTTCGATGCGGCGACCGGCCGGCGGCGGTGGAACGGCAACTGGTCGCCACCGGCAACACCGCCTGCAACCCGGAGACGAACATGGCGGCGGCGACGCCCACGGCGGACGCGGCGGGTGTCTGTGCGCTGTTCGGCAGCGGCGACCTGGCGGCGTTCGACACCGACGGCCGGCCGCTGTGGGTTCGCGCGCTGGCGGTCGACTACCCGAACGTCACCAACCAGGTCGGCATGGCGTCGTCGCCGCTGCTCGCCGGCGACGTGCTGCTGGTGCCGCTGGACAGCGCCGGCGACTCGTTCCTTGCCGGCCTCGACCGCCGCACCGGGTGAACCGCTGGAAGGTACGACGGCAACCAGAGATCAACTGGTCGACGCCGATCGTGGTGCCGTGGCAGGGGTGCTCGCGCGCCGACGCAGTCAGCGGGCGACCTGACCGCCTACGAGGCGGCGACCGGCAAGGTGTTGTGGGCGCTATCGTGGCCAGGGTTGTCGACGATCAAGTCGCCGGCCGCCGGAGATGGGCAGGTGTTCGTCGCAGGCGAGAAGCTGATCGCCCTGCGACCGAATCGCAATGGGGGTGAGCCGGCCGAGGAGTGGCAGGGCGGCACGCCGGCGCAGGGCTACGCCTCGCCGGTCTATCACCAGGGACGCGTCTACTACCTGACCGCCGTGGCGCTGGTCTGCCTGGATGCTGCGACCGGCGAGGACCGCTGGCGGCAGCGGGTCGACGGCCCGTTCGACGCCTCGCCGCTGGTCGCCGACGGCCGGCTGTACGCCGTCAACAACCGCGGCCGGACGACGGTGGTGCAGCTGGGCGACCGGCCGAAGGTGCTGGCCCGCAACGATCTGGCCGATCGGCTGCAGGCGACGCCGGCGCTGTCGGGACAATGCCTCTTTTTGCGCTCCGAGAAATGGCTCTACTGTGTCGGCCCTTGTCGCTGACCGGGACACGTCGATCGCGGCCGCACAGTCGCCTTGCGTTGGTTCGCCCGACCTGCTTGGATGACGTCGCTCCGCCCCGCCGTGTCCTCTCCTCGCTGCCGGGCCGATCGATTTCGGCGCGGCTGTCAGAAACCGGCCGCTGGGTCGTCCATAGTTGTCGGACCCGGTCTGCCGCCGGGCCTCCCGGTCGACTGTTCGGAGGGTGCGTATGGGTAGCCTGAACCGCCGTGCCGTGGTGCTCGCAAGCTTCCTCGGCGCGGCCCTGCTGGCCGGCGGCGCGCCGGTCCGCGGCGAAGAGGTGCCGAAGGAGTACCAGGAAACCATCCGCAAGGGCCTCGACTGGCTCGCCAAGAACCAGTTCAAGGACGGCCACTGGGAGGGCGTCAACGGCCAGTACGCGGTGTCGATGACGGCGCTGGGCGGGATGGCGCTGCTGTGCGAGGGCAGCACGCTCCGCGAAGGCAAGTATCGCGACAACATTCGCCGCGCCGTCAACTGGCTGATGGACCGCGTGCAGCCCAACGGACTGATCGGCAACCCGACCAGCCAGTCCGAGGGCGGTCGTTACATGTACGGCCACGGGTTCAGCTTGATGTTCCTGGCCTCTGTCGTCGGCGAGGTGGAAAACGCCCGCCGCCGCGAACGGCTGGTGCAGCTTTTGGAGAAGGCGGCCAAGTACACCCGCGACGCCCAGACCAACCGCGGCGGCTGGGGCTATGTCTCGGCCAAGGACGGCAGCAACTTCGACGAAGGCTCCGTCACCATCACCCAGGTGCAGGCACTCCGCGCCGCCCGCAACGCCGGCATCATCGTCCCCGGCGAGGCGATCAAGGACGCGCAGAAGTACCTCAAGGATTCGACCAACGACCAGGGCGGCGTGCAGTACAGCCTGGCGTTCGGCGGCGGTCGCGGCGAGGGCCGGCCGGCGCTGACCGCCGCCGCCATCGCCTGCGGCTTCAGCTTCGGCGACTACAACGGCGAGCTGGTGAAGAAGTGGCTCAAGTACTGCCAGGGCACCCTCGCCACCCCCGGCGACGGCCGCCGCATCGGCCACGATGAGTACACGCACTACTATTACGCCCAGGTGGTCTACGTCCTGGGCGACGATCGCTTCAAGAAGCTGTTCCCCGACGCCCGCAGCGACGAGGTGGTCAACTGGAGCAGCTACCGCAAGGCGGTGTTCGACGAGTTCAAGCGGACGCAGAGCGCCGACGGCAGCTGGAGCCACGACAGCTGGACGGCGCGGATGGTCGGCCCGGTGTACGTGACCGCCTGCTATTTGACGGTGCTGCAGCTGGACAAGGCCGCCCTGCCGATCTACCAGCGGTAACGTCCTCCCTCCACCCGGCCGCCGGCCGGCCCCGTGATTCGGTGTCACCCCTTTCCCGAAGAGAGTGCGATGAGCGAGCAACGAGTTCCCACCGGGCCGATGGAGGATCTGCGCGGCGACGACCTGGAGGCGGTCCGCCGGCTCAAGGAGGCGTTCGCCAGCATCAAGCAGCAGTTGAGCCGGATCATCGTCGGTCAGGAGCAGGTCATCGAGGAGCTGCTCATCTCGCTGTTCAGCAAGGGGCACTGCATCCTCGAAGGGGTGCCGGGGCTGGCCAAGACGTTGATGATCTCGACGCTCTCGCGCTGCCTGTCGCTGGCGTTCAGCCGCATTCAGTTCACCCCCGACCTGATGCCGTCGGACATCACCGGCACCGAGGTGATCGAGGAGAACCGCTCGACCGGCGGCCGTGAGTTCAAATTCCTGGCCGGTCCGCTCTTTGCCAACATCATCCTCGCCGACGAGATCAACCGTACCCCGCCGAAGACCCAGGCGGCGCTGCTCGAAGCGATGCAGGAGCGGCAGGTCACCGTCGGCCGCGTGCGGCACCGGCTCGACGCGCCGTTCTTCGTGCTGGCGACGCAGAACCCGATCGAACAGGAAGGGACGTATCCGCTGCCGGAAGCGCAGCAGGACCGCTTCATGTTCAAGGTGTTCGTCAAGTATCCGAAGTTCGAGGAGGAGTTCGAGATCGCCCGGCGGACCACCACGCTGACCAGCGAGGAGGTGATCCCGGTGCTGTCCGGCGAGCAGATCCTCGAATTGCAGAACCTCGTCCGCCGCGTGCCGGTGACCGACCACGTCATCCGCTACACCCTGGCGCTGGTGCGGCAGACGCGCGTCGGCGAGCCGGGGGTGCCGAAGTTCATCCGCGACTGGTTGTCCTGGGGCGCCGGCCCGCGTGCGGTGCAGTACCTGATCCTCGGTGGCAAGGCCCGCGCCCTCCTGTACGGCCGCGTCCATGTCCAGACCGAGGACATCAAGGAGCTGGCGTATCCGGTACTGCGACACCGCATCCTGACCAACTTCACCGCCGCGTCCGAGGGGATCGGCTCCGACACCGTCATCAAGCGGCTGCTTGAAGAAACGCCGGACAAGGACAGCGAACTGACCCGCGACGAGCGGTTCAAGCGGATCTTTGCGGGGTAAGCAACCCGAAGCGTGAGCGAGGGTGAAAGCCCGAAGCGCGAGCGAGGGATTGAAGAAGCCCTCGCTTGCGCGTCGGGCTGATGAGCGTGAGGAATTTCGACATGGCCAAATCCCCCGACGACGACCCGCGACGGTTCCTGCACCCGCAGACGCTCGCCAAGATCACCCGGCTCGACCTCCGCGCCAAGCAGGTCGTCGAGGGGTTCATCTCCGGCATGCACAAAAGCCCGGTGTTCGGCCACTCCGTCGAGTTCGTCCAGCACCGCGAGTACACCCGCGGCGACGACATCCGCCACCTCGACTGGAAAGTGTGGTCCAAAACCGATCGGTTTTATATCAAACAGTTCGAGGCCGAGACGAACCTGCGCTGCAACGTGGTGCTCGACGTGAGCGAGTCGATGCACTACGGCCGCGGGCCGCTCAACAAGTACGAGTACGCCTGCACCGCCGCCGCCTGCCTGGGCTACCTGCTGCTCCGCCAGCAGGACGCCTGCGGGCTGCTCACGTTCGACGCGGCGGTTCGACAGATCGTCCCGCCGCGCAGCCAGCTGACCCACGTCGACGCCCTGGTGTCGGCCATGCACACCAGCAAGCCGCGCGAGAAGACCGACATCCTCGGCATCCTCCGCCGCGTTACCGAGAGCATTGCCGGCCGCGGCATGGTCGTCGTCATCTCCGACTTCCTGGTCGACCGCGAGCCGCTCATCAAGGGGCTGGAGATGCTCTGCCAGCGCAAGCACGACATCCTCGTCTTCCACATCCTCGACGACGACGAGATGAACTTCCCGTTCACCGGCACCACCCGGTTCGAGGGAATGGAGCAGCTGCCCAACCTGCTGTGCGACCCGCGGGCGCTGCGCGACGGCTACCTCGAAGCGCTGGAGGAGTATCTGGTCGAGGTCCGCCGCGGCTGCACCCGGCTGGGCATCGACTACCAGCTGGTCCGCACCGGCGACTACCTCGACGCCGTGCTGTCCAAGTTCCTGCATCACCGGATGGACATGACCACCCGTGCCGCCCGGGCGCGGAACGGCTGACCCCACTTTTCTCCCCCGGCCGCCGGGAAGCGTGGACCGACCTCATGGAATTCTTCTATCACCCCTGGTACATGGCCGCCGGCGCCGCGCTGATCAGCTCGCCGATCCTGATCCACCTGATCAACCGGATGCGCTATCGGCGCATCCGCTGGGCAGCGATGGAGTTCCTGCTCAAGTCGCAGAAGCGCAATCGCCGCAAGCTGATCATCGAGCAGCTGATCCTGCTGCTCCTGCGCATCCTGCTGGTGCTGCTCGCCGGGTTCCTGGTGGCCCGCTTCATCTACGGCGCCGGCACCACCCGCGGCGCGACGCACGTCGTCATCGTCGACGACTCGCTCAGCCTGTTCGACCGCGACCGCGAAGGCGGCAAGGACGCGCTCGCCTACGACACCGGCATCGAGCAGATCAAGGAGCTGGCCCGTAACGCGGCGGAGGCATCGTCCGCCCAGGTCATGAAAATCTTCCTGCTGTCGGAGATCGACGGCTCACCGCTGTTCGAGGGGCGGCTGGGCGATCGCTCGGTCGAGGAGATCGACGCCCGCTTCGCTGCCCGGCTGCGCAAACCGACGCTGCAGCACCTCCGCCCGCTGACGGCGCTGCAAAAGGGACGGCAGTTCTTCGACGACGTCCGCGGCGAGGGGCAGAAGGTGCTCCATCTCGTGAGCGACTTCCGCGACCGCGACTGGACCACCGGGCCGGACGCCGACAAGATGCTCGACGAGGTCAACGGCATCCTCGACTCCGGCATCAACCTGAACCTGATCGACGCCGCCGCGCCGCTGCGATCGGCGCGCAGCAAGGCGGTCGGCTATCACAACAACCTGGCGCTGGTCGACCTCAAGGCCGAGACGCGCGTCGCCATCGAGGACGCCGACGTCGAGTTCACCGCCTCGATCATGAACTTCGGCACCGCCAAGGAAAGCCGCTTTCTGGAAGTGTTCGTCAACGGCGAGCACGACCTGACCCGCGACATGATGATCGAGGACCTCGAACCGGGCAAGCTGAAGGAACACAAGTTCACCCTGCGGTTCGCTCGTCGCACCCGTCCCGGATCGGAAATTACCGAAAAGGACAGCCCCGACGAGCGCGAGCGCAAGCGGCGGCTGGAGCGCGAGCAGTTCCACGTCCGCGTCACGCTCCGCAAGGAGGACGCCGGGCTGAACGTGGACAACGTCCGCGACCTGGTGCTCGAGGTGCGCAAGAAGGTGCCGACGCTGGTGTTCGACGGCAACAAGCCGGAGAACCGCGGCGAGGGCGGCGACCTGTTCCACCTGCAGTCGTTCTACGCCGCCAGCGGCGTGTACGAGGCCGAGGAGCGGCGGCTGGCCGACCTGGAGAAGACCGACCTCGACCTCTACCCGAGCGTCATCCTGCTCAACGTGCCGGCGCTGAGCGAGGCGGCGGTGGCGCGGCTGAAGAAGTACGTCGACAATGGCGGCAGCGTGTGCTGGTTCCTCGGTGAAGACGTCAGTGCCGACCATTACAACTCGGTATTGTACAAGAATGGCGTGTTTCCGCTCTTGCTCAAGGACCGGCCGTTCGACCCGCTGGCGGCCGCCGGCGCCGTCGACCCCGAGCAGCGCAAGAAGGAGCGCGAGCGGCTGCGGCAGACCGATCCGCAGCCGAAGATCCTGTTCCCCAAGCCGGAGCACGCGCTGGTGCGGCGGATGGCGCCGTTCGTGTCGCTGTTCCGCTACCTGAGCGTGAATGTCTACTGGCAGGCGCAGCAGCGCTCGCTTTGGGACCGCGACTTACGGCAGACCGAGCCGCTGATCGTGCTGCCCAACAGCCAGTCGGTCGACACCTACAAGGCCGGCGCGCTGGCGCTGGCGCAGGCGGCCCAGTCGCAGACGATCAAGCTGGCGGACAAGGAGGCGGAGTTCAAACGCTACGTCACGCCGATGGAGTCGTATTACCGCCGGGTCCGCGATGCGCTCGCCGCCGGCGAGCTGTACCGCCTGGGCGAGACGTTCGAGGATCTGCTCACCAATCCGGGCGTCGAGAAGGATACGGCGAAGCCGAACATGGCCGACCTGTGGAAGCACCCGGACATGAAGCCGCTGGCGGCCGAGATCCGCGAGTTCCGCGAGAAGGTGCTCTACGGCGATCCGCTGATGGTGTCGCGGCAGCAGGGCAAGGGGCGGGTGGTGGCGTTCCTCACCACCGCCGGCACGGCGCTGCGCCGCGGCGTCGGCGAGGATGCGGTGCAGTGGAACAACTGGGGCGCCGGCGAACGGGCGGTGTCCGAGCTGTACCCGCTGTTCCTGCTCGACCTGCACCGCTACCTGGTGAGCGAGGGACAGGCGCCCGACCGGCTGCTCGGCGAGGCGGTGCAGCTGGTCCTCGACCCGGCCCGCTATGCGCCGCAATACGCCTGGACGTTTCTGCCGCAGCCGGACGTGTCGCTCGACGAGGGCAACAAGGCGAAGCCGGAGGCCGAGAAGGGACCGCTCGCCAAGAGTGCCGCCGGGCTGACGTTTACTCTCGACAAGGTCCGCCGGCCGGGCGTCTACAAGGTCAGCCTGACGCTGCTGGGCGACGGCCCGGAGGAGGACCGGCAGGAGGTGCGGGCGTATGCGTACAACGTCGACGCGGCGGCCGAGAGTGATCTGAAGCGGGCGTCGCGCGAACGGCTGGAGCCGGAGCAGCCGCCGGGCGATTCTCGCCGCGGCAAGCTCGTCCTGCGCATCCCCGGCGAGTCGTACGAGCAGTTCAAGGAGCGCCAGCCCGACGCCTCCGAGTCGTCGCTGCTGTACCTGTTCTTCCTGCTCATCCTGGTGGCCGAACAGGCGATGGCGGTCCACCTGAGCTATCACACCCGCGAGAACGAGACGCCGGCTGCGCAGCTGTCCGCCGCCCGTCCGCCGGTGCAGGCGGCCTGACCGGACCGGAGCGAACGAGGACCGACGAGCGATGAACGATTCTCTCACCACCAGCGGCAGCGCGGCCAGCGCCTACGAGGAGTTCGTGTGGCGGCGGCTGGAGGAGCCGCTGCGGCTGCTCGGCCGCGAGCTGCCGTGGCAGATGTGGCTGGTGCTGCTCGGCGGCGTGCTGGCGGTCGGGCTGTTCTACGTCGTCTGGATGTACGTCAAGGACAGCCGCGGCATCGGTCCGTACTGGGCGACGCTACTCGGCCTGCTTCGCACCGCGGTCTACGCCATCCTCGCCGTCGTCTTCCTGCTGCCGGCGTGGCAAAGCTACGTCGAGACGCGCACTGAGGCGAAGGTGATCGTCGTCTTCGACGTGTCCGCCAGCATGGCCACGTCCGACCAGCTGCCGACGGGCGCATCGGGCGAAAAACTGCCGACCCGGCAGGACAGGGTGGCCGAGTTCCTCGCCGACAAGAAGGTCGACTTCCTGGCGGCGCTGGAGAAGAAGAACCCGGTCACGCTCTATCGCCTGGGCACCCGGCTGGATGACAACTATCTGCACCTGGCCGCCGGCCGGACGTGGACGCGCGACGAGCGCGAGAACCCGCCGCGCGACGACGACGGCAACGTGATCCCGCCGGAGGCGCGGCCGTTCCCCGAGGCGTACCTGACGGCGTGGCTCAACCCGCATCTGAAGCTGCCCGACGGCGTCGGCCTGCCGGACGCCGACCTGAAGCGGCTGGCGAAGCTGGGCGAGCACAATGCCGCGGCGCAGAAGGAGCGGCTGCCGCGCGGCACCAACCTGGGCGATTCGCTGCTCGCAGTCCTCACCCGCGAATTGAATAATCGCTTACAGGGAATCGTGGTGTTCACCGACGGCCGCAACACCGAGGGGTCGCCGACCGCCTTCCGCGAGCTGGAGGCGCGGGCCAAGGCGGCGCGCGTGCCGCTGTTCGTCGTCGCCGTCGGCGAGGATCGGCAGAAGGTGAAGCTGGAGATCGTCGACGCCCGCGCGCCGCAGCAGATCCAGCCGGAGGACAAGTACCGGGTCAAGACCGAGATCACCGGCGAGGGACTGGCCGGCGAGCGGCTCGATGTCGCCCTCGACGTGACCCACGTCCGCGTGGTCAAGGCCAAGGAGAAGGGCAAGGACGGCAAGGTCGTCGAGCGCGAGACCGAGGAGGAGCTGCCGATCGAGCTGATCGAGGCGGAGAACCCGGACAACCCGAAGTCGGCGCGCGAAAAGATCACGCTCGGCACCAAGCTGACGCTCAAGCCGGCCGCCGACGTGCTGCTCGACAAGGGCACGCCGCCGCGCGCCGAGGTCGAGTGGCAGCTGGACGCCGCCGCCCTGGCCGCCGGCGCCCGCATCGACTTGACCGATCCGAAATATCGCGGAAAGAAGTGGGAGATCGCCGAGACGCGCGAGGACAGCGAGCTGCGCTACCAGGTGCGCCTGCCGGTCGACAAACGCGAGGGGCTGCTGACGAAGCTGCATCTGAGCAGCAAGCTCGGCATGAAGGTGATCAAGAAGCCGGTGCGCGTGCTGCTGGTGGCGGCGGCGGCCAATCGCGACTACCAGTTCGTCCGCAGCCTGCTCGTCCGCGAGATGGAGAAGAAGCGCCTGGAGCTGACCATCTACCTGCAGCTGCCGCCGGGCGAGACCAAGCGGCGCCCCGGTGTGGTGCAGGACGTGCCGCCGGAGCGGTTGCTGAGCGTGTTCCCCGACAGCTTCCGCACCAAGAAGAACGACCTGTACGACCTGACGTCGTATGACGCCATCGTCGCCTTCGACGCCGACTGGAAGCAGCTGACCGTCGAGCAGCTGAAGCTGGTCAAGGAGTGGGCGGAGAAGGGCGGCGGGCTGATCCTGGTCGGCGGCTACATCAACACCGTCGAGCTGATCCGCCCGCGCGAGGACGACGAGGTTGATCGCTTCAAGCCGCTGCTCGACCTGCTGCCGGTGGTGCTCGACGACCGCCGCGACTACACCGAGCGCAAGACCGACGACCCGTGGGCGCTCGACTTCGAGGGCGCCAGCCCGGAGCTGGAGTTCCTCAAGCTGGACGAGGAGCTGGATGCGTCGAGGTTCAAGGAAGACTGGCAGGCGTTCTTCTACGGCACCGGCAAGGAGCGGACGGACAAGCCGCAGCGCGGCTTCTACAGCTTCTACCCGGTGCAGCGCGCCAAGACCGGCAGTATCGTCGTCGCCCGCTTCACCGACCCGTCGGCTCGGCTCAAGGACAACACGCTGCACCCCTATCTGGTGATGTCCCCCGAGGCGCTGCCGCGGGCCATCTGGCTGGGCAGTGCCGAGACGTGGCGGCTCCGCGAGTACCGCGAGGCGTACCACGAGCGGTTCTGGACCAAGCTGGTGCGCTACGCCGCCGGCAAGAGCAAGGGGCCGGTGGTGCGGTCGATCCGCATCGAGGCGCCGTCGGTGGTGTCGGCCAACCGCAACATGGAGGTCGAGGCGAAGATCGACGGTCCCGACGGCAACCCGCTCGACCGGGCGGTGAAGCCGCAGATCACCCTCAAGCTGCCGGCCGGGGTGCCGGAGGGGGAGATCAAGCAGCCGGTGCTGATGAGTCCGCGGCCCGGCGCCCGCGACGGCTGGTTCTCCGGCCGGTTCCTGGTCCGCTCGCCGGGCGAGTATGAGCTTACTGTCAAGGTGCCGCGCCAGCCGGGGCAGGAGTCGGAGCAGACCGAGTCGGCCACGTTCACGGTCAAGGAGTCGAACCCCGAGCTGGACAACACCCGGCCGGACTACGACCGGATGTACCGGATGGCGAGCGAGGCCGACGAGGTGCTGCTGCGGATGACCGAGGCCGAGCGCAACGAGCTGAAGCGGCGCTTGCAGCGGCCGAAGCTGGCCACCGGGCCGGAGGCGGAGGACAAGCCGGACATCCGCGAGGACCGCATGCGGCTGTACTTCGACCTGAAGAACGCCGCGCTGATCCCCGGCTGCATGGTGCAGGACGTCCAGCGGCAGGTGAGCCGCGGCAAGCACCGCGACCTGTGGGACGAGGGGTACGTCGTCTACGAGTACCCGCGCTCGGAGGACCCGAACGTGCCGGTGAAGTCGCCGATCAAGATCTCGTATGTCCTTTTCGTCGTCGTCGGCCTGCTGTCGGCCGAGTGGTTGACCCGCAAGCTGCTGCGGCTGGCCTGAGCGCCACCGCCGGCCCGCGTTCCCGCACCCCCGGAGGCAGTGCCGGGCGTCACAGCCCGGACCACTGATCGAGCATGTCCACGACGTTGCCGCCGCAGCCGCCCGCCAGTCTGGCGCAGGACCGCGCCCGCATCCACAACCCGCTCGCCCAGCTGCGCAAGACCATCAACACCTACGTCGGCCTGGAGGGGGCGGCGGCGGTGGCGCTGGTCCTGGCGGCGTGGTTCTGGGTCGGCCTGCTGGTCGACTACGGGCTGTTCCGCGCCGTGCTGTTCGACTGGGTGCAGGCGACGCCGTGGGGGTTGCGGGCGGCGGTGCTGATCATCGTCGCCGGGGCGCTGGTGGCGGTGTTTCTGGGGACGGTGCTGCTGCGGCTGCTCCGCGAGTTCAGCGACGCGACGATGGCGCTGGTGCTGGAGCGGCGCTTCCCGAAGGAGTTGGGCGACCGGCTGATCACCGCGGTGGAGATGGCCGACCCGCAGGCGGCGGCGGCTCAGGGGTATTCGCCGGCGCTGGTGCGCGAGGCGATCCACGAGGCCGCCGACCGGGTCGGCCGGCTGCCGATCGGCGAGGTGTTCGACTGGCGGCGGCTGATCCGCCGCGGGGTGGTGGTCGGCCTGCTCACTCTCGGTATGTACTTACTCGTGGCCGGCGGCTTCTGCGCTGCACGGGCCGCCCGCGGCGAACCCGCGGCGCTGGCCGGGGTGGGCGATTTTCACGAGGTCGCCGGCATCTGGGCCGAGCGCAACATCCTCCTGCGCAACACTATCTGGCCGCGCCGTGCGTATCTGGAGGTGCTGCCGTGGCCGCGCGTGGGCGGCGACTCGGCGGAAGGCGACACGGGCGAGCTGCGGATTCCGCAGGGCACCGCTCCGCCGCCACTTCGCGTTCGCGCCTGGAAATACGTCGTCGCCGACGCCGACGCTGCCGAGGGCTGGCGGCTGCTGCGCTGGGCCGACCTGAGTGATCGTCCCGAGCTGGCCGGGCACGCCGAGGTGCCGCCGCTGCCGGCGACGTGGACGCCGCGCGACCCGGCGGCCGGCTTGACCGTCGACGAGGTAGACCTGTACCTGGACACCTTCCCGCTCCGCCGCGGCGGCGACGGCGAGGCCCGCTGGCAGGTGGCGTCGACAACCGACGAGTCCGGCTGGCGACCGCTGCTGTGGTCCGATCTGACCAGGGAAAATCTGGCAGGGCTGGACGTTCCCGGCGTTCCCGGCGACTGGGACCCGAAGGCGGTGCCGGCGCTGATCGCCAGCGGCGCCGGGCTGGCGCATCCGGATCGGCTGGCGGCGGCCGCGCGGCTGGTGCTCGGTCCCAAGTACATCCGTCTGAGCGTCGACGCGGTGGAGGCGAAGCTGGCCGAGGCGGAGAAGCGGCCGAACCCCGGCCCGGCGGTCGCCGCGGTGCGCCGGGTCGTCGATCGCCTGAACCAGCTCGCGACGATTCAGGACGTGGTGGGGCAGGTCGGCGACGTGGCCAGCCGGCGGGCGATGCGGCGCGTGCTGCGCAAGCTGACGGTGCCGGAGACGGTGACGCTCAGCTACTCCAACCCCCGGTCGACCAACACCAGCAGCATGAAGCGGATCGCCGGCAACGAGTTCACCGGCAGCTTCACCGAGCTGAAGGAGTCGGTCACGTTTACCGCTCGCGGCGAGGACTACGTCACGCCGGCGCGGGCGATCGTGGTGGTCGAGCGGCCGCGCCTGGAGTCGCTGGAGAGCGAGGAGGAGCGGCCGGCGTACCTGTACTATCGCATTCCCACCGACGGCAGCGCCGCCGACCTGCGCGGCAAGCGGCAGCCGTTCGAGCCAGTGCGGCTGTCGGTGTCCGGCGAGGCGACCACCGGCGACACCCCGGCGGGGACGTTCGTCAGCCTGCGTGGCACGCTCACCAAGCCGCTGCGGTCGATCCGCGTCGAGGTCGAGCCGCGCGACCAGAAGACCTATGCCGGCGGACAGCCGGAGCAGGTCGACGACCGATCGTTCGTGCTGCGGCTGCCGGCGGTGCGGCGCGAGCAGCGCTTCAAGCTGCTGTTCGAGGACACCGACGGGGTGGTCGGCGAGCGCAAGGTGACGATCAACCCGAAGGAGGACGTCACGCCGCGCGTCCGCGAGTTCGCCCCCGACGACATCATCCGCCGCGGCCGCGGCAACGAGGGGTTTGTGATCGCCGCCGGCTGCCGCATCCCGTTCAAGGGGCGGGTACTCGACGACCACGGCCTCGGCCGCGTTCGCTACGGCTGTCGAGTGGTGCCGGCCGACTTTCTGTCCGAGCAGAAGGTCCGCACCCTGTTCGGCGTGGCCGCCGCGCCGCTGCTGGCCCCGGCGCCTGGCACGACGCCGCTGCTCGGCGCCGGCTACCTGACGGCGCTGCTGCGCGACCTGGCCGCCGCCACCGCCGACGAGGCCGGCCGCGAGCAGTTCGTCGACCTGCCGGGGTTCGCCCAGGCAGTGCAGGCGAACAAGCCGGGCGACGGCCGCAGCGAGATCGTCGATCGGTCCACCCTGCTCGGGCTGCTGGCGTCGCGGCAGCGTGAGCCGTACCGCAAGCTGTACCGCGAGTTCACCCTGACGCCCGACCGCTGGCTCGACAGCTTCGCCGAGACCGACGAGGACCAGGCCAACCCGTCGCGCTGGGTGAAGGCGAACGACGCCCGCGCGCCGCTCGCCGGCGACCTACCGCTGTGGCAACTGTCCTGGCGCGACCGGGACGGCCGGGAGCGGCCGATCAAGGACCCGGACGACACCAAGCCGCAAAAGCGGTTCGTGATCGAGGTACGACTGCTGGTGGAGGACAATTACCTCGACGGCGAGGTCGACCCACGGACGAATCAACCGCTGCCGCACGTCGGCCCGTCGGGCGAGACGTTCACCTTCGTGGTGGTGCCGGAGAACGAGCTGCTCAGCCGCATCGCCGAGGAGGAGGAGGCCAAGTATCGCGAGCTGCAGAAGGCGTTCAAGCCGCTGCCGGAGAACCTGGACCGGCTGCGCGAGATCAACTTCGCCCTGTCTGGCGGCGGTAGCGGGGTGGACGGCAACTTGCTGACCAATTTCGTCGCCCGCTGCGATTCGCTGGCGGAGGTGCTGAAGACGTCGCACCAGGACGTCAAGGGGGTGTACGCCACCTACGACAAGATCCTCCGCGAGATGCGCGTGAACCAGGTCCGCGAGGACGTGCTGACCAAGGTGTACCGCACCATCTACGTGCCGCTGGGGCAGGTGGCCGACCGCCAGTTCGACCGCACCCACGACGCGGTGATCGCGTTGCGGCGAGCGCTGGACGCGCCGGGCCAGCCGATCGCCGCGCGAGTGGCCGACGCTGGTCCGAAGGCCGCTCAGGCGCGGAAGGAGCTGAACGACCTGGTATCGCAGCTGAACGCCATCCTGGCAGCGATGGAGGGATTGTCGAAGATCAACGAGCTGATCTCCGAGCTGGCGCGGATCGAGAAGCAGGAAGAAGACCTCGAGTCGCTGGTCGGCCGCATCTACAAGAAGCGCATTGAGGAGGAGCTGAAGAAGCTCGATTGATTCGCTTGTTTTTAGCCCCCGGTGAATACACCGGGGGCGGATGCGGAGCGCCCTAAGAGGGTGGTCGTCTACATGCGCGCGGCGGATGCGGGTCGCCCCCGGGTGGTCGTCGACACGCACGCGCCCCCGGTGTGTTCACCGGGGGCAAAAACCAGGACCGCGCCGATTGGCTCCGCGGCACCGAGCAAGTCAACCGGGACAACGGCTCTCTGATCGGCCATCGCTAACCTGCCCTTGTCCGGCGGCGCGGCGGGGGGATATAGTCGCGACCCGGTGGATTCCGGGAGGCGCGCGGCCTCCTGCCGGGCAGGGAGGCTCCCATGCGTGCCGTCAAGCGTATCGCCGTCGGGTTGCTGCTGCTGGTCGTCGTCGCCGCCGGGGTCGCCTGGACGCAACGCCAGCCGCTCCAGGTGTGGTGGGCGATCCGCGGACTGACGCGCGCGGACGACGACAGCCGGCCGGCCTGGCTCGACCGTGTGGCGGCGCTCGGCGAGGCGGCGATCGATCCGCTGCTGGCCCGCGTGGCCGACGGTGACGAGCGCACGGCGGACGCCGCGCTGGCGGCGGTCGACCACCTGGCGCGACAACAGGGCGTCGGCTCGCCCGCTACCGCGGAACTGCTGCGGCGGTTCAGCAAGGACTTGCCGCAGATGCCGCCGGCGGGACAGGCGCGGGTGCTGCGCGTGGTGGTCGGCTGGATGGGCGACCCGTCAGTCACCGACGAGACGATTCCGCTCGTGGCGCGGCTGCTGGAAGACACGGCGGCTGTCGCCGAGCCGGACGCCCAGGCGGCCGGGCTGGAACTGGCCGCGGCGGTGTTGCGGCTGCCGCAGGGCAAGGCCGTCGTCCCGGCGGCGCGAGCGATGGCGGCCGGCGGGCTGCGGTCGACCGATGCAACCGTCCGCCTGCGAGCGGTGCAGCTGTGCTTGCAGCCCGAAGTCGACGGGCTGGACCAGGTGGTCGGCCTGCTGCGCGACCCGAGTGTCGAGGTGCGGCGAGCAGCCGTCCTCGCCGTCGGCCCGGCCGAGGGAGTGGTTCGCGAGGAGACGCTGCTCGCCGGACTGCACGACACCGACGCCGAGGTTCGCCGGCTCACCGAGTCCGCGCTGCGCGGCCGGGGTCTGCGGCCCGAGCACCTGGAGCTGGGCCGGCTGCTCACGCATCCCCAGCCGACGACCCGGCTGCGCGTCCTCGACCATCTGAACGAGGTGCTCGACCAGCAGCGCGGCGGCTCGGACGTGGAAATCGACCCCGGCGTGTGGCTGCGGCGGCTCAGCCACGACGGCTCGCCGGCGGTCCGCGCTGCGGCGCTGCGACTGATGAGCGAGCAGGCGCTGATTGACCTGACCGATCGTATCGATCAGATGGCGCGGACCGACCCGAACCCGACCGTCAGCCAGCTGGCCCAGTTCTACCTGCGGCGCAAACCGCCCGCTCGCCGCGACGGCGAGAATTGATCTCCGAAAAGGGGTTATGCGGGGCGAACGGAAAAGGGAACGGGCGGCGGAAGGGTGTACCTTTCCGCCGCCCGTTCGCGTCAAGTCACGCAAGTGTTAGCGATGCCGCGTCAACCGGCGACTCAATTCGCGCCGGACTGCCAGACCGGCGCGGTTGACCGTGCGGTCGATCAGGCAGTTGAGGTTGGCATCGTGATCTTCGATGAGCACATCGGGCAGATGCTGTAAGCGGACCAGAATGCGACACCGCTTGTCGATCCCGCCGCGCTGACCGTTCTCGTCAGCCAGGTGGACCCACACGCGCATCACATGCCGGTCCATCCGCCCCAGTGCGAAGTCCAGACGCCGCTCGACGCGGGCCCGGGCCTCCTCATCGATCTCGATGCCTTGACGTCGGATGTCGACTTGCATGACATCACTCCATGAGGTGCGTGACGTGTTGGGGCTTTCGCGCTTCGGAAAGCCTCCACTGAAAGTCTAAACAACGCTGGCGCCGGGGAAAAATAGATTCCTTCGCCTTGTCGGGCTGAATTTCCCGATGTATCGTCGGCCGTATGGATTGGCTAAACTATCACCACCTGCTGTACTTCTGGGTGGTGGCGCGCGAGGGCAGCGTGGCGCGAGCCTGCGAACAGCTCGGGCTGGCGCAGCCGACCATCAGCGGACAGGTTCGCGAACTGGAACAGACGCTCGGCGAGAAGCTCTTCCAGCGCGCCGGCCGCGGGCTGGTGCTGACCGAAACCGGCAAGGTGGTATTCGCCTACGCCGACGAGATCTTCAAGCTCGGCCAGGAGCTGACCAACGCCGTTCGCGGCCGCGGCGCCGGTCGACCGCTGCGGCTGGTGATCGGCGTCGCCGACGTGCTGCCCCGGCTGATCGTCTACCGGCTGCTGCAGCCGCTGCGTCAGTTGAAGGAGCCGGTGCGGATCGTTTGCCGCGAGGGCAAGCTGCCGCGTCTGCTGGCCGATCTGGCGGCGCATCACCTGGACGTGGTGCTGTCCGATCTGCCGGCCAGCCCGGTGGTGAAGGTGCGCGCGTTCAACCACCTGCTCGGCGAGAGCGGGCTGAGCTTCTTCGCCACGGCGGCACTGGCGAAGAAGCACGGCGGCGACTTCCCACGCTCGCTCGACGGGGCGCCGATGTTGCTGCCGACCGAGGAGACGGCGATGCGGCGCGCGGTGGAGCACTGGCTTCGCGGCCAGCACGTCCGCGTCGACGTCCGCGGCGAGTTCGAGGACAGCGCGCTGCTGAAGCTGTTCGGCCAGGCCGGCGAGGGAGTGTTCGTCATGCCGACGGCGATCGAGCCGGAGGTGTGCCGGCAGTACGACGTGGTCGCGCTGGGCCGGATCGACGTGCCGCGCGTCCGCTGCTACGCGATCACCGCCGAGCGGCGGATCAAGCACCCGGCGGTGGTCGCCCTGGCCGCCGCGGCGCGGCAGGAGCTGTTCCCCACGCTCGACAATCGAGAGTTACCCCATCCGGATGATCCGCTACTTTAGCCTGCCAGGAGGTGACACGCGCTCGTGGACGAAGGGCGTGCGAGCGACTTCCCCCGCGGCGTGATGCCGGTGCGGATTGACACCGACCGGGCAGGGCGGGTAAACAAGGACGTTAGGATAGCCCGCGCCCCGTCCCTTCCACGGCCGCGGAGAAAGGATTCTCCCATGCCTGAACCGATTGCCGCGCCCGGCCTGCTCGTCGTCGATGACGAGGTGATGCTGCTGTCCCTCCTGCGCACCTTCTTCACCCGCCAGGGCTTCCAGGTCTGGGCCTGCGCGTCCGGCGAACAGGCGACCGCCGTGTACCGGCAGCACCAGCGCGCCATCGACGTCGTCCTGCTCGACGTGCGCATGCCGGGCCTGGACGGCCCGCAAACGCTGGCCGAGCTGCGCACGATCAACCCCACCGTCCGCGCCTGCTTCATGACCGGCCATGCGGGCGACTACACTGCCGAGCAACTGCACGCGATGGGTGCGCTGCGGCTGATCGACAAGCCGTTCCAGCTGGCGGCGCTGGCCGACGAGCTGCGCCGGATCATCGCCGGCACCACCCGCCGCTCGGCCTGACCCGGCCGGAGGCCGGACCCACCCGCCGTTCATTTTCCCTTGCCCCCCCCTCGCAGCGTTCCTATATGTGAGGGAGGAGTACGGTGTGTACCCTCGATGGACCTGTCGAGGGTTCTTTTTCGCCCGACTTCGTGAAATAAGTCACGAAGTCGCCGAGGGGGACGCCAGGGCGGATCATGGATTTCTCGCTGACCACCTACTACCCGATCTTCATTTACCTGGTGGCGACCATCGGGTTCGCGATCGCCGCGGTGGCGGTGTCGCACCTGGTGGCGCCGAAGAAGATCACGCCGGTCAAGCAGATGCCGTATGAATCGGGCATGGACCCAATTGGCGATGCCCGCCAGCGGTTCGACGTCCGCTTCTACCTGGTCGCCATTCTGTTCCTGGTGTTCGACGTCGAATTGCTGTTCCTCTACCCGTGGGCGGCGACGTACCAGGGCGGGTCGATCATCCCGGCCGGGTTCCGCAGCGTGGTGTTCTGGGAGGTGCAGGCGTTCCTGTTCACCCTGGTGGTGGCCTGGGTGTATGCGTGGAGGAGAGGGGTGTTCCGATGGCGGTAGGGCTGTCCGACAGCGTCGTCCTGACGAGCCTGGATCACATCGCCAACTGGGTCCGCAAGCACAGCCTGTGGCCGATGCCGTTCGCGACTGCCTGCTGCGGGATCGAGCTGATGGCCACCGGCGCCAGCCGTCACGACATCGCCCGGTTCGGCTCCGAGGCGATGCGGTTCACCCCGCGGCAGTGCGACCTGATGATCGTTGCCGGCCGGGTGGTGATGAAGATGGTCCCGGTGCTGCAGCGGATCTGGCTGCAGATGCCGGAGCCGAAGTGGTGCATCTCGATGGGCGCCTGCGCGTCCTCGGGCGGAGTGTTCGACACCTACGCCGTGGTCCAGGGGATCGACCGCTTCATCCCCGTCGACGTGTACATCCCCGGCTGCCCGCCGCGGCCGGAACAGCTGATTCAGTCGGTCCTCGACATCCAGGATCGGATTCGTAAAACCGGGACGTACAACGCCCGCGAGTTCCAGACGCGGGCGGCGTTCGAGGGGCCGCGCTTCGCCCTGCCCGACGTCCCCGCCGCCGACGCGGTGGTGGCACCCGGCAACTACAAGAGTGCCACCCGGCTGCACGACTGAAAGTCTGAATGCAGATTGCAGAATGCAGAATGCAGAATGCAGAATGAAAACAGGGCGAATGAAGACGTAGCGAGAGTCGTTATGCCTAGTGCCGAACAGCTGGACGGGCTTCGCGCCCGGTTTGCCGAGCTGGTGACTCGCGTCACCGGCAAGTTCGGGACGGAGGGGATCGCCACCTCCGAGTTCCGCGACAACTTTCGGCTGCATGTCGACCCGAGCCGCATCTATGCGGTTCTGGAGTTCCTCAAGACCGAAGGCGGGTTCGACCTGCTTTCTGAACTGGGCGGAGCGGACTACCTGCAATACCCCGGCGCGAAGGATCGCTACGGCGTGTGGTACGTGCTGGTGAACACCGCCACCGGGCAGCGGGTGATCGTCAAGACGGTCGCCAACGACCCCGACCCGAAGCTGCCGTCGGTGTGGCCGCTGTGGAAGGGCAGCGACTGGATGGAGCGCGAAGTCTACGACATGTACGGCGTGATCTTCGACGGCCACCCCGATCTGCGCCGCATCCTCATGCCCGACCCGTTCACCGCCTTCCCGCTCCGCAAGGACTACCCGCTGCGCGGCCGCGGCGAACGGCACAACTTCCAGCCGATCACGCGCGCGGAAAGCTAGAACAGCCAATGCAGAAGGCGTTAGCAATGCAGAAGGCGTCAGCAATGCAGAATGCAAAATGCAGAATGCAGAATGAAAGACAGCAGAAAGGAACCAAGGCCATCCAGCCGCGCGGATGCTGTTCGATTCCTGTCTTTGGTTTTCCATTCTGCATTCTGCATTCTGACTTCTGCATTCTTCCGTGGGGGGTGGAGTAATGCCGCTGGAGCTTGCCGACGCGATCGCCCCGCCGGAGGGGCCGGACCGCGACTACCTGTGGACCCTCAATTTTGGTCCGCAGCACCCGGCCACGCACACGACCCTGCGGCTGATTCTCACCCTCGACGGCGAGACGGTGGTCAAGGCGGTGCCGGACATTGGTTTCCTGCACTCCGGATTCGAGAAGCTCGGCGAAGACCTCGACCTCAACCAGTACGTCACCGTCGTCGACCGGATGAACTACATCTCGCCGGTCGCCAACGAGGTCGCCTGGTTCCACGCCGTCGAGAAGCTGCTTGACATCGAGATCACTCCGCGGGCGAAGTACATCCGCACCATCTTCGCCGAGCTGAGCCGCATCCACGATCACCTGCTCTGCTGCGGCGCCGCCGCCCTCGACCTGGGTGGGTTCACCGCTTTCCTGTATGCGTTCAACCAGCGCGAGAAGATCTACGACATCCAGGAGACGGCCTCCGGCCAGCGGTTCCACCCGAGTTACCTCCGCGTCGGCGGACTGCTGCGCGACGTCGACGACGACTGGATCGCCAAGGTGCGAGCCTTCGTCAAGGAGTTCCCCCAGGCGCATGCCGACGTGGTCCGGTTGCTCAATCGCAACCGCATCTTCATCGAGCGGTGCCAGGGGATCGGCGTGCTGACCAAGGAGGAGGCGATCAATCTGAGCGCCACCGGACCGCTCGCCCGATCGGCCGGGGTGGTCTGTGATCTCCGCAAGGATGAGCCGTACCTGGCCTACGGCGAGCTGGCGGGCGCCTTCCAGGTGGTGTGCGCTCAGGAGGGCGACTGCCTGGCTCGTTATCTCGTCCGCATGGAGGAGATGCTGCAGAGTTTGAAGATCATCGAGGCGGCGCTCGAGAACCTGCCGCCGGGGCCGGTGAACGTCGACGCCAACAGCAAGGTGGTGCTGCCCAACCAGCTGTCGGTGTACCGCTCGATCGAGGGACTGATCCACCACTTCGAGCTGATCATGACCAACCGGCAGTGGGAAACGCCGGTGGAGGAGGTGTACGCCGCCACCGAGTCGCCCAACGGCGAGCTGGGGTTCTACATCGTCGCCGACGGCTCCGGCACCGCCTACCGCGCCCGCACCCGCCCGCCGTCGTACATCCACTTCCAGCTGTTCCCCTACCTGATCCAGGGGCATCAGCTGTCCGACGTGGTCGCCGTCCTCGGCAGCCTGAACATCATCGCCGCCGAACTCGACAGGTAACAGAAGAATGCAGAAGTCAGAATGCAGAATGCAGAATGGAATACCGACCGGGCGCACTGATCCACCGATGCGCCCATCGACGCTCCTGTCTTCTGCTTGTCATTCTGCATTCTGCATTCTGCATTTTGCATTCTGCGAGGGTTGTGATGCCCGCTCTGAGTGAAGCGCTGCGAGAGAAGATTCGCTCGTACCTGCCGCGCTATCCGACCAAGCAGGCGGTGACGCTGCCGGCGCTGCATCTGGTGCAGGACGAGCTGCGCTGCGTGCCGCTGGAGGCGATCCGCGAGATCGCCGATCTGCTCGACCTCAGCCCGGCCGAGGTCAACGATACGATGAGCTTCTACGGCATCTTCCGCGGCGAGACCAACAAGCTCGGCAAGACGCGGCTGTGGGTGTGCCGCGGCCTCGCCTGTGCCCTCCGCGGCGGAGAGGACACGCTGGCGACGGTGTGCCAGAAGCTGCACGTCGCCCCCGGCGGCACCAGCGCCGACGGCAAGGTCACGGTCGAGTTTGCCGAGTGCCTTGGCGAGTGCGAGCACGCCCCGGCGGTGCTCGTCGATGACGCCGGCCGCGGTCCGGTCGCGCCCGATCAGGTCGACGCCCTGCTGGCCGAGCTGCAAAAGTAACGCCCCCCCTCGTGCGAGAGCGCTGCGATGGCTGAGTTTGAACCGATCCTGTTACGCCGCATCCTGAAGAAAGCCAGCCCGTCGCTCGACGCCTACCGGGCCGACGGCGGCTATCGCGGGCTGCAAAAGGCCGTCGAGATGGCGCCCGAACAGGTGGTGCAGACGGTCGTCGACTCGAAGCTGCGCGGCCGCGGCGGCGCCGGCTTCCCGTGCGGCGTCAAGTGGACGTTCCTGCCCAAGGGACACCCCGGCCCGATCTACCTGTGCGTCAACGCCGACGAGAGCGAGCCGTGTACATTCAATAACCGCATACTGATGCACGAGGACCCCCACCAGGTTCTCGAAGGCATCCTGATCACCTGCTACGCCATCAAGGCGGCGGTCGCCTACGTCTACATCCGCTACGAGTACGGCACCGCCACACGGGCGATGCAACAGGCGATCGACGAGGCGTATCAGGCCGGGCTGCTCGGGCGGAACATTCTCGGCAAGGACGGCTTCAACCTCGACGTCTACATCCACCGCGGCGCCGGGGCCTACATCTGCGGTGAGGAAACCGGGCTGATCGAGAGCCTGGAAGGCAAGCGCGCGTGGCCGCGGATCAAGCCGCCGTTCCCGGCCGTCGAGGGGGCGTTCCGCAAGCCGACCATCGTCAACAACATCGAGACGATGGCGTGCGTTACCCAGATCCTCGACCGCGGCGCCGACTGGTTCAAGTCGATCGGCGTGCCCGCCGACCCGGCCAACCCGCGCGACGCCGGTAGTTACGGGCCGAAGCTGTACTGCATCTCCGGCCACGTCAACAAGCCCGGCTGCGTCGAGCTGCCGCTCGGCGTTACCGTTCGCGAGCTGATCGACAAACACGGCGGCGGGGTGTGGAAGGGGAAGAAGGCCAAGGGCGCCATCCCCGGCGGCATCAGCATGGGGCTGCTCACCGAGGCCGAGTTCGACACGAAGCTCGACTTCAACGGACTGGGCAAGGTTGGCTGCCTTGGACTGGGGACGGCGGCCGTCACCGTCTTCGACGAGGACACGTCGATCGTCGACGTGCTCTACAACATCGTGCGGTTCTTCGAGCACGAATCGTGCGGGCAATGCACGCCCTGTCGCGAAGGCACCGGGTGGATGCACAAGATCGTCGACCGCATCCGCAAGGGACAGGGGCGCCACGAGGATCTGCGCATCCTCGAAGACGTCGGCGAGCGGATCGGCATCATGCCCGGCACCACCATCTGCGGCCTGGCCGATGGCGCCGGCTGGCCGGTGAAGAACGCGGTGCGGAAGTTCCGCGCCGAGTTCGAGTCGTACATCCGGAGCGGCAAGCGGACGCACGCGCTGCAGCTGGCCGCCGCCGGGCACTGACCGGCGGCGCGGGGGATCGAGGATCAGCGACGGCTGGGCCGTCGGGTTCGTCCAACAGGTGATTCGCATACCATGCCTACCGTCTATGTCTCCTATCAGCCGACCGGCAACGGCAAGCCGCCCGCCAACCTGATACCCGGCCAGATCGGGAAGGAGACGGTGTCGCTCATCCCGGTCGAGATCGGCAGCGAGAAGCTCAACTGCATCCAGGCGGCCAAAAAGGCCGGGGTGCTCATTCCGCACTACTGCTGGCACCCGGCGCTGTCGGTCGTCGCCAGTTGCCGCATGTGTCTGGTCGAGGTCGGCGAGCGCAAGCCCGACGGCGCCATCGCCATGCAGCCGCGCGTCGTCCCCGGCTGCCAGACGCCGGTCAAGGACGGCGCCGTCATCGTCACCCACAACGCCAAGGTGGACAAGGCGCAGGCCGACACGCTGGAAGGGCTGCTGCTCAACCACCCGCTCGACTGCCCGGTGTGCGACAAGGCTGGCGAGTGTCTTTTGCAGGACTACAC
The DNA here is from genome assembly GCA_046350215.1 of Gemmataceae bacterium. Lineage (GTDB taxonomy): Bacteria > Planctomycetota > Planctomycetia > Gemmatales > Gemmataceae > JAXMAU01. The sequence continues at coordinate 25,171 of JAXMAU010000013.1, read as the reverse complement.
GTTCGAGCATGGCCGCGCCACCACGCGGATGATCGACGAGAAGAACACTCCACCAAACAAGCCGTACATCGGCGACAACGTCACCCTGTTCACCGACCGCTGCATCATGTGCTCGCGGTGCGTGCGCTTCACCCGCGAGATCGCCGGCACCGCTGAATTGCAGATCGTCAATCGCGGCAACCACGCCGAGATCGACATCTTCCCCGGCGAGCCGCTCAACAACAAGCTGGCCACCAACGTCGTCGACCTGTGCCCGGTCGGCGCCCTGTGCAGCAAGGATTTCCTGTACAAGCATCGGGTCTGGAACCTGAAGTCGAAGCCGAGCGTGTGCCCCGACTGCTCGACCGGCTGCAGCATTCATGTCGATGCCAACAAGAGCATCGTCTACCGCCTCCGCCCGCGCGAGAACCCGCAGGCGCAGGGGTTCTTCATGTGCGACGACGGGCGGCTCGGCTACCACTACATCAACTCGAAAGACCGCTTCCTCCGCCCAATGCAGCGCAAAGACGGCCAGCTGCAGCCGATCGGCTACACCGAGGCGGTGTCGGCCGTTCGCACGGCGATCAAGGACGCGGTGCAGAAGAACGCCTTCGGCGTGGTGGCGGTGCTGTCGCCGTTCCTCACCTGCGAGGAGGCGTACCTGCTCGCCAAGTATCTGAAGGGGATGACGAAGGCGGTGCAGCTGGCGCTGGGGCCGGTGCCGGTGGTCGGCGAGGATGACACCTATCCGAAGGATCGCCGCGGCAAGCCGCTGCCGACCGTCAAGTTCACCATCCGCGCCGAGAAGTGCCCCAATCGCAAGGGCGTCGAAAAGGTGCTGGAGCACTACCAGGGACGGGTGATTGCGTTCGACGAGGTGCTCCGGCAGGCCGACGACGGCAAGCTGTCGCTGGTCTACCTGGCCGCCGGCTATCCGCCGCGCGGCGACGGCTGGATCACGCCGGCGCAGGCCGACAGCTTGAAAAAGGTGCCGACCGTCATTTTGCAGGACCTGCTGCCGACGCCAGCGTCGGACGTGGCTCACTTTGTGATCCCGGCGGCGGCGTTCGCCGAGAAGAGTGGCACGTTCGTCAACCACGCCGGTCTGGCGCAGGCGTTCCCGTGGTCGGTCACTCCGTCCGGCGAGTGCCGCACCGACGGGCAGGTGTTTCTCGACCTGATGGAGCGAAAGGGGTTGCTGCACGCCGGCACCCTTCGCAAGGAGATGGCGGCGGAGGTCCGCGGGTTCGCCCCCCTGGCCGCTGGCGAGCCGGGCGAATATGGCATCCTTCTGGACCCGGCGAGGTGACAGGAAGCCGCGATGGTAATTGACTACTCCTGGACGAACTGGTCTGCCTTCGTCATCACCCTGCTGCTGATCGGCGCCGTCATGGGCGGGGTGCAGGGCACCTGTGCGTACCTGATCCTGGCCGAGCGCAAGATCTCGGCATGGGCGCAGGACCGGATCGGCCCGAACCGCGTCGGCCGCGAGTTCGGCATCCCGTTCGGCCTGCTGCAACCGATCGCCGACGGGGTCAAGTTCCTGCTCAAAGAGCAGGTGATCCCCAACCACGTCGACAAGCTGTTCTACATCCTCGGCCCGATGGTGGCGGTGGCGACCGCCACGCTGGCGATCGCCGTGGTGCCCATTGGCCCGACCACGCCGGCGCCGACGCTGCTCGATCGCCGCAGCGACACGCTCCTCGCCCAGACCGCCCGGCCGCTGGCCCCGGTCGAGCGCGAGGCGCTGCTCAAGAAACTGGCCGGCCGTGGCGAGTTGTTCACCGACGACGCTCGCGGCGTGATCTGGCCGGCGACCGAGACGGAACGCTTCTTCGCCCTCGCCGCCGACCGGGCCTGGGCCGAGAAAAAGGGAGAAAAGAGCTACGAGGAGCGGGCGAAGGAGTACAACGGCACGCTGCAGTTCGTCATCGCCCCGAACATCGACATCGGCGTGGTGTTCGTCTTCGCCGTCGGCAGCCTGGCCGCCTACGCCATCGTGCTCGGCGGCTGGTCGAGTAATAACAAATACAGTCTGCTCGGCTCACTCCGCTCCAGCGCCCAGCTGATCAGCTACGAGATCCCGATGGGCATGTCGGTGCTCGGCATCTTTCTGCTCACCGGGTCGCTCAACCTGGAGCGGATCATCGGCCACCAGGCCGCCAACGGCTGGAACTTCATCTACCAGCCGCTCGCCCTGCTGCTGTTCAGCACCAGCATCTTCGCCGAGTGCAATCGGCTGCCGTTCGACCTGCCGGAAGCCGAGCAGGAGCTGGTCGGCGGCTACCACACCGAGTACAGCGGGATGAAGTTCGCGCTGTTCTTCCTCGGCGAGTACACGCACATGATCACCACCAGCTTCCTGGTGGTGGCGCTGTTCTTCGGTGGCTGGCACCTGCCGTGGATCACCGGGCCGAATACCGGCGGAGTGGCCGACATGATCGTCAAGCTGGCGGTCTTCGGCGGGAAGATGATCCTGTACATCATCTTCTACATGCTCATTCGCTGGACGATCCCGCGCTTCCGCTTCGATCAGCTGATGGGGCTGACGTGGAAGGTGCTGATGCCGCTGGCGCTGCTCAACGTGGTGGCGTGCGTGGTGGTGCAGCACTACCAGTTGCCGGTCATCCTGCTGCTGCCGGTGACGCTGGCGATCCTGATCGGCGGCACGGCGGTGTCGCTGCTGATGCCGCGATCGGTGGCGCGGACGCAGGTGGTGCTGCACGGGCACCCGGTGACGGGCACCAGCCGGATGGTGGCGAACTGAGCGGACCAGGGGCGGAAAAGGGCGACAGGCGCCGGCGGAGAGACGAGCCATGCCGATCAGCGAGAGTGAGGTGAAGTGGGTGCGGCCGGCGAAGATGGGGCTGCTCGAACAGCTGTACATCCCGGCCATCAGCGAGGGGCTGGTGACGACCATCCGGCACGGCGTCGCCACCCTGTTCGGCACCGGCTCGCGGACGCAGGAGTTCCCGGAGGTCAAGCCGCAGCTGCCGGCCAACTACCGCGGCGTTCACCGGCTGAACCGGGACGAGAAGGGGCGGGTGAAGTGCGTCGCCTGCTACATGTGCTCGACCGCCTGCCCGGCCCACTGCATCGACATCGTCGCCGCGCCGGCGCCGACGGAGTGGAAGGACCGCGAGAAGTACCCCGAGACGTTCGTCATCGACGAGTTGCGGTGCATCTACTGCGGCATGTGTGAGCAGGCGTGCCCGGTGGACGCCATCGAGCTGACCACCCTGTACGATCTGACCGGGCTGAGCCGCGAAGACATGATGTTCGACAAGGAGAAGCTGCTGAGCGTCTTCGACCAGACGACGACGACCGGGACCGACCCGGTGCGGACGAAGGCCGGCCGGCTGGGCGTGGCCTCGGAGCTGGTGCCCGAAACCGGGCTGACCTCCTCGTCGACGGCGCGAGGCACGATCCCCGATGGTACCCGATCCCATGCCGCTTCTGTTGCTCGGTGCCGAGCCCGCCGCTCGCTCGCGGCGTCGGCGGACTGGCGAACCTGTGGATGCTGTGGCTGCCGCTCATGGTCGGCGGCCTGGCGATCCTGCTGCTGTTGCCGCGGCCGCGACCGTTTCCGTGGTTTCTCGGCACGGTCGCCGGCCTGGCCTCCCTGCTGCTCGGCGGGCTGCTGCTCGATCCCGGCACCGGCCTGACGCCGGAGACGGTGCTGTTCTATGCGTTCGCCGCGGCTGGCGGTGACCGCCGAAGGGCATTACTGGTCACGCAGGAAAACCCGGCGCGGGCGCCGCTGTCGTTCACGCTGGTGGTGCTGAGCACCGGCGGGCTGTTCCTGCTGCTGGCAGCGCCCGTTCCTGATGGCGGCGACGATCATCATCTACGCCGGCCATCATCGTCACCTTCCTGTTCGTGCTGATGCTCGCCCAGCAGGCCGGGCACACCAGCGACGCCCGCAGCCGCGAGCCGGAGCTGACCACGCTGACTGGCTTCCTGCTGCTGGCGACGATCGTCTATGTGCTGCACACCGGCTATGGCACCCATCGTGTCGATCCGCTGATCGTGCGTGTCGAGGCGGTGCAGCAGGCGGCCGAGGCGGCGGTCGCCGAGACCGACGCGGCGGCGCAGGCGAAGGCGCTGGCCGGGGTGCGCGAGCAGCTGGGCGAGAGCGGCGAACCGTCGACCACGCTGTTCCACCAGGCGAGGGCACTGGTGAACGCCTACGGGCTGAAAGACCTGCACAACCGCATCGAGGCCGCCGAGGACGCCCCGGTATTCGTCGAGGGCGAGCAGAAGGCGCGCGGCGAGAAGCCCGACGTCGTCGTCCGCAAGACCGCCGAGGCCTACGCCGCATCGCTCGCCCAGGTGCGTGACGCCCTGACCGAGGCGCGGCAGCGGCTGGGGCAGGCGCACCCGGCCACCGCCGGCCTGTCGCCGCTGTCCGGCACGCCGGCGAGTACGCCGCCCGCGGAGGTACGCCGCGACGAGCGGACGCGGCTGCCGGCGGTGCCGGCGGAGAACTCCGCCTATCTCGGCCGCGGACTGTTCACCGACTACCTGCTGCCGGTCGAATTAGCCGGTATGCTCTTACTCGTTGCCACCATCGGCGCCATCGCCATCGCTCAGCGGCGGCCGGACGACGAGCGGCGGGGCGCGGGCGACCTGCCCGGGAGGCGCGCATGATGGCCTTGACGGTGTACCACTACCTGGTGGTCGGGGCGGTGCTGTTCGCCCTCGGCGTGATCGGCTTTCTGGCCCGCCGCGACCTGATCCTGATGTTTCTGTCGGCCGAGATGATGCTGCAAGGGGTGGCGATCAACCTGGCGGCGTTCGCCCGCTATCGCGGCAACTTGCAGGGACAGGCGTTTGTCCTGTTCATCCTGGCGGTGGCGGCGTGCGAGGCGGCGCTGGCGCTGGCGCTGATCCTGATGCTGTATCGTCGCCGCGAGTCGCTCGACGTCAGCCTGTGGCAAGATCTACGCGAGCCGGGCTGGGAGGCGACCGAGGACGAGGAACCGCTGCCGCCCGACGCGGCCCCGCCGCCGCTGCCGCACCTTTCCCCGGCCGGCAAGGAACCTGCACGACACGTGGATGTGAAGAGCCATGTCTGACCTGCTGCTGTCTGTCGCCGCCCTGGTCGGCGCCGCTGCTCCGGCCCCGGAGGCCGCCTCGAACGCCGCCGGCATGGCGGAGGCGCTGCGGCCGTACCTGTGGCTGATTCCGGGTCTGCCGTTCCTGGCCAGCGTTGTCACCGGCTTCCTCGGCCCGCGGCTGCTGCGCGGCCAGAGCCACTGGCCGGTGATCCTCGGCCTGATCGGCTCGTTCCTGTGTGCGGCATCGTTGTTCGCCGTCGTCTACAAGAGCGACGGGGCGGCGGTGGTGTACGACTACCCGTGGATCGTCGTCGGCGACGTGAAGGTGTTCGCCACCCTGCGGGCCGACGCGCTGAGCGCCATGATGGCGGTGATGGTGACGTTCATCGGCACCTTTATCGCGATCTATTCCGTCGGCTACATGCACGGCGACCCCGGTTACGCCCGGTTCTTCGCGGCGGTCGGGCTATTCATCACGGCGATGACGACGCTGGTGCTGGCGGACAATCTGGTTCTGCTCTACGCCGGGTGGGAAGGCGTCGGCCTGTGCAGTTACCTGCTGATCGGCTTCTGGTTCACCAAGCCGTCGGCGGCCCGACGCGGCGCGGAAGGCGTTCCTGGTGACGCGATTGGGCGACATCGGGCTGTTCCTCGGCATCCTGCTGCTGTGGCTGACCTACGGCGGCATGAGCTTCGACGCGGTGCTCGGGGCGGTGCGCGAGCAGATGCGCGTCGGGCTGACGACGACGCAATCGAACGTCCTGTTCGCGGCGGCGCTGCTGCTCTTCTGTGGCGCGGCGGGCAAGTCGGCCCAGTTCCCGCTGCACGTCTGGTTGCCCGACGCGATGGAAGGCCCGACTCCAGTCTTCGCCCTAATCCACGCGGCGACGATGGTGACGGCGGGCGTGTATCTGGTGGCGCGGGCGACGCCGATCTGCATGGCGGCGCCCGGACGCCCAGGTGATCGTCGCCGCGATCGGCGGGTTCACCGCGGCTCTTGGCGGCCGATCGCCCTGACGCAAACCGACCTCAAGCGAGTTCTGGCTTACTCGACGCTTTCGCAGCTGGGCTACATGTTCCTCGGGCTGGGATGCGGCGTTCGCGACGGGCAGGGGCTGGTGCTGTTCGCCGTCACCGCGGCGATGTTCCACCTGTTCACGCACGCCTTCTTCAAGGCGGCTCCTGTTCCTCGGCTGCCCGGGTCGGTGATGCACTCGATGGGGCACGTCATTGACATGCGGCGATTCAACGGGCTGCGACGGGTGATGCCGGTGACGCACTGGACGTTCCTGGCCGGTTCCGCTGGCGGCCCGGAGTTCCCCGGTCTGGCCGGCTTCTGGAGCAAGGACGAGATCCTCGACGCCTGCCACCGCGCCCGGCACCGCCAACGGATTGCATGACTCGATCTACTTTGTCCTGCTGATCAGTGCCCTGTGTACCGCCGGGCTGACGGCGTTCTACACCTTCCGCGCTACTTCAAGACGTTCTGGGGCGAGCTGGTGGTGCCGGACGAGGCGTATCACCATCACGGCCACGGCGACAGCCATGACGCGCATGGGCACGACCACGGCGGGCACGCGCCCGGCGCAGCAGGCGACGCACGCTCACGCGGGCGGGCACGGGCACGACGAGGTCCGGAGCTTCGAGTCGCCGGCGGTGATGACGGTGCCGCTGATGGTGCTGGCGGTGTTCGCGGTCGGCATCGGCTTCGTCCTCGGGCCGTTCATGCCGGAAGCGGCACCAGTTCGGGCACTTCATGGAGAAGATGGGGCACACGTCGTACTGGGCGCACGGCGACGGCGAGCATCACGTCAACTGGACGCTGATGGGCCTCAGCTCGGTGATCGCCCTGGGCAGGATCGCGCGTGGCTGATGTACGTGAAGCGGCCCGAGCTGCCGGGCAAGGTGGCCGAGGCGGCACGCCGCGCGCAGCTGTCGCTCAACAAGTTCTTCATCGACGAGATCTATGGCATGCTGATCGTGCGGCCGGCGGGTGATCGCCGATCTGTCGAAGCGGTTCGACGGCGGGCTGATCGACAGCTGTGTCGACCTGGTCGGTCATCTGCCGCGGCCTGCTCGGCGAGGTGTTCCGACCGATCCAGAACGGGCTGGTGCAGTTTATGCGCCTGGCGATGATCCTCGGGCTGACGGTGTTCCTGCTATCGGCTGCTCTACAAGCTGTGAGCCGCCGGACCGAGTGGGAGATGAGATCGTGAATGCAAGCATCGTCGAGGCGTTGACCGGGTTCGTCCCGCAGGTGTTGCCGGAGGTCGTCCTCGGGCTGTTCGCCTGCGTGCTGTTCCTCGGGGCGACCTGCTGCTTCGACCGCCGCGTGTGTGCGTGCTGTCGCTGGTGGCGCTGGCCACGGCCGAGCTGACGCTGGCCTGCGTCGCCCGCACCACGCCGACCGTCGAGGTGGTGCAGGCGGCGCTGGCCGACGGCACGGCGGAGAACCCCGGCGAGGTGCAAGCCGCACTGCGCTCGACCGTGTACGCGGCGCCGGTGCTGTTCACCCGGCTGGCGTTGTTCTTCAAGGTGCTCGGTCTGCTGACCGGCGGCGGCGCTCGTGCTGCTCGGCTGGGACGAGGCCGGCGACGAGTACGCCGGCGAGTACCACGGCTCCCTTTTGCTGATCGTGGCCGGCATCGGGCTGACCGGGGCGGCCAACGACCTGATCACGCTGTTTCTGGCGGCCGAGCTGGTGAGTATCCCGACGTATCCTGCTCTACATGGCCCGGCGACAGCCGCGGGCAGGAGGCGTCGATCAAGTACTTCCCTGCTGAGCGTATTCTCATCAGGGCTGTTCCTGTTCGGGCTGAGCTACCTCTACGGGCTGGCGGGGACGACCAACATTCCCGGCATCCTCGACGCGCTGGCAGGCAGCCGGTCGGCGGCCAGCCTGGAGGAGACGGCGGGGCGGCTGCCGTGGACCGGGGTGCTGCTGGTGGCGGTGGTGATGGTGGTGGCCGGACTGGGCTTCCGCATCACCGCGGTGCCGTTCCACTTCTACGCCCCCGATGTGTACGAAGGCTCGACCACGCCGTCGGCGGCGCTGCTGGCGTTCGTGCCGAAGATCGTCGGGTTCGCGGCGCTGTTGCGGTTGCTCGGTTACGTCCCGATCCTGGCGACGTCCAGCCCGCTGGCGATGGGCGAACAGGTGCCGATGCTGCTGTGGATCATGGCGGCGGTGACGATGACGCTGGGCAACATCCTGGCGCTGTTGCAGGACAACCTGAAACGCATGCTCGCCTATTCCAGTGTGGCGCACGCCGGCTACATGCTGATCGGCCTGGCGGTGGTGCCGTACCTGGCATCGGGCGCTCCTGGCGAGGCGGTCGGCGGGGCGGAGGCGGTGCTGTTCTACCTCGTCGCCTACGGGGCGATGACGGTCGGCGCGTTCGCGGTGCTGCACCACCTGTCGAGCAGCGGGCGACCGGTCGAGACGGTGGACGACCTGGCCGGACTGAGCCGGACGCACCCCGGTATCTCGCTGGTGATGGCGCTGTTCCTGCTGAGCCTGATCGGCATCCCGCTGACGGCCGGGTTCGCCGGCAAGTTCCTGCTGTTCTGGAACGCGATGGGGTTGTCGTCGGCGACCACCGACCAGGCCTGGCTGTACCGGGTGCTGGCGCTGATCGGCGCGGTGAACGCCGCCATCGGCGCGTGGTACTATCTGCGGATGGCGACGGCGATGTACCTGCGCGAGGCGATCGACCCGCTGCCGGCGCCGCGGACCCGGCCGGTGGTCGGCACGATCGCCGCCTGTGCGCTGGTGACGCTGGCGCTGGGGGTCGCGCCGAACCTGCTGATGCGGCCGATCCGTCACGCCCTGGCGTCGCGGACCGCCGAGGAGCAGGCCGCCGCCCGCGGCGGGGACCGTAATGTCGCGGAGCGATAGTGCTCCTGGCTCGCTGCGTTTGCAGTAGTCCGTAGAAAGACAGCAGACAGGGGCAGGCGTCGCCGGTGAGGCTTGCGAGGCGAGCGGGAGCACGTCAGTGCCCCGAGGCAGCGCGTGTAGCGCGACGTCGCGCTCTGGGCGATCTACTCGGGGCCCTTACGGGACCCCGCTCGCCGGCAAGTGTTCCATGGCCAGGCGAGAGTATCCATGCCCATGACGTGACATGCTGGACGCTGCTGCCAGTGCCGTTGTCGACCAGTACCCGCGCGCGTACCGCGCCGGGCGGATCGAACCGCTCGGGGCATACGGCGGGTTCAGCGGCGCGCGGCTGTGGCGGCTCCACGCCAACGGCGGGGCGCTGTGCCTGCGGGCGGCGTCGCCGAATGAAACGGTCGATCACCTGCGCCTGCGGCACGCATGGATGAGCCAGGCGCGGGCCGCGGGGCTGGCCTGCGTCCCGCTGGTGTGCCGCACGTCCGCGAGAGATACCGTCGTCCTGGCAGCGGGGCGCGCCTGGGAGCTGATGGGCTGGATGCCGGGTCACGCCGATTACCGCATTCGGCCGACCAGGCAACGGCTCGAAGCGGCGGCGATGGTCATGCGCGCGGTGCATCGGGCCTGGGGTACGGAGGCGCGGCGGATGGGGCAGCCGTGCCCGGCGGTCGGTCGGCGCGTCGCGGCGTGTCGGCAACCGTTGCCGGCGACGCTCGCCACAACGCACCCGGCGGCGCCCGTTGCTGCATCCGCGCATTCGGGCGGTGGTCGCCGCATGGCCGGAGCGGGTCGAGGTCTGGTTCCGCGACGTCGACACCGATCTTCCCGTGCAGCCGTGTCTGCGCGACGTGGCACGCCCATGTGCTCTATGAAGGCGAGGTCGTGACCGGGCTGGTCGATTACGCCGGCGTCGGGATCGACACGGTCGCCACCGACCTCGCCCGCCTGTTCGGTAGCCTGGTCGACGACGACGAGGAAGCCTGGCAGACCGCCCTCGCCGCCTATCGGCGCGTGCGCCGCACTGGCGCTGGCGGAGGAGGTGCTGGCAAGGCGACTCGATCACCCGGGGTGATCGCCGGGCTGGTCAACTGGGCGCGCTGGCTGGCGGAGGCACACCGCACCGCCGAGGCGGTGGAGCACGCAGGGACGGATTGAGGATCTGATTCGGCGCGTCGAGCGGTGGTAGAGCGGACACCCGCGCAGCAACGAACGCGAGCCGGAGGCAGCCCGGCTCGCGTCGAATGGACGTCAGTAAGCGGTTACCGCTTCGAGAACTGGAAGCTCTTGCGGGCGCCCTTGCGACCGTACTTCTTCCGTTCCTTCATGCGGCCGTCGCGCGTCAGGTAGCCGGAGTCACGGAGCTTCTTGCTCATGGTGACGATGGCGTCGTCGGCGGTGCCCTCGGCTTCCGGCTTGGCCCGGTCGAGGCCGAACATGGTCTTCAGCGCGCGGGCGATGCCCTGCGAGCAGGCGCCGGCCTGGCCGGTGTGCCCGCCGCCCTCGACGAGGATGCGGACATCCACGCGCGTCTGCATGTCGGTGACCGCCAGCGGGCCGGACACGGCGTTGCGGTCCTTCACCTCGGTGAAGAACTGGTCATACGGCCGGCCGTTGACCGTGATGGTGCCGGTGCCGTCGGTCAGGTAGACACGGGCGACCGCCGTCTTGCGGCGGCCCGTCCCCAGGTAAGCGCGCTTCTTACCGAGGAAGACCGGCGGCCTTTCTTTCCTCGTCGTGTCGTCCGGCGGCTGCGTCGTGTTATCCACAGATCAGATCTCCTGGCTCACAGGCTGGCGGGTAGCTCGAACGTCACCGGCTGCTGCGCCTGGTGCGGGTGTTCGGGCCCCTTGTAGATTTTCAGCTTGGTCATCATCTGGCGGCCGAGGCGGTTGCGCGGCACCATCCGCTGGACGGCCAGGCGGAGGATGCGGTCGGGATGCGTCTCGATCCAGTCGCGGGCCGTCGCCTCTTTCAGCCCGCCCGGATGGCGGGTGTACCAGTGGTAGGTCTTCGTCTGCATCTTCTTGCCGGTGAAGCGAACCTTCTCGGCGTTCACGACGATGACGAACTCGCCGGTGTCGACGTGCGGGGTGTATTCCGGGCGGTGCTTCCCGCGCAGGATGTTGGCGATCAATACCGCGAGGCGACCGACCACCTGGTCGGTTGCGTCGATCACCAGCCAGCGACGGTGGACCGTCTCGGCCTTGGCCATGAAAGTGCTCATCGGTCTTCCATTCTCACGCACGGTTGCTCGAAAACGCTCATCATAGAGTATCGTCGGCCCTCGTCAAGCCGGCCCGGCGCAATTCCAGCGGCCGGCGGGACGATCGATCGCGACAATGAGGGCAGGCCGACGACGAATCACCGGATGAGTTCCGCCACGCGCAAGGCCGAGTACGCGCCACCTCGCCCCTCCACGCCACGCCCTCGGGATGCCCACCGGCAGCATCCGCGCGCTGCTGGCGTTCGGCACCTCGGCTGCATCGTTGTCCTTGTCCTGGGCGTCGGCGACCAGGGCCGAACCGCTGCTCAACCAGCCGGAGGCGTCGGAAGCGTTCGTCTTCCTGCAGCTGCTGATGATCCTGATCCTCGCTCACTTCTTCTCGGCACACGGGCGAACGATCGGCGCAGGTGGTCGTGGCCGCCCACCCGCTCAGCATGCCGCGCGGCTCGATCCGCCTGCCGCCGGCGGCTACCTGGGGCTGCTGTACTGCGTCTACCACGAGTTGAGTTCGGCTTCCCGGGCGAACCGACTGATGCCGTTCCTCCGGGGTGATCCTGTTGGCGTTCATCGTCGGTCACGCGGCTCACCGGCCTGGTAGCGGATGACGGGCGGGTGGCTGCCGGCGTGGGTTCAGGACGTGCAGGCGTGGTTCGCGGCTGATCGGGCTGGTGATGCTGGGAATCGTCGTGCTGGTGCGGCTGGTGATCAGCACCACGCTTGCCGCTGGGAATAGCCGGCTGGGGCTGGCGAAGATGGAAGTCGGCCTTGTTGCAGCGCGATCAACCCTTCGGCGCCGTCCTCTGGGCCGTCCGCCCCGAGGGCAAGGCCGCGGCGCCGCCGAAGGACAAGGCGGCTCCGCCCGCCCGGCCAGACGACACGTTCGAGCCGCTCCGTGGCACCGCGCTCCGCCAGGTACTCGGCGAGACATTCGACTTTCACGGGGTCGACGACCCGAAGGCCACCCTGGGCGATGTGCTCGCGCAGATGACCAGGAAGTGCGGGGTGCAGTTCGACATCCATTCCAACGCCCTCGTCCGTGGCGAAGGGGACAACGTGGTCGCGGATCCGGCCGTCGCCCCCGGAACGCCTCTGCCGCGGATGAAGACGTCGCTGCGGAACGTGCTCCGCCAGGTCCTCCGCCGGGTCGACCCGCAGCTCACCTATCTGGTCCGCAGCGACACGGTCGAGATCGTCAACGCCCAGACGGCGCGAGAGGAGTTGCGCCTGTCCGACGAGGAGCCGCTGCCGTCCCTGGTCACCGAGGACTTCCAGAAGGAATCGCTGACGAAAGCGCTCGACCGCATCGCCGAGGCTACCGACACCACCGTCGTGGTCGACGTCAGCTGCCAGGAGAAGGCGAAGCTGGAGGTCAGCGCCCGGCTGACCAACGTGCCGGTCGACACTGCCGTGCGGTTGCTGGCGAACATGGTCGGCCTGGACGTCACGCGGGTGAACAACGCCCTGTACGTCACCACCAGCGAGAAGGCCACCGGCTTGCAAAAGGCGCTCATCCGCGAGGCGCACGGTCCGCTGGCGCCCGGCGTGACCGGGGTGCTGGGCGGCTTTGGCGGACTCGGCGGGTTGGGCGGCGCCGGGATCATGGGCGGCGTGCCAGGCGTTCCCGCACGATAATGGGTTACTCGATCTGGTGAATCAGTCGCGCCGCTCGAACCGCCACACCGGGACGTGCGGCGGCATTACCCCGCGGTGGTAGTCGACGTCGCCGAGCGCCTGCCGCAGCGCCAGCAGTGCGCCGCGGCGGACGCTCACGTAGTAGCATTCGCTGCGGGCGTCGCGCACCAGGTCCCACAGCCGGTACAGCTCGTCGGCCTCGCGCAGCGCTTCACACAGGGCGTCGCGTTCGCCGAACGAGTCGCGGCGGACGGACAGCCCACGGTGGTAGGCGCGGTTGAACGTGAGCAGCTCACATGCCAGCTCGCGGCTGGGGAACCGTCCGGCGTCGCTCACCGGCGGAGCGTCGGCCAGTTCGTGATAGCGCTTGCGCAGCAGGTGGGCGTCGGCGGCGAAGTCGTCGGCCCGAAGCAGCACGTAGTTGTGTTCGCGGCGGTCGAGGATCTCCCACCCCTGCGCCACCTCGCGCATGGCTCGCATCAGGCAGGCATGCTCCGCCAGCGGGATCGGGTCGGTGCTGTCGAGCGGCGCCACCAGCACCGCCACGGCGAGAACGTAATCGAGCGGGACCATCGTCTGTCCCTCCGTGCGAGGTCCGTCCGGGAACCGCACGCAGGAGAAGCAAACAGTATGCCGGATCGCGTAACACGCTCAACGGAGGTCGGATCGCGGCCGAACGCGGCAAGGTGGGCAGGCTGGACCGAAGGTGCGGCCGGGTGTGGCAGGCGTGAGCGGGGTGGCTCTGCCCGCTTCCCGCGCAGCAGCGGCGCGGTTTGTGGTCGCCGGTGCCCGTTGCCGCGACAGGGCCGCCAACGCGAAGCAGTCGCCCCGGCTGGGGGCCGAAGGTCTCCCGCACTACCTCCGGAGGAGACCTGCGGTCCGCAGAGTGGCAAGGTCGGGAGACCTTGCCACAACAGCCGCAACAGCCATCCGCACCTGGAGCGTGACGCCGCGCGCTGGGCGCCGCTCGCACGTTGTGGCCCGGTCTCCTGACCGGGCCACTCTGGCGGACCGAAGGTCTCCCGCGCGCCGGAGGAGACCTGCGGTCCGCAGAGTGGCAAGGTCGGGAGACCTTGCCACAACAGCCGTGGCAGCTTTTGTCGTGTCAGGTCGTCACGCGGCGTCGCGGTCGGAGCGGGACAGGTCCTCGGCGAGACTGTGGCGGACGTCGTCGCTGAGCGGGCCGCTGTCGTGCGTGTAGCCAGGCACACGGGCGGACAGGTGGACGGCGACGCGCGGATCGCGGAGCAAGTCGCGAGCGGCCGGGTCGACGACGAACTGCACCCAGTGCGCCGTGCCGATGCAGCGGTCCTCGGGCCGGCAGGTGAGCAGGTCGGCCTGGCAGTCGACCGGCCCGAGGTGCAGGGTGATCTGCTCGCCGCGCAGCTCGCGCCACGGCTTCAACTCCTCCGCCAGCCGTGCCTCGTCGACGGCGATCAGGAGCGCGGCCTGCAATCGATCGCGTCGGGGCAGCAGGCGGTTGTACAGATCCAGCTCCCGCTGCACCCGGTTCGGCTCGGCCAGGCGAGCGATCCGCAGCACGTCCTGGACGCGGAACCACAACGTCTGCCGGTTCTCGAACAGCAGCGTCAGCCGCGGACCAATGCGAACGCGGCGGTAGCGATCGAGGTAGCGCTGGTGAGCGGCGAAGAATTCGCGGCGACGGCCGGCGAACTCGTCGAGCGGGATCAGGTCGTCGAGGGTGAGCGCTTCCATGCGCCGGCTCCTCCGCGGGGACGGCTGCGACCGGCCGGCGGGTGGGGAAGGAGGGCAGAAGGCCCCACAATGCGCGAACCGTCCCGACCTGTCAAGACAGGTCGAGTGGGCGGAAGCGGTCGGCGCTCACTTCTTCGCCGGCGCGGCGGCCCGCTGCTCCTTCGCCAGCTCGGCCAGCCCACGGGCGACGGCGACCAGGCGCTCACTGTTGCGGGCGACGTATTCCGGCGGCCCGCCCTTGGCGGCGACGTGGGCGTCGATGTCGACCGAATCGACCATGTCGATGGCGTCCCACGGACACCACCGCTCGCACAGCGAACAGCCGATGCAGCGTTCCAGGTCGATGTCGACGAACGACTGCAGCGACGGCTGGTCCTCGCCGGGCACCTTGTAGATGCAGTCGACCGGACAGACCTCGATGCACGCCTCGCAGCCGGTGCAGTTGTCCGCCCGAACGACGGCCAGTTCCTTCGGCAGCTTCTTCCGCGCCTTGCCCGCGCCCTTGGCCATGACGGGTTCCCCTGTATGACGCCGCTGGATGGGAAGTGACGCCCGCTCCATCCTACCGCCGTTTCGTCCGCACGACCAGTCGGTCGGCGCCGGTAACTCGTTGCGGCGGGCGGCTTTTTCCTTTCTGCCCGGCGCGGTGGTTCATATAGTGGGAACAACTCCTGACCCTGCCGCGCCGCCGGTCTGCCCTGCCGTTCCTCGAAGAGACGTTCGATGGCCACCGACCCCGCCGCTTACCACCACACGCTCGCGTCGTCGCTGATGCGCTATGTCTGGCCCGCCCCCGCCGCCGACCTGGCCGAACGCGCGCGCCGGCGGGTGGTCATCCACCTGATTCCGTACCTGTTCTTCCTCTACATCCTCGCCTACCTCGACCGCGTCAACGTGTCGGTCGCCAAGCTCGACATGGAGCGCGGTTTCAGCGAGGGCGGGCTGGGGTTCACCGACAAGATCACCGGGTTCGGGTTCGGCATCTTCTTCTGGGGCTACTGGATTCTTGAGGTGCCGAGCACGCTGAGCGTGCTGCGCTGGGGCGCCCGCTATGTGTTCGTCCGCATCCTGCTGCTCTGGGGCCTGTCGTGCCTGGTCATCGGCTTCATCGGTCTGCCGCAGGCGAATGCGTCGTTCAGCTGGCTCAGCTCGTCGGCCGGCGACGCCACCTTCGCTGGCGTCGACTGGCTGGCGCGCAACGTGTTCCGCGTCGATCCGGGTAATGTCGCCGATCCGATCGTGCGGCAGTTCTACTTCCTGCGTTTCATGCTCGGGTTCTTCGAGGGCGGCTTCTTCCCGTCGGTGATCCTCTACCTGTCGCTGTGGTTCTCGCCGCGCGACCGCGCCCGCGCCATCGCCACGTTCATGTCGGCGATCCCCATTTCCAGCATGCTCGGCTCGCCGATCTCCGGGCTGATGCTGAATCTGCACCTGTTCGACCTGCCCGGCTGGCGGTGGATCTTCATTCTCCAGGGCGCCGTGCCGATCCTGGCCGGTTTCGTGACGCTGTTCTTCCTGCCGAACCGGCCGCGCGATGCCACATGGCTGCCGGAGGACGAGAAGACGTGGCTGATCGCCGAGCTGGACCGCGAGCACGCCACCCGGCAGTCGCACGGCCATTTCAACTGGCTGGGGCAGGCGTGGGTCGTGCTGCTGATGACCGGGTTCTACTTCTGCATGAACGTCACCAGCTACGGCCTGTCGATGTTCATGCCGTCGATCATCAAGTCGCAATCGGGGCTGTCGGCCACCGGGGCGTCGGTGGTCGCCGGGCTGCCCTACGTCGCCGGACTGATCGGCATGCTGGTCAACGGCTGGCACTCCGACCGCACCGGCGAGCGCATCGGCCACGTCGCCATCCCGCTGCTGTGCCTGAGCGGCGCGCTGTTTCTGGCGGGGATCTTCAACCACCACGGCTGGGTGGCGGTACTCATCATGATCCTGGGCGTCGGGACGTTCATGTACGCCCATTTGCCCGCCTTCTGGCCGATCCCGAGCGTGTTTCTGGGCGCGGCAGCGGCGGCGTCGGCGATCGGCTTCATCAACATGATCGGCAACGTCGGCGGCTTCGTCGGCCCGACGCTGTTCGCCGAGGCGGCGGAGAAGAAGGAGTTCGCTCGCGGGCTGTTCCTGCTGGCGCCGTTCCCGCTGGGGTCGGTGGCGATCATTCTGTTCGTCGGCTACCTGCGCCGTGATCGGCTGGCGGCGTGCCGGTATCCGGTGCCGCCCGCGGACGCCGCAGTCGAACTCGAATAGATCGGGCAACCAGCCTCGCATCGCGGCGGCGCCAGCGGGTATACTCGGGGGTGAACATGCGTCCCCCGGAAGACCCTGTCATGCAACGCGACCTGTTTGCCGCCGAGCCGCCGCCCACTCCCCCGGCCGCCGCGCTGTTCGCCGAGGTCGTCTTCGACCGGCCGCTCGACCACCCGTTCAGCTACGCGGTGAACGAGGCGCTGGCGGCGCACGTCGCCGTCGGCAAGCGGGTGCGTGTGCCGTTCGGCAAGGGGAATCGCACCACCGTCGGCTACTGCGTCGGCCTGACCGACACCCCGCCGGGACGCGAGGTGAAGGAGATCCTCGCCGTGCTCGACGAGGAGCCGCTGCTGACCGATCACCTGCTGCGGCTGACGCGGTGGATGGCCGACTACTACCTGTGCGGCTGGGGGCAGGTACTCAACGTCGTCGTCCCCGCCGGGGCCAAGGAACAGGCCGGCCTGGCCCGGCGGATGTACGTCGAGGCAGTGCCCGAGGCCGATCTGCCGGCGCCGCCGGGACCGCTGCCGGGCAAGCAGGGCGTCATCCTGAAGACGTTGCGTGATCTGGGCCGGGCGGTCGACGTCAAGGCGCTGCAGCGGCAGCTGAAAGTCGGCGCCAGCCCGTTGAAGGCGTTGCTGCAAAAAGGGCTGATCCGCCAAGTGGTTCGTCGCGTCGAGCGGGCGACGGCGGGCGAGGAGGTGGAGCCGCACCCGGTGGTCACCCTCAACGCCGATCAGGAACGAGTGTGGCAGACGCTCCTGCCGGCGCTGCAGACCGGCGGATTCAAGCCGTTCCTGCTCTACGGCGTGACCGGCAGCGGCAAGACCGAGGTTTATCTGCGAGCGATCGAGGAGGTGGTGCGGCAGGGCAAGACGGCGCTGGTGCTGGTGCCCGAGATCAGCCTGACGCCGCAAACGGTGCAGCGGTTCAGCGGCCGATTCGGCGACGTGGCGGTGCTGCACAGCCACCTGGGCGACGCCGAGCGCGGCGGACACTGGCGGCGTGTCTTTCATGGCAAGGTCCAGGTCGTCGTCGGCGCTCGTAGTGCGGTCTTTGCGCCCACTCGCAACCTCGGCCTGATCGTCATCGATGAGGAGCACGAGACGAGCTTCAAGCAGGACACCACGCCGCGCTACCACGGCCGCGACGTGGCGGTGATGCGCGCCCGGCTGGAGGACGTGCCGATCCTGCTCGGGTCGGCCACGCCGTCGCTCGAAAGCTGGCACAACGCCCTGCGCGGCCAGTACACCATGCTCACCCTGCCGCAGCGGGTGCTCGACCGGCCGCTGCCGCCGGTGAACCTGATCGACCTGCGGCACCAGCCACCGCGGCGCGGCCGGCCGTCGGCGCTGAGCGATCCACTCGTCCACGCCATGCACCAGGCGCTGACCAAGGGCGGGCAGGTGATGTTGCTGCTCAACCGCCGCGGCTTCGCCACGCACGTCCACTGCCCCAGCTGCGGCCACGTCGAGGCGTGTCGCTTCTGCGACCTGGCGCTGACGTACCACAAGTTGAAGGACATCATGCTGTGCCACTACTGCGGCTACGAGCAGGAGCCGCAGCAGAACTGTCCGCAGTGCGGTCAGTCGGCGGTGCGCTATCACGGCCTGGGCACCGAGAAGCTGGAGGTGGAGATTCAGGAGCGCTTCCCCAACCACGTCGTCCGCCGCATGGACTCCGACACCATGCGCAAGGTCGGTAGTCACGCGAAAACACTTGCGGCATTCCGTCGCGGGGAAATCCACATCCTCGTCGGCACGCAGATGATCGCCAAGGGCCTGGACTTCCCGAACGTCACCCTGGTCGGGGTAGTGAACGCCGACGTGGCGTTACACGTCCCTGATTTCCGCTCCGCCGAACGGACGTTTCAATTACTCTCCCAGGTTGCCGGCCGCGCCGGCCGCGGACCGAACGGCGGGCGGGTGCTGGTGCAGACGTTCACGCCCGAGCACCCGTGTATCACGCATGCATCGACGCACGACTACCCGGCGTTCGTCACCGGCGAGCTGAAGCACCGGCAGGCGCACCAGTATCCGCCCTATCAGCGGCTCGCGCGAGTAATCGTCCGCAGCCGCGAGCAGGAACCCGGCGGCCAGTTCGCCGATCGGCTGGCGGAGGCGTTTCAGACGGGCTTGGCGGCGCTGAAGGAGAAGGAGCCGGCCATCGAGGTTCGCCTGCTCGGTCCGGCCGAGGCACCCGTATTCCGCCTGAAGGGCCACTATCGCTACCACTTCCAGCTGCAGTCGCCGTCGCCCGGCGCCCTGCACCGCCTGCTCCGCGCCGTGATGCCGGCGCAACACCCACCCGCCGGCATCGAGGGACCGCTCGACGTCGACCCGTTCAACATGCTGTGACGTTGGGGAGACTTGATCGATGGCACGGGTCGTCCGGCCGCAGTTCGACACCTTCGCCGACGTGCTTCGCTGTCTCGGAGGCATCGCTCCCGATCGCGTCCACCTGCGCCCCGCTCCCGGTGAGGCGGCCGAGAGGGACCTTTTGTATCTCCTCGACCACGGGAATCGGCTATACGAACTGGTTGACCGAACGATCGTGGAGAAGGTGTCAGGGAGTGTAGAATCCTATCTGGCGATGGAACTGGCATTTCACCTGCGACTGTTCCTCCAGACCAGTGATCTCGGCATCCTGCTTGGGCCAGACGGACCCTATCGACTGCGGCCGAGCCTGGTACGGCTGCCCGACGTCAGTTTCCTCCGGTGGGAACGGCTGCCGATGCGAGATCAAGTGCCGACGGACCCGATCTGCCGCTACATGCCCAACCTCGCCATCGAAGTGCTCAGCCCTGGGAACACTCGAAAGGAGATGGTTCGCAAGCGCCAGGAATACTTCCAGGCTGGCGTTCAACGGGTGTGGTACGTCGATCCGGTGACGCGAACGGTGACGGTCTACACGGCGGCCGACCTGGCGACCGTCCTCGGAGAAAAGGACACCCTCGACGGTGGTGATCTGCTGCCGGGGTTCGCGGTGCCGGTGCGCGACCTGTTCGCGCGCGTGCCCTCGCCGCCGAAAAAACGGCGGAAGCGATAACGGTCACTCCGTCGGCGTCACCAGCCGCAGGCCGATCGGCAGGGCGTCGCCGAGCATCTGCGACTGCTCCTCGCGCTCTAACTCGCTCACCTCCTCCACCATCTTCACCCAGTGCTCCGGCACGTTTTGCGATCGCAAAACGCCGAGAACTTTGTCGCGGCGGGCGTCGTTCACATCGAGCGCCCGCTGGCCGGTTCGCCGCGCCAGCTGCGCCAGGCAGAAGCCCCACGCCAATCGCTCGCTGTCGCTGCCGGGCTGGAAGCCGAGCAGGCTGTCGAGCCAGCCCTCGACTGTCTGGTGATGCACAATTGTGTTCAGCGGGCCGTACAGGAGCGCCCGTGCGCCCAGCCGGGTCAGCGCCCAGAAGCCGTAGGGCGGCACCGGCGAGCGCTGCAGCGGCTTGAGCAGCGAGGCGCCGAGCGCCTCCTTGTGCCGCACGTCGATCCGCTCCAGGCTGGCCGCCACGCGCCACATCTCGGCCAGTTCGTTCGGGTTCGGCTTGATGACCTGCCGGCCCTTCTGCGGCAGCAGCACCGGCCGCAGCCGCTCGAACAGCGCTTGCTGCAACGCCCCGTTCAGCCCGCCGGCCACCCGCCGCCACATCACCCAGTATTCCGGCCCGCCCTCGGCTGGCCGCGCCGCCGCGCCGGGCTGCCGCGCCGGGCCGGCGGTCAGCTTCCAGAGTTGTTCGATCCGGTAACGGTCCATGGGGTCGCCGAACCCCGGCCGCAGGCAGTGGCCGACCAGGTTGTACCAGCGCGTCAAGTGCTGCGGCGAGCGGCGGCGGTGGTCGGCGATCTCGGCGAGGAAGTCCCACAGGCGGCGACACAGCCCGGTTGGCCACTCGCCGCGGCTCGCCTCCAGCGCCGCGTCGAGGGCGCGGGGCAGTTCCTGCGGTGCGACCGGCGGTTCGCCGCCCTGGTAGCAGGCGCGGATCACCCGACCCGCCTCCTCGACCTGCGACTCCAGCCACACCTCCTGCATCCCACCCGCCGACTCGTCGTCGTCCGCCGGCGCCGACTCCTTCACCAGTTCGCGGATGTTGAACTCCAGCTTCCAGCGGTTGTTCCCCTCCCGCGCCACGCAGAACAGCTCCATCGTGCCGATCGCCGACAGCCGCGCCGCCAGCGTCACCGGCACGCGCTTCGTCCCGGCCCGCTTGCCGCCCCGCAACACCGTTTGCAGCGGCGGCAGGGTGAGCAGCTGATCGCCGGCCACGCGCAGCACGTCGCCTGGCCGGTCGTCGGGCCGCACCGTCGAGCTGAACAACGGGAACCGTACCGGCTGCCCCAGCGCCAGTTCGAGTTCGGGCTTACTCAGAGCGATCTCCTGCCCTTCGTCGAGATGCTGCGGCACCACGCACACGACGGTGCGCGATCCGTCGGCCTTCGTCGTGTCCTCGGCCTCGATGGCGATGTAGTACGACCGGGGGATGCCGCCGCCGATGCGCTTGCCGCCAGTGTGGCGCAGCCACCCGTAGTACGCCGAGCCGAGCGCCACCGCCAGGTCGAGCGATGGATTGGTCAGCACCAGCGGCTGCCAGGTCGAGCCGTACCAGCCGCGCATCACCTCCAGCAGCCGGTCGCGCAGCGCCTGCGGCGTGAACACCCCGCCGTTGAACAGGATGGCGTCGGGCGCTCCGGCTCCGTCGCCCCTGCGCTGGTGCGCGAGGAAGGCGGCGAGGTGACGGGTGATCGCCGCGTCGTGAACATAGGGCAGGCCCATCTCGTGCAGGCCAGTGCGGGCGCCCTGCTGCGGCAGGTCGGTGACCGCCGACGGTGGGAAGAAGCCGTCAAAGATCACCTGGCGCACGTCGGCCGGCGTCAGCCGCGTGTGCAGCGTGCCGCCGATGACGGCCCGGCCGCGGCCGACCACCGTCACCGTCTGTTCCGCCGGCGGATTCGGCCCGAGCATCGCCTCCTTCGCCTGCCGGCACGCCTGAGTGAGTAAGGCGTACTGGGCGGCGTCCAGCCGGCCGGCGGCGGGCAGCTTCGTCTCGACAAATTTGGCCAGTGCCAGATCCATGTTGTCGCCGCCGAGCAGCAGGTGATCGCCGACCGCCTGGCGGACGAACCCTAATTCTCCCTTCTCCTCGACCGACTCGATCAGGCTGAAGTCGGTGGTGCCGCCGCCGACGTCGACCACCAGGCAGCGCGACCCCGGCCGCAACCGCCCCAGCTCGGCCGGCGGATGCGTCGCCAGCCAGCAGTAGAACGCCGCCTGCGGCTCCTCCAGCAGCACCACGTTTTCCAGCCCGGCCTTCGTCGCCGCCTCCATCGTCAGCGTTCGCGCCACGTCGTCGAACGACGCCGGCACTGTCAGGACGACGGCCTGCTTTTCGAGCCGATGCGCTGGCTCGGTGCGGGCCATGACGTGATTCCACGCCTCGACCAGATGCCGCAGATAGCGGGTCGACGCCTCGACCGGCGACAGCCGCGGCACATCGGGCGGGGCGCTCCACGGCAACAGCGCCGCCGAGCGGTCGACGCCGGCGTGACACAGCCACGACTTCGCCGACGTGACCAGCCGGCCGGGGATCTTGCCGCCGTGATTGCGAGCGAACTCGCCGACGACGAAGGTACGGTTGGCGTCCCAGGGCAGGGCAGCGGCACCGGCGGGCAGGTCGTGCGGCCCCGGCAGGTACAGGAACGACGGCAGCAGCGAGCGATCTTTCACCTCGCCGGCGGCGACCAGCTGCGGCACCGGGAAGGCGCGGATGTCGACTCGCCCGCCGGCGCGTGGCGGCCGCTCGGTGTCGAGGTACGCCAGCGCACTGTTGGTCGTGCCCAGGTCGATGCCGATCAGGTAACGTGCCATGTGTCCTCGTCCTGCGGGAGCGACGGTCGTATGCCGTCCATGATACGACAGAGCGTGCCGGCGTCGCCATCCGAGCGGTCTGGGTGGTATGCCGTGAGGCTTGGCGAAGGGCGTATGCGTGGGGAGGAACCGGACACGCACTCACGCCCGTCGCTGCGCTCCGAGCGTGCCACCCGGTACGCCCCCTGCCGAAGTTGTTGGTGCCATGCCCACGCGAGCGTGGGCATGTGGCGTTTCTCCGACCGGCCCTGTCCGAGATGGATGACTCGCACCACGCAAAGCTGTGGCCATGGCACCCGGCGTGACACGAGGCATCGACGTGACCACTCCACGCGACCGGATGATCCGCTACTCCAACCATGTGCGAACCCGCATCACGGTTTCCGCCTCTGATCGATACCTTTCCTCGCCACCCCGGAGGACGCCATGACCGAACAGACGGTGATCCACTTCTACTCGACCAGAGGCGAGTACGGCTGCTTCTCGAACTTCTCCCGACACGCCGTCTTCCTTCGTGGCAAGCGGTGGCGGACCAGCGAACACTTCTTCCAGGCGATGAAGTTCGAGGGCACCAGGCACGAGGAGCGGGTGCGGATGTGCAAGACGCCGAGCGAGGCGGCGGCACTCGGCCGGTCGCGCAAGCTGCCGCTGCGGCGCGACTGGGAGGCGGTGAAGGACGAGATCATGCTGGAGGCTGTGCGGGCGAAATTCACCCAGCACGCCGACCTGCAACAGATCTTGCTCGGTACCGGCGACGCGACCCTGGTGGAGCACACGGCCAACGACTCGTACTGGGGCGACGGCGGCGACGGGTCGGGGAAGAACCGGCTTGGACACCTCCTCATGCAGGTCCGTGACGACCTGCGGCGGCAAGCGGAATCGTCGTGAACGGTCCGCTCCCCAGGCGACGGGGCTGCCGATCGGGACGATCTGCTGCCCGGCGGGGCGGTATCACCCGGCGGTGGTGGCGCAGGCGGGGGCGGCGCTCGCCGAGATGTTCCCCGGTCGCTTCTGGCTGACGCTGGGCACCGGGCAGGCACTCAACGAGCACATCACTGCCCGAAATGTTTGCCGCCGCCAGCGCCACGGCAATGCCGGACGACATCCGCTTCGCGCTGGGCTTCGACACCGTTATTCTGCATAACGTCGGGGGCGACGCCGAGCGGTTCCTCGACGTGTTCGCGAGCCAGGTGTTGCCCCGGTTCGCCGCGACGGCGTGACACGAGGCATTGACGTGACCAGTCCGCGCGAAGCGTTCCTCCAGCGGGTGCGGCAGGCGGTGGCCGACGGCAACCGCGCCGGCGCCACGCCTTCTCTCCCTGACCGCGGCGCCGTCGGCTACCAGGGCGCCGGCGCCGACCCGGTGGCGCGGTTCCGTGACGAGCTGACCGCCGCCGGCGGCCGGTTCCACCTGGCCGACTCCGTGCAAGCCGCTGTCGCCCTCGTGGTCAGCCTGATCGAAGCCCGCGCCGCCCGGCGGGTGCTGCTCGGCGACGGGTCGTTCCTCGACACGCTGCCGCTGGAGGCGGCGCTGACCGCCGTCGGGGTGCGCGTCGACCGCGTCGCCCAGCTGGAGGCAGCCGACGAGCGGGCGACGTTTTTTGGCGTCGACGTCGGCGTCAGCGGCGCCGATCACCTGATCGCCGAGACGGGGACGGTGGTGCTGGCGACCCGGCGCGACCAGCCGCGCTCGCTCAGCCTGCTGCCGCCGGTCCACATTGTCGTCGCCCACGCCGGTCAGCTGGTCGCCGACCTGTTCGACCTGTTCGACCCGCCGCACCGGCCGGCGGAGATGCCGGCGTGTTTGTCGCTGATCACCGGGCCGAGCAAGACGGGCGACATCGAGCTGCGGCTGGTCACCGGCGTTCACGGCCCCGGCGAGATCCACGTCGTCCTGGTGCGGACGGGAGCGGACGATGCGCGACCGATCACGCCCGTGTCCCGTCCGTGATTCCGAAAGGAGACTGGATGCCGCGCCTTGCCCTGTTGCCGGTGTTGCTGGTGTTCGCCCTGACCGCGACCGGCGCTGAACCGTCGCGGCCGCCGAATATCGTCGTGTTCCTGGCCGACGACCTGGGCTGGGCGGACTGCTCGCCGTGTGGCGGCACGGCCATCGCCACGCCGAACATGGCCCGGCTGGCCCGCGACGGCATGACCTTCACGCACGCCTTCGTCGCGTCCCCGTCGTGCGCCCCCAGCCGGGCGGCGCTGCTGACCGGCCTCGACCCGATGCGCAACGGGGCGATGCTCAACCACAGCCGCCCGCGCGCCGGCGTCAAGCGATGGCCGGCCTACTTCCAGCCGCTCGGCTACCAGGTGGCCGCCATCGGCAAGGTCGCCCACTACGCCCAGGTGAAGGAGTACGGCTTCGACCACTTCAGCCACTTTGGCTACCACCAGGACGACTGTGTCGAGGCGGCGGTACGGTGGCTCGACCGCCGCACCTCGGACAAGCCGCTGTGCCTGATCGTCGGCACCAACTGGCCGCACGTTCCGTGGCCGAAAACGTCGCCACTCGACCCGGCCCGGCTGCCACTGCCCGCGTCC
>JAXMAU010000012.1:0-131533 GCA_046350215.1 Gemmataceae bacterium | reverse complement strand
GCGCTGGGATTCGGCCCTGATCTACGCCATTACGGCATCGGCGCCCAGATCCTGCATGACCTGGGAGTGCGGCAGCTGCGGCTCTTGACCAACAACCCGCGCAAGATCGTCGGGCTGGACGGCTACGGCCTGCGGATCACCGAGCGCGTGCCGATCCAGGTCGAGCCGACCGAGAACAACCGCCGCTACCTGCAGACCAAGAAGGACAAGCTCGGCCACCTGCTCGACAACCCCGACAGCACCGGCTGACGGTCACGGCATGCCGGGACGCTGGCCGCTCCGGGGATCCATCGCCGTCTGGCCGCGCGTCAGGTGGAGTTTGACGATCTTGAATATCTCCGCACTCAGTCGGCCGGTCGCCGGCCCGGCGACCTCCACGTCCGCTTCCATGTAGTGCAGCCGCTTCGGCCCGTCGCCGGTGCCGATCCGCACCGGGATGAACAGTCGCATCTGGCCGCCCACCTCCCGGTAGTACGGCACGTCCACCGGCAAGTTACTGGCCTCCTGTACCCGGTGGCGGCCGCCGGCGAGCAGGGTGCGGACGTCCTTGAGCATCTCCTCGCGTTGCGTGTCGTCGGCCCAGAAGCCGCTGACGTCGAGCAGCGTGCCGGCGCCGAACTGCTGCCGGCCGGTGCGGTACGCCTGCCTCAGCTCGTCGTTGATGCCCAGCCCGCCGGCGGTGGCCACGCCGGTCAGCCCCATCAGCGCCGGGGCGTCCAGGGCGGCGCACGCCGACTGCGGCCCCCGCTGGTCGTGGGGCAGCGTCAGCAGATAGGCGAATTCGGTGTTGCCGGTCCGCAGCAACGTCAGCCACGCCTGGGCCAGATCGGCGGCGTAGCGCTTGGCGAGGTCGTACCGCTTCCGCTCGGGGGTGATCTCGCTGAAGCTGGACATGGAACACTGCATCTGCTCGACGTTCCACTTCCGCCGCACCCCGCCGCCCTCGTCGGCTGCCTCCTGGCCGAGGGTGGCGACGTGCAGGGCGAACCGGCCGAACGGGGTGACGACGTCGTAGTTCAGCCCGACCCGGTAGCTGCCGCGGTCGAACTCGGGAGCGTCGACGCTGGTCTGCGTCCAGGTGACGGCATCGCCGCCCATGCGGATCAGCTCGACGTAGTTGGCGCGGGTGAACATGGCGTAGGCGCCAGCGCCCTCGGTCGGGCCGCGCGGGACGTTGTGCTCCACCTCCAGGATGCGGCGGAGGTCGGCACCCGGCGCCGGCCGGCTTCGGGGCGGCAGGGTGCGCAGGAACGCCTGCGGCACGTCGCCCTTGCGGATCAGCGCCAGGAACTCGTCGGCGCAGCCGGACGCCTGACCGATCACCGCCAGGTTGTTGGACAGCAGGTAGGCGCCGTAAATGAGGCCGAAGGTGAGGCTCAGCCAGAAACCCCACCGCGCCAGGCCGACGCCGCTCAGGGTGCCCTCGGACGCGCGAATGCGCGACGATGCCAGCCAGGACAGCCCCATGCCGGCCAGCATCACCGGCCACAGACTCGACGGCCACAGCCACGGATTGCCGCTGGCATATGCCACCAGCGACCCCAGGCCGATCACCGTCAGCACCCCCAGGACCGCCGCCGCGACATGCGTCAGCAGCTCCGTCCCGCGCCGCCGGCTGGCGAGAGCGACCACCAGCCCACCCAGCGCCGCCCCGCCGGCGAGTAGCCCGAGCAGCCGCGGGTAGCGGAGGGCGAAGCCGGTGACGCCGCCGATTACCACCAGGCCGGCATAGGCCGCGCCCAGGACGAAGCCGAGGATCGCCAGCAGCGACAGCGGGCGGTACGATTCGGCCCGTTCCCCGGCCGGCGGCGGCAGGTCGGCGGGCAGCGGGGGGGCGGTGATGCCGGTCGGACGGCCGGAGGTGTCGGCCATGGTCGGACTCTCTCGGGGTGCGTGTCAGAGGTGGGAAGGCAGTCGGTCAGTCGTCGGAAACGCCCAGGTGGCCGGACACATCGCTCATCATGGCGCGGCGGGCCATGTCCTGCGCCGTCAGGCCGCGCGACTGCACCTCGCCGGAGGCGTCCAGGTAGATCTTGTCGTGCAGGATCTCCTGAATCACCACCGCCATCTTGTCGCCGCTGCGAACGTCGACCAGCGGCTTGGCGCCGGTGTTGAGCATGATCAGCCGCTTCTGGATCAGGGTCGACAGCTTGAACCGGCCGCCGACCTTGTTGACGATTCCTTCTTCCTTCAGCTCATCGTGCATGAAGTCACCTCCCAGGGGAAACGGCGTCGAACCGACGCCTGAGCAGATCAATCAGTTGCGCTGTGGCGATGTCCAGGTCATCGTTGACCACGACATGCTGGTAGTCGCCGATGCGGGCCAGCTCCTTGCGGGCGGTCGCCATCCGGCGGGCGATCGACTCGTCGGTTTCGGTGCCCCGCTGCCGCAATCGGCGGGCGTACTCCTCGTCGCTCGACACGCGGACGAACACCGACAGATGATCGGGAAACAGCGGCCGAACCTGGTCGGCCCCCTGGACGTCGATGTCGAGGATCACGCCGATGCCGCGTTCGCGGAAGCCGTCGACCTCCGACCGCGGAGTGCCGTAATAGTGCTGACCATGCACGACGGCGTGTTCCAGAAAAGCGCCGCGCTCCAGCTCGCGGAGGAACCGCTCGCGCGTCCAGAAGTGGTAGTCCACGCCGTCGATCTCGCCGGAGCGCGGCGGGCGCGTGGTGGCCGACACCGACAGGCGCAGCGGCAGACCGGACTCGTTCAGGGCGCGGTGGATCAGGGTCGACTTTCCGCTGCCGCTCGGCCCGGAAACGATGATCACAGGCGCCGGCTTCATCGCCCTTCTCCTTTTCCGCCGCCGACCGTCTACTCGACGTTCTGCACCAGCTCGCGAATCCTCTCCAGCGCCCCCTTGATCTCGACCACATACCGCGAGATGTCGACGTCGCTGGCCTTCGACCCGATGGTGTTGGTCTCGCGGAACATCTCCTGCGTCAGAAACTCCAGCTTGCGGCCGCTGCTTTCCGGCTCGTTGACGATCTCCTGGAACTGCACCAGATGGCTGGCCAGCCGTACCACCTCCTCGCTGATGTCGGCCCGGTCGGCGAAGATCGCTACTTCCTTGATAAGATCTTTACGGTCGATCTGCACATCCAGTTCGCCCAGCAGCCCGCGGACGCGGTCGAGCAGCCGGTCGCGGTAGCCGTCGGCGACCTGCGGGATGCGGTCGCGGATCTGCGCCAGCTGGCCGGCGATGTGGTCGCGGAGGCCGAGCAGCTCCTGGGCCATCGCCCGCCCCTCGTCCTGCCGCATCTGCTGCAGCCGCGCCACCGCCTGTTCGAGCACGCGCTCGATGATCGGCCACTCGGCATCGAAGTCGAACGCCGCGGTGGCCGGCTCCGGCACCACGCCCGGCAGCGCCAGCACCCCGGCCAGCAGGGAGCCGCCCCAGTCGCCCAGGGTCATCTCGCTCCCCAGCTGGCGAAGCTGCGTCAGGTAGCTGCGAAGAGCGACGGCGTTGATCTGGAAGTCGGTCGCCGCCAGCTGCCGGTGGCAGCGCAGGTGGACCTGGACGGTGCCCCGCTTGACCGACCGGCGGATCACCTTCTCGACCTCCGGCTCGAGCAGGGTGTACGGCTCGCCGGCGCGGAGAGAGACTTTCAGGTAGCGGTTGTTGACGGCCCGCAGCTCGACCGTCAGGTGGAGGGGGTCGCTGCTGGTACTCGCCTCGCCGTAGCCCGTCATGCTGTACAGCACGACCACCTCACTTCCAGATCGGGACGGAATCCCGCTCACCAAACGCGAGAGCCGGGGGCGCCTTTCCCCCCGGCTCCGTGGGCCGCTCGCACGCCGCTCGCCTACTCGCCGCTGTCCGGCGTCGGAGCGGTCGGAATCGGGGCGTTCGGGTTGCCGACCCCGTTGCGCGTGGGCAGCGGGTCGATCGGCTGGGTCGTCTTGATCAGGAACATGATGAGGAAGAACCACACCAGGGCGGCGCCGACCGTCACCTTGGTGAACATGTCGCCGGCGCGCGAGCCGAACGCGCTGGAGCCGCCGCTGCCGCCGAACGCGCCGGCCAGCCCGCCGCCCTTGCCGCGCTGGATCAGCACCAGCAGGATCAGGAACAGGCCGGCGAGCAACAGCACCACGTTCAACATTCCGGGAACCCACGCCGGCAGCGCCCACACCGGCATTAGCACACTCGTCATGGCTGCTCCTTACCTGCCCGGCCGCACGGGCCGGTCCTCGCTCTCATTTCCCCGATCGTCATAAACCGCCATTATAGACGCCGCCGCGCCGCGGTGAAGCCCTCTTTCCACCGCCCGCTTTCCCCCGCGCCGTTGCTTGACGATGCCGCCCTTGACGTGTAATCTTGTTCATTGAACAAAGGTTCACATCAGGAGCGAGTCATGGAACAGGCGCGGGGCACGGCGGTCCAGGAGAAGCGGCGGACGAAGACGGGACGGGTCGTCCTGATTCGCGACGGGGCGGTCGTCCGCGGCGGGCCGGCGAAGCCGCGCCGGCCGCGGACGTGACGCCGGGTCAGGCCCGCGCCGCTTGCACGATCGCCAGGAAGTCGTCCGGCTTCAGGCTGGCGCCGCCGATCAGTCCGCCGTCGATGTCCGCCTGCGCGAACAGCGCCGGCGCCTTCTCCCGATCGACGCTGCCGCCGTACTGGATAGGAAGCGCCGCTGCCGACTTCTCGCCGAACAGCTTCGCCACCTGGCCGCGGAGGAAGACGTGCGCCGCCTGGGCGTCCGCCGGGCTGGCCGTCCGCCCGGTGCCGATCGCCCACACCGGCTCGTAGGCCAGCACCAGCCGCGTCAGGTCGTCGGCGGTCAGCCCGGCCATGCCCTCGGTCACCTGCCGGGTGAACACCGCCTCCATCTGCCCGCCGACGCGCTCGGCCTCGGTTTCGCCGACGCACAGGATCACCTTCAGCCCCGCCGCCAGCGCCGCCTTCACCTTGCGGTTGATGAACGCATCCGTCTCGCCCAGAATGTGCCGCCGCTCGCTGTGGCCGAGGATGACGTACTTGCAGCCGGCGTCGACCAGCATCTCGGCGCTGACCTCGCCGGTGAAGGCACCCTTGGGCTTGTCATGGCAGTTCTGGGCACCCAGGGCGACGCGCGTGCCGGCGATCGCCTCGCCGACGGCGGCCAGGAACGGGAACGGCGGGCAGACGATGACGGTGACGCGGTCGTCCGTCACCCCCTTGGCGATCGCGGCGGCCAGCTGCCGGCCAGTCTCGCGGACGGTGTTCATCTTCCAGTTGCCGGCGACAACGCGCTCACGCATCGATCGATTCCTTCGCGGTTCGAGAAGCAGGCGGGCGACCCGCCTGGTACGAGACAGGTCAGAACGTCCGGCCCAGCAGGTCCGCCAGCTTGCGCAGGTCCTGCATCACCTCGGCGTACTGCTTCGGCAACAGCGCCTGCGGGCCGTCGGACAGCGCCTTCTCCGGGCAGGAGTGGACCTCGATGTGAACGCCGTCGGCGCCGGCGGCGATGGCGGCGCGGGCCATCGCCGGGATCAGATCGGGCCGGCCGGTGGCGTGGCTCGGGTCGGCGATGATCGGCAAGTGGCTCTGGCCCTTGATGTTCGGGATGGCGCTGAGGTCGAGCATGTTGCGCGTCGACTCCTCGAACGTGCGGACGCCGCGCTCGCACAGCACCACGTTCGGGTTGCCCTCGGCGAGAATGTACTCCGCCGACATCAGCAAATCCTTGACGGTGGCGCTCATGCCGCGCTTGAGCAGGACCGGCTTGCGCGTCTGGCCGACCTCTTTGAGCAGGTCGAAATTCTGCATGTTGCGGGCGCCAATTTGGAGCATATCGGTGTACTGGCACACCAGCGCCACCTGGCGGGGGTCCATCACCTCGGTGACCACCGGCAGGCCGTGGGCGTGGCCGACGTCGCGGAGGATCTCCAGGCCGCGTTCGCCGAGGCCCTGGAAGCTGTACGGGCTGGTCCGCGGCTTGAATGCCCCACCGCGGAGCAGGTTGGCGCCGGCCTTCTTCACCGCCGCGGCGATCGTCTGCAGCACCTCCTCGCCCTCGATCGCGCACGGGCCGGCGATCATCAGCAGGTGCCCGCCGCCGACTTTCACCGGCTTGACGTTCGGGCCGGCGTCGCCGCCGATCTCGAAGACGCTGTCCTGGCGGCGGAACTCGCGGCTGGCCAGCTTGAACGGCTTGAGGATCGGCAGCACCTGCTCGACGCCAGGGATCGCCTGGAGCGGTTCGGCTTGCAGCTTGCTCTCATCGCCGATGACGCCGACGATGGTTCGCTGCTCGCCCCGGCTGAGCTGCGCCTTGAAGCCCAGCTCGGTGATGCGGTCGAGAACATGCTGGATCTGGGCGTCGGTCGAATCGGGGCGGAGAACAATAATCATGTCGGAACACTCCAGGTCACACCGCCACCGGCGGCGGAGGGTCGGTGGCGGCACAATCGCGGGCCATTGGCGAGCTTATGGTTTCTTAACGGCGACGGGCCGCTTTGACAAGCGGCCCGCCAGGACGACTCCGGTTTCCACCCGCCGTTCAGCTGTCCCGTCGCGGCACGAGGAGCCGCTTGATCGGCCGCAGCAACGCCTTGACAGGTCGGGTGACCCAGGTGATCCGCCGTTTGAAGGCGGACCAGCGCCGGTCGAGGGCGCTGCGGATCAGCAACGGGTCCATGCAAAGCCACCCATCTTGCCAGGCGATCGAGCCGGACGGGTCGGTGGCCCCTTTCTGAATGATGAGGCCGACGGAGGTGGTGGTGTACCCTTCCAGCTGCAGTCGCAGGTGCGGGCGCTGCTTGTAAGGCGGCATGTCGACATGCAGGTCGGCGGGCTGTTCCCCACGGGTCAGGTCGAGGTCGATGTGGTGTCCCCGCAGGCTCAGCCGGCGGGCGATGCGCTCGATGTCGCGCTCACGGAACAGCACCGTCCAGGCGTTGTCCAGGGTGTGCCTGTTGGACGACAGGTTCAGCTCGGTGGTCTGAACGGCCACGCCGCCAGGCCGCAGGCATTTCATGGCCTCGAGGATGAACCGCTCGCCGTGGCGGATCGATCCGACGTGTTCCAGCGAACAGGCCGACCAGACGAAGTCGAAGTCGCGCAGGTCGGCCGGGATGGCGTTCATGTCGACGAAGCGGAAGCTCACTCGCTTGGCGAACACCTCCGGCGGACACAGACCGTTCTTGTTCAGCACGCTCAGTCCGACGGCGTGCTGGTTGGATTCCATCCAGCCGGCGGCAGCGGCTTCGTCCGGAGCCATGTCGGTGGCGACGATGGTACAGCCGAGGCTGGCGAAATAGGCCACCAGCGGCTCCTGGCCGACGCCGAACACCAGCCCCCGCGCGCCCTCGCGCAGCACCCCCCGCTCAGCCAGCGCCCGGGCGATGAAGCAGAACTCCCACACCTTGCGGTGCATCCCCGTGGCACTGATTTTCAACCGGGCCGCCAGGGCGCGGAACTCCGGGGACTCCAGGTCCGCCTGCTTGCACATGCTGGAGCGGAGCAGAGTGGAAGTCGTGAGGACTGCGGATGCCATGACCGGTCTCTTCCTTGAGGAAATGGGGGACGAGGCCAGCGGCGCGCGCCGGTACGGCCCGACAGGGCGGGTTATAGCCCGAACCGTCGTAGGCGGTCAACCACAGCTGCCTGGTCTCAGCCGTTGAGCATCTTGGCCATCGGGAACGAGCCGAGCACCGTCAGCTCCAGGCAGTGTTCGCCCAGCGATTTGAGCGCCTTGGCCACGCGCGGGTCTTCCTGGTGCCCCTCGAAGTCGACGAAGAACAGGTATTCTGGCTTGGCCGTCTGGGCTGGGAACGACTCGATCCAGGTCAGGTTGATCTTCGCCTGCTTGAGCATGTCGAGCGCCTCGACAAGCGAGCCGGGGTTGTGCGGCAGGCGGAACATGATGGCCGTCTTGTCGGTGCCGGTCTTGCCCGCTTTATAGTTGCCGATGACGGCAAAGCGCGTCTCGTTGTACGGCGAGTCCTCGATCTGCGAGAACAGGATGCGGAGGCCGTAGCGGACCGCCGCCTGGCGGCTGGCGACCGCCGCGGCGCCCGGCTCGCGCTGGGCCAGCTCGGCGGCGATGGCGGTGCTCGACACGTCCTTCAGCTGGGCGTGCGGCACGTTCTTGGCCAGCCAGTTGCGGCACTGCGACAGCGCCTGCGGCTTGGAATAGATGCGGCGGATGTCCTGGTGCTCGCAGTTGGCCACCAGGTTGTGGTGGATGCGCAGACGAATCTCGCCGCAGATGGTCAGGTGGCGCATGCGCAGGAACATCTCGAGCGTGTCGGCGATGCGCCCGTCGGTCGAGTTCTCGATCGGCACCACCCCGAAGTCGACGTGGGCGCGGTCAACCTCCTCGAACACCGCGGCGATGGTCCCCACCGGGATGAACTCGACCGACTGGCCGAAGTGCTCGACCGCCGCCAGGTGGCTGAAGCTGTACTCCGGCCCGAGATAGGCGACCTTGTGGACCTTCTGCAGCGCCCGCGAGCCGCTCATGATCTCGCGGAAGATCGCCCGCATCGTCGCCTCGGGCAGCGGGCCCTTGTTCTTCTCGTTGGCCTGCAGAATGTTCTGATACACCTCTTCCTCGCGCGCCGGCGAGAAGATGTCCTCGCCCTGCTCGACCTTGGTGCGGCCGATGTCGGCGGCGATGACCGCGCGCTCGTTGACCAGCTTGACGATCTGCACGTCGAGCTTGTCGATCTGGGAGCGCAGCGCCTTGAGCTGCGCGGCCGAACGGGGCGGACTCGCACTGATTGGTGTTGGAGTGGTCCCCTCGGGCTTCCGCGCCATGGCTCTACTCACCTTTGCATGCTAAAGGCTTGAAGAATTTGGCTTTCAATCTATGAAGGAGGTCAAGAGGCGTCAACGGGCGGGGTGGTGGAACTCTCACCGCGCGGGGTCTGCCGGCCTCCCGGCCGCCGGGACGGCATGTTCTTTGCCCTGATGCTGCCAGATTGTCTCCCGACTGCGCGGCCGAATCGGCGGGCGGCTGCCAATCTGACAGCGGAGGCCGGTCCGGCTGCGTGTCGGCGCCGATTCGCTCGACGCAATTCCTGATCCAGTAATCGTTTGCGAAATTCTCGGCGGTTGCGGCGAACACCGGCACGCCTCTTGCATCTTCCTCCTGTCGCAACGATTCGGAGTGACACAAACGAGAATCCAACCTCTCGCCGTCGCATGCTGGCGGGGAGAGGCTTACCGAAGACAGCCACGCGGTCGGTGCCGGTATCCGTGCTGCCAGCCTGGCCCACCGCAAGAAAGGAGACGGACATGGCGGAAGAAAAAATCATCGGGATCGACCTGGGGACGACGAACTCCGTGGTCGCGGTCATGGAGGGCGGCGAGGTCAAGGTGATCCCCAATCAGGAAGGCAACCGGCTTACCCCGAGCGTGGTGGCGTTCACCGACAAGGGCGACCGGCTGGTCGGCGACCCGGCCAAGCGGCAGGCGGTGACCAATCCGCGGCGAACGGTGTACTCGATCAAGCGGTTCATGGGCCGCCGGCACAAGGAAGTGGGCGACGAGGAAAAGCTGGTCCCGTACAAGGTGGTCGGCGGGCCGGAGGATCCGGTCAAGGTGGAGATCGACGGCAAGACCTACGCCCCGCCGGAGATCTCGGCGATGGTGCTGCGCAAGCTGAAGGAGTCGGCCGAGGCGTACCTGGGCCATCGCGTCAGCAAGGCGGTCATCACCGTGCCGGCGTACTTCAACGACGCCCAGCGGCAGGCCACCCTGGAGGCGGCCGCCGTCGCCGGCTTCGACACCGAGTGGGAGATTACCGATCCCGGCACCGGCAAGTCGTCGAAGCAGCGGATGCGGATCATCAACGAGCCGACCGCCGCCTCGCTGGCCTACGGCCTGGAGAAGAAGAAGAACGAAAAGATCGCCGTTTTCGACCTGGGCGGCGGTACGTTCGACATCTCCATTCTGGAGATCGCCGACGGCGTGTTCACCGTGCTGTCGACCAACGGCGACACCCACCTCGGCGGCGACGACTTCGACCAGGTGCTGATCGACTACATCGCCGAGGAGTTCAAGAAGGAGAACGGCATCGATCTGCGCAAGGACCAGATGGCGCTGCAGCGGCTGAAGGAGGCCGCCGAGCGCGCCAAGAAGGACCTGTCGCAGCAGACGACGACCGACATCAACCTGCCGTTTATCACGGCGGACGCGAGCGGCCCGAAGCACCTGCAGATGTCGCTTACGCGCGCCAAGTTCGAGCGGCTGGTGGACGGATTGATCGAGAAGTGCCGCAAGCCGGTCATGCAGGCGCTGGCCGACGCCAAGCTGAAGCCGGCGGAAATTGACGAGATCGTCATGGTCGGCGGCATGACGCGCGTGCCGCGGGTGCAGCAGCTGGTCAAGGAGATCTTCGGCAAGGAAGGCCACCGCGGCGTCAACCCCGACGAGGTGGTCGCCATCGGCGCCGCCATCCAGGGGGCGCAGCTGCTGCTCGGCAGCAAGTCGGACGTGCTGCTGCTCGACGTCACCCCGCTGTCGCTCGGGCTGGAGACGCTGGGCGGCCGGCTCACCCGGCTGATCGAGCGCAATACCACCATCCCGACCGAGAAGACGCAGATCTTCTCGACCGCCGCGGACAACCAGTCGGCGGTGACGATCAGCGTGTTCCAGGGCGAGAGCGAGATCGCCCGCAGTGCGTCGAACCGGCTGCTCGGCGAGTTCAACCTGGAGGGCATCCGCCCGGCGCAGCGGGGGGTGCCGCAGATCGAGGTGACGTTCGCGCTCGACAAGAACGGCGTGCTCGAGGTCCGCGCCAAGGACAAGGACACCGGCAAGGAGGCGAAGATCGAGATCAAGGGATCGTCCGGCCTCGATCAGCGCGAGGTGGAGCGGATGCGCAAGGAGGCCGAGGCGCACGCCGAGGAGGACCGTCGCCGGCTCGAGCTGATCAACGCCCGCAACGAGGCGGACACGATGATCTACGAGATCGAGAAGGTGATGAAGGAGCACGACGCCAAGCTCGGCGGGTCGGAGAAGGAGGCGCTCAAGTCGGCCATTGAGCGGACCCGTCAGGCGATGACCAAGGACGACCCGCAGGCGATCCGGCAAGCGGTGAGCGACCTGAAGGTGGCGGCGCAGAGCCTGGCGCCGGACGTCCAGGGCGGCGGCGGCCACGGCCACGCCCACGGCCCCGACGGCGGCGGCGCAGGGCCGTCGGCTGCCGGCGGCAGCAAGGGCGGCGACGACGTGATCGACGCCGAGTACGAAGTGAAGAAGTGATCCGCGTCAGCGGTCACACCACGGCCCGGACGAGCACAGGTTCGTCCGGGCCGCGGTCGTTGATGGGACTCCTGATGGGGGCCAGTCGGTGAAACGCCGCATGCCCACGCAAGCGTGGGCATGGCACCAAGAGCATCCATCATCACCCAAACCGGCGGCGAGGGATGCGACGCGGAACCGGCACACTGCCATCCGCGCGGCCGTCCGGGGCTGCTATCCTGAGCGAGTCGCCTTCCGCCGAGATCAAGACCGTGGTGTTCCGCCTGTCCGTGCTGATGTTCCTGCAGTGGGCCGTGCCCGGCTCGCTGGTGCCGCTCTACAGCTACCACCTCGAACACCTCGGGTTCGGCCCGCTCACCGTCGCGGTCTGCTGCGCGGCACAGGCGGCGGCGTCGATCGTGTCGTCGCTGCTGACCGGCCAGCTGGCCGATCGGTGGCTACCGGCGCAACGAGCGATGACGCTGTTCGCGGCCGCCGCCGGTATCGACCTGTGGGTGCTGGCCGACCTGCACCACCCGGCGGCGGTGCTGGCCGCCACGCTGCTGTTCTGGCTGCTCACCGGCCCGATGATCCTTCTCGGCATCACCGTTGCGTTCACCCATTTGCCGGAACCGGACCGCCAGTTCGGCCCGGTGCGGTTGTGGGGCACGGTCGGCTGGATGGCGGTCGGCTGGCTGATCAGCGGCTGGCTGAACCTGGGGGGAGCGCAGCCGCCGATCACCGATGCGTTCCGGCTGGGCGGGGTGGTGGCGTTCGTTCTGGCGGCGTACACGTTCACCCTGCCGCACACCCCGCCGCGGTGCGACGTATCGGCGACCCATCGGCCGGCTCCGGTGCAGGCGATCGTCCAGCTGTGGCGGCCGTCGTTCGTCGTCTACTGCGCCTGTCTGCTCGGGGCGTGCGTCACCTTCCCGTTCTCGACGCAGAGTACGCCGCTGCTGCTCACGCACCTGGGCGTTCCGCCGGAGCGGCTGTCGCTGGTGCTGACGCTGGCACAGACGACCGAGGTGGCGGCGCTGGCGGCGTTACCCGTCCTCGTGCGCCGGTTCGGGCTGCGCGGCACGATGCTGTTTGGGCTAACCGCCTGGCTGGCGGCCAACGCCATTTTGTCGATCGGCCGGCCGTTCGAGCTGGTGGTGTCGTCGCTGGTGCTGAACGGCTTCTACGTCACCTGCTTCATGATCGCCGGGCAGGTGTACGTGAATGGGCAGACGCGCGCCGACCTGCGGGCCAGCGCCCAGGCGCTGATCAGCTTCCTGTCCGGTATTGGCATGCTCGGCGGCAACCTGCTGGCGGGCGGGCTGCGGCGGTGGAGCGGCGGCGAGCTGCCGCCGACGTTCGCCGTTGCCGCCGGGCTGACGGCGGTGCTGCTGCTGGTGTTCCTGTTTGGCTTCCGCGCAGAGGTGCGGCGGGAGTGAGGAGGGCGGCCGCGTGACCGGGGACCACGACCTGCGCGTGATGCTGCTGGCGTACATCGACGGCGACACGCTGGCGCGGAAGGTGGCGGTCGATCTGCTGGAAGAGGCCGGCGACGAGCGGGCACCGGCAGTCCGCGAGGAGCCGATCCACTGGGACCTGCTCGCCGCGGAGCTGGCCGAGGAACTGGGCCAGCTGGACATCATGCCGATGGAGCCGAACCGGGTGCGGTTCTACATCGAGTGTGCCCGCTACGGCTCGCCGACGCGGCCGGAGGTGGCTTACGCGGTCCGCGAGGCGCGTCGGGCTGGTGCGGAAGGTGTTCCCCGAACTGGGGCTGTAACGGCGGGGGTGAACGATGAATGCGGTGTGGGAGGCGGCGGCGGTCGAGTTCAGCGACCTGTCGGTGGCGCAAGCGGTGCAGCTGGCGATCCGGCTGGCGATCGCGGCGGTATGCGGCGGGCTGATCGGCTGGGAGCGCGGGCACGTCGGCAAGACGGCCGGATTGCGGACGCACATCCTGGTGGCGATCGGGGCAGCGGCGTTCGTCGGCGTGCCCCAGCAGGCGGGGATGAGCACCGATGCGCTACGGGGGGTGATCCAGGGGGTGGTGACCGGGATGGGGTTTCTCGGCGCCGGCTGCATCCTCAAGAGCGAGTCAACCGAGCAGGTGCGCGGGCTGACCACCGCCGCCGGCCTGTGGCTGACCGCGGCGCTGGGAGTGGCGGCGGGGATGGGCCGCGAGGCGTCGGCGATCCTGATGGCGGGAGCGGGGTTCTTCGTGCTGGCGGTGCTGGGTCACCTGGAGGTGCGTTACGGGTTCCGCGGCATCGGCAGCAACGGCGGCGGCCGCGAGTGAGCCGGCTCACCGCCAGTCGGCGAAGCGGCGAAGCATCTCCAGCCCGACCGTCTGGCTCTTCTCCGGGTGGAACTGGGTGGCGAACACGTTGTCCTGCCACACCGCCGACGTGAACAGTCCGGCATAGTCCGTCTCGGTCGCGACGATGCCGCGGTCGGCCGGCACCGGGTAGTACGAGTGGACGAAGTAGACCGCCTCGCCGTCGAGGTCGGCGAGCATCGGCGCCGGCTTGCGGACCGCCAGGCTATTCCAGCCCATGTGCGGCACCTTCAGCCCCGGCGCCGGCGGGAAGCGGACGACGTCGCCAGCGAACACGCCGAGGCCGTCGTAAACCCCGTCCTCATGGCTGCGGGCGAACAGCAGCTGCAGCCCGAGGCAGATGCCGAAGAACGGCTTGCCGGCGCGGATGTGGTCGCAGATCGGCCCGGCCAGACCGGCGTCGCGCAGCCGGGCGATGGCGTCGCGGAACGCGCCGACGCCGGGCAGAACCACCTTGCCGGCCTCGCCGACGCGGTTCGGGTCGCCGCTGATCTCGGCCGCCTGCCCGAACCGCTCGAACGCCTTCTGCACACTCCGCAGGTTGGCCATCCCATAGTCGACGATCACGATCGGTTGCATCACCCACCGTCCTCCGTTGCGCGGTCGATGCAGCCATTGTAGCGACCGGCGCGCCCGGCCGGACACGCTGTTGTGGCCCGGTCACTCCGGGGACCGCAAGTTTTCCGGACGCCACTGGAGACCTGCGGTCGGCGAGGTGGCAAGGTCAGGAAACCTTGCCGCAACTGCCGCGACCTTGCCGCACCAGCCACGACCTTGCCGCAACAGCCACAACAGCCATCCCTGTTGTGGCCCGATCTCCCGACCGGGCCACTCCGGCCGACCGAAGGCCTCCCAGGCGCCGGAGACCTGCGGTCGGCAAGTGGCAGGTCAGGAGACCTTGCCACAACAGCCGCGGTCTGCAGGCGGCAAGGTCTCTGACCTTGCCGCAACAGCCACAACACCATCCCTGTTGTGGCCCGGTCTCCCGACCGGGCCACTCCGGCCGAACCGAAGGTCTCCCAGGCAGCAGGAGACCTGCGGTCGGCAGGTGGCAAGGTCCAGGAGACCTTGCCACAACAGCCGCGAGGTCAGGAGACCTTGCCACAACAGCCGCGACCTTGCCGCAACAGTCACGACCTTGCCGCACCAGCCAGAGACCACAACGTGAAGTCCGCAGAGTGGCAAGGTCTTCCGACCTTGTCACTCTGCGGACCCTTGCCACAACGTACTCACCGTCAGACGCGGGTCACTTCCCTGCGTTCCGTGCCGGCCGGGTACGGGCGGCGTTCAACACCCAGCGCATCTGACCCTGCACCCGCTCCAGCGCCGCGGCGACGGCCGCCGAGTCCGGCCGACCCTGCCGCTCCAGGCGAGCGCCCTGGTCGAAGTCCTCGTAGGCCTCGCGCTTCCCCTGCGCCAACCGCGCCAGCCCGAGGAAGTAGTGATAGCGGGCGTCGTTACGATCGTTCTCGACCGCCGACAGAAACTCCTTCTCGGCGCGGCCGTACTGGCCGGCGAAATACTGGTTCAGCCCGGCCGCGTAGTGCTTCTCGCTCCGCAGCGGGTTGGGCGTCTCCTTGCTCTCCG
The DNA here is from genome assembly GCA_046350215.1 of Gemmataceae bacterium. Taxonomy (GTDB): domain Bacteria; phylum Planctomycetota; class Planctomycetia; order Gemmatales; family Gemmataceae; genus JAXMAU01. The sequence continues at coordinate 116,419 of JAXMAU010000012.1, read as the reverse complement.
GCCGGCGCAGCACCGGGTGTCCGGCGATCAGCTCCAGAAGCGTATTCGCATACTCGGGAGCGAGTAACCCCTTATCACGGAGGCCGGCGGTGTACACCTCCAGCGCCCGCGTGTACAGCCCCTTGATCGCCAGCGCCTGCGCCCGGGCGTCGAACGGCGCCTTGTCGCCCAGCGCCAGCACCTCGTCGGCCAGCTGCTCCGGGGTCGACGCCGGCTTGTCAGCCGGCACCCCGGCCTGCAGCGTCAGCGCCATCAGCACGGCGAGCATCTCGACGGCCGCCCGCTGCCCGCCGGCGTTGCCGCCTGGCCGGTGCGCGTGGCCGGCGGGATCGGCTGCGCGCCGGTTCGGCCGGCGGCTGCTGCTTGAGCATCGCCCGCGCCAGCGCGATCCGGTAGCGGCTGCCGGCCTCGTCCAGCTGGCCGTGCGTCCGCACCGCCTCGCGGTAGCTGGCGATGGCCTCGTCCAGCTGGTTCATGTCCTCGGCGATGCGGCCGAGCAGGTAGTGCCCCTCGGCCAGCCCGGCCTTCGCCGCCTCGGCGGCGTCGCCGCGGGCCGACGCGACCAGGGGGTCGGCCGGCTTGATGGCGCGCGCGAACGGGCTGCCTCATAGGCGAACTTCGCCCGCTGCAGGTAGAGCGGACCTTTTCGGCTCCGGTGCCGCCTTCAGCCCGCGAGCGAGGACGGCCTGCGCCTCCTTCGCCTTGCCCTGCGCCTGCAGCCCCTCGGCGCGGGCGGCGAACGTGGCGGCCGGGTTGGCCGTCTCCGCCAGCGCTGCCTCGGCCACCGCCGCCAGTTCGCTCTTACTGGCGAGCAGGCCGTCGTGCGCGCTTCTTCAGCGCCGCCTGCGCCTCGGGATAACGGTCCTCGTTACGAAGCACCAGTCCCTCCGCCTTCGCCGGCGCGCCGAACGGTCGTCAGCAGGTCGGCGATCCGCCCTGGGCTTCGTCGAACGCGCCGATCTTGTCGAGGTCGATCTCCTCCTCGCTTACCTCCGCCTCGGCCGCGGCCGCCTCACCCTCGGCCTGCACAAAATCGTCGAGGTTGATGTCGGAGGCGGGCGTCTTGGCGCGGTCGTCGGCGAGGTCGCGCTCCAGCTGGCGAATCTTGCCCATCGGGTCGACCACCTTGGCCATTCGGGCAACGGCGCGGACGTCGTCGAGCAGCGTCTCCTTCGACGTTTTCAGATCCGCAAAGTCGCTGCCGACCACCCCGCCGACCTCCTTCAGCGTGGCGACGGCGTCCTGGCCGAGAGCGCGGGCGGCCTTTTCGGCGGCGACGGTCTTCGTCAGCACGTCGGCAGTGGTGGTCAGCGTGTCGGCGGTCATCTTCAGCTTCTCGGCCAGCCCGGCGATCTGCTTCTTCTGCCCGGTGATCGCCTCGTCGGCCGCCGCCAGCTTGTCGGCCGCCGTCTTCCGCTCGGCGTCGATCAGCTTGACCAGGTCGGCCGGGTTGTCGACCGGCTTGTCCTTGACCAGATCGGCAGCCAGCTTCTTGAGCAGGTCGGCACGGGCGCCGGCGTCCGCCCTGGCCAGCAGCTTGTCGACCACCTCGATGCGCTCCTTCGGATCTCCGGCCAGATAGTCATTCAGCCGGCCCTGCATGGTCCAGAAGCTGCGCAGCTCGTCGCAGCACTGCAGGAACACCTTCTCCTGCGAATCGGTCTTGGGGTTCTGCTGCTGGCGCGGCAGGAGGAAGCGGCGCTGGTTGTGCAGCGCCCGCGCCTCGTCGAGCGCCTTGATGGCGGCAGCATAGTCGGGCTTGCGCGACGCCCCGATCGCCTGCCAGAACGCCGGCGCGGCCTCCGGCGGCAGCGGCGTCGGCGTCGGCGCGCCAGCGGGAGGGGGAACAGGAGCGCCGGCCGGAGGCGGCACCGGGTTACCCACCGGCGGCTGCTGCAGGTGGATGAACAGCAGCGCCACCAGCGTCGGACTCATGCCCGGCGGGGTCAGATGCGAGACCTTGCGCGACAGGTCGAGCACCTGCAGCGCCGACTCGAACCGTGCCCGTTCGGCCGGGATGGCGGCGAACTCCTTCGCCCCTTCCTGGTAGTCGGCGCGGGCCTTCGCCTCGTCGCCGGTCATCTCGAAAATCTGCCCGCGGAGATAGCGGGCGTCAGGCAGCTTGGCGGCGATCCCCTTGTCGAGATCGGCCATCGCCTTCTTGACCGGCTCGGCGTCGAGCCGCAACGGCGCCTGCGGGTTCCGGCCGCGCTCGCTGCGGAGGTAGTTCAGCCACAGGAACTCGGCGCGAGCGACCAGGTCTTCCGGCTTCACCTCGGGCGCCTTGTCGAACTCCTCCGGCTTGACCTCGTCGAACTGCCCGGTCCTGATCTTGGCCACCTCGCGGGCGACCACCTCGGCCGGCGGCGGCCCCGCAGGTTGCGGCGGCTGCACGGCGGCCCCGGTCCCGGTTGGCGCCGGCTTCGGCGAACCGCTGTCGGGCACCAGGCCGGCGAACCACACCGCCACGCAGGCACCGGCGCCGATCAGCGTGCCGAGGAAGGTGCCGCCGACCCACGCGCCGGCGCTGCCTCGGCGCTTCGCCGGAGCCTCGTCGGCCGCCTTCCCCTTCTTGCCCTTCTTCTTCGGCGCCTCGTCCTCGTCTTCCGCGACCGCTACCTCGTCAGCGACTGCGGCGGCGGTGGCCTTGCGGGCGGGTTTGGCGCCGAACGCCGCGTCCTCATCGGTGGGCATGTTGCCCCACTCGGCCGGCGATCCGCCCTGGGCTTCGTCGAACGCGCCGATCTTGTCGAGGTCGATCTCTTCCTCGCTTACCTCCGCCTCGGCCGCAGCCGCCTCACCCTCGGCCTGCACAAAATCGTCGAGGTTGATGTCGGAGGCGGGCGTCTTGGCGCGGTCGGCTCGCTTGCGGGCGCCCTGCTCGGCCGCCTGCCGCGCTTCCTCCTCGGTGAACACGTCGATGGTGTGCGCCGACCCGAGGTCGACCGACGACGAGCCGTCGCCGCCGACCTGGGCGAAGAAGTCGTCGTCCGAAATCTCCTCGCTGGCGTCCGTCGGCCTGGCCAGGTCGAGGCCCGACTCCAGTTCCTCGGCGAGCAGGTCGCGCGACGATCCGCCGGCCTTCGATCCCGGCCCGCTCTCCTCGAACAGCAGGTTCTCGGCGAGCAGGTCAATCGACGACTCGACGCCCGGCTCGACCGGGGCCGACGGAACGGCGGCGGCGTTGCCCAGGTCGACGCCGGACGATTCGGCCGAGCCGAGATCGAGCGCGTGTTCCACCGCGTCTTCGCCCAGCTCGACCGCCGACGCCTCGCCGGCCAGCTCCGGTTGCAGCAGGTCGATCACGTCGGCGTCGCCGGCGGTCGCCCCGACGTGTCGCTCGTCGGCGACGGCCGCCTCCAGGTCGATCACTTCCTCGCCCGCCAGCATCTCGACCTCGTCGCCGGTCACGGCGGCGGCGGGCGCTGGTTCGGCCGCTTCCATCTCCGCACCCAGGTCGACGAACTCCTCGACCGCCGCCGTCTCCGCCACCGGCTCCGCCAGGTGAACGCTGGAGTCGACCAGCTCGGCGACGATCACATCGTCCTCGTCGGCCGCGGGCGGTCGGCCGGCGCCGGCCAGGTCGACGGCCGACGGCGTTTCGTCCGCGACGAAGCCGCCCGGCGCGTCGGCGGTCGGGAGCGGGGCGATGTCGGACAGCTGGGCGATCAGCTCGGCGTCGGACGGGGAGTCGATCTTGACGCTCGACGCCCCGGTGCCGCCGGCGGGCTCCTCGACGAGCGACGCCCATTCAATGACCGAGATGCCGCTCAGGTCGCCCTCGGGGGCCGGCTCGCCGAGGTTGATGGCGGAGTCGGAGTCGGTTGGCTCGGGGGGCTTTTTCGCCTTCGGGTTACGGTCGTCGGGATCGCCCGGGAGAGGGCGGCGCGGATCGTCGGGTTTCTTGGCCATGACCTGCTCTGCTCTGGGGGTGCGCTTCAGGGTTCTCGCCGTCGGGCCGGCTCCGCGGCGAACCCGGGATGTCGTCCGGGTCAGATGGGTCGGCATGATCCGGATCATCAGACTGTTTTCTGTATTCTTCCGAGATTTCCGCCCCGGAGCAACCACTTTCTCGCCCGCGCCGTCATCTGCCGTTCGCCGTCCCGTCACGGTCGACGCAATCGGCACGACCGGGCCGTTTGATTTCCCCCTGGCGAGGTCGCTGGCGGAGGGGTATGGTGGAGGATAGGAGTAGACAGTAGACAGTAGTCAGTAGTCAGTAGTCAGAGCCGCCGGTCCCACTTGCGAGGCGAGCGGGAGCACGTCAGTGCCCCGAGTCGCAGCGACATGCAAGCGCGACGTCGCGATCAACGTGACGCCGGCTGTTGTGGGCCAATCTCCCGACCGGCCCACCAGCGGCGACCGAAGGTCTCCCGCACTTCCCGGAGGAGACCTTCGGTCCGCAGCGGTGCCACGGTCAGGAGACCGTGGCACAACGGAGGGTCTGAGCCCCGTAGGGGCGGTAGTCAATAGCCCAGGGTGTCAACCCTGGGAGGAGCGAACGGCCCAACGGCGTAACACCTAACCCCGTCCCGATTCGACACGTCCATCATGTCGAGGCCCGTCATGGCTACCGTCCCGTCGACCAGTGCGAAGGCGTCCGGTGACACGGCGCTGCGCGTGCCGCCGGAGGAACAGTTCTGGAAGCGCTACTCGCCGCACGGCCAGGCGCCGCTGTCGCTGGCCGGGTCGTTCGCGCTGCACGCGCTGGCGGTTGGCGGCATGATCCTCGCCGGGCTGTACCTGGCGTCGCTGTTCGACGCCCCCGCGCGCTCGCTGCCGGTCGAGCCGGTGCGCATGGTGATCGAGGGCGGTGGCGGCGGCAGCAAGACCGGGGTCGGCGGAGGGCCGGGCATCGGTCACGGCACCGAGGACGTCGGCCAGCCGAAGGAGGGGGTGGCAGCGCCGAGCATCCCCGGCCTCGACGACGCGCCGCGGCCCGTGCTCAACCAGGTCGAGAAGCGGCAGGTGCAGGAGAAGTTCGACCCGCTGTCCGCCCGCTACATCGAGGACAGCAAGAGCGAGATGGCCCGGGCGTTCGCCCAGCTCGACGACAAGGTGCGGCAGAAGCTCGCCGACGGACTGCGACCCGGCAAGGGCGAGGGCGGGCCGGGGTCGGGCGGCGGCAAGGGCAGCGGGGTCGGCACCGGCGAGGGACCGGGCCGCGGGCCAGGAAAGGCGACGCTGACCAAGCGCGAGCGGCGCATGCTGCGCTGGCACATGGGGTTCAACGCCACCAACGGGCCGGAGTACCTGGCGCAGCTCCGCGGGCTGGGCGCCATCCTCGCCATCCCGGTGAGTGAGGACCCGGAGCCGGTGTTCAAGGTGGTCCGCGACCTGCGCCCGGGCGGCAAGCTGCTGGATGAGGAGTTGTCGAAGATTCAGCGGATCTACTGGATCGACAACAATCCGACGTCGGTCCGCGACATCCTCGCCGCGCTGGGCGTGCATCTGCCGCACCAGCCGAGCCGGTTCGTCGCGTTCATGCCGGTGGCGCTGGAGACCGAATTGTTCCAGATGGAGCGGCGCTACGTCGAGAACGTGCTCCGCCAGCCGTTCAACGAGGACCGCATTGACGAGACGCGGTTTCGCGTGGTGATGACGCCGCGGGGCTACCGGCCGGAGCTACTGAGCGTCAGCATGCGCTGACGTCCGTTGACACGACGGTGCCGGACCCTTCCTGACTCTGCGTGGAGGGCGAGCGATGGCTGTCCGCGTATCGGGTCCCGAATCGGCGACGATGCTCCCGCCGGAGGAGCGGTTCTGGCAGCGCTACTCGCCGCACGGCGAGGCGCCGCTGTCGGTGGTCGGGTCGTTCGCGCTGCATGCGCTGGCGGTCGGCGGCATGATCCTCGCCGGGTTGTACCTGGCGTCGCTGTTCAACGCCCCCGTCCGCTCGCTGCCGGTCGAGGTGGCGACGCTGGCCGGCGCGAAGGGCGACGGCGGACCGGGCGGCGACGGCGGCCGACCCGGTGCCGAGGACGTCGGTCCGCCCGACGCTTCGGTGACGCCGCCCACCGAGGCCCCGCCGGCGCTCGCGCTGGTGCCGGCCGTCCCGCAGGACAGGCTTTCTCTCCCGCCGCCGTCCGACCTGTTGATCCCGCCCCCCGACAACGCCCGGCAGTTCCTCGAACTGGAGAAGGCCGTTCAGAATCGGCTCACGCGCGGTCCGCAATCGGGTGGAGCGAACCCCGGAAAGAGCGGCCGCCCTGGCCAGCCGGGCGATCCGGCCGGCGGGAAACGGCCGCTCACGCCGCGCGAGGAACGCATGCTGCGCTGGCACATGGGGTTCAATGCCACCAGCGCGACGGAGTACCTGGCGCAGCTGCGTGGCCTGGGCGCCATCCTCGCCGTCCCGGTGAAGGACGGACCGCCAGTGGCGTACAAGGTGATCCGCGACCTGCGGCCGGGCGCCAGGCTCCTGGACGAGGATCTGTCGAAGATTCAGCGGATCTACTGGATCGACAACAACGAGCGGTCGGTCCGCGATATCCTGGCCGAGCTGAAGGTCGACCTGCCGAAGCCGCCGGACCGATTCGTCGCGTTCATGCCAGTGACGCTGGAGAAAGAGCTGTTCCGGCAGGAACGCGAGCACGTCGAGAAGGTGCTCCGCCAGCCGTTCGACGAGCGGCGCATCGGCGAGACGCGATTCGAGGTCGTCCGCGACGCCGGCCGCTATCGGCCGAAGCTGCTGAGCGTCACCCTGCGGTGAGCCGACGATGCCGCCCGATGCGCGACCTGACCCCCATCCCTGGGCGGGGACGGGGGCCTGGTCGTTTGATCTGCCGGGGTCAGTCGCCGAGCATGGACGGGGCATCGGACATTCGCCCCCTCGGCGGTGCGACTTCCTCCGCCGGCGGCCGGCCGATGGTCAGCAGCAGCGGCGATCGACCGGAGATATTCTTGATCTCGTGAGGCGTCTGTTTCACCTTCGTGCCGAGCACTTCCTCGGCGTCCTCGGCGACCTTCTCGGTGACGTATTCGGCCAGCCCGCTCCACGTCACCTCGCCACGGCCGTTCTTCGCCCCGCCGCGCAGCCCCTGCAAGACGAAGTGGAAGAACAGGCCGTGCTTGAGCCGCTCCGACTCGTGAGCGAACTCGCCGCTCCTGCAGCTGAATAGCGCTGCCACGCCCTCGGGCACCATCTCCTTCTTGACCTGCAGCGCCCGCGAGCGGACCTTCAGCTCGTTGCGACAGGCGTCGACCAGCACCAGCCGGGCGCCGGCGCCGCAGTCGCCCAGCTGCGTCAGCGCGTCACGCAGGTTGATCAGCCGCGGATGGCGGCCGGTGGCGTAGTTGACCCCGGTCAGCTGGGCGTCGGCGGGGCAGAAGAACGAGTGGCTGCGATCCGCCTCGGTGCCGGCGGGGTCGGCGACGAGCAGCTGCACGCCGTGCCCGGCCAGCGCCAGCAGCACCGTCTCGGTGCGCGTGCGGTCAGCGGTCAGACGGTCCAGCTCGCGGCGGATATTGGCCGCCGTCGGCCGATCGGCCGGGTTGCGCTGGCCGCGACTGGTGGTCAGCACGCGGACGTTGCCGGCAAACGGCGAGCCGGGGCGGTCGAGCAGCTCGGCCAGCTTCTCGACGTCGTTCTCGGTGTACTGCAGCTCGTCCAGCGTGTCGTGCTCATACTCGCGCACGCCGACCAGCAGCGCATGGCTGCGGCCCGTCGCGGCCGGCCGGGGCTTCGGATTGTCCGGGGGAGTATTCAGCAGGTCGGCGACGGAGGGCGACGGCCTGACCTCCGTCTTTTCCGCCGCGATCTTCGTTTCGCGGTCGACCAGCTCCTGCTGCCTGGCGCACAACGCCGCCAGATCCCGAACCGTGCCAGGCAACATCCCGAGCTTGACTTCCAGGTCGCGGCCCTGTTCGTTGGTTAGCCCGAGGAAGTAATTCCGCACCACCGGGTTGCGTTCGGAGAACGCAGACGGGGACACCTTCATGGACCAGGCGAGGTTGGTCCGTCTCTTCTCATCGAGAGTGGCGAAGGTCATTCGGGCCGGTCGCTTCGTCTCCGTCACCGGCGGGGGCGCAGCACTGAGCGCCTCGGCGTCGGTCGGCGTGTCGCGGATAAGGCCTTTGCCTTTCGCTGGGTTATGAAGGCGATCCGCGAGCGTCGCCGGCCGCGGGTCCGGCGTCGCGGTCAGGTTGTCGGCATCGGTCCGCTGCGGCCTGCCGTCGGACTTCTCGTTCGGGGGAGACGCCGGCGGGACATCGGGCGGCAGCGCCGGCGGCAGCTGGCGGCCCCCCGACGCGACACCCCCGATCGCGAGGACCAGCACAAGGCCAAGCGTTCCCTGACGGATGCGGCGCGAGGGGGATGGCATCGCTCACTCTCCGGGATGTGACAAGGAGAACCCGCGAAGCGAAGAAAGGACCGCTCCCGTCGGGTCGAGTCAGGACACGAACCGACAGGTGGCGTGCAGACCGTCTCCGCGCCATACTACGTCGTGCCGGCCCGGTTGTGACGAGGAATCCTGCTGTTTTTCGCCGATCTTGTTCGGGTGCCGCGGCTGTGCTAGCTTCGCTGGAGTCGACCGGCCGCCTGCCACCACACCCCTACCTTCCCGGACGCAACGCATGAGTACCGCTCCAACCGCATCCCCTCCCCCTGTCCGGTTGACGTCGCTGGACGCCTATCGCGGGCTGGTGATGTTCCTGATGATGGCCGAGGTACTGCGGCTGGCGGCGGTGGCGGCGGCGGTGCCCGACAGCGCCTTCTGGCGGTTCCTCGCCTATCACCAGTCGCACGTCGAGTGGGTTGGGCTGGCGCTCCATGACCTGATTCAGCCGTCGTTTTCGTTCCTGGTCGGGGCGGCACTGCCGTTCTCGCTCGCCGGCCGGGCGGCGCGGGGGCAGTCGCGCCGGCGGATGGTCCTGCACGCCGTCTATCGCGCGGCGGTGCTGGTGCTGCTCGGCATCTTCCTGCGCTCGATCGGCTCGCCGACGACGAACTTCACGTTCGTCGACACCCTGACGCAGATCGGGCTGGGCTATCCGCTGCTGTTCCTGCTCGGCCTGGCGTCGGTCCGCGTGCAGTGGGTGGCGTTCGTGGCGATCCTGGTCGGTTACTGGGCCTTGTTCGCGCTGTATCCGCTGCCGGGGCCAGAGTTCGACTGGGCGAAAGCCGGCGTCGCCGCCGACTGGCCGTATCACCTGGACGGCTTCGCGGCGCACTGGAACAAGAACACCAACCCGGCGGCGGCGTTCGACGTGTGGTTCTTGAACCTGTTCCCGCGGCAGAAGCCGTTCCTGTTCAGCGACGGCGGGTATACCACGCTGAACTTCGTGCCGACACTGGCGACGATGATCCTCGGCCTGCTCGCCGGCGGGGTGCTGCGAAGCGAGCGGACGGCGAGACAGAAGCTCGCCTGGCTGGTCGGCGCCGGGCTGGTGACGCTGGTGATTGGCTACGGGCTGGGCGAGTTCGGCATCGTGCCGGTGGTGAAGCGGATCTGGACGCCGAGCTGGGTGCTGTACAGCGGCGGCTGGTGTCTGCTGCTGACCGCCGCGTTCTACGCCGTCCTCGACGTCGCCGGCCGCCGCGGGTGGGCGTTCCCGCTGGTGGTCATCGGCATGAACTCGATCGCCGCCTACTGCATGGCGTGGCTGTTCAAGGGGTTCATCAGTGCAGCGTTGCGGCGGCACCTGGGGGCGGCGTTCCAGGCGTTCGGCACGGTGTACGAGCCGCTGCTGCTCGGTGGGGCAACGCTGCTGGTGCTGTGGCTGCTGCTGTACACGATGTATCGCCGCGGTCTGTTCCTGCGGATCTGACCGCGGCGGCGCGGGGCGCATCGGGCCGACGATGCGCTCACACGGTGCGGGCCTGCTTCGCCGTCAGCCCCAGCGCGATCCACGACACACCGGCCAGGATCAGCTCCAGGCTGACGAACAGGCCGATGATGTACAGGCTGCTCCCCGGCCACCGCGCCAGGATCGACCCGCCCAGAAACATGCTGATGAACCCGCCGAGCAGGAGCACATAGGCGCCCGGATAGCGCAGGTGCGTCAGCGCCAGGACGATGCGGGTGATGCCGTTGATGAGGAACACGGCGCCGAGTAACAGGGTCAGGATCGCCGCCCCGGTGATCGGATCGTTGACCACGTCGATTCCGGCGATCACGTAGAGGAAGCCGACCAGCAGTTCGAGGAAGAAGCCGCCCCAGGCGCGATTGTAAAAGGCGTGGACGACGTGCATCACGCCGCCGGCGAGCAGCAACACGCCGAAGAACCAGACGGCACCGAGGGTGACGGCGAACGCTTCGCCCAGGCCGATGAAGCCGAGGACAGTCAACGCCAGCCCCAGGCCGACGAACCAGCCCCAGTTCTCGGCCAGAACGTTACGCGGCAGGGTCGGGTCGGTGGGAAGCGGTGCGGTGCTCATGGCGGCGGTCCTCGAGTGCGGCGACGAGGCCGACATGACCCCGTCGTGTGCATTGTACGTCATGATTCGGACCCTGCCGATCGGTGCTGACAGGCGATGCCCGATCGGCTACCCTGCGTCGTGTCCCCGTCTCCTGGCCTCGGGCCACGCGCATGGTCGCTCCGTCCGCCCCCGTCCGCTGTCCGGCCTGCCGGACCCTGCTGCACGTCGCCGCCGAGCACCTCGGCCGGCCGGTCCGCTGTCCGGCCTGCCGGCAGGCGTTTCGCACCGCTCTCCCCGGTTCGCCTCCCGCCCCGGCTCGCCGCATCGAGGTGGCGTCGGCAACCACCGCCGGCCGGCTCCGCGAACGCAACGAGGACGCCGTCCTGACGCAGCAGCTGGCCTGGGACGACCGCACCGGCCACCACGAGCTAACGCTGCTGGTCGTCGCCGACGGGATGGGCGGGCACGCCGCCGGCGACCGCGCCAGCCAGGTGGCGATCGCCGCCGTCGCCCGTTCGCTGGCCCCGCGGCTGGCCGAGTGGATCGGCGCCGATCCGGTCCCCGAGATCGCCACACTGGTCGACCTGCTCGACACCGCGTTGTGGGACGCCAGCCGCAGCGTCTACCACGCGGCGAGCGAACCCGGCTGCGGCGGGATGGGCGCGACGGCGGTGGCGGCCCTGATCATCGACGGCCAGGCGGCGATCGCCCACGTCGGCGACTGCCGCGCTTACCACCACACCCGCGACGGCCTGCGGCGGATTACCACCGACCAGACGCTCGCCCGCCGGCTGGTGGAACTGGGCACGCTGACTGAGCGCGAGGCGGAGCGGCACCCGTCGGCCGGCCAGGTGGCGCAGGCGCTGGGGCGGCTGCCGGACGTGGAGCCGTCGCGGCACACCCTGACGCTGACCGCAGGCGACTGGCTGCTGCTCGCCAGCGACGGCCTGCACACCCACCTGAGCGACGCCGAGATCGCCGCCCACCTCGCCGCCGCGCGCACCCCCGCCGACCTGGCCGCCACGCTGCTCGCCTGCGCCAACCACGCCGGCGGCCGCGACAACGGCACCGTCGTGACAGGTCGTGCCGGGGCGTGATGGGGCGAACTCGATGCAGCCGGAACCGACGTTGCGGTATAATAGGGGCATCTGGTGAGGCGCGAGGATGGACCAACGACCGTGGCACCGCTTGTTCGGGCTGTCGTGGGCCGACTTTTGTGAAGGCAGTGCCCTGGAGGTGCGGCCCGAAACCGACCTGTCGGTCAAGCAGCAGTTCGTCGATCTGGTGCTGGTCCGCCAGGGCAGTGGGCAGCTCCCGCAACCGCTGCCCGACGGCTTCGACGACCTGGCGACGCACAACCTGGTGACGTTCAAGTCGCACCAGGAGGCACTCGACGGCTGGGCGCTATGTGAGCTGGTCGGCCATTATGTCAACCACCGCAAGCAGTCCAGTCCGTCGCTCAAGGACCTGCTTCCGGAAGCCGACTTCCGTCTGTACGCGGTGTGCGTTCGGTATCCGCACAACCTGGCGCAGGTGGTGCCCCTGACCAGTGTTCAGGAAGGGGTGTACGAGGTGCCGGCGCTCGGCCGGCGGATTCGAATCGTGGTGGTACAGCAGCTGCCGCAGGCCGACCACAACGCGCTGCTCCACCTGTTCAGCACGCGGGTCGAGCAGGTGCAGTATGCCCGACAGCATTACCAACCCCGATCGCGGGGGGAGATGACCACGCTGTTCTACGAACTGCTTCGGATGTACGACGAGGATCCCACCATGTCTGAGCTGCTCAAAGAATACGCCCGCGAACGGATGAAAGAACTGCTCAAGGACGTGCCGCCCGAAAAGCGCCTGGAGGGACTATCGCCGAAACAGCGACTCGAAGGGCTGTCCCCTGGTCAATGGCTGGAGGGGCTGTCCCGGGAAGAGTTGCGCGCCGTCGTGGAAGAAGCACAACGTCGATTACAGAACAGCACCTCGCCGCCGAACTCGTGAGCCGTCCACGCCAGCGATCCGCCTGCAAATGAGGAAGGACTCCCGGAGTCGTCCGGAAGTCCTTCCAGTGGAGCCGAAGGGGATCGAACCCTCAACCTCCGCATTGCGAACGCGGCGCTCTCCCAATTGAGCTACGGCCCCGGTGTTGTGGAATTATAAAGCGTTCGGCCCGACCAGCAAGGGGAACCGCCGGGATTTCGCCGGTGGTTCCCCACGCGGTCACTTGCTCTCCGGCGGCTTCGCCTCGCGGGCGGCCTGCCGCTGGTAGGCGGTGCCGGCGAACCGCTGCTCCTGCAGCCGACCCAGGCATTCCTTGCCACGAAGCGGATCCTTCTTCACCTTGTCGAACAGGTTCGCCAGGAAGAACAACGCCTTCGCCTGCTCCTCGGCGTCCTCGTTGTACATCGCGTCGGTCCGCAGGTATTGCCAGAACGCCGACTCCAGGTCGCCCTTCTTGCGGTAGAAGTCGCCCAGCAGGTTGTACGCCACCGCTTTCGCCCGGGGATCGCTGGTGGTGCGGATCACGTCGGTCAGCTCCTGCACCGCTTGCCCCAGGTTGTCCTGGCCCATCTGGCTCTCCACCAGGTAGGCGCGGACAAACGGGGCGAACGGCGATTCGCGGGACAGGCTGGTCATCAGCTTCTCCAGCCGCTTCTGGGCGTCAGCATACTTGCCGCCGCGCAGAAGCAGCCGCGCCACCAGCACCCCGCTCTCCAGCTTCAGATCGGCCGGCGCGTCGGGCAGGTCGGTCAGCTCCTCGTACGCCTTGCGGGCGTCGTCGCTCCGGCCCGTATCCTCCAGCAGCCGGGCCAGCGTCTTCAGCGCCGGGAACAGCTGCCAGCTGGTCGGGTGGGCCGTCTTGAAATCGGTCAGCAGCTTGATCGCCGAGTCCGCCCGGGTCGGGTCGTCCTGCGCCAGATGGGCGGTCAGCTCGGCCACCTTGAACTGGACATAACGGCGGACCTGCGGCTGGCTGGCCAGCTGGCTTTCCAGCTTGGTGAACCCGTCCAGCGCCTCGGTCAGCAGCTTGGTCCGCTCCTTCGGCGTGGCCGCCTTCAGCCCCCGCTCCTCCTTGGCAAACGGGGCACGAAACGTCAGCTTGTCGATGTCCTTGGTCTGGTACTGCACACTGACGATGTCCGGCGTGGGCACCGCCCGGGTCACCGTCTCCTTGCCTTCCTTGACCTTGATCTTGATGCCGGCCGGCGACTCGTCCTCAATGGTGCCGGTGTACCGTGCCTCCTTCTTGGTGGCCCGGTCGGTGTATAAGACGGCATCTTGCCCCCTGGTCACGCCATAGACGGTCACGACCAGGGCGAGCGACAGGGCGGCACGCAGCCAGCGAGACATCGCGATCTACCTCCAACGGCCGGTCGGGCCGCTCACTTCTTCTTCAGCTCGTCGTACTGTTGCTTGAGCGCCGCCTCGCGGGCGAGCAACTCGGTGAACCGCTTCTTCGATGCGTCGCTGCCGAAGTCTTCCCAGTTCCGCTCCAGCTGGACGATCTGCTGCGCGGCGGTGCGGAGCGCCTTGTCCCGCTCCTCCTGCGAGGTCTTGGCCATCCCCAGCTTCACGAACGAGTAGACCATGTGGTAGTAGCACTCCAGGTAGTGCTCCTTCGGCGCCCCGCCCTTGGCCGCCTGCTGGGCCAGCCGCTTGGTCAGGTCTGCCCAGACGGCGAAGCTGTCGGCGTACTTCTCCTCCGCGAACAGCAGTTGGCCGTGCTCTTTGCGAACGAGGATGTCCCGGAATCCATAATTCGGCTTCTCCCGTGTGCCCATCGCCTCGTCGATGATGCCACGGGCTTCCTTCAGGCTCTCGGGGTCCTTGCTCAACCGCAGCTCGCGCACCAGCGCCAGCTGGTTCATCCGGTACGGCTTCTCCTCGGGCGCGCCGGCCGCCGGCGGGGTGCCGAGCGCCTTTTTCAGCTCGGCGGCCGCCTGGGCGTGCTTCTCCATGCTGGAATAGCAGTCGGCCAGGACGCGGATGAAGTCCGGGGTAAGGTTCTTCTGTTTCTTGATCCGCTTGTCGAGGATGGCGCTGTAGCCGGTGATCGCCTTGCCGAGCGCGTCCTTGTCGCCCTTCTTGCGGAGGTCGTCCACCTGCCCGCGGATCAGGAACGCCAGCAGCCGTAGCACGTTGGTCGACCCCTCGCCGCCCTCGCCGGTCACCTGGTCGAGCACGTCGAGCACCTGGTCGGTGCGGTCGATCTTGCCCAGCTGGATATTCGACCGCAGCCCCAGCAGAAGGACCGCCGAGGCCAGCGGCTGGTTCTTCTGCATGTTCTGCTTCTCCTGACTGTCGTCCGACTTGAGCACCGCGTCGACCAGCGGGTCGGTGAGCGCTACCACGCGGGGAAAGTCGCCGGCCTGGAAGGCGGCGTCGGCCAGCCCGTAGCGGGCGAACAGCTTGACGTCGACCAGCTCGTAGCGGAGCTGGTTGCGGATGGTGCGATCCTTGTCCTCGTCGTCGTTGAAGCGCAGCTTGATCAGCCGGTCGAGGTAGGTCGCCGCCAGCTCGTCCATCTGGGCGAACCGCTTCAGCTTGAACAGCTCGCGGCCGAGCATCGCCTTGGCGCTGATGAACACCTGGTTGGTGAACGGGTCGGCGCCGAGGGCCGAGTCCGCCATCCCCTCCAGGGCGACGACGGCCCGCTTGCGGTAGTCGCCGGGACGGTCGCCGCTGATCGGCTCCAGGCTGGCCTTCTCCGCCTTGAAGCAGGCGTCGGCCAGCTGGAAGCAGACGAGCGTGTAGTTGCCGTACCCCGGCGTCACCTGGGCCAGCTTCTTGATCGCCTCGGGGTAGTTCTCCTCGCGGAGCAGCTGCAGCCCGATCGTGTGGCGGGCCAGCTCGCCGGCCATCGATTTCGGCCAGCGCTCCTCCATGTAGGTGGCCAGGCTGAGCATCTTGCCGCGCTCGTCGTTCTTCTCTTCGTCCATGCCCATCTTCTGGGTGACGCGCTGGCCATACGCCTGCAGGGCGTAGACGGCGGCCATCTCCGCCTGGCTGGAGCGCGGATCGTTGCGGGCAAACGTCTCGCCCTGGCGGATCGCCTCGTCGAGCCGGCCGGTGTTGAGCGCCCAGTAGGCGAGCATGGTGCGAGCGTTGTTCAGCTCCATCGACGCCTTCATCTTGGCCACCTCGGGCATCGCCAGGCCGCGTTCGAGAGCGGAGACGATGTTGCCGATCCGCGCCTTGCGGGCGGCCTCGTCGGCCTTACCGTCCTTCTGCTCCTGCATCAGCTGGATCGCCTCGTACTGGGCGCGGACGTAGCAGTCCTCGAACGACCGCAGCCTGGCGAGGTCGATCTTGAACAGCCCCTGCTGGGCCATCGTCTCGATCTTGCGGCGGCGGGCGCGCTCGGTGAACTCGTTCTCGCTGTTCTCCAGCTCACGGAGCAGGGTGCGGGCCAGCGCCCGGTTGTTGGCGGCGGCCGCCGGGGCGGACTGCTGGCGGGCGGCGGCGTCCTCCAGCAGCGTTTCGGCGTACAGGAACGTCAGGCCGTGCCCCTCCGGGGTGTTGTGGAACCGTGGGTAGTCGGCCCGCCAGCGATACGCCTCTTCCAGCAGGAGGGCGTTCACCTTCTTCTTCTCGTCGTCGGTCGGCTTGCTTTTGACGACCGGCAGGCGGAAGTAGCGGGCCAGGCGAATGCCCTCGGCGGCGGCGGCCGACCGCGAGTTGAGCACCTCGGCGAACTTGGCGCGGGCCTTCTCGGCCGTCTCCGTCTCGTAGATGATGCGGCCGAGCCAGGCGCGGGCCTTCCAGGTAATCGGCTGGCGGGGATCGCCGTTGGCCAGCGGGTCGAGCGCCTTCTTGGACTGAATCAGCAGGTCGGACGCCTTCTCATCGTCGTTGCGCGCGATGTACGTGGCGGCCTGGTCATACAGGTTCAGCCCACGGTCGAACTCGGTCTGCATCAGGTCGTTCTCGACCGGCAGGCGGACCGCCTCGGCGTCCTTCTTCTGCTTCGGGTCTTCGATCGTTTCCGGGTCAGGCAGTTTCTTCAGCCGCCCCTCGATCTCCTTGGCGGCCGCCGCCAGCTGACCGGCCGCCTCCTGCAGCGTGGCCTGCGCCTGCGCCGCCTGGTCCTTCTTGGTCTTGACGTCGTCGGCCAGCAGGGCGCGGTTCAGCTCGGTCTTGCCCTGCAGGTTGAGGACGCGGGCGATGTCGAGGTTGGCCTCGGCGTTGCGCGGATGACCGGGGTTGGCGGCGATGAAGCGCAGGAAGTCCTCGCGCGCCTGGCGGTACAGCTCGAGCCGTTTGGACGTCTCCGGCTGTTCGCTGGCGCGGCGGAGGTTGGTCTTGGCGAACTCCAGCGGCAGTTCCTTCGTCAGCTCCGGCGGGGCATTCTTCGCCAGCCGCTGCAGGAACTCCAGGGCCAGGTCGCTGTCGCCCCGGTTGCGCAGCGTTTCGGCGAAGCGCAGGTCTTCCCGGAAGGCAGTCTCCTGGGCGACGACCGACCCGGCGGCCGCGGGCAGGACAAGAGCGGTCAGGATCAGCAAACGACGCATGGTTCGTCCATCCGCGGATTCGGAGCGAGGCGGGAGATTGGAATCGGGAGGGGCGAAAGAGACCCCCGTGCCCCCCGAGTCAGTATGGGAACGCCGGTCGGCGATGTCAACCGATTGGACGCCGGCCGCCGCCATCCGGTTCCCACCGTCGACGCTGGCCACCTGGGCGAACTCATCGATCGGCGCGGTCGCGGAGCGTGCGGCCCAGCCAGTTGACCGCCGGCTCGCCGCCGAACAGGCCGGCCAGGAACCCGGCCACCGTCAGGCCGGCGATCAGCGTCCGCCGCGCGCCGGGCACTGGCACGACCAGGAACTGACCCGCCACCCCCACCGCCAGCCCGAACCCCAGCGCCGCCCCGCCGGTGCCGTACACCAGCCCCTCGACCAGCCAGTCGACGACGGTGCGAGCACGGCTACTGCCGCCCGAGCGCCGCGGTACGCGCAGCCGCTGCCCGCAGGCGCACGCCCGCACCTCGCCGACCCTCGCCGGCTCGGCGGCGTAGCCACGGTTGCAGTACCAGCAGCGGTAGTGAATGCGGGTCGGCTTACTCGCCATACACCAGCACGTTCGCCAGGTGGAAGAACTCGGCGCGGTCGTCGTCGCGGCCGACCCGGACGAACCGCACCGTCGGCCGCCGGTCGGTGAAGTCGACTCGCCACAGTCGCTGGTCGCGGTCGTTGCGGTACACGTCCTGCCAGGTCGTGCCGTCGGCGGACACCTGGATGCGCAGCGGCACCTGCCGGCTCCCGTTGCCGTCGCGGTTGACGACGACGATCCCGGTTAGCGTCCGCGGCCGCGGCAGCTCCACCTGCACCCACGGCCGGCGCTCGTGGTCGGTGTGAAAGGCGCCCGGCGCCACGTCGCGGCCGACCAGGAAGTGCTTCCACGGCTCGCCGTGCGGCCGGCTGACCGAGCTGAACGTCACTCGCCCCTCGGCCGACAGCAGTCCGCCGGGCGGCGGGTCGAACTTCGGCAGCTTGCCGAGCGTGGCGTCGCGGCCGGCGATGCGCAGATACCGCTCCTGCGCCTGGGCGAGCGCGGCCGGATCCTTGCCGGCGTGCGCCTTTTGCACCCCCTCGCGGAGCCAGGTTACCGTCTCCTGCAGCTCCAGATCGGCCAGCCGCTTGCGCGCTCCGACGGCGACGTCGCTACGCGGGTCGAGGGCGATCAGCTGCCCCAGCGCCTCGCGGGCCTCGGACGCATGCCCCGGCCACGCCTTGTAGACGGCAGAGCGCATCGCCAGCAGCTCCTGCCGCTGCGTCGTCAGCAGTCGGCGGTTCGCCAGCTTCTTGTCGAGGAAGGCCAACGCTTCCTCGTACCGCTTTTCCTTCAGTCGCGGCCACACCTCGCGCTCGACCAGCCCGTTGGCGTCGAATCGGTACTTGCCGAGGTAGCCGCTGCGGTCGTCGGCATCGGCCGCCTTCAGCCGGTCGAGGACCGGCCCGTAGTGCCGGCGGGCGACGTCGAAAGCGAGCGTGTCGAGCGCTGGCCGAGCAGTTCGGCCCGCGCGCACCCCGGTCGCTCGCTCGGCGCGGGCGAGCAGGTCGTCGCCGCTGGCGCGCTCGCGCTAGTCGGCGACCCGTTTCGCCGCCTCGGCTGCGTCGCCGGCCGCCCTCCCAGACGCCGACAAGCCGCTGCTGGACGTCGAGAACGAGCAGCCGCCGGATAGCGATAAACGGTTACTCGAAACCCCTTGTTGCGCTCCGCCAGCGACTTCCCGGCGGCGTCGGGATAGTCAGGGTGGTCGATGCCGACGACGACGGCATCGCCGCAGCCGCGGAGGAACGCCGGACGCGCGCCGTGCCGCGGCGACTGCGGGGCTGATGCGGTCCCAGTCACTGCCGGTCAGCAGGACGACCAGGTCGCGGTTGTCGCGCTTCGCCGCCGCGACGGCTTCTTGCCAGTCGGCCGCCACCGTCGCTGCCACGGCCGGGGCGGCGAGGGCGGAAACCAGCGTCGTTGTCACGACGAGGCGTGTCAGGGTCGTCACTGGATCGCCCTCCCGTAGACGAACACGCCACGGAGGTGGAAGAACTCCTTGCGGTCGTCGTCGCGCTCGACGCGGACGTGCCGCACCCGCAGCGTCGGGTCGGTCAGCGGGATGGCGTAGACCGGCCGGTCGGCGGTCGTGCGGAACACCTGGCGCCACGCCTTGCCGTCCTCGGACACCGACACCCGGAGCGGCGGCACGCGAGGTGCTGCCGTCGGCGTTGACCAGCACGATGCCGCTGAGCCGTCCCAGCCGCGACAACCGCGCTTCCACCCACGGCCGCACCTCGGCGTCGGTGTGGCAGCGTCCGCCGCCATCGAGCACCGCGGCATGGCGGGTCGGGTCGTCCCAGCCGCACGTCGAGCTGGGCCGCAGCAGTCCGCCGCGCGACAGCAGCTCGCCGGCGAACGGCTGGAACGCCGGCAGTTTTGGCGGCCTGTCGTCCGGCCCCAGCGTCCGCGCGCGCCGTCAGCGTCTGAAACGCCTCGGTCGCACCGGCGTGTTCCGCCGCCACGATGGCGGTGTGATAGAGCCGCTTGAGATCCTTGCCGTCGCCACTGCCCGGCGTGTCGGCCAGGGCACGGGTCAGCAGGTCGATCCACCGCTTCTGCGCCGCGGCATCTTTCTCCGCGAACTGCTTCTGCGCCCAGCCGACGGCAGCCGCCAGCACGGTCGGCGCCGACCGGGTGCCGAGCAGGGCCACCTCGGCCGCCGTCGCGCGTGCCGCCGCGGTGCCGCCCAGCCGCCGGACGTGGCCGTCGAGGACGTGCGGCAGGTCGAGCCAGGTCGGGTGCTTCCACTCCGCCGCCACCGGGCCGTGCAGCTGCTTCCACAGCGCCGCCAGGTCGGCGTCGCTGAAGCCGGGGATGGCCCGATCGTAGCGGCCGAGCAGGGCGAACAGCACGGCCGGGTGCCGGCGAAACGCCTTGCTCAGCCGCGTCGT
The DNA here is from genome assembly GCA_046350215.1 of Gemmataceae bacterium. Taxonomy (GTDB): domain Bacteria; phylum Planctomycetota; class Planctomycetia; order Gemmatales; family Gemmataceae; genus JAXMAU01. Next base: position 96,622 of record JAXMAU010000012.1, on the reverse strand, counting down.
CAGGTCGAGCCACGTCGGTTTCGAGGTGCTTTTGTCGCGCAGATGCAGGTCGATGACGTCCAGCCACGACTCGTAGTCGAGCGGATGCACCGTCACCGCCCGGTCGAGGGCGCGCGCGCCGAGCGGACGTCGCCGCGGCCGGCGGCGTAGCCGGCCAGCCAGGCGAGCCGCCGCGACGCCCGTACCGCCGCCCGGTCGCCCAGGGCATCCTCGGTCATGTCGCGGAACGACGACAGGCTCTCATAGATGCCGCTGTGGCACCAGCCGGCCGGCCCGCCGAAACCGCCCTCCCACTTGCCCGGCTCGGGGCGAAACCCGTAGGCGCGTGGCCCGGCTGGCCCATCGTGCCGGCCGGCACGCCGCGCACAGGCGGCCATCGCCCCCAGGTGCGACAGGCTGCCGCACACCCCGCCGTGCCGGGCGATGCTCTCGGCGCGGGTCATCGCCTCCTGCCACGGCGTGTAGAAGTCGGGGCCGTGGATGCTGTCGCCGAACACCGTGCTACCGCGGTACTCGGCCAGCCAGCAGGCGTCGCCGAACCGCGACAGCGGTACGCGCTCGTTCTCCTGCAACCAGGCCAGCCCCTTGTCGTCGAACGCGGCGTCGGCGACGTGCTGCATCTCCCGCTTCCAGCCGGTCGAACAGCCGGTGCAGCTTGCCGGCGCGGTGGCTGTCGCGGAAGAAGCGGTAGCGGTCCACCGGGGTCGACAGCTCGGCGACCCGGCTGCGCTGGTGCGGCTGGGCGAACACCAGGGCGCGGCGACCGCCAGGTTACGCATAGACCGATCGGTGCCGCACGCCGCGTCGGCCGCCCCGATCGCCGCCGGTTGGCCGCCGCCGCGGACGCCCCGTCGGCCAGCAGTCCGGAGGTGAGGAACGTCTCCAGCCAGCCGCGGTCGGCCAGGAACACGCTGCCGAAACGCCTTGCCTTGCTCCGTCCCGACCGTCTTGCGCAGCTCCGGCCCGTCGCACAGGCGCACAAAGGCATGCTGGGCCAGCGCAGCGCCACGTCGCCGTCGGGCACTCCGCCTGCAGGCTGGTCGTCGCGGACGGCGCCGGCCGGGTACGTCCGGTCGAGATACGCTTCCAGGCGCCGGCCGAGAACGCCCAGGTCGTTCGCCGCCAGCGCCGCTTCGAGGTCGGCGGCGAACGGCTGCCGGGGTTCCTCACGAACCGGCGCCCCACGACCGGCGCGGCGGCTGGTACGACTGGGGGAGGAGGCGTCGCCGCCGGAGGGGGCGGCGTCTTCCCGGCACGCCGGCACCAGGAGAAGATCAGCAGGAGGCTCGCCGTGACGAGCCGAGCTACGCCCGCGCCGTGGAGTCATCGCATCCGCCCTTGCTCGCCCCGGCGCCGGCCACCAACGGGCGGCCGTGCCAGGGCGAGAATGATCGTGGATGCTTTATCCTATACCCCGTGGCGTCCGGCGTCCGCCAGGGCGCGAATCAGCCGTTCGCCCGCGCGATCCGCTCCTTTTCCGTCTCGCCCTCGGCGACGATCTGCTCCTTCTCCTCCACCTCGCAGTCGTCGAGTACGGTGTTGTCGATGTAGACGCCGCGGAACTCCTGGGCGGCATAGTCCGGACCAAGCACGTCAACCACCGTCGGATGCACTTGCGGGTGCTCCGGCGAGCGGAAGTAACCGTGAACCTCGATCGCCTCCTTGCGATACTCCGGGTACTGCAGCAGCACCGCGTGCAGCTCCTTCAGCCGGTAGTGCGGCACGGTGGCGAACATGTGGTGCGGCAGGTGGTACTCCATGCCCATCGGGAAGACGGCGAAGTTGATGAACTGATCGACGTAGAACACGCGGGTGTTGGTCAGCCAGCCGCGGTCGCCGTTGCCGTGCTGCACCCACTGCCGCATGATCATGAAGAACGAGAACGACGTGAAGATTGGCACCAGCCAGAGCAGCCCGTAGTACGCCCACGCCCACACCCCGGTGAGCACCTGCACCCACGCCAGCGCGGCGAACACCAGCGTCAGGTAACTGACGCGGAGCATCGACATGGTCTTCTGCGAGATCACCGGGTGCAGCCGGCTCTGATGGAACTTCGACCCCGGCAGCGCCGCGAACGCCGTCATCACCGCCAGCCACAGCACCGCCGGGATGACCGCCAGCAGCGTCGGCTGCTCGTAGTACACGCACGCCACCAGCGTGGCAAACAGGCTGACGAGGTAGAGCAGGCCGATGCGCACCGCCAGCTTCGACTGTTTGGCGCCCTTGCGCAAATACGGGTTCTTGTCGGTGCCGGTGGCGTTGTACTGTGCCCGCACCAGGATGAAGCGCGCCAGGTTGGGCAGCCACAGCTGCTTGACCAGCGAGCGCAGGAACTGCCGCGCCGACACCGGGAAGCTCAGCCAGTGGCCCGACGTCTGCAGCTGCGAGATGTCCGGGTCGCGCTGCGGGTCGTTGACGAACTGGTGATGCGCCAGGTGTTGCAGCCGGTAGTGGTGAGTGCTGGAAAAGAGCGGAAACAGGCAGAACCAGTCGGACACGAACTCGTTGAGCGTGCGGTTCTTGAACAGGATGTGGTGCGTCCCCTCGTGCGCCAGCCCGCTCAACTGGTGCTGGCAGGCGCCGATCACGATGATGGCCGGCACGAACACCGCCACACTCCACAGCAGGCACCAGCTGTGCTCCTGGCGAACCTGGTCGAACCAGACCGCTCCACCGATGACGACGGCGAGGAACAGGTACGTTCGCACCAGGAAGTACCAGTTGGTGCGGTTGTCGGTCTGCCGCAGGCGTTGCAGCTCCGCCTTCAGCGCGGCATCCTTGAGCGATTTCTCGGCGGACGGGGCCAGGGTGCTACTCATGACGCAGGCTCCGCGAGGCGGGTCGGGGGTCCGGGTGACCGAACCATCTTACCCGGTCCGGCCGGTCCTCGTGAGCGCGGTTTGCCCAGCCGGCACATCGTCCCCGGCGTGCCGGGTCGGCGCAGCCGGCAATCCCGGCTCAGGCGGCTTTTTCGTCGCCGTCGTTCATCTCGGGCATTTCGGCCAGCTGTTTGCGCACCCGGGCGAACAGGTCGGCCGAGGCGGCGGTGAGCCGCGGCGCCGGCCGCTCCTCGCGCTCGCCCGCCTCCGCCGCGTCGTCCGACCCGGACGCCAGGGCGCCGACCGGCTCGGGGGTGAGGATCGGCCGTGAGAACGTCGGGGCGGGCACGATCGGCTCCTCGACCGGCCGCGGCAGTGGCCGATCGATCGCCGGCGGGGTGTTCGGCGTCGGGAACGTGGCCGACAGCGGAAGCCGCGGCTCGCGGTCCGCCGGCGCCGGCACGGTAACCGCCGGCGGGACGACGACCGCAGGCGTCGACGGCGTGGGCGCGACGGGCGCCGGAACGACGGCGGCCGGCGCGGGCGTCGGCGCGACCGGCGGCGGGGTCGGCGCGGGCACGATCGGCGCGGTGGCGGTCGGCGCGGGCAGCGGCGCTGCCTCGCGGATCAGCTCGCGATGGCGGACGAACTCCTCGCGGCACGCCTGGAGCAGTTCGGCATGACCACGGACCACCAGCAGGTTGCCGACCAGGTCGGTGTCGGCCCGGCTGACAAACGGGAAGCTGGCACTCAGCAGCGTACGGCCGTCGATGAGCACGAAGTGGTGCAGCAGTCCCGGTTTGCCGAGCAGCGGCTCCAGCCCCTGCTCTTTCAGGAACGCCAGGTCGCTGCCGGGGTTGGTGGCGTTCATCGGCGCCAGCACCAGCTCGACGTTCACGCCGCGCAGCCGGGCGTCGACCAGCGCCTGCGCCAGCGTGCGGTTGGCCAGCTGGCCGGCCAGCACCAGCACCTCACGGCGGCCAGCGCCGATCTCGCGCACCAGCACATCGGTGCAACCGCCGCCGGGGGCGAACGACACCGCCACCGACACCGCCTTGCGGAACAGCTGCCCGACCAGGCGGGCCAGCCACACCACCGTCAGCGCCCCGGTGAACCCCGTGGCGATCAGCACCGCATCCATGAACATCGCCCGACCCTCCTGGCGTGAAGCCCTCGCAGGATACGGGCAGCGGCGCCGCGCTGTCCAGAGCGGATCAGGCCGCCCGGGCCGGACGGGTCGCGACCGGACCGGCCAGGACACGCTCGTACACCGCGGCCGTCTCGACGGCGCACCGCTCCCAGGTGAACGGCCGGGCGGCGTGCTCGGCGTCCTGGCGTAATTCGGCGTGCCAGTCGTCGTCCTGGCAGACGCGCAGCAGCGCCTCCCGCCAGCCGTCGACATCGGTTGCCGGCACCAGATGCGCCTGGCGACCGACCGTCTCGGCCACCGACGCCGCCGTCGACGCCAGCACCGCCCCGCCGCACGCCAGCATCTCCAGCGGCGGCAGGCCGAACCCCTCGTAGTGCGACGGGAAAAGCAGCGCCCGTGCCCCGTTGTACAGCGCCGGCAGCGCCGCCTCGGGGACGTAGCCGAGGTAGCGCACGCCGCGGTGCCGCGCCTCGTCGTCCAGGTACGCCGCCACGTCGCCGCTGTTCCACCCCCAGCCGCCGACCACCAGCAGCGGATAGCGCGCGCGGACCGTCGCCGGCAGGGTGCAGTACACCTCCAGCAGCATCCGCACGTTCTTGCGCGGCTCGATCGTCCCGAGGTAGAGCAGGTAGCGCTCCGGCAGGTCCAGCGCCCGTAGCTGCGCGGCGACCTCCGCCTCGGGCAGCCGCCGCAGGCCGGTGCGGATGCCGATCGGCACGCGGGTGACGCGGTCCGCCGGGAACCCCAGGGTGCGGATCACCTCGGCGCGCACGCTCTCGGTGTCGGTGATGACGTGAACGCACCCCTGCAGCCCACGGAGGAACTCGCGCTGGTGGTGGCGTACCCGGTCGGCCGGGTGCCATTCGGGGTGCAGCAGGACGGACAGGTCATGCACGGTCACGACGGTGGGTAGCTCGGACGCGAACGGCAGGAAGTTCGGCTCGTGGTACAGGTCGAACCGGCCGCGTCGGCTACGGCCGCGGAAGCCCCAGGCGCACCACGCCTGGCCGGCCTGGCGAACCGCGTCGGCCAGCCGGGCCTTCAGCCCCGGTTGCGTCGGACCCGCCGCGGGCGGCGCCGGTCGTCGCTCTTGCCGGCGGCGCCACCGCTGGCCCCACACCTTCGCCCGCGCCACCAGCGCATCCTCGAAGCAGTGGACGGCATCGGCGCCGAGCAGGTCGCGCAGACCACGGACCAGCTCGCCGGTGTAATGGCCGATGCCGGTGCGTCGTCCCACGGCCGCCATCCCGTTGACCAGCACGCGCATGCCCCACTCCCCACGTCAGAACGATGTGACCTCGCGGCGGCAGGCTCCCGGTGCAGCCTCCTGAGATACCAGGCGAGGCAAAACCGGGCAAGAGCGGACGCCTGACCGCGGCGGCGTGGAAGACAGGGGCGTCTCGGTAAGTGGGGAAGATTGCGAGAGATGGAAAAGCGCAAGGCGGCCCCGATACGGGGCCGCCTGGAAAGAGGCGCGGGCCGGTTACTTCTTGCGGGCGCGGGTACGCGGCCGGGCGCGTGGCTCGTTCTCCGGCCGGGTCCACTCCTCGGGCACCGGCCGCCGTACGCGGTCGCCGGCGTAGCTCCAGAACTCCAGGGCCGCCTCGCCCGGCTTCCAGGTGAAGTAGGCGCGGCGCTGGTTCACCAGCGTGGGGAAGCCGACCAGCCCGCTCAGCGGGTCGAGCATCGTCACCCCCAGCGCCCCCAGCTCGGTCAGCGCCGTCTTCAGCCCTTCTTCGCCGCGGCGGATCTCTTCTTCGAGCTGATAGCGGCGCGACCGTTGCGGCCAGGCCAGCTTGAGGCGGTTGCGGTCGAGGTCGGACAGCTCCGGCCGGAGGGTGGCGAGCAGAGTGTGGTGGTGGATGACGTCGCGGGCGATCCGCTCCACCAGGGGGAGCATCGCCCGGCTGCCGTGCCAGGTCAGGATCGGTTCGCTGTTACTGGCCCGCTCCGATGCCCCGGACGCCCGCTTCTCGATAAATCCGCTCATGGTCTGACTCACCCCCGCGGTTCAAGACGGCCTGCGTGTCCCACGCCTACGGATGCCCTGCCTGGCTGACATCATTCTACGTTCGGAGATCAAGCCCCAATTGCTGCATGGAATCCCCCCCACCGGAGTACCGTCCGGCGGAGGGTCGCAGGCATAATGCGAACGGGCTACCGGGGTCGTGTTTTCGGCCAGGCGGACTCGGCTTTTCCGCGCCAAATCGAGGTTCGGACTGGCCGTGAACCCGGTCCGCTGCCGCAGCGCCACGAGCCTGCTACGATAGCCATAGACCCGCTTCGGCGGGATCGCTCACCCACTTCCCGAGGAACCCTCATGGACGCGCCTTCCTCTCCCGCACCTCCGCTTCCGTCCGGCCCAAGTTTTCCGCTGTTCGACAACTCGCCGACCTTTCAGATGGCGCGCCGGCAGCTGCAGGCGGTCGCCGAGGTGATCGACATCGACCCCGGCATCCTCGACCGCATGAGCCTGCCCAAGCGCGCGATGGTCGTCTCGATCCCGGTCCACCTCGACAACGGCGAGACGGAGGTGTTCATCGGCTACCGGGTGCAGCACAGCCTGACCAGCGGGCCGTCCAAGGGCGGGCTGCGCTATCACCCGCGCGTCGATCTCGGCGAGGTGGCGGCGCTGGCCATGTGGATGTCGTGGAAGTGCGGCATCATGAACCTGCCGTTCGGCGGTGCCAAGGGCGGCATCTGCTGCGACCCGGCCACCCTGTCGCGCGATGAGCTGGAACGCCTCACCCGCCGGTTCACCGAGGAAGTGTTGAGCATCATCGGCCCGCGCCAGGACGTGATGGCGCCCGACATGGGCACCGACGAGCAGACGATGGCGTGGATCTACGACACCTACAGCATGAAGGTCGGCTACGCCTGTCCGGAGATCGTCACCGGCAAGCCGGTCGAACTGGGCGGCTGCGTCGGCCGTCGCGACGCCACCGGCCGCGGCGTGGTCTACTGCATTCTGGAGGCGATGCGCGAGCTGGGGCTGCGCGCCGAGGTGTCGACCGCCGTCGTCCAGGGGTTCGGCAACGTCGGCTCGGTCACCGCCCTGGAGCTGCACCGCCGCGGGCTGAAGGTGATCGCTGTCGGCGACCGTTACGGGGCGATCCGCAATACCCGCGGCCTGGACATCCCGGCGCTCGCCCGCCATGTCGGCTACGGCAACCGGCTCCGCGATTTCTCCGAGGCCGAGCCCATCGACGCCGACGAGCTGCTCGTCACCCCCTGTACCGTACTCGTGCCGGCCGCCCTGGAGCGGGTGATCCACGAGGGCAACGCGGCGCGGCTGGAATGTCGCATCCTCGCCGAAGCGGCCAACGGTCCGACCACGCTGGAGGCCGACGAGATCCTGGCCGCCAGCGACGTGTTCGTCATCCCCGACGTGCTGTGCAACGCCGGCGGGGTGACGGTGTCGTACTTCGAGTGGGTGCAGGACATCCAGCAGCTGATGTGGAGCGAGGAGCAGGTCAACCAGAAGCTGCAGGAGCTGATGCTGCGGGCGTTCCATCAGATCCGCACCCTGGCCACCGACCGGCGCCTGCGGATGCGCACCGCCGCGCTCAGCCTCGGCGTACAGAAGGTCGCCCGCGAAAAGCAGCGTCGCGGGTTGTACCCGTAATTTGCGCCCGGTGTGTTCACCGGGGGCGCGTGCGTGTCGACGATTACCCTTTCGGGGCGATCCGCATTGGCCCCCGGTGTGTTCACCGGGGGCTAAGAAAACGACGCCCGATCGTAACTGTCCTTCCGGGTCGTGACTTTTCGCGTCAGTTCATCGATCGCCGCCTTCTTCGTCTTCAGCGGCGTGACGATGCCGACGGCGATGGCGACGGCGATCGCCTCGTCCTTGCTGAGCTGTTTGTCGAGCTTTTTCATCTCGCTGGCGATGGTGGTGTGCTCCAGAGTCGGGTCGGTTGCCCGCTCGTACAGCTGCTGAAACTGCTGCGCCACCCGCTCCACCTTGCCGGCGTCGACTGTCGCCGCCGCCCGGCCGCGCGGTTTGGCCCCGCCCTTCAGGGTTCCCTCGCGCTGGTACGTCTCCGCCAGGGTGAGGAAGTCGGTGAACTGGACGAGCGTCATCCCGCTGAACGGCTGGAAGCCGGCACACAGCCGCTCCAGCTCGGCCGCCACCTTAGTGGCACCCGACGTGCTCAGCGGTACGCTCAGGCTTTGGAGGAACTGCTGCAGCTCGGCCACTTTCATGGCGGTTGACCCTCTCCCTCAGTTCGTCGGCGAGGTCGCGAAAGAACGGCTGTACGTCCGGGTCGTCGGCGGCGAAGCGATGCCGGTCGGCGGCGTCGGCGAAGGCGGAGTCCTGCTTGACGTGGGTGCGGAAAAAGTAGACCGGCTCGCGCCAGACGTCCTGACAGCGGACCGGCAGCTCGTTCCAGACCGCCTGCTGCCCCTTGATCAGATTGCCGTTGCGCAGCGTCACCCGGTTGGCCACCACCCCCAGCACCTCCAGGTCGGGACAGACGGCGGGGCGCAGCCGGTCGAGCCAGCGGAGCAGCCGCGGCACGGCGGCCGCCGACGTTTCGTCCAGCAGCACCGGGATGAGCGCATAGTCGCAGCACGCCAGGGCGTTGACGCAGGCGGTGGTCAGCCGCGGCGGACAGTCGAGGAAGACGAAGTCGAACGCCTCCTGCACCGCCGGCGCGTGGAGCGTCTGCCGCAGCAGGAAGCGGACATCGCCGTCGCCGGGCCTCACCAGCCACCGGCCCTGTAGCTGCGCCTCGACGTCCTGCAGGTCCTCGTCGGTCGCCAGCAGCTGGCCGCGCGCAGGGTTCAGCGGGGTCAGGAGTTGTTTCAGGTCGTCCCCGTCCCGGTTGCCGTGGAACAGGTGCTGGACAAAATGCCCGTGATCGCGGACCTGCCGGAACATCTCGCCGGTCAGACAGAGGGACGAAAGCGACGCCTGGTAGTCGAGGTCGACCAGCAGCACCTTGCGGCCCTGTTTGCCCAGCGTTGCTCCCAGGTTCGCCGTCAGGGTCGTCTTGCCGACACCGCCTTTCAGGTTGAGGACGGCGACGATCGGCGCCCGCCGTCCGCCCGGCAGCCGCGGCGACGGCCTCTCGACCGGCGGCTTCTCCCACAGTCGGCCGTCAGCGCGGGCGACGGCATCGATATCGGCGGTGACGGCTTGCAGCTGCGCCCGCAGCGACTTGACGGTCGCCTCGGTTTGATGCCGGGCGGCGTCCGCGTCCGCCAACTGGTGCTTGAGTTCCTCGCACGCCTCGCTCAGCTGCCCCTTGACGGCGGCGTGCTGCTGAATGGTCCGTTTGTAGACGGTTTTCAGGTTGTGGAAGGCGCGGGTATAGGTGGAAAGCTCGTTCCTGGCCATCGCATTCTCCGCCTGGCAGCTTTCCAGGTCCTTCTGCAGCCGCGTGAGCGCCACCCGCTGGTCCGTCAGCTGATGGCTCGTCTCGGTGCGGGCGCGGTGCAGCTCGGCCCGTTCCTTTTTCAGCTCCTGGATGTCTTTCCGCAGCCACCCATTGAAGCCGTGCTCGCTGCGGGACGGCAGCAGGCGACGGACGGCCCAGACAGCCAGCAGGGCGACCATCGACCCGGTCCCGAACGCGGCCCAGGAGACGCCGTCCCACAGGACGGCTTCCTTGATGAAGTTGTAGACGTCGACCGGGTTCATGCCCTGTTCCCTCTCGGCGCGTCGGCGTGCGTGCCGGGTCGGTGGCGGGCGTCCAATAGCAACCGCTATGTCGAATATACGTGAAGACGGCGCCCCCTGGCCCGTTTTTACCCCGTCTTCGCCGCGGCATCACCCCGAGGGATGCGGCATCGGCGGTTTCTTCGTTCCCTTGTGGGGTAGCCCCCGTTTTCTTAGCCCCCGGTGAACACACCGGGGGCAAGTGCGTGTCGACGACCACCCTCTCGGGGCGCTCCGCATCGAAAAGATCGGGGGCGAGTGTGTGTCGACGACCACCCTTTCGGGGCGACCCGCATTCGCCCCCGGTGTGTTCACCGGGGGCTAAAGCAAAGCCCTCCGAATGGCCAACCTGCGCCCTGTCGCTCACCCGTCGAACGGAGTGCCGACCTTGAAGTCCTCGTAGCGCAAATACTGCTTGATGTACGCCAGCGTCACCTCGCCGACCGGACCTTGCCGGTTCTTTGCGACGATGATCTCGATCACTCCCTCCTGCTGGCCCGGCTCGTAGCGGTCCGGCCGATGCAGCATCAACACCGCGTCGGCGTCCTGCTCGATCGAGTTGTGAACGACGATCTCGTTCGCCACGAAGTTGTGCGGGCCGGGAACCGTCAGGTCGAAGACCTCCTCTTCGCCCGCCGGTTCGATCCTCTCGACCCGATCCCAGTACACGTCGCTACCAGCCAGGGCGGTCAGCACCTCGTCGCCGCCGACCGCCGTGGCAACGCGGGCCAGCCGTTCGCGGCTGAGGTTTTGCTTGTACAAGCTGGAGCCGCAGAAGGCCATGCCCATCGCCGCCTGCATGCTACGCATGCTGATGCCTCGTTCTCGCATCAGCGGGACCGCCCGGTGGTGCCACACCAGGCGGGGGATGATGTCCCGGTTGGTGTTCGCCGCCTGGCCCTCCAACCAGCGTTCGACCGTCGCCAACGCTTCGCATCGGTAAGCCCCGACCGCCCCGACCTGATGGGTGAACCGGACCAGATCGTCATGCCCCGACAGCCACACCTGATGCTGTGGGCGACCCTTTTCACCCTGGTTTTGAACGCGCCGTCGGCCGTTGATCCCCAGCCGGAGTAACAGCGCTTGTACCCCGTCGGCCAGCGCCTCGCTGCTGGAGGCGTAGAAGACGGCCGGGTAGTGGGTGACGCGGCCGGCAGGGCGGATGCACCCGTCGGTCGCCCACAGGCTACGGAGGAAGGCCGACACCACCTCGTGCGGTTGCTCGAAGACGACGTCAGGAACCCGCTTCTCCCACGATCGCAGGCCGAACACCCCCAGTCCGGTCAGCCATTCCGCTACCGCGTTATGCCGGCCATGTGTTAGCCGTTCGGAAGCGGTCAGGTAGACCTGGAACCAGGTCCGCTCCGCGACGACACGGGGGCAGATGCGAGCGCCAAACACCTCGACCGCCAGCGCAGCGACCCGGTCGGCCAGGTCGCGCTCGCGGGTGGTGTACTGAATGGCATGGCGGGGCAGGGTGCAGCCATCGCCGATCAGGTGGCCGAGCAGCCCCGCCTCGGCGGCCGACAGCGTGTTCCGGCCCCCACAAGGGAGAACTCGCGGGACGGCCACATAATCTCCTACCGCCAGCTCGTCGAGGCGCCTCCATCCCTGGTAGGCACGGAATGGATGATTGGCGGTGGCGCGGATGCAGCGGCCCAGCCGCGTCCGCAGCCGATACACCGGCTTCACGCCGGTGCAACACGCCCGGCTCACCTGCGCCGGTCGGAGTCGCAGGCTGCGTTCGTCGAGCGACCAGACCGACACGCCCTGCCGCCCCACCAGTTCCCGGATCGGCACCCGTCGGCCGGAGTTGGCCAGCGTCACCAGCGTGTCTCCGGCCAGGCAGCCGGACTCGCGAAGGTCGGACAGCCGCGGCCGGTGGTCTTGCCGGTCCTCCGACGCCCGGTTCACCTGGGCGAGCGCGACCACCGGGATCTCCAGCTCGCGCGCCCAGGAACCCTGAGCCGGCGGCTGATCTGCGCCACCTGCTCGTGGCGAGGATCGCGGCGATTGTCCGGCTCGATCAGCTGCAGGTAGTCGATGAAGACAGCGCGAATGTTCAGCTGCCGCTTCAGCCGCCGAGCGTTGGCGGCGATGCGCAAAATACCCTCGCGCCCGGCGTGTCGTCGATCGTCAGTGGGGCGGCGCGGAGAACGTTGCCATTGGGCCCGGATCAGTCGCTCCATGTCGTCCGATCTGCGTGAGCGTGCCCTTGCGGAGCCGGTGGCTGTCGACCTTCGCCTGCGAACAGAGCAAGCGCTCCGCCAGCTCCACGCGCGACTGCTCCAGGCTGACGAAGAACACCGGCGCCTTCTCGTTGACCACGATGTTCCGGGCCAGGGCGAGCGAAAACGCGGTTTTCCCGACACTCGGTCGAGCGGCAATAATGACCAACTCGGATCGATGCAGGCCGGCAGTCAGGTCGTCGAGGTCGGTGAAGCCGGTCAGGATGCCGCTGGCGGCCATCTCCGAACCCAGCGTCCGCTGGTCGATGCGATCGTAGGTGTCCTGAATCGCCTCTTCCAGCGTGTACAGCTTGCCGACGATCCCCTTGGTCGCCACCTCCATGATCTGCCGCTCGGCCGACTCGATCAGCTGGTCGGCCGGCATGCTCTGCTTGTAGGCGTTTCCCAGTATGTCATTACCGGCACGGATGAGGTTGCGCACCAGCGCCTTGTCGCGGACGATCTGCGCGTAATACTCGGCGTTGGCTGCCGTCGGCGTCGCTTCCCACAGCTCGCCCAGGTAGGCGTAGGCGCCGACGTCCTCCAGGTAGCCGCGCTTCTTCAGCTCCTCGGCCAGAATGACCAGATCGACCGGCTGCCCGCCGCGGTCGTGCAGGCTGACGATCGTCTCGAAGATCTTCTGGTGAGCGTCGGCGTAGAAGTCGTCCTTGCGGAGCAGCTGGAGCAGGTCGTTGATGCAGGCGTTGTCGCGGAGCATGCTGCCGAGCACGCTCTGTTCGGCCTCGCGGTTTTGCGGCGGGAGGCGATCGAGGAGTTCCTTGTCGGCGGGCATGCGAACAACCTCCCTGTCGGGGTCGATCGGCCCGCCGTCCGTGGGGGCCGGTCAGGAGATGCGGGCGACGCGGGGAACGACACGGCGGGCGCGCCGACAGGCCGGCCGGGATACCTCGCCCGGCCGACCCGCTGGGAACCCGAACGGCCGCGCGCGCTCAGCGCCCCTGCGGCGCGATCACGGCCACCTTGACCTCGGTTTCGATGTCGTAGCCGAGGTTCAGCTTGACGGCGTACAGGCCGACCTCCTTGATGGCGCCCTCGACGCGGACCATCTCGGGGTCGACCGGCAGGTTCTTGCCGCGCAGCCCCTTGGAGATCTCGGCGGCGCCGACCGAGCCGTACAGGTGGCCCTCGGCGGTGGCCGGCGCCTCGATGGTGATGCCGGCCATCTTGGCGATCTGCTCGGCCATGGCCTTCAGGTCGGCGACGCGCGCCTCGCGGGCCTGGCGGACGCGGATCTTGAACCGCTCCAGCAGCTTGAGGTTGTGTTCGTTCGGCACAATGCCGAAACCGCGCGGGATCAGGTAGTTCCGCGCGTAGCCGGGTCGCACCTCGACCACGTCTCCCTGCTTGCCGAGGTACTGCACGTCCTCGGTGAGCACCAGCTTCAGGTTCCCGTGACGGCCCTTGGGCAACTGGTTCCGCTGCTTGAGCATGATGACCTGCCTGTATCAGCGACACCCGCTCGGATCAGAACGGAATGTCGTCCTCGTTCCCCCCCACGCCGGGACGGCCGGGGGCGCTTCCCATGTCGGACTCTTCGTCGTAACTGCCGTTGTACCCGCCGTTGCGGGCCGGCGCCGGTGCCGGTCGCGGCGCCATCGCCGGGCGGGCTGCCCGCGGCGCCGGCATCTCGCCGTCGGTCCGCGGCTCGAGGTACTGGAAGTTCTCCACCACCACGCGCAGGGCGGACCGCTTGCCGCCGCCGTTCTTGTCGTCCCAGGTGTCCATTTTCAGGTGTCCCTCAATGAACACCTGCTGACCCTTGCGGAGGGTCTGCAACACCCGGTCGGCCTGGCGGCTGTTCTCGCCACGGTTCCAGATCTCCATGTCGATGAAGACCGGAACGTCTTCCCACTGCTGCGTTTGCGTGTTCTGCTTGCGGTTATTGACCGCGAAGCCGAACTTCGCACCGCTGACGGCGCCGCGGACCTCGATCGGCTCGGGGTCGCGCGTCAGCCGCCCGATCAGCATCACCTTGTTCAGATTCGCCATGGGGCGCTCTCCTGCCGGACCTCTACGGGGGACGATTCCTGACGATTCAAGAATGCAGATGCACTATACACCTGTTACTCTTGACGAAACAAGCTCCGTAGGTCGCCGGCATCGGAATTTGCACGGCCCGGCGGCGGTTCAACCGCGGCGGGCGGCGCGGTCACGCACCGCCCTCGTCCTTGTCGGGCGTCCGCCGCGGCGTGCGGCGCGGGCCACGGTCGCGGTCGTCCCCGCCGAGATCCTCCTCGGGCGGCGGAGCGTTGACCGTCTGCAGCGCCATCGCCCGCTCGTCATGGGCGAGGGTCAGCATGACGTCGGTCAGCTTCGGGTCGATCTTGACGATCAGGTTGCGGAGGATCGTCTCGTTGAGACCGAAGTCGCGCTCGATGTTGTCGAGGTTCTTCCCCTCGGTACGGAAGTACGTCAGGTAATACAACCCCTTCTTGTGGTTGTTGATCGGGTAGGCCAGCTTCTGCTCGGCCCACGGGCGGCTGGCCAGCACCTCGGCGTTGTGGCGCTCGAGGATGGTGTGCAGCTGCTTGGTCACAGCGGCCTGATCGCCGGCCACCTTGTTGGTGTCCAGGATGAACATGCACTCGTAAATGTTGGCAGGCATGCGTCGCTCACTCGACTGGGTTGCCGTCAGCTTGGTTCCTTGCCCGTGCTGGCGTTGAATTGGTTCATGCACACGTCGATTCCCTGCTGGATCCACACCGCGGCGGCCTGGGCGGCCAGGGCCACCGCGTCGTCGATCAGCGGCCGTTCGGACGGCTTGAAGCGGGTGAGCACATGATCGACCAGCTCGCCCGGCTCTGCGGCCGCCCCGACGCCGATCCGCAGGCGCGGGTAGTCGGTCGTCCCCAGGTGGTTCTGGATGTCGCGGAGGCCATTGTGCCCGCCGTGCGACCCCTTGGCCCGCACCCGCAGCTTGCCCAGCGGCAGGTTGACGTCGTCGCACACCACCAGCAGATCGGTCGCCGCCACCTGGTAGAAGTCCGTCACCTGACGGACACACCGGCCGGAGAGGTTCATGAACGTCTCCGGCTTGACCAGCAGCACCTTGTGCTCGCCGTCGTGCAGCTCGGCCACCTGGCCCTGGAAGCGCGCCTGGAACCGCCCCGCCTGGGGCGACTGGGCCAGGGAGTCGACCACCGCGAAGCCGACATTGTGCCGGGTGCCGTGGTACTGCTTGCCAGGATTGCCGAGACCGACGATGACTCGCATGGCGACCAGGGGGGACTCGGGAGGGAGAAGGGGAAACGATGCTCCCTCTCCCTGCCGACATCACTTCTCCTCGCCCTCCTCCTCGCCCTTCTTGCGGGTGATCACTTCCGGCTCCGCCGTGGTGGCGGCCGCCTCGCCCGCCTCGGCCTCGGCCTTCACCTGCGTGACATGCACGACGATGGCGTCCGGATCTTCCAGCGCCTTGACGTTGTCGGGCAGCTTCAGCTCGCGGACGTGGATGGCGGAACCGACCTGCAGCTCGGCAATGCTCACCCGGATCGTCTCGGGCACGGCCAGCGCCGGGCATTCGAGGCGGATGGTGTGCAGCGGCTGATCGAGCACGCCGGCGCCGCCGCTGGCACCAGGGGCGATGCCGCGCAGCTCGACCGGCACCTCGACCTCGATCCGCTCGTCGGCGCTGACGCGCTTGAAGTCGACGTGGAGGACGTCCTTGCCGAGGTAGTCCCACTGGACCTCGACGATCTGCGCCTTTTCCGTCTTGCCGCCGACAGTGATGTCGACGACACGGGCGCCATGGCGGACGGCGCTGAGCACGGTGTCGTGCGGCACGCTGACGGAGACGGTTGCTTCCTTGTGGCCGTAGACGACGGCGGGCACCTTGCCCTGCTTGCGGAGCTTTTCCGCTTGCCGGGAGCCGCGGCCCTCTCGCTTCTCGGTCACCAGTACCACGGACTCGGCCATTGCTGTTCGCTCTCGCTATGAGGCACAAACAAAAAGGAACACCCCCCACCAGTGGGGGTGTTCATCAGGCAGCAGGATTCAGAGGAGGTGTATTATTTCAGCGGTCCCGCCTGCTGACAAGGGCGCGCCGGGAAAATCCGCGCAAATGCCGGAATCGTCCGCTCCTGGCCGCCCGGTGGAAGGACGTTCTGTGTGGCACGCCCTGAGGCTTGGCGAAGGGCGTGCGCGTGGGAGGACGCTTGACACGCACCCACGCCCTCCGGCCGACCGCAGATCTCCTCCGGCGCGCGGGAAACCTTCGGTCCGCTGGAGTGGCCGGGTCTCCCGACCCGGCCACAACGAGCCACAACGAGGCGTGTGCTTGCTTATGGCGCCTCCGCCGGATGCACCGCGAACGGGTCGACGCCGCGCTTGCGCGTCTTCTTGGCTGGCGGAGTGCCGGCGTTTTCGTTGGGGCAGGCGTGATTGCAGGTCGTTTTGGTCGCCAGTAGCGCGTCGAGTACCTCGACCGGCGGCAGGTTCAATAGCACGTCGTCGCCGTCGATGCGCACCGGGAACACCTGGACCGCGTACTCCTCGTTGTTCAGCGACTTCCCCGTCTGCAGCGAGAACGTCTTCTTGTGCATCGGACACGCCACCTTCGGCTTGCCCTGCGCGTCGCCCAGCAGGCCGCGTGAGAGGACAAACTCACGGCGGTGCGGGCACAGGTTCTGACAGGCGTACCACTCGCCGCGGCTGGCGAAGTGGAACACGGCCAGCTGCGTTTTGCCGACCTTCACCGCGGCGCCGCCGTCGGCGGGGAAGTCCCACACCTTACCGACCGGCACCCAGCGGCGTTCGTCGTCCGCCGATTTCGCGACACGCAGCGTCAGCTCGGCGAGCGGGACGAAGTGCGTCGTCCATGCCGCCGGCCGTTTCTGCTCGCGCTCGCTGACGAACTCGATCGTCGGCTCCGTCTCGCCGGTGTTGATGAACTGCTCGAACAGCCGCCGCTTCTCCGGGTCGTCCACCACTGCCTTCCACTCGCAGCGGTAGGTGTCGACGCAGAACTGCATCTGCCGCTCCAGCTCGGCGCCGATGCCAAGCCGGTCGTTGACGATCACGTCGCGCAAATACTCGATCCCGCCGTCCATCTTCTCCAGCCACACCGACGTTCGCGTCAGCTTGTCGGCGGTCTGGATGTAGTACATCAGGAAGCGGTCGATCAGGCGAATCGCCTTCTCCTCGGACAGATCGGCGGCGAGCAGGTCGGCGTGCCGCGGCTTGGCCCCACCGTTGCCGCACACGTACAGGTTGTACCCCTTTTCGGTGGCGATCAGGCCGAAGTCCTTGCTCTGCGCCTCGGCACACTCGCGAACGCAACCGGACACCGCCGACTTGATCTTGTGCGGGGCACGCAGCCCCTTGTAGCGGTTCTCTACGCGGATGGCGAAGCCGACCGAGTCCTGCACGCCGTAGCGGCACCACGTCGAGCCGACGCAGCTCTTGACCGTCCGCAGCGCCTTGCCGTAGGCGTGGCCGCTCTCGAAGCCGGCGGCGACCAGCTCCGCCCAGATGGCCGGCAGCTGGTGGACGGCGGCGCCGAACAGGTCGACGCGCTGGCCGCCGGTGATCTTGGTGTACAGCCCGTACTTGCGCGCCACCTCGCCCAGCACGATCAGCTTCTCCGGGGTGATCTCGCCGCCGGGCACGCGCGGCACCACCGAGTAGCTGCCGCCGCGCTGGATGTTCGCCAGAAACCGATCGTTGGTGTCCTGAATGGGAACGTGATCGACGACGTGCTCGTTCCACAAACTGGCCAGGATCGACGCCACCGCCGGCTTGCACACCTCACATCCGCTGCCGCGACCGTGCGCCGTGATCAGCTCGTCGAACGTCTTGATCCGCTTGATCTTGACGATCTCGAACAGCTCCTGGCGGGTGCAGGCGAAGTGTTCGCATAAGTTATTACTCACACGCTTGCCGGCGGCCTTGATCTCGGCCTTGAACAGATCGGTGACCAGCGGCAGACAGCCGCCGCAGCCGGTGCCGGCGCGGGTGCAGAGCTTCACCTCCTCGACCGAGGTCAAATTCTTGTCGCGGACGGCGGTGCAGATCTGCCCCTTGGAGACGTTGTTGCACGAGCACACCTGGGTGTCGTTGGGGATGTTGGTGATCATCCCACCGGCTCCGGCGTCGCGGCTGCGGCCCAGCAGCACCTCGCCCGGCGCCATCGACAGCGCTTCGCCGCTCTTGGCCAG
This sequence comes from Gemmataceae bacterium, assembly GCA_046350215.1. Taxonomy (GTDB): domain Bacteria; phylum Planctomycetota; class Planctomycetia; order Gemmatales; family Gemmataceae; genus JAXMAU01. The sequence goes on along the minus strand of JAXMAU010000012.1, from coordinate 78,584 downwards.
CATCGACAGCCGGCCGTAGCTGGACGCATCGCCGACCAGGATGCCGCCGACCAGCCGCGTGCCGTCGGGCGAAAACAGCAGCTTGCTGTACGTGCCCTTGAACGGATCCTCGAACACCAGCGGCGTGGCGGTCTTGTCGTCGGCGAACGGGTTGCCGAAGCTGGCGACGTCGACGCCCATCAGCTTCAATTTGGTGGACAGGTCGGCGCCGCGGAACCGGCGGCCCTGGCCGGCGAGGTTGGCGGCGACCGTCTCGGCCATGTCGTAGCCGGGGGCGACCAGCCCGTAGATCATCCCGCCATGCAGCGCCACCTCGCCAATGGCGAAGATATGTGGATCAGAGGTGCGCAGCTCGTCGTCGACCACCACCCCGCCGCGCGGGCCAACGGTCAGCCCGGCCGCCCGCGCCAGGTCGTCGCGCGGCTTGATGCCGGCCGACACGATGATCATGCCGACGTCGAGCGCCGTCCCGTCGGTGAACGCCAGCTGCTCCACCTTGCCGTCGCCGACCACCTCGCGGCTGTTGCGGTTGAGGTGAACGCGCACGCCGAGCGCCTCGATCTTGCGTTCCAGCACCCGGGACCCGGCCTCGTCGACCTGCCGCGGCATCAGCCGCGAGGCGAACTCGACGACGTGCGTCTCCAGCCCCAGGTCATAGGCCGCCTTGGCCGCCTCCAGCCCGAGCAGCCCGCCGCCGATCACCGCCGCGCTGCGAACCGTCTCGCCGTAGGCGATGATCTTTTCCAGATCTTCAATGGTGCGATAAACGAACACCCCCGGCTTGTCGATCCCCGGCACCGACGGAACGAACGGCACCGACCCGGTGGCCAGGACGACGGCGTCATAGGGGATCTCGCGGCCGGCCGCCGACCGGACCACGCGGTTGTCGCGGTCGATCTCGACGGCCCGGTCGCCCAGGTGCAGGTGGATGCCGTTCTGGTCGTACCAGTCGGCAGTGGCGAGGGCCAGCTTGGCCGCCGAGCGCGTGGCGAAGAATTTGGACAGGTTCACCCGGTCGTAGGCCGGCCGCGGCTCCTCGGCGAACGTGACGATCTGCCAGATGTGGTCGGGATCGTGCTCGAGCAACCGTTCGCAGAAGCGGTGCCCAACCATCCCGTTGCCGATCACCACCACTGTTTTCAAGCGTCGTCGAATCACGGACGAGCCTCCCAGACGAGCCAAGTGTGAGTTTGCCGTCCAAAGCAAACCGGATGCCATCCGACTCGAACGCCCCCGCGAGTGGATATAAACACTGGTGGATGAAGAAGATTCGTCGTCGCGGGAATTCCGAATCGGCTCGTCACTCACCTCATCGCCTGCTTTGCAAATGAGCACCAGTTGCTAGATTGGTCAGCAGATTCAGGCGATTCGACGATCCACAATTGGATCACTCCTGCCGTCGCCCGGTTATTGGGCAGCATTGTCGCGCAAATTGCTGACATATGAGGCATTGCCTGCCGGCCACCTCTTTCACCCCCTGTCCTATCCGATTTCACATCAACATGTTGAGTCAATCTGATGCGACTGCTCACCGTTTGGCATCCCAGTTGCCTCGGTGAGCAGCCGCCTGATCGGAAACAGGCTCGCCATCCGTGCGGATCGTTCAGGGCGATGGGCAGCCCTGGTGCGGGTGGGTGAATCTCTTTTCGGAGCATCCTCAACATGCCATCGCGCGGCACGTCCCTGCCCGTGCGCGGTCAGACGATCTGCCCGTACTGCGGGGTCGGCTGTCGCCTGGAGCTGGACGGCGAGGTCGGCCCGGCGCCGACGCCGTTACGGATTCGCGGCGTCGCCGACGCGCCGGCCAACCGCGGCCGGCTGTGCGCCAAGGGCGCGCTGCTCGGCGACACCGTGGACACCCTCGATCGGCTAACGCTGCCGATGGGGCGCAGCTCGCGCGACGCCGCGTTCCGGCCGATGAGCTGGGACGCGGCGATCAGCGGCATCGCCAGCGGGTTCAAGCAGATCATCGCCACCCACGGCCCCGACGCCGTCGCCTTCTACGGCAGCGGGCAGCTCGACACCGAGGCGGCCTACCTGGCCTGCAAGCTGTTCAAGGGCCACCTGCACACCAACAACACCGACTCCAACAGCCGGCTGTGCATGGCCAGCGCCGTCGCCGGCTACCGCACCAGCCTCGGCAGCGACGGCCCGCCGTGCTGTTACGACGACATCGACCTGGCCGACGTCCTGTTCCTGGTCGGCAGCAACATGGCCGAGGCGCACCCGGTGCTGTGGGACCGCGTCAAGGCCGCCAAGGCGGCGCGACCGGGAGTCACCATCATCGTCGCCGACCCGCGGCGAACGCCGACGGCGAAGGCCGCCGACATCCACCTGCCGGTGCGGCCCGGCGGTGACATCGCCCTGCTCAACGCCCTGTGCCGGCTGATCCTGTCGTTCGGCACGCTCGACGAGGGGTTCATCGCCAACCACACCAGTGGGTTCGCCGCGTTCCACAAGTTCCTCACCGAGCAGAAGCTACCCGAGCTGTGCGCCGCCGCCGGGCTGCCGCAGCAGCTGCTCGTCAAGGTGGCACGGCAGATCGCCTGGGCGCAGTCGTTCCTCAGCTTTTACTGCATGGGGACGAATCAGAGCACCGTCGGCACCTGGAAGAACAACAGCCTCATCAACCTGCATTTGCTCACCGGGCAGATTGGCAAGCCGGGCGCCGGGCCGTTCTCGCTCACCGGCCAGCCGAACGCGATGGGCGGCCGCGAGGCCGGCCTGCTCGCCCACCAGCTGCCCGGCTATCGCTTCGTCGACGACGCCGACCACCGCCGCGACCTGGAGCGCGCCTGGAACCAGCCGGCCGGCAGCATTCGCCCCCAGCCGGGCCTGTCGGCGGTGGAGATGTTCCGCGCGCTGGAGAAGGGCACGCTCAAGGCGATCTGGATCGCCGGCACCAATCCGCTGGTCAGCCTGCCGGACCTGCACCAGGCGCGGCGAGCGCTGGCGCGGGCCGAGCTGGTGGTCGTGTCCGACGCCTATCACCCGACCGAGACGACGCTGGCCGCCGACGTCCTGCTGCCGGCGGCGCAGTGGGGCGAGAAGGAGTGGACGAGCACATCGAGCGAGCGGCTGGTGAGCCACAGCCCCAAACTGTTCGAGCCGCCCGGCGCCGCCCTGCCCGACTGGCAGATCCTGGCGCGCGTCGGCCGGGCGATGGGGTTCCGCGGGTTCGACTTCACGGCGTCGGCCGAGGTGTGGGAGGAGTTTCGCGCCCTCACCACCGGCCGGCCGTGCGACATGACCGGCATCACCGCCCGCCGGCTGCGGACCGAGCGCCACCTGTACTGGCCGTGCCCCGACGAGGCGCACCAGGGTTCCCCGCGCCGCTATCTCGACCAGGTGTTCCCGACCCCCGATGGCCGCGCTCGCTTCCTGCCGCGGCCACACCAGCCGGCGCGCGAACAGCCCGACCACGAGTTCCCCTTCGTCCTCACCACCGGCCGCCTGTACGCCCACTGGCACACGCTGACGCGGACCGGCAAGGTGGAAAAACTGGTCCGCCGCGAGCCGACGCCGTTTGTCGAGCTGCACCCCACCGACGCCGACCGGCTCGGCGTGGCCGACGGCGATCTGGTGCAGATCTCCAGCCGCCGCGGCACCATCCAGCTGCCGGCGCGACGGACCGACACCGTCGCCGTCGGTCAGGTGTTCCTGCCGTTCCACTGGGGCGACCAGTACGCCCCCGGCAACGCCGTCAACTACCTGACCCTGAGTGCCACCGATCCGGTGTCGAAGCAGCCGGAGCTGAAGTTCTGCGCCGTCGCCGTCGAGAAGGTGCCGCTCGAGCCGGTGGTGCCGGCCGTGCGTGTGACCGCCGACCCCGAAGCGGACCCCGTGCCCCAGTCTGAGTGCGTCTGATTCCGTGACCTGTTCTCGCTAGGTGATCGACTCATGAATCTCCGCGAATTCCGCCGGGTGGGACACCTGCCCTCGCTGCTATGTGCGTTCCTGTACTTCGACATCAGCTTCATGATCTGGGTGCTGCTCGGCCCGCTGGCGAACCGCATCGTCGCCGAGCTGCTGCCGCAGGGCGAGGGGGAAGCGGCGGGCGACTACCTGACGCGCGTCGCTCCGTACAAGGGGCTGATGGTGGCGGTGCCGATCCTGGGCGGGGCGATCTTACGGCTGCCGATGGGCGTCCTGACCGACCGCTGCGGGGCGCGGTTTACCGGGCTGCTGGGCATGACGCTGACGATCATACCGCTGCTGCTCGGCCGCTTCTGGCTGACCAGTTACGAGCAGGCGCTGGTGGTCGGCGCGCTGCTCGGCATCGGCGGCGCCAGCTTCGCCGTCGCGCTACCGCTGGCGAGCCGGTGGTATCCGCCGCAGTATCAGGGTCTGGCGATGGGCATCGCCGGGGCCGGCAACAGCGGGACGGCGCTGGCGACGCTGTTCGCCCCGCTGCTGGCCGCCTGGCTGGCCGACTGGCACCTGGTGTTCGGGCTGGCGCTGGTGCCGCTGCTGGCGACGCTGCTGGTCTTCGCCCTGTTCGCCGAGGACGCGCCGACGCAGCCGGCCCCGAAGCCGCTGATCGCCTATGTGCAGGTGTTCCGCCACGCCGACACCTGGTGGTTCTGCCTGTTCTACGCGGTGACGTTCGGCGGCTTCGTCGGGCTGGCCAGCTTCCTTAACGCCTTCTTCCGCGACCAGTATTTCCTTACCGACCGCAAGACCGGCGAGCTGTACGCGGCGGTGTTCACGACCCTGTGCGTGGTGGCCGGGTCGTTCCTGCGGCCGGTGGGCGGCTACCTGGCCGATCGCTTCGGCGGCATTCGCATGCTGATGATGCTCTACAGCGGGGTAGCGGCGGCGATGCTCGGGATGGCGGTACTGCCGCCGGTGGGGGTGGCGCTGGTGCTGCTGTTCCTGGCGATGGGCTGTCTCGGGATGGGCAACGGGTCGGTGTTCCAGCTGGTGCCGCAGCGGTTCCCGAAGGAGATCGGCGTGATCACCGGGATCGTCGGCGCTGCCGGCGGGGTAGGCGGGTTCTTCCTGCCGACGCTGCTGGGCGGGCTGAAGGGGCTGACCGGGACGTATGGCAGCGGGTTCGCCGTGTTCGCCGTCGCCGCCGGCAGTTGCGTGCTGCTGATGGCCGCCCTGCGCGTCCGCTGGGAGGGCACCTTCCTCGCCGACCTCGCCCGCCCCGCAGCCCCGACGCTCGCCCCCGCCGCCTCGCCGGCGACGTGAGCGGGAACACGTCAGTGTCCCGTGTATTCCGCTACCCGCGACATCGCGCCTCGCGCGCTGACTCGGGGCCCTGACGGGACCCCGCTCGCCGAAGAGCGCCTGTCAGGCTGGCCAGGCGAGCGGGAGCACGTAAGTGCCCCGAGTATTCCGCTACCCGCGACGTCGCGCTCCAGGCGACGTACTCGGGGCCCTCACGGGACCCCGCTCGCCAAAGCACATCTCCGCCGGCTCGATTTCCCGTTGTCCGCCCGCTGGACGGCTGTCATTATGAGGGCCGAACGACCCCACGGCCCTGCGGAGACAGCCATCATGCGACACGCGGCACGACTGCTGGGCGGACTGGCCCTCACCCTGCTGCTGGTTCTGGCGGCGCGCGGGCTGGCCCAGCCGGAGCCGGAGGGCAAGGCGGTCGGCAAGCTGATCGAACAGCTCGGCGACGACGACGTCGACGTCCGCAAGGCCGCCGAGAAGCGGCTCACCGAGCTGGGCGAGGCGGCGTCGACCCGCTCCGCAAGGCCGGTCGCGAACACCTCGACGCTGACGTCCGCCTGCGTGCCATCGTGCTGCTGCGCCATCGAAGGCGCACTCGGCGAGATCCGCAAGTTCGTCGGCCACCACCAACCACATCCGCAGTATCGCCGTCAGCAAGGACGGCAAACGAGCGCTCACCGGCGGCATGGACTACACGGTGCGACTGTGGGATCTCGACGGCGGCAAGGAGCTGCGCCAGCTCACCGGCCACACCGGCTGGGCGTGGTCGGTCGCCTTCTCCCCCGACGAGAAGCGGGCCGTGTCCGCCGGCGGACTGGACAAGACGCTGCGGCTGTGGGACCTCGACAGTGGCAAGGAGCTACGGCAGTTCACCGGGCACACCAAGCGGGTGTACGGCGCCGCCTTCACCGCCGACGGCCGGTTTGTGCTGTCGAGCGGAGCCGAGGACCCCGATGACCTGGTCATCCGCCAGTACGACGTGGACAGCGGCAAGGAGGTCCGCAAGCTGACCGGCCACGGCGGCTGGGTGTGGCGGCTCGCCGTGTCGCCCGACGGCAAACTGCTGGCGTCGGTGGGGTGCAACGACAAGACCTTCCGGCTGTGGGACCTGGAGACGGGCAAGGAGCGCTACGTCGGCCGCGACGCGCATGACGGGTTCGTGGTCGGCGTCGCCTTCGCCCCCGATGGCCGGCGGCTGCTCACCTCCGGCCGCGACAGCACGGTCAAGCTGTGGGACGTGGAAACCGGCAAGCTGCTGCGCACCTACACCGGGCTGGGCGATCACGCCGAGGCGGTGGCTTTCTCGCCCGATGGCCGGCGCTTCCTCGCCGGCGAGAACAAGATCGTCCACGTTTTCGATACCGAGACGGGTAAAATCGTTCATCGCTTCGAGGAGCACACCGACTACGTCTACGCGGTGGCGTTCCTGCCCGACGGCCGTCGCGCCCTGTCCGGCGGAGCCGACAACACGCTCCGCCTGTGGGGCGTGACGCGATAAGCGAATACTCGGAACGGCCGCGGTCTGCCACTCTCCACGAAACTGCGTGGACGCCGCAGCCTGTCGGGCCGCGCGCCGCCGACCGAGGTTCACCAGCTTACGCCCTTTCTGCCTGGAACACTCGGTCTGGCAAATTCCGGCCGGGCGGGACAAGATGTTCACCGCGGCGCTGGTCCGATCCCGTCCCGCCGCTGCCCCCACTCGAAGGATTCGAGGCATGCGAACGCTTGCACGGATGCTCCTCATCGGCCTGCTGGCCGCCGCCAGCCTGGCCCTCCTCGACCCCGACCGCATCCTCGGCCCGCTCGCCGAGGCGACCCCGCCGACCGCCGACCCGGAGCCGGCGCGGCTGGTTTACCTGGGCGGCAAGCTGTCCGACGAGGGAGTGCTCGGCCTGAGCGTGGCCGCCGCCGCGCGACCCGGCGCCGTGCTGCTGTTCGACTCGCCGAAGCTGCGGCCGTACCTGAAACACTTCCTCGTCGCCTATCGTCCCGACCGGGTCGTTCCCGTCGGCGCGTTCGACGTCGACCGCGCCGCGCTGGCCAATCACCTCGGCGTGCCGGTCGAGCCGATCGTCCGCTGGGACGACGCCTCGTCGGGGACGTGTCCGCTGTGGCAGACCGGGACGGCCGCGGAGGGTGTCGTCGTCTGTCCGACGAAGTCGCGCGAACTGCTGCTGCGCGCGGCGCACCTGGCGGCGGTGGAGCGGATGCCGTTGTGGCTGCTCCGCGAGGACGCCGCCGGCCGCGCGGCCCTGCGACGGTTCCTCACCGCCGGCGGGGCCAGGCGCGTCGTCCTCGTCGGCACGCCGCGCGTCGACGTCGGCGGCGTGCCAACGGAGCACCTGTCGACGGCGGCGAAGGTCCAGGCCGCCTGTGTGCGGAAAACGGCCGACCGGGAGCGCATCGGCACCGCCGTGGTCGCCAACCCGGCCGACGCCGGACTCGGCCGGCATGGCATTACTGGCGCCGTGGCTGGCGGCGACGAAAGGGGCGGCGCTGCTATTCGCCAACCGCGGCGGAACCGACGTGGCCGCCGTGGTCGAGCAGGCCGGCCGGGAGAAGCGGCTCGCCGGCGTCGACACCCTGATTCTGGCCGGTGACCTGCAGGCGCTGCCGGTGGAGCAGCGACCCAACCTGATCCCCGGCGACAGGACCCGATCATCGAGATGGAGCCGCTCACCCCGCGCGGCGAGCTGCCGTTCTCCTACGCCGTCGGCCGGCTGTTCCACGCCGACCGGGCGGTCGTCCCGCTCATGCTCGCCCGCCAGCGGCTGCTGGCCGAGCCGAAGGAGAACCGGCGTGCTGGTCGCCAGCAACCCCGGCGGCGGGCTGAGCCTGCTGGAGACGTACTCGCGCAACACCGTCAACGAGCTGCAACGCCGGCTACGACGTGACCGCCCTTTCGGCCGCGAGCTGACCGGCCGACGTGCTGCGCAGGAACTGCCGCACCACGAGGTGTTTCTGTGGGAGGGGCACCGCAACACGCTGGTCAAGGACTGGGGTTCGTCGACTGGGACGAGCCGCTGACGCCGTCGTTCGTGTTCCTGCAAAGCTGTTGGCGCTTGCAGCCGGAAGAGTTCACCCGCTGATGGTGCGGCGCCCGTCGGGGTGCTCGGCACCTCCACCCGCACCTACTCCGGCCCGCGAGCTGTTCTCGCTGGCGTTCTTCGACGCCCTGCTGTACGAGGGGCAGACGGTCGGCGGGGCGGTCCGGCAGGCGAAGAACTTCCTGGCCACCTACGCGCAGCTGAAGCAGAAGCGGCTGGGCGAGGCGGCCGTTGCAACGGCGCCAACCGGCGGGCGTCGTGGGCGTTCACCCTGGGCGATCCGACCTTCCGGCTGCCGCAGCCGGCCGGCGGCGACGCTCCCGGCGTCCGCCACCGGGTCAGCCGCACCAGCGTGGTGGTCGACCTGCCGGCGGCGCGGCACGACCGGGTGCAGACCGACCGTTATCAGGTGCAGGTGCCGCCCAGCGCGGCTGGCCGGGCTGATTCGCAAGGGCAACGACGACGACGGCCGGCCGCTGGTGCCGTTCGTGTTCGCCGAGGTCCATCTGCCCGCCGGCCACGCCGGCCCCCCGCCGCAGCTGCGCAGCCGGTTACCCGACACGCACTGGGCGTTCCTGTGGGACGGCCGGCGGCAGACCGGCTACCTGATCGCCACGCCGCGCCGGCTCGACCTGGAGCGCGGCGCGCTGCGGTTCCAGGTGGAGTGGACCGGGGTGAGCGCGCTGGCCGCCCCGTCGGCGGCGGGCGGCGGCTCCTGACCGGACGGCAGTGGGTTCTATTCGCCCATTTCGGGTGGTGATGGGAGGCGATTGAGCGTGTCACGAACGACCCGGTGCGTGCTGACCGCTGGCCTGCTGGCGGTGCTGTCGATCGGCACCATGACCGTCCGCCGCCGAGTGCTCGGCGAGGAGGTCCGCCGGCCGGTCGGACCGGCGACCTGGAAGGTGACGCTCACCCTGCAGGGAGTTAGCCAGGGGCACGCGCGGGTGTGGACCCCGGCGCCGCTCGACCTGGACCGGCAGCAGGTGGTCGAGGAGGCGTTCACCAGCGACGAGCTGGCCCCGCGCGCCGCCGACGCCCGCCACCCCGACCGCCGCCGCGTCGCCTGGTCGCAGCGAGCCGGCACCGCCAACGGCCCGTTCCGCGCCCGCGCCGACTTCGTGGTCGCTCTGCATCACGGCCGCGGCAGCCACCCCGTTCGGTCCGCCGGCAACCTGTATGCCGCCCCGCGCGCCGGCGACTGCCTGGGCGTCGAGCCGCTCATCGAAACCGGCCACGAGCACATCTCCGAGACGGCCCGCCAGCTGACCGCCGCCTGGGAGGGCAGTAGTAACCAGCTGGACGTCGCCCAGGCGCTGTTTCACTTCGTCGAACAGCAGGTCCGCAGCGAGGTCCGCCTGGACGGCCCGTCGGTTAGCGCGCTGACCTGCCTCGACCGCGGCCGTGGCGACCGCTCCGCCCGGAGCCGGCTGCTGGTCGCCCTGCTGCGCAATCGCAACATCCCGGCGCGCGTGGTGAGCGGGCTGACGCTCGCCAAGGGGCCGGAGCAGCAGGGGCATTTCTGGGTGGAGGCGTACATCTACGACCACTGGATGCCGATGTGTCCGACGTATCGACTGTTCGGCCGCGTACCGTCCTCGTTTCTGATCCTCGGCTATGGCGATCGGCCGCTGATCACCGCCCGCCGCGCCACCGAGGTGCGCCACGCCTTTCTCGTCGAGCGGCTCGACCGGGCCGAGCCGGCGCCGGACGACACCGTGTGGCGCAAGGCGTTTCGCAGCGTGTCGCTCTACCAGCTGCCGCCGGGCGATCGGCGGCTGGTGGAGGTGCTGCTGCTGATGCCGGTGGCCGCCCTGATCGTTTGCGTGTTCCGCAACCTGATCGGGCTGACCAGCTTCGGCACCTTCACGCCGGCGCTGATCGGCCTGGCGTTTCACGACCTGCACAGCCTGCCGGGCATCTTCGTGTTCGTGTCGATCCTGCTGATCGGCTGGCTGATGCGTCGCTTTCTCGACAATTACCATCTGTTACAGGTTCCTCGCATCGCCCTGATGCTGACGCTCATCATGAGTGTGCTGATCGGGCTGATCGTGCTGTCGAACCACTACGGGGCGATGACCACGCGCTACATCTCGCTGTTCCCGCTGGTGATCCTGACCGGGATGGTGGAGCGGTTCTGGACGCTGGAGACGGAGGACAGCGCCTATGCGTCGTTCCGCACCCTGCTGCAGACGATGCTGATGGCGTTGGCGATCGCGCTGGTGCTCAGCCGCGGCTTTCTGGTGCGGCACCTGTTCTGCTCCCCGGAGACGCTCGGGCTGGTGATGGCCGGGCAGCTGCTGCTGGGGCGCTATACCGGCTATCGGCTGGTCGAGCTGTTCCGGTTCCGCGACTTCCTGCGGCAGCCGCCGGCGGGCTACTCGACGCAGCCGGCGTGAGCAGACGATCGGACGGAGAAGGAGGGGCGGGCATGCAGTGGCTGTTCACCGCCGCGCGGCGGCTGCGCGAGCTGGGCATTCTGGGGATGAACCGCCGCAACGCGCGGTGCATTCTCGATCACAACCCGCGGCGCAAGTTTCCGCTGGTCGACGACAAGCTGCGGATGGCGCGGCTGTGCGGGCAGATCGGCGTGCCGACGCCGGCGGTGTACCTGGAGCTGACCAGCTACGCCGAGTTGCGGCGTTTGCCGGCGTTGCTTGGCGACCGCGCCGACTTTGTGGTCAAGCCGACCCGCGGGTCGGCCGGCCGCGGCGTGCTGGTGGTGACCGGCCGCGATGGCAGCGGCTATCGCCGGCACAATGGCGAACCGCTCGCGCTGGACGACCTGAAGCGGCACCTGACCGATATTCTGTCGGGGATGTACTCGCTGGGCGGCCACCCGGACACGGCGATCGTGCAGCAGCGGGTGCGGTTGCACCCGTCGTTCGCCGCCGTCACCTACAAGGGCATCCCCGACATTCGAGTAATCCTTTACCGGAACGAGCCGGCGATGGCGATGCTGCGCCTGCCGACGAAGGAATCGGGCGGGCGAGCCAATCTGCACCAGGGCGGCATCGGCGCCGGCATCGAGCTGGAGACCGGCGTCACGCATCACGCGGTGCAGAAGAATCGCTTCATCGGCCGACACCCCGACACAGGACGACCGATGGTCGGGCTGCGCGTGCCGTACTGGTTCGACGTGCTGCGCCTGTCGCGGCGGGTGGCGGAGTCGGTCGGGCTGGGGTATCTGGGCGTGGACATCGTGATCGACGCCCAGGACGGCCCGATGCTGCTGGAGGCGAACGCCCGGCCGGGGCTGGCGATTCAGATCGCCAACAACCGCGGGCTGATCCCCCGGCTGGAAGCGATCGACGCGATGCTGGAGCGCGAGCCGGCGACCGTCCCGTTCGAGTCGCCGCTGCCCGCCCGCGCGGCGCTGCGGCAGAGCGCGTGAGGAGGCACCGGGGTAGGCTTTTCCTTGGCCCAATGCCATTGGGGAAGGTCTTGTCTTTAGCCCCCGGTGAATACACTGGGGGCAAGTGCGTGTCGACAACCACCCTGGCAGGGCGCTCCGCATCCGCCCCCGGTGTGTTCACCGGGGGCTAAAAGAACCGGGCTACCTTTGTACCCGCGCCGAACCGCCTTGCGCGAACGCCTCGACCTCTTCGCGACTGGCCATTGTCACGTCGCCGGGGAACGTCGTCAGCAGCGCGCCGTGCGCCCAGCCAAGCCGCAGCGCCTCCTCCGGCGGGCGGCCGGTCAGCAGGCCGTAGATCAGACCCGACGCGAACCCGTCGCCGCCGCCGATGCGGTCGAGGACGTCCAGCGGGCACGTCGGACTGACGTAGCGCTGCCCCTTCATCCACAGCACCGCTCCCCAGTCGTGCCGGTTGGTGGTGTGAACGTCGCGGAGCGTCGTCGCCACCAGCTTGATGTTCGGGAACTGCGCCACCACCCGGTCGATCATCTGGAAGAACGTGTCCGGGTCGAGCTTCGAGCGGCCGGCTTCCACTTCCGGGCCGGGGATGCCTAAGCCCTTTTGCAGATCTTCTTCGTTGCCGATCAGGGCGTCGACCTCGCCGACGATCCGCCGCAGCGTCTGCTGCGCCCGCTTCTCGCCGCCGACGGATGACCACAGCTTGGCCCGGTAGTTCAGGTCGAACGAGCGCACCGCGCCGGCCTGCCGGGCCGCCTGCATCGCCTCGACGATCAGCTCCGCCGTCGTCTCCGACAGCGCGGCGAAGATGCCGCCGGAGTGGAACCAGCGGACACCGGCGCCGAACACCGCCGGCCAGTCGAAGTCGCCTGGCTTGAGCAGCGCGGCGGCCTCGTTGCTGCGGTTGTAGAACACCACCGGGCCGCGCACGCCCTGGCCGCGATCGCTGTACACGGTGGCGAGGTTCGGCCCGCGAACGCCGTCGTGGTCGAACCACTTGTAGAACGGCCGCACTCCCATCTCGCGGACGCGCGTCTGCACCAGCTCACCGATGCCGTACTTCACCATCGCGGTGGCCACTCCGGTCCGCAGCCGGAAGCAGTCGGACAGGTTCGCCGCCACGTTGTACTCGCCGCCGGAGACGTGAACCTCCAGCGTCCGCGCCTTGCGGAACGGGATCAGCCCCGGATCGAGCCGGTGGACCAGCGCACCCAGCGACAGGAAGTCCAGCTCACACGGATCGGTACGCAGCGACAACCCGTTCATGACGCCTCCGGAAGAGTGGGAACCACAAAGGACACAAAGATCACAAAGAAGATCACAAAAGGAAATATAAATCAGGTTAGGGCGGGTGTGGGCGTCGGGCGGCGGAGGAGGGCGATGCGGCGCGGTGCGGGTGAAGGGGAACAGGCCGATCACCAGCCGCGGCGATGACGTGCGGCTGTACCGACACCCGGGACGGCACTGACCGCGGCGATCTCCGGCCGCAGCGCCAGCAGCGACCGCGAATGCAGCGCGCTCGACGTGAGTACCACGACGACCCCCACATCACCGCGGTGGCGACGTGCATGCCGCTGGTGATCAGCACCAGCAGGGCGATGGCAAACAGCCAGTCGGCTGGCGTTGCTCGAGACGGCCGTCGGCGGTCTTCAGCTGCTGCCGCAGGTGGACGAGCAGGCCGAGCAGCGCCCCAGCAGCGCGAATGCCATGCCGGTCGACTCCAGCACCAGCAGCCGCACCGGGGTTGCCGTTCCACGCCAGCACCTGCGACGGTATTAGCAGCCCGATCAGGTGGCTGGTCAGTACCGATCATGATGCCGAGGTGGAACACCCCCATCCCCACGACCGGGTGCGGCGACGTGGCTCGCCGATACCGCCACGCCGGCGAACGACCACCGCTGGCCGGCAGGACCACCAGGCAGGCCGCCAGCGCCCCGCATACAGCAGGGTCTTCGCCAGGATCGTCTCCATCATCCGTTCCCTCCCGTCGGTGCGTCGGCGGGCGGCGAATACCTCGGCGGCGGGTGCCGATCAGCCGGTAGACGCTGTAGAGCACGAAGACGCCGCCGAAACCGAGGGCGAACACCACCAGCCCCGGCCGGCTTCGCGTGTCCTTGCCCTCCCCGTCGGCGACTCTGCAGGAACGCAGTCAGCAGCAGCGACTCGTCGGCGGTGAGCGGCTGGCGCCCCTCGGCGTACAGCGACGCCATTACTGGGGTGCCCAGCGCCGCCAGCCAGGCGAGCACGTTGCGGCGGCGATCGGTCGGTCCGCCCAGTCGGGTGTACGCCGTCGTCAGGTCGCCGCCGAGCCCACCGCCGCCGACTCCCCAGGGACCGCGCCGAGTGGCACATCACGCACGCTGGGCCGCGGTGGGTCAGCGGATCCTCGCCGAAGAACAGCTTGCGCCTTCTCGACGTCCGCCTCCGTCACCGGCCGGCTCGGCAGCGGAGTGCCGACGAACCGCGACTTCGGCTGCGACTCCGCACTCGATCAGGTCGAGCAGCTTGCCATGCTCCGGCGATCACGCCGACGACCGGCATCACCACGCCGCGGCTCTCCGCCAGCAACTGCTGGCGTAGGGGTCGCCGCTCTTGATCATTCCCGGCGGGTTACGCGAGGAACCGCACCAGCCAGGGGGCGATCCTTCCGCTCGGTGACATTTTTCAGGTCCGGCCCGACCAGCCGGCCGCCGCCGATAGTGTGGCAGCCGATGCACATCGTCTTGAAGAAGTCGGCCGGGTCCTGACTTTACGCCCCTGGCGACCGACGCCAGCAGCACCACCGCGACGACGGCAACGCCGCCCGCCCGCCCTGCCGGGCGTCTCGTTCCTCGCACGATCCCGTCCCTCCTCACGCCCGCCACGATCGGTCCGCAGAAGACTACTGTAGGGCTGCCGGATGGCCCACCCAGAGTCTGTGCAGGGGCTGTATGAGGAACCCCTCTCGTCAGGTGTGTCTGGTGTGTGGCACGCCCTGAGGCTCTGCGAAGGGCGTGAGCGTGGAATCGCCGTGACGCGCATCAACCACGCCCGTCTGTGCGGGGGCTTGTATGAGGAACCCCTCTCGCCAGGTGTGTCTCGTGTGTGGCACGCCCTGAGGCTCTGCGAAGGGCGTGAGCGTGGGGATAGCCGTGACGCGCAGCCACGCCCGTCGCTGCGCTCCGAGCGTGCCACCCCGGTTTCGTCTCACAACGAGACGATCCGCCCATCGGCGACATCGTCCGTAGAATGCCTGCATCGACACCCATCCGCCTGGATCGGCCGAGGACGCCACATGCCGCACAACCCCAGCTCACCCTTCGCCGCGGACGCCGGCGTGATCGCCGCGCCGGAGTTCACCCGCCAGCTGGCGCGCATTCGCCGGCTGTACTTCTCCCGCGACCCCGAGCTGTGGCCAATCTTCCGCGATCCTGGCGTTGCTCGGCTGCTCGACGTTCGCCGGCAGCACACGCCGACGCCGCAGCGGCTGGCGGAGTATCCCGACGGCGAGCGCCTGCTGGCGGCGCTGCGGACCGACACCTCCATCCCCGAAGACGGTCTGCCGCCCGGACAGCCACACGAGCGGCTGCTGTTCGCCGCCGCACTGTCGAAGGGCTGGGAGAACCCGGCCAGTGTCGAGAACGTCGTCACCATGCCGAGCGACCCCGGCATCTACGGCGCGTTCCTGGCCCTGGTCGCCAACCCCAACCTCGTCTACCGCGAATACTGCGAGATGGCCGACGAGCTGGAGAAGGCGGTGGTCAGAGAGGTCGCCACCCTCGTCGGCTACGACCCGGACCGCGCCACCGGGGTGTTCACCCAGGGCGGCACCTTCTGCAACATGTACGGCTACCTGTTCGGCCTCCGCAAGTCGATGCCCGACTCGCTTCGCCTCGGCCTGGAGTATGGCCAGGACTACCGCATCATCATGTCGCTCGGCGGACATTACTCGAACGTGACGAACCTGTCCGTACTCGGCGTCAACATCGCCCGCAAGACAATCCGCATCCAGCTGACCGAGTCGAACGACATCGACCTCGCCGACCTGGAGCGGCAGCTGACCGCCTGCTTCCAGCTCGGCTGCGTGGTGCCGACGATCATGCTGACGATGGGCACCACCGACACCTTCGGCGTCGACCGGGTCAAGCCGGTTCACGACCTGACGCACCGGCTGTGTGAGCGCTTCGGCGTGACCGTTCCGCCGCACATCCACGTCGACGCCGCCGTCGGCTGGCCGCTCATCTTCTTCCTCGAATATGACTTTACTCGAAATCCGCTGGCGATCAACGCCGTCACGCTGGAGGGGCTGCGGCGCAACGTCGAGCGGTTCCGTGAGCTGCGCTACGCCGACTCGTTCACCGTCGACTTCCAGAAGTGGGGCTTCGTGCCGTACACGTCGAGCCTGGTGATGGTGAAGGACCGCTCGTCGATGGCGGCGCTGGAGCACGACCCGGAGAACTTCTGCTACTTCGAGAAGCACGTCCAGGGACAGACGCACCTGCAGAGCACCATCGAGTGTTCGCGCGGCGCCGCCGGGCTGTTCGGCGCCTACGCGGCGCTGCAGTACATCGGCCGGCGCGGCTACCAGGTGCTGATCGCCCACGGATTGCAGAACGCCAACTACTTCCGCCACCGCCTCGCCCGCCAGCCGGGAGTACGAGTGATGGTGCCGCAGAACCAGGGGCCGTCGGTCGGCTTCCGGCTCTACGACCCGGCGACGGTGGCCGACCCGGCGGCCGAGTTCGCCTACGAGACGCGCCTGACCACCGCCGCCGAGCACCGCGCTCGCATCGAGCGGAACACCGCCTATCACCGCGACGTGTTCCTGCGTCGCGGCAAGACCGGGTTGTACACGAACTGGATCCACTACGTCGCTCACACCGACTACGACGAGGCCGGCCGGTGGGAACCGCTGCCAGGTGAGAAGGCGGTGTTCATGAACCCGATGACCGACCCGGCCGACATCGACGCCTTCATCGCCCGGCTGCATGGCTGAGAACCGCTCAGCCGCGGCCGACGAACGGCATGCCGGTGGCCATGACGGTGAGAAAGAGCACGTTCGCCTCGGGCGGCAGGCTGGCCATGTAGACGACGGCGCGGGCGACGTGCTCGACCGGCATGGTCGGCTCGGGGGCCACGGTGCCGTCCGCCTGCGGCACGCCGTCCTTCATGCGGGCGGTGAGCGGCGTCTCGGCGTTGCCGATGTCGATCTGCCCGCAGGTGATGCCGAGGGCCCGGCCGTCGAGGGCGGTGGATTTCGTTAGCCCGGTGATGGCGTGCTTGGTGGCGGTGTAGGCCGCGGAGTTCGGCCGCGGGGTGTGCGCCGAGATCGACCCGTTGTTGATGATCCGCCCACCGCGCGGCGTTTGCGCGTTCATCAGCCGGAACGCCTCGCGGGTGCAAAGGAACACGCCGGTGAGGTTGACGTCAACCACCTGCCGCCACTTCTCGACGGTCAAGTCCTCCAGCGGGACGAGCAGGGCGCCCATGCCGGCGTTGTTGAACAGCACGTCGAGCCGGCCGAACGCCTCGCGGGTGCGGCGGAACAGTGCCTCGACCGCCGCCGGATCGGTCACGTCGGTCGGCACCGCCAGCGCCCGTTCCGCGTCCGCACCGGCGGCGGTGCGCGTCGCCTCCAGGGCGTCGGCGCGACGTCCGGCCAGGACGACCGCGTACCCTTCCTTCGGCAACTGCGCCACCGCCCGAGCCGATCCCGACCCGGCCCCGTCACCGGCCACCTTGCCGTTCGCCGTCATCAGATCTGTCCTTCGTGAAGAGAATGCCGACCGTTGGGCGTATTCTGTCAGCGGGGAGCGGCAGCGCGCCAGAGGGAGGGCGTCGACATGGAAGTGTGATCGCGGTCCTGATGATGGCGGTGGTACCGGCGGCGGAGCCGGCAAAGCTGACGGTGGACGTGTCGCGCACCGTCGGCACGATTCGGCCGCTGAACGGCGTCAACTGTGGGCCGATTACCCTGGGCGGCACGCTCGATCTGTCGGAGGCGTTCCGCGAGATCGCCACACCGGCTGGTGCAGCTGCACGACTGCCACTGGCCGAACCCCGACGTGGTCGACATGCACGTCGTCTTCCCCGACCCGCGCGCCGATCCCGAACGGGCCGGCAGCTACGACTTCCTCCGCACCGACGAGTATTTGCGCGCCATCGTCGCGATCCGATCGGGGATCGTCTACCGCCTCGGCGAGAGCATCGAGCACCACAAGGTGAAAAAGTACGTCCATCCGCCGAAGGACCCGGCGCGGTTTGCCGCCGCCAGCCTTGGCATCATCCGCCACTACAACGATGGCTGGGCCAACGGTCACAAATACGGGATCCGCTACTGGGAGATCTGGAACGAGCCGGAGAATCAGCCGGCGATGTGGACCGGCACCGACGAGGAGTATTTCCGCCTCTACAGCACGACGGCGAAGGCGATCAAGGCGCGCTACCCCGATCTCCGCGTCGGCGGGCCGGCGCTGGGCAACACCGGTGAGCTGAAGGGCGACACGCTGACCCCGTCGCCCTTTTTCCGCCGTTTTCTCGACCATTGCCGCACCGACGCTGCCCCGCTCGACTTCTTCTCCTGGCACTGTTACACCAACGATCCAGGCGAGCTGGCGCGGCGGGCGCGAGCGGTGCGCCGGCTGCTCGATGACGCCGGCTTTCGCAAGACCGAGAGCCACCTCAACGAGTGGAACTACCTGCCCGACGGCGACTGGATGCCGATGCTGTCGCCCGACGGCTCGCGGCGGCAGCGCTGGAACGAGCGGGTCAACGGGGCGGAGGGCGCGGCGTTCGTTGCGGCGGGATTGATCGCCCTGCAGGATGCGCCGCTCGACGCCGCCAACTACTTCACCGCCGACGTGCAGACGATCGGCCTGTTCGACGGCGCCGGCGTGTCGCGGAAGAACTTCCACGCCTTCCGGGCGTTCCGCAGCCTGACTGACACGCCGCGGCGCGTTGCCATCAATGGCAAGCTGCCGGCCGGGATGTTCGCCGGCGCCGGCGTTGACGCGAAGAGCAAAACGGTGACGCTGCTGCTGAGCAAGATGGCCGGCCCAGCGCAGCAAGTCACCGTCCGACTCGCCGGACTGCCGCAGGGACGAATGGAGTACGACGTGTTACGGCTGACCGACCGGCACGACCTCACCCGCGCCGAGGCGGGGTCGACGGCATCGCATCAACTGCCGGCGCTCACGCTGACCGCGCCGGCGGTCTATCTGTTCACCGTTCGCGTCCCTGCCGATCGTAACGAGTAGGGCGTTACTCGATCGCCGGCTCAGCGCGGCCGGCCGCCGCCCGGCTTCTCGGCTTTCTCCGGCGCCGGCGGCGGCGGTAGTTGAGCGAGCAGCTCCTCGATCACCGTGCGGGTGTCCTGCGACTGCTTGCGCAGGTCCTTCAGGCGCGTCGAGGCGTCGGTCAGGATGCGGCGGAGCGACTCGATCGCCGCCTCGTCCAGCTCCTTGGCCTGCGCCGGATAGTCGCCCTGCGCCTTGGCCGTCACCTGGTCGTGGAAGTCCTGCCACAGCCGGGTGTAGCGCATCATCTCGAACAGGTCGGCGAGTAGCCCCTGCGTCCGCTGCTCCTTGCGCGGCCGGCCGCCGCCGCGCCGACTGCCGCGCAGCTGCTGGATCGCTCGCTGCAGCTCGCGGTCGCCCCACCCCTCGTCCTTGGCGCGCTTGAGCAGCTGGTGGCGCTGCTTGCGGTTGCGCACCGCCAGCGACACGGTGAGCCGGCTCCAGCCGACTCCCAGCTCCTCCAGCTTGGCCAGGTCTTCCTTCTCGTAGGCCTGACGGAATTGCAGCGACTTGGTCAGCGTCGACGGCGAGCAGCCCACCTGCGCGGCCAGCTTGAGCCGCCAGTTACTGCCGCGCCGCGTCACCGCCGCGTCCTCGGCCAGCTTGCGCATCTGCTCACCCAGCGCGTAGTAATCGCCCAG
Source organism: Gemmataceae bacterium (assembly GCA_046350215.1). Lineage (GTDB taxonomy): Bacteria > Planctomycetota > Planctomycetia > Gemmatales > Gemmataceae > JAXMAU01. The sequence goes on along the minus strand of JAXMAU010000012.1, from coordinate 59,059 downwards.
GGTGAGGGTATTCTTCTTCAGCACGGAGGAGATCCGCTGCACCTCGCGGCGTTCCGGGGTGAGGACGGATTCGTTGTCGGTCGGGTTGGCTGGTTGCATGGTTCGATGGGTACGGGTTTCGGATAAGGCGATACCTGTTAGCCAGACCGCAATAATCCAGCCTAGACAGATCCGGCGAGGCATGCAAGGCGAGACTTGGCGTCGTTTGCGCACCCTATCCGGCGCGGTTTTCGCTTACCGAACCAGGCGCCGGCGGCGTCAGCGCCGCGCGCAACGGGCAGCGCGCCGGGTCGACGGCACGGCCCTGACGATATCCCTCGAGCAGCGCCTTCGACCGGGCGGCGAGCATTCGGCGCACCTCGCGGCGCTTCCCCTTCACGCGCGGAATGGCCATGTGATCGTAGGCGGTCGTCTGGTGGCGCATCCAGGCGATCACCGCCGCCTCGGCACGCCGCTCGACCGGGATTCGCTTGGTCCGCGCCACCGTGCCGCTGCCGACCGGCGTGGCGTGCGCCGTCACCGCCGCCGCCAGCGCATCGGCCAGGGCGGCATGCTCCGGCGCGAACGCCAGGTACGCCCGCACCGCGATGTGGAACTCGTCGACGTAGTCGCCCTGCACGCGCTCGCGCTGCTTGACGGATGCGCGCGGGCCTTCGCATAGGCCGGCGTGTCGCGCTCGGCCGCCAGCGCGGCGCGGACCGCCTCGACGGTCGCCGCCGCCGCCCACACGCCGCGCGAGAACAGCTTGCGGCCGCGTTTCTCCTGCACCGTCCACGTCGGCCCGGCGGCCTTCACGCGCCGCGTCAGCGTGGCGTCGCCCGGCGGCAGCAGCACCCAGTCGGCCGGCGGACGCAGTACCACGCCGGCGGCGGTCCGCACCGACCGCTCGTCCGGCCCCGGCGCGACAACGAGTGACTCGACAGACATGACGGCTCCCTCCGGCATTCGAGATCTCGGTTCCTTCCGTCCCGCTGTTGTAGCAGACGATGCCTTTCGCGCAGAACGTGAACCGGCGTTCACATGCCGGCTTCTTCGCGTGCCATTCACCATCCGGCGAGATTATTTCAAGATGCGCCCTTGTCCTGTCGATTGATACGCGATATATTCTTCGTGAATAAGTTATCGCGAATGGTGAACCCGGTGTATTCGGTGATTCGATCAGACGCACGAGGAGCAAGCATGGGCGAGACACGGGCAGGCAAGGGGGAAGCGGCGATGCTGGCGGCGCTGGTGGCGCTGGCCGCGGCGTCGGCGGTCGCCCTGGTGGGGCAGACGGTGACGCCGCAACCGCTGCGCATGGCCGGGCTGACGGTCGATCGGCTCAGCGCGGCGCTGACGCTGCTGGTGGCGGGAGTTGGGGCGGTGACGTTCCGTTACTCGCTCCGCTACCTCGACGGGGAGACGGGGCAGCGGCAGTTCCTTCGCTGGCTGTTCTTCACGGTGGCGATGGCCTACCTGCTGATGCTGGCGACCAACCTGATACTGCTGTTCGTCGCCTGGTCGCTGACCAGTTTCGGGCTGCATCGGTTGCTGACGCACTACCCCGACCGTCGCGAGGCGATGCGGCCGGCACGCAAGAAGTTCCTCATCAGCCGACTCGGCGACGTGGCCCTGCTGGCGGCGTTCGTCCTGATCGCCTGGCACTGGGGCACGCTCGACCTGGCCGCCTTCCTCGACGCCGTCCGTGGTCAGGATGGCGGGCTGCCGGCGACGGCGGTGGCGCTGCTGGTGGTGATCGGCGGTATGACCAAGTCGGCGCAGTTCCCGTTCCACAGCTGGCTGCCGGAGACGATGGAGGCGCCAACGCCGGTGTCGGCGCTGATGCACGCCGGCATCATCAACGCCGGCGGAGCGATGCTGCTGCGGTTCGCGCCGCTACTGGCGGCCGAGCCGGAGGTGCTGCTGGTGCTGGTGACGGTGGGCACGCTCACCGCGGCGCTGGGGATGGTGGCGATGTGGGCGCAGGCCAAGGTGAAGCGAACGCTCGCCTGGTCGACGGTCAGTCAGATGGGGTTCATGATGGTGCAGTGCGGGCTGGCGGCGTTCCCGGCGGCACTGCTGCACATCCTCGGCCACGGCTGTTACAAGGCGTGGAAGTTCCTGCGCTCGGGCGAGCTGGAGGAAGTAACTCCCTACTCGCCGTCACTGTCGCCGGGGCGAGCGCTGGCGGTGGCGGCGCTGGGGACGGCGGTGAGCGTGCCGTGCCTGGCAGCGGCGGCGTGGCTGACCGGGTTCTCGCCGTGGCACTCGCCGGGCGAGCTGGCGCTGACGGCGGTGGTGGCGCTGGCGATCGGGCAGCTGTGGGTGGGGCTGTTCCGGGCCGGGTCGATGGGACTGGCGACGGCGGTGCCGGCGACGCTGCTGGTGTCGGTGGCCGGATGCGTGCTGTACCGCGGCGCCGGGCTGTTCCTGGCTCCGGTGCTGGGCGAACTGCCGGCGCCGGCCGGTCCGCTGGCGTGGATGGCGGCGGTGGTGCCGGTGGTTGCTCTCGTCGGGCTGATCGGGCTGCACGCGGCGCTACCGGCGCTGAGCGATAGCGGCAGAGGGCGTGCCTTGCACGTCCACGCCCTGCACGGGTTCTACTTCGGGGTGATCGCCGATCGGGTGGTGGATCGGGTCTGGAATGGCTTCTCGATGGAAGGGGTGCAACATGGCTGAGATCTGCGCATCGGTGAGGGCGGTCCTCGGCAATGGGGTGTGGGCGGACGTCGTCCGCGCCTGCAAGCGGATACCACCCCTGTGGGATCTGTCGAACTACGTGGCGGTCAACCCGTTCCTCGGCTACGTCTCGCGGCCGGTGGCGGAGGCCGCCCGCGAAGTGGCCGACGGCCTCGATGCCCGGTTGCTGCCGGGGGTGGAATACTACCGCAGACGAGCGACCGAGGGCGCATTCACCGTCGCCGACCTGAGCGCCGCCGCCCGCCAGCACGGCCTGGATCCGGTCGCCCTGCAGGCGATGCTCGCCAGGACGAGCGACCTGCCGCAGCGGACGTGCGCCACGGTGCTGACCTTCGCCGAACAGCACGACCGGCACCACGGCACCGACTGGAACGACACGGTGATCCGCACTCTCGCCCGGTGGTGCGCCGTCTACACGTCTGGCGGGGGGGCACACTGGAAGCTGCCGGCGCAGGGGCTGTACGCCTCGTGGCGCGAGGCGGCGCAGGTTGACCGGACGCTGGCGCTGGCCGGCCTGTCCGGCTGGCGGGAATGGGCCAGGCAGCTGCCGCCGCGAGCGGACGAGGCGATCGTCGAGATGCTCGCCCGGCTGGAAGTGCCGCCGGCGCAGCGCGAGGCGTACTTCTACCGGCTGCTCGGCGGCGTGTACGGCTGGGCGTCGTTCCTCCGGCGAGACGGCTGGCAGGCCGGCGGCGATCAGCTGGGCGAACTGGTCGACCTGCTGGCGATCCGCCTCTGCGCCGACGCGGCAGTCGCCCGGCTGCTGCGGTGGACGGCGGCGCAAACCACCGTCGAGCTACCGCCCGTGGAAGATCCGGCGCCGCTGGTAGCGCTGCAGGACGCGCTGGAGGACGGCTTCGCTCGCCGATTGCTCGGCCGGCTCAACGCTCCGCCGGGAAAGGCGGCGACCCGGCCGACGGTGCAGGCGGTGTTCTGCATCGACGTCCGCTCCGAGCCGATGCGGCGGCACCTGGAGGCACAAAACGCGGCGATCGAGACGCGCGGCTTCGCCGGCTTCTTTGGAGTAAGCCTCAACTGGCAGACCGCCGGAGAGAACAGCGCTCGCTGCCCGGTGCTGCTGCGGCCGGGGGTAGCGCTGAAGGCGCTCGCAGCGCCGGATCACGCGGCGGGCACGGTGACGCTCAAGCAGGTGCAGGCAGCGCCGGCGGCGGCGTTCTCGTTCGTCGAGATGGCCGGGCTGTTCTACGGCCTGCGGATGGCGTGGGACGCGCTCGCCGCGGTGGCGCCGGCGCAGGCGCACGAGGGGACGGCGCCGTTCGACCTGGCGCCCGATGGCGACGGCAACGGGCTGCCGGTGGCGAGCCGGGTGGAGGTGGCGGCCGGCATCCTGAAAAACATGGGGCTGCGGACGGTGTTCGGCCGGCTGGTGCTGCTGTGCGGCCACGAGGGGCACAGCGCCAACAACCCGCACGCCGCCGGGCTGAATTGCGGCGCCTGCGGTGGGCACGGCGGAGCGATCAACGCCCGGGTGGCCGCGGCGCTGCTCAACGATCCGGCCGTCCGGCGGGCGCTGCCGGCGCGGGGGTGGACGGTTCCTGACGATACCGTCTTCGTCGCCGGGGTGCATGACACGTCGGTCGACGCGGTGACGCTGTTTGACCTCGATCGGCTGCCGGCGACCCACGCCGACGACGTGGCCCAGCTGAAGGGCTGGCTGGCAGCGGCGGGGGGGCAAGTGCGGGCGGAGCGGGCGGCGGGACTACGGCTGGACGCGAAGAAGCCCGGCCTGCTCGACCGGCTGCTGCGGCGAGCGCGCGACTGGTCGGAGGTGCGGCCGGAGTGGGGGCTGGCGCGCAACGCCGCCTTCGTCGCCGCCCGGCGGGCGCGGACGCGCGGCGTCGACCTGGAGGGCCGGGCGTTTCTGCACGAGTACGACTGGACGACCGACCCGGACAACTCGATCCTGACGCTGATTCTGACGGCGCCGATGGTGGTGGCATCGTGGATCAACCTGCAATACTTCGCCTCGACGGTGGACAACCGGACGTTCGGCAGCGGCAGCAAGACGCTGCACAACCGGGTCGGCCGGGTCGGGGTGGTGCTGGGCAACGGCGGCGACCTGCGCACCGGGCTGGCGGCGCAGTCGGTCCACGACCCGGAGGGCAACTGGTATCACGAGCCGCTGCGGCTGCAGGTGGTGGTCGAGGCGCCGCGCGAGCGGATCGAGGCGGTGCTCGCCGCCCAGCCGTCGGTGCGCGAACTGGTGGACAACGGCTGGGTGCGGCTGTTCCAGCTCGACCCCGACGGCCCGACCGCCTGCCGGTATGTCCCCCGCGAGGGGTGGCAGGCGTCCACAGCGTCGTAATCCGGACTCGTCGCGTCCCGGCCGGACGATCGGTCAACCCATCGTCCGGCCGGGACGGCGCCGTTGGCGGGCGGCGTCCGGCAACCGCCGCGGTCGCTTGACTGGCGTGGGGGGCGGCCCTAAGAATGACGCAAGCGAGTCGTCCCAATCGCCTGACGCACCCCGGAGTTCCGTCTTCGGTGTGCCGTGCCCCCGCCCCGGAGAACCTGCGTCGATGAATGACTTTTCCTCCTGTGACGACTGCACCACCGCTCCGCTCGACGACGCGGTCGACCTGCCACGCATCGAGGCGGCGGTCCGCGAGATCCTGGCGGCGGTCGGCGAGGACCCCGACCGGGAGGGGCTGCGGGAGACGCCGGCGCGGGTGGCGCGGATGTACGCCGAGCTATTCTCCGGACTGCACAAGGACCCGCGCGAGCATTTGCGCAAGGTGTTCAACGAGAAGTACGACGAGGTCGTTCTCGTCCGCGACATCACCTTCGAGTCGATGTGCGAGCATCACCTGCTGCCGTTCACCGGCAAGGCGCACATCGCCTACATGCCGCAGGGGCGGATCGTCGGATTGAGCAAGCTGGCGCGGGTGGTCGAGGTGCTCGCCCGCCGGCCGCAGGTGCAGGAGCGGATGACGGAAGACCTGGCCGACCTGCTGATGGCCGAGCTGGAGCCGCGCGGCGTGGCGGTCATCCTCGAAGCGACGCACTCGTGCATGACCATCCGCGGCATCCGCAAGCCGGGGAGCATGTGTACCACCAGTGCCATGCGCGGCATCTTCCGCGAGAACGCGGTCACGCGCAGCGAGCTGATGTCCCTGATCTTCGACGGGCGCTGACCGATGCCGGCGGACTTCTGCCTGCGGCTGGCGCTGGGGATGACGGCCTGCCTGCTACTGCTGGCGCCGGGCCGCACCGCTCGCGCCGGCCAGCCCGGCGTCAAGCCGCTGGCCAGCGCCACCTTCTTCCGCACCCAGCTGCTGGTCGTCCTCGGGTTCACCGTCGGCGCTCTGCTGTGGCTGTGGGGCACCGGCGGATGGGCGCTGCTGGTCTGTCTACTCGTCGCCGCCGCCGCTGCCTTCCTCGGCTCGGTCGTCTGGTCGCTCGAACGATCGCCCGGCGCCGTGGCGCTCCTTGTCCTGACCTGTCTCGCCCTGTGCGCCGCGCTGTGGCAGCAGGAGACGGCGGGCGACGGACCGGCGGCAGCGCGGCTCGCCGGCGCGTTCGGCTCGGCACTGCTGCTCGGCGCGGCGGTCAGCGCCATGCTGATGGGGCACAACTACCTGATTACGCCGACCATGTCGCTGACGCCGCTGTTCCGGCTGCTGGCGGTGCTGGCTGTGACGCTGGTGGTTCGGGCGGCGGCGGACGGGTTCGCACTGGCGGAGTGGACCGGCGGCCACTCGCTAACTACTCTGAAGGGGGACGCCGCGTTGTGGCTGCCGGTCCGCTGGCTGGTCGGGCTGGCCGGCCCGGCGGTGCTGGGCGCGATGGCGTGGCAGACCGCCCGCATCCGCTCGACGCAGTCGGCCACCGGCATCCTGTACGTGGTGGTGATCTGCACCTTCCTCGGCGAGCTGACCGGCCTGCTGCTCCGTCCGGCCGGGCTGACGCTGTGACCCAGTCCGCAACCCTCCTCTCGGGTCGACCCCTGGCATGAAGATTCGGCTGTACTGCCCGGTGTGCGAGACGCCCGGCCCCGTCACCCTCCCGGCCGCCTCGGCGACGTGGACCTGTCCGGGGTGCGAGCACGTCGTCACGCTGGCGGCGCCGGCGGCCGACCCGGCGTTGCCGGTCTGTGCCGCCTGCGGCAACCCGGAGCTGTATCGCAAGAAGGACTTCCCGCACACGCTCGGCATGGCGATCCTGGTCGGGGCGTTCGTCACCTCGACGCTCACCTACTGGTGGTACGATAAACTGCTGACCTGGGCGATCCTGCTCGGGTCGGCGGCGTTCGACGGCCTGCTCTACCTGCTGGTGAAGGACGTGGTCGTCTGCTACCGCTGCCACGCCGAGCATCGCGGCGTGACGCCCGACCCGGAGCGGCACCGGCCGTTCGAGCTGGCGGTCCACGAGCGGTATCGTCAGGAAAAGATCCGCCAGGAGCGGCTGCAGCGGAGCAGCCAGTGACCGGCCCCGGTTCCGATCGACCGCGTGGGAGGGGCCCTCGGTGGACCCGGCGTATCGCGAGCGCATCCGCGACGACCTGAAGGGCGTGGTCCGCGGCGACCTGCTTTTCGACGACCCGTGGCGGCGGCTGTACAGCACCGATGCGTCGCTGTTCCAGGTCGAGCCGGCCGGGGTGGTGATCCCGCGCGACGAGGACGACGTCCGCGCCCTGGTCCGCTACGCCGGCGACATCGGCGTGCCGCTGATCGCGCGCGGCGCCGGCACCGGGCTGGCCGGCGAGGCGCTGGGCGAGGGAGTGGTGGTCGACCTGTCGCCGCACTTCCGCGCCGTTGGCCCGCTGAGCGGCGACACCATCGAGGTGGAAGCGGGCGTCACCCTGGCGGAGCTGAACCGCACGCTGGCGGCGCACGGCCGGCGGTTTGCCCCGGACCCGGACAACCCGGTGTGTACCGTCGGCGGGATGCTGGCGACCAACGCCTCGGGCGCGCGGGCGCCGGCTGGGCACGCCGCGCGGCACGTCGCCGCGGTGCGGGTGGTACTCGACAGCGGCGATGCCGCCACCGTCGGCCGCGTCCCGCGCTGGCCGGCGCCCGACGCCCGCCCGGGCGCGGCTCGACGACATCGTCACCTCGACCGCCACGCTGCTGGAGCAGCACGCCGCCCTGATCGCCGCGTCGCGCCGGCCGGTGCCGCTCGATCGGTGCGGCTACCATCTGGACGGGGTACTCGCCGGCGACGAGCTGGACCTGGTGCGGCTACTGATCGGCAGCGAGGGAACGCTCGGCCTGTTCACCGCGGGCGGTGCGGACGGTGCCGTTGCCGGGCGGGCGGGCGGTGCTGCTGTTCGCCTTCGCCCGGCTGGACACGGCGCGCGAGCGGCGCGGCTGGCGGTGCCGACCGGGCCGACCGGGTGCGAGCTGCTCGAACGCCGGCTGCTGCGGCTGGCACGGGGCGAGCCGGCCTATGCCGATCTGATCCCCGAGGACGCCGAGGCGGTGCTGCTGGTCGAGTACGAGGCCGACACCCCCGCCGACGCCCGCCGGCTGGCCGACGACCTGGTCGACCGGCTCTATCGCCGCGACCGACTGGCGGTGCGCGCGGCGGTGGCGCGAGAAGGCGACGAGGCGGACCTTTTGGGGATTACGCATCGCGGCGGCTGAACGGACTGTACGTCCGCCGCGGCGCGGTGCAGCCGGTGCCGATCGTGGAAGACCTGGCAGTGCCGCCGGACGCGCTGGGCGACTTCCTGCCGCGCTTGCAGGACATTCTGCGCCGCTTCGAGCTGACTGCCTCATTTCGCATCCACGCCGCCACCGGACAGGTTCACCTGCGGCCGTTCCTCGACCTGCAGGCGACCGACCTGCAGGACCGGCTGTGGGCGATGGCCGACGACCTGTACACGCTGGCGCTCGACCTGGGTGGCACGATCAGCGCCCAGCACGGCACCGGGCTGGCGCGGATGCCGTGGCTGGCCCGGCAGGTCGGCCAGCTGGCGCCGGTGTACCGCGAGCTGAAGGCGATCTTCGACCCGCGCTTCCTGTTCAACCCCGGCAAGATCGTCGCCCCGCCGACGCACCCGATCGTCTGGCCGCTCCGGCCGCGCGGTAAGAGCGACGGGCGAACGCCGCTGGCGCTGCGGCCGGTCGAGACGGAGCTGGCATGGGGTGATCGCTCGCCGGCCGGCGAGGCGCTGGCGTGTCACGGCTGCGGCGTGTGCCGCACCGAGGCGGCGACCGAGCGGATGTGCCCGCTGTTCCGCGCCACCCATCTCGAGCCAGCCACGCCGCGAGCGCAGGCCAACCTGATGCGCTTGCTGTTGCAGCCGGACACCGACCCGGCCCTGCTGGCGAGCGATGCCGTGCGCGAGGTGGCCGAGCTGTGCGTCAACTGCAAGATGTGCGTGATCGAGTGTCCGTCGCGAGTGCAGGTGCCGCGGCTGATGCTGGAGGTGAAGGCGGCCAACGTCGCCCGCTACGGCCTGGACCGCGGCGACTGGGCGCTGTCCCGCGCCGACAGCTTCGCCTGGCTCGGCAGCGCCGTGGCGCCGATCACCAACCAGCTGCTCGCCTCGCCGGTCGCCCGCTGGCTGCTGGAGCGGTTCTTCGGACTGTCGCGGCAGCGGCGGTTACCGCGGTTCGCGGCGCGAAGCTTCCTGCGGCTGGCCCGCCAGCGCGGGTGGACGCGCAAGCCGCGCGCCGGCCGGCCCCGCGTCGCCTACTTCGTCGACACGTTCGCCACCTACAACGATCCGCAGATCGCCGAGGCGGTGGTGGCGGTGCTGCACCACAACGGCGTCGAGGTGTACGTCCCGCCGACCCAGCGCGGCAGCGGCATGGCGGCGCTGGCGCGGGGCGACGTGGAAACGGCGCGGGAGATCGTTCAGCACAACCTGCGGCCGCTCGCCGACCTGGCCCGCGAGGGGTTCCCGATCGTTTGCTCCGAGCCGACCGCCGCGGTGATGCTCCGCCAGGATGCGCTGGACGTGCTCGACGACGCCGACGCCCGGCTGGTGGCCGAGCACACCGTCGAGCTGACCGCGTATCTTGGCGAGATGCACCGCCAGGGACGGCTGCGCACCGACTTCCGGCCGCTGCCGGTGAGCGTCGGCCACCACGTCCCCTGTCACATCAAGGCGCTGGGTGGAGCGCCGGCGGGGCCGCGCCTGCTGGCGCTGGTGCCGGAGCTGCGGGTCGGCACGATCGACGTCAGCTGTTCCGGCATGGCGGGCACGTTCGGTTTCAAGCAGGGGTGGTATGATGTATCGAGGGCTGCCGGCCGGCCGATGCTGGCCGAGCTGGCCCGGCCGCGCTACCTGCTCGGGTCGACCGAGTGCAGCGCATGCCGGTTGCAAATGGAGGACGGGACCGGAAAACGGACGCTGCATCCGGCGCAGTATCTGGCGCTGGCCTACGGGCTGATGCCGGGGCTGCTCGAGAGGTTACGCGAACCGATTGGCGAGTGGGTGCTGCAATGATCGTGCGCGTTCAGCTGTTTGCCCGCAGCCGTGACCTGGCCGGGGCCGACGCCGTGACGGTCGAGCTGCCGGCCGGCGCCACCGTGGCGGCGCTGCGGGCCGCACTGGCGGCGGCGTATCCGCGACTGAGCGGCCTGCTCGCCCGATGCGCCGTGGCGGTTGACACCGAGTTCGCCCGCGACGAAGATTCAGTGCAGGAAGGGAGCGAAATCGCCCTTCTCCCGCCCGTGTCAGGCGGCTAAAATACGACCGATCTGTCCAGAATGAGCCGGGGTTTCCGCGCGAGGCAGCATGATTCGACTGACGCACGAGCCGATCGACTATCACGCTCTGACCGAGGCGGTTCGCCGGCCGGGGTGCGGAGCGGTGGCGCTCTTTCTCGGGACGGTGCGCGACCTGACCGGCGACGTGGTGACGGTGGCGCTGGACTACGAGGCATACCCGGCGATGGCGGAGAAGAAGCTGGCCGAGGTCGAGGCGGAGACGCGGGCGCGGTGGCCGGTCGGCGACGTCGCCCTGGTCCACCGGCTGGGCCGGCTGGAGGTGGGCGACGTGAGCGTGGCGGTGGCGGTGGCGTGTCCGCACCGGGTCGAGGCGTTCGAGGCGTGTCGCTACGCGATCGACCGGATCAAGGAGGTGGTGCCAATCTGGAAGAAGGACCTCGGCGCCGACGGCCGGGCCGAGTGGGTCCACCCGCACGACGTAGCCGCACCCGGCACGGGAGCGTGAAGCGAGGGGCCATGAAACTGTCCGTGCTGCCGTCTGCCCCGCCCGTGTCTCCCGTGCCGACCGCCGGCCGGCTGATCGACACGTTCGGCCGTGTCCACAACAACCTGCGCATCAGCGTCACCGATCGCTGCAACTTCCGCTGCGTCTACTGCATGCCGGAAGAGGTGACGTTCATGCCGCGGTCCGAGCTGCTCACCTTCGAGGAGATCGTCCGCTTCGTCCGCGTGGCCGCTCCGCTGGGCATCGACAAGCTGCGGCTGACCGGCGGTGAGCCGCTGCTGCGCCGCGACCTGCCGCGGCTGGTGCGGATGCTGACCGCGGTGCCAGGGATCGTCGACGTCGGGCTGACCACCAACGGTCTGCTGCTGGCCGAGCAGGCGCCGGAGCTGGCCGCCGCCGGTCTGCACCGGGTGAACGTCAGCCTGGACACACTCGACCCGGAGCGGTTCCGGCGAATCGCTCGCCGCGACGGCCTGGACCGGGTGCTGGCCGGCATCGACGCCGCGATGGCGGCCGGGCTGACCGGGGTGAAGGTGAACGTGGTAATCATCCGCGGCATGAACGAGCAGGATGTGGTGCCGCTGGCGCGGCTGGGGCGGGAACGCGGCTGGGAGATGCGTTTCATCGAGTACATGCCGATCGGCGCCGAGGCATGGGAGCGCGACAAGGTGTACTTCGCGCACGAGATTTTAGACGCGATCGAGCGCGGGGTCGGTCCGCTGGTGCCGGCCGAGGGCTACGACCCCCGGTCGCCGGCGATGGAGTTCCGCTACGCCGACGGCGACGGCCGAGTAGGGCTGATCGCGTCGGTGTCGCGGCCATTCTGCCGCAGCTGCAACCGCCTGCGCCTGACCGCCGACGGCAAGCTGCGCAACTGCCTGTTCGCACTGGACGAGGTGGGCGTGAAGGAGATCCTGCGCCACGGCGAACCGGCGCAGCTGAGCGAGGTGATCCGCCGCAGCGTGTGGGCGAAGTGGGAGGGCCACGAGATCAACACCGCCCGCTTCGTGAAGCCCGACCGCACCATGCACGCGATCGGCGGGTGAGGCGGAGGCGGGAAAGACTTCTTGCGTTACCTGTACGGATGGAGTGAAGAATCGATGAACCATAAGGCAGCAAGGGATCCTTGCGGGAGTTGAAATGTCATCCGTTTGTGAACAGGTGAACCAAGCTCTCCGCCGAATGCCTGATGCGAGCGTTCTCATCGAGATTTATGAAGGCCGCGATGTGCTACCGTTGACCGACTGCTACATCCGCCCAGCCCCTCCAGACTGGGTTGCACCTCCACCGCCTCTAGTAAACGGCCTGGAACTACTACCAGCGTTTACGACTATTGATTGGGTCACGATCTACTGCATCGAAGCGGCCACTGGTCGGGTCTACGCAATTGACCCGGAGACGCCGTGGCCGGCAGTACGGGTGTTTGAAACCAGTCGCGACTTCCTGCTGGACCTGCTCCGAGCAGTGAGTGAGAACCAACCAGCCGAGGTGACGGACCGGCTGAGGGCACGACTTCACCTCGCAGAGGTATGAAAGTTTACCGAATGGTGTTGAAGGAGGAGGTAATCGGCTGCCAGTGGTGCCGGCGGATCTAATAGTTCCCGCGGGGAAAAAGGATTAGTGGGTCTGGAGGCGGCCGATGTGTGCGAAGCGTTACAAGCTGGAGGTTCCATCGTCGACTCAGCGGGTCCGCAAGGCCAGGAAGGCGCTTCGGGAGATGTCCCAGGTGGACCAGATTGACCTGATGGTCAAAGCCGGCCTGATGACGCCGGAACAGGCCGAAAAAGCGAAGCAGAAACTCGCCCAATCACAGGGCTGACCGCCGGAGCGTAAACCGTGTCCCCCACCTTGAAAGCGCTCGGGATCGACCAGATGACGGTGGCCGAACGCATCCTGCTGGTCGAGGAGATCTGGGACAGCATCGCCGCCGAGGAGGCGGTGGTTCCGCTCACGGCACCGCAGCGACAGGACCTGCAGCGTCGCATCGCTACCTATGAAGCCGACCCGAAGGCCGGTAGCAGCTGGGATGAGGTCAAGGCTCGCCTGACCCTGCACGCGATCGGGGGGTGACGAGCAGTCGTCAGTCACCCGACGCCATGAGACAGCACCAGGGATAAACACGATCGTGATACGAGACGAAACGCCGGCAGACATTGCTGCCATCACCGACGTGACGGTCGCCGCCTTCGCGCCGCTGGGGATCAGCAGCCACACTGAGCAGTTCATCGTCGAGGCGCTGCGGGCCGCCGGGGCGCTGACCGTGTCGCTCGTCGCCGAGGTCGACGGCCGCGTGGTGGGGCATGTGGCGTTCTCGCCTGTGACTGTGTCCGATGGCACGCCAAACTGGTACGGCCTCGGGCCGGTGTCGGTCCTGCCAGAGTTCCAGCGGACGGGGATCGGCAAGGCGCTGATCCGCGAAGGGCTGGCGCGGCTGAAAGCGCTGGGCGCCGCCGGCTGCTGCCTGGTCGGGCACCCGGAATACTATCGACGATGCGGATTCGAGAACGTCCCCGGCCTCGGCTATGAGGGCGTTCCCGCCGAGGTGTTCTTCGCCCTGTCGTTCGACGGCCCCTATCCGCAGGGCCGCGTCACGTTTCACGATGGGTTCAAGGCGACCGGCCGACCGGCACACTGACGGCGGACTTCCGGCGGCATGCGGCCCTCGCGTTTGCCAGGATGTGTGTTCCTCCCTCTCTTTCGCGACGATTCGGCTATAATCACCCGTACCCGGACCGGCGCCCTCGGCCGGCCTCGTTCCATCCGTTTGAGAACAACCCGGTTAGCACTTTTGCAGGAGCGACAGGCGCCATGTCGTACCCCGTCACCTGTCCGGAATGCGGCGGATCGTTTCGCGTCGACGCGGAGACGCTCGGGAAACGGATTCGGTGCAATTACTGCCGCTCCGGGTTCGTCGCCGTCGAGGATGCCTTGCGGCCAGACCGCCCCCATCCACGGCGCGACGACCGGCTGCGGAGCGAGCCGGCGCCGCGCCGTGCCCCCGCGCGGGTGACGGCCGACGACGAGGAACGACCGCTTGCGCGGCGGTCGGTCGCGGCGCCGGCCAACCGCACCGTCCTGTGGGTCGCCGGGGCCGCGGTGGTCGGGTTGCTGCTGCTGATCGCCGGCGTGGTGGTCGGCATGAGCGGCATGCTGCGGTCGACCGACCCGGTCGCGTTCGTCGCCAACCCGGCGCCGGCCGCCAAACCTGACCCGGCACCAGCGGAGAAGAAGGACGCGGCCCCACCGCCAGCGCAGCCCGTCACCGTCGCCAAGCCAGTCACGCCGCCGGCCGAGGACCGCCCACCGCCGCCCGCTGACGACCCACCGCCACCGCCGATCGCCGCCGCGCCCGCCCCGGCGCCGCCCGCCGACGGCGGGTTCCTGGCTGGCGGCGAGCCGCTGCGCTATCGCTGGCGCGGGGCGCCGCTGGTGTACCGGGTGCGCGTCGAGGGCGAACGAGACAATGTGAGCGATATTATCGAGGGCAATTGTATCATTAACGTGCGCCCACTGGCGGCACCGGACGCGCCGGCCGAGCCGACCAAAGGCACTGGCACGGCGTTCGTCGTCCACCCCGACGGCTTCCTGGTGACGTGCGCCCACGTCGTTCGCGACGCCAGCAAGGTGGAGGTGACAGTCGCCGGCCGCACCTACCAGGCCGCCGTGCGCGCGGTCGACACTGACCACGACCTGGCGGTGCTGAAGGTCGACGCGAAGGGGCTGGCGGTCCTGCCGCTGGGGAACTCCGACGCCTGCCAGGTCGGCCAGGACGTGTGGGCGCTGGGGTTCCCGCTGGCGACGGTGCTCGGCAATGATCTGAAGGTGACGCGCGGCACCCTGTCCGGCGTGACGCGGCCGGCGGCCGGGCGCAAGGTGTTCCTGATCGACGCGCCGATCAACCCCGGCAACAGCGGCGGTCCGCTGGTCGGCGAGGACGGTGCGGTGATCGGCGTGAACCGCGCCAAGCTGGCCGGCGAGGCGGTGTCGAACGTTGGCATCGCCACTCCCGGCGGCGAGGTGAAGCGGCTGCTCCAGAGCAAGACCGTCGGCTTCACCGCGGTTGCCGCCGGGCCGCGCCTGGCCGGGCCGGCGCTGGTCGAGCGGGCGTCGCCGGCGGTGGCGCGTGTCACCGTCACCGTCGACCGCTCGCCGGCCGAGCGCTTCGAGCTGACCTGGCGAACGGCGCTGACCAGCCGCGAGAAACTGAAGCCGGGTGTGCTGCCGCTGGGCGGCGCCCTGCCGTCCTCCATGGCCGGCACCCCTGGCCGGATCGCCGTCGACAGCAGCGGTGGGACGTCGGGCGGCAGCGGCGGGCGGCAACTGCCGTACCTGCTCGGCGAGGTGGCCCAGCTCCTGCTCGAACCACTGCCGCCCGACGGCCGGACCAGCTGGGAGGTGAGCGGCACCTGCGCCATCACCCAGAACGTCGCCCGGCCGTTCGGGGCGCCGCCGATTCCGTTCGGCCCGCGCTTTGGCCCGCGGATGCGACCGCCGTTTGGCGGGCCGATCGGCTCGCCATTCGCCGACCCGGAGCCGGAGACGCGGCAGGCGAGCGAGCGGTCCGTCTACACCCGCAGCGCCCCGCGCGGCGATACCGTCACCATCCACAAGCGCTACGAGCTGAAGCTCAACCCGTCCGCCAATCTGCCGGGGGTGAGCCTGATTGGCGAGGGAACGGTGCTGTTCGACGTCAAGGACGGGCTGCCGCAGGCGGTCGACTTCAAGGGCACCTACACCCAGACCCGCGACGGCACCTCCACTCGCATTCCGGTGACGGTGGCGTATCGGCTGACCACCGGGGCGCAGCGTGAGGCGGTGCTGAACCCGGCGCCGCCGCCACCACCGGCGCCGGCGGACGTGGACCAGTTGCTCGCCGCGGTGAAGGGAGCGGACGGGCCGGCGCGGAACGTGGCCCTGAGTCGACTGGCAGGGATGACGCTGATGCCGGCCCGGCGCGCGGAAGTGGCCCGCGAGGTCCAGGCGGCGCTGACCACGTCCGCCGCGGCAGGCAAGGCCGAATGTCTGCGGGCGCTGGCGGTGTGGGGCGACCGCGACTGTGTACCGGCAATCTTGCCGCTGCTTGAGGACTCCAGCAGCCTCGTCCGCGTCGAGGCAATCAACACGCTCGGCAAGCTGGACGACGAGCGGGCGATCGACCCGATCGCCAAACGGCTGACCGACCCGCCCACGCGGCACGTCGCCGGCCAGGCGCTGCGGCGGTTCGGCGCCAAAGCCGAGCGCGCCGTGCTACCGCACCTCGACAACGCGGACCTGTTCGTGAGAATGGAGGTCTGCAATATCCTCAAAGAGATCGGCACCGAGCAGAGCCGGCCGGCGTTGCAGAAGACGGCGGCGGGCGACGCCAACCGGGTGGTGCAATCGGTGGCCGCCGCCGCACTGCGGGCGATCACCGCCCGGCGCTGAGGCGACCCATCCGCCCCCGACCGTCGCGCCAGAGGATCCGGTCTGTATGGTGGAACCCCCTTCCACCCTCGGAGGTCCCCGTCATGCCGGTGCCGATCACCTGCCCCCACTGCCGGTCCACGTATGAAGTCGACGACTCGGTAAGCGGCCGGCGGGTGCGCTGCAAGGACTGTGACAGCGCGTTCCGCGCCGTGGCAGACCTCGCCGCCGACGAGCAGAGCGCCGACCGGCTGCACCTTTCGCCCTCGCCGCCGGTCGGCGCGGAGGCGGGAGGGGTCGCCGCCCCGGAACCGGGGCTGGGCGTGAAGAAGCCGGCCGGGCGGTCCAGGCGCGGACTGGTTCTCGGGACGCTGGCCAGTCTGGCGCTGATTGCCGGCGCGGTCGCCGCTGCGTGGTATCTGCTGGTGCCGGTGATCCTGGGACCGCCGGCGCTGCGCTACCGCTGGCGCGGAGTGCCGCTGGCGTACCGGGTGCGCGTCGAGGCCGACTGGGGCAAGTTCATCGAGGTGACGGACGGGACCTGTGTGCTGGACGCTCAGAAGGACGACCGATCGACGGGATGGATGGGCGAACGCATCTTCACCCTGACCTACCGGACGACGGCGGCCACCGTGCGGCAGCAGAAGGGAGACGGACCGCCGCCGGGGCCGCAGCCCACGCCGCCGACAACCGCGTCGGGCAGTATGCCCCTTGATGCCGCCGGCCGCCATCCGCTCGATCGGGGCACCCGCCTGTTCCCGTACCTGCTCGGGGACATGGTATCGTTCCTGCTCATCCCGCTCCCGGACGACGGCCACACCACCTGGTACGGCGGCGGCATCTGCCCGGTTGCGCCGGCGAGCCGGTTCGGGGGGAACGGGCGGCCGGTGCCCGCGTTCGGCTACACCCTCGGCGGCTCGCGGATGGCGACGGAACAGGCGGTCTACACGCGCAGCCGGTGGCATTTCCGCGAAGTCGTCCTCCACCAGCACTACGAGATGAAAATGCCGCCGGCCGGCACGGCGCCGGGTGCCGAGCTGGTCGGCGACGGAACGATCACGTTCGCGATCGCCGACGGGGTGCCGCGAGCGCTGGCGTTCACCGGCACCTATACCGGGGCCGATGCGCCCGCCCCTGTCCCGCTCACCGTCACCTACACCCTGCTCGCCGGCGAGGAGCGCGACGCCGCATTGCGGCCGCCGCCGGCCGCCCCGACCCCACCGCCGGTCCCGGGCGTCGCGGTCAACGTGACGGAGTTGCTGCGTCAGCTCAAGGACGAGTCGAAACGAGAGCGCGAGCGGGCCGTGCGCGAGCTGGCGCGAGGGAAGGTCGAGGCGGATCGTCGCGCCGAGGTGTCCCGCGCCCTGGCCGCACTGCTGGCCGATGCCGACGAATCGACAGTGCGGGACATCGTGCGGGCGCTCGCCGTGTGGGGCGACCGGCAAGCGGTCCCGGCGTTGCTGCCGCTGGTCGAGGACCCCAGTGTGTTCGTTCGCCACCAGGCGATCGAAACCCTCGGCCGGCTGAACGACGAGCGGGCGGCGGAGCCGATCGCCCGCCGGCTGGTCCACTTCGGGGACCAGCACGAGGCCGAACAGGCGCTGCGGCAGCTCGGTCCGAAAGCCGAGATGGCCCTTCACCCGTTGTTGCGCGAGCGCGACTCCTCGGTGCGATCGGTGGCGTGTCGGCTGCTCGAACAGATCGGCACCGAACGGAGCAAGGCGGTGATCGAGCAGGCGACGACCGACCCCGACCCGTTCGTCCAGAGCGACGCCGCCGCCGCACTGCGGGCGATCACCGCCCGGCGGTGACCGTCGGCCGCATCACCCCTGGGCTTCGTCCTTGATGAGTCCCTGACGCTCCATCCGCTTGTACAGCACCAGCGAGTAGATCACCGGCACGAAGGCGGCGATGAACACGCCGCTCATCGCCAGCAGTGGATGGACGCCGGCCAGCAGCAGCACCATGCCAATTACCCCGGCGGCGACGAACAGCCACGCCGCCAGCCGGTGCGTGCGCGTCCACACCGTCTCGTTCGCCAGCGTCCACGGCGTGCGGATGCCCATGTAGAAGTTCCGCTGTACCTTGCCGAGCACGTTGCCCATCCCGGCGAACAGCAGCAGCACCCCGCCGACAATCCAGCGGTCGACCGCCTTCAGCTGCTCGGTCGAGGCGAGGACGATCACGACGTGAAAATAGCCGAACATGGCCACCACCAGCGTCATGATGTACTCATACGTGCCGCGAAACGGTTCGATGCGGAACTTGGCCGGCGACAGCCACGGCAGCGCCGCCGCCAGCCCTACCATGAGCAGCATCACCCCGGGGGCCATCAGCAGGAACGGCAGCATGCCGTCCCGCGGCGCCCAGCCGTCCGGCTTGCCGTCGATCCCCCAGTGGATCGGTACCCGGTCCGGCAGCCACTCGGCCCGGTGCGTCCACACCACCGCCACCAACGCGAACGCCGCCGCCGTCAGCAGCAGCGACACTATCATCCACCACCTCATGACCGCTCCCCTCCTTCCGCCGGCGCTTCGGGCCGGACGGCGAACAGATCCCAGATGACCGCCAGCACGTCCTCCACCACGGTGGTGTTGAGGAAGTAGTAGATCTGCTGGCCGTCGCGCCGCGAGCCGATCAGGTCGGCCGTCTTGAGCACGGCGAAGTGGTGCGACAGCGACGGCTTGCTCAGGTCGAACCGGGCGGCCAGCTCGCCGGCGGTCATCTCGCCGCCGCGGAGCAGCCGCAGCACCTCCCGCCGCGTCGGGTCGGCCAGCGCCTTGAAGGCCTCGTTCATTCGCACGGCACGCCCTCCTTCTATTTGGTATTTCGCCAACCGTCAAATTCTATTGCGAACGACGGCCGCACCGCCAGAAAACGGCTGGCACGGACTGGGCTTCCCCGCCGGCAGTAGGTATCCTGAACGGGGTCAGTCGGGGCGGCGGGGAGACTTGCCGCCGCCTCACGTCACCCGGTTCGCGCGGCGGGCCGGTATCGCCGTCGGCGGTTTGGTCGTCGCGTGGGGAAGGTGTGATGCAGGAGAACGGCTCGCCGGCCCGAGAGTATCGCTGTCGTTCGCTCCGCGGCGTCCGCGTCCTCGGCACCGGCAGCTACCTGCCCGATCAGGTGGTCACCAACGAGCACCTGCGCGACCGCATCGGCTGCGACCCGGTGTGGCTGCTCAAGCAGACCGGCATCCGCGAGCGCCGCCACGCCTCGCCCCACCAGGCGACCAGCGACCTGTGCGTCGAGGCGGGGCGCCGCTGTCTGGAGGCTGCCGCCGTCGACCCGCGGCAGGTCGACCTGTTGCTGGTCGCCACCGTCACCCCGGACATGTCGTTTCCGTCGACCGCCTGTCTGGTGCAGGACGCGCTCGGACTGGACTGTCCGGCCCTCGACATCGGCGCCGCCTGCGCCGGCACCATCTACGGCATGGTCATGGCAGCCACGTCGCTGCTCTCCGGAGCGAGCGACCTGGCGCTGCTGATCGCCGGCGACTGCCTGTCGCGGATCATCAACCCGGCCGACCACAAGACCTACCCGCTGCTCGGCGACGGCGCCGGCGCCCTGCTGATCGGCCGCTGTGAGCCGGAGCGCGGGATCGTCAGCTACACGCTCGGCTCCGACGGCTCCGGGGCGAATTTGCTGGCGCGCAAGGGCGGCGGCAGCCGGTTGCCGCTGACCGCCGAGACGCTGGCCGCCGGCACGCAGTACGTTCACATGGACGGCCGGGCGGTGTTCACCTGGGCGGTGACGACGCTGGCCGACACCACCCGGCAGGTCCTCGACCACGCCGGGATGTCGGCCGCCGATGTGGACGTCTACGTGCCGCACCAGGCGAACGTCCGCATCATCAACGCCGGGCTGGACGTGCTCGGCATCCCACGGCAGGCGGTGGTGAAGACGCTCGATCGCTACGGCAACACCTCCGGCGCGTCGGTGGCGATCGCGCTGGACGAGGCGACGCGCGACGGCCGCATTCGGCCGGACCAGTGGGTGCTGACCAGCGGTTTCGCGCCGGCCTCACCTGGGGGACGGCCCTGTGGCGGTGGTAGCCGCGACACGGCGACGGGTCGTCTACTCCCTCGTGTCACGAACGCGACCCCACTCGCAAGGCAGAACGCGCTCACCGGCGGCGCGTTCGCGGCTGACCAGGCGACAGGGGCCGTAGGCAACCCGAAGCGTAAGCGAGGGATTCAAACCCGCTGTTTGGCCCGGTCTCCTGACCGGGACACTCCGGCCGACCGAAGGTCTCCCGCATTCCCCGGAGGAGAGACCTTCGGTCAACGCGGTGGCAAGGTCGGGAGACCTTGCCACAACAGGGTCGGGCGACCTTGCCACAACAGGGCTGATCAGGCGACAGGGGCGCGTAGGCAAAGGGTGAGCGAGGGATGCAAACCCTACGTCCCCGCCACCTGGAGCGGCGCGCCGGCGATCGCCTCCAGCGCCGCCAGCCCGCGGTCCAGCTCGGCCGCGATTCCGCGCGGGGTGACGTACAGGCACGTCACCGGCTCCTCGTGCCCCAGGCCGAAGGTGATGTGGTAGTCGTCGCCGGCCGCTATCCCCTCGAGCAGCGACGGCAGCTGTTCCAGCGCCGCGCGGACCATCGGCGGCAGGTCGACGCCCCGCTGCCGCGCCAGCTTCATCTTCTCCGCCCCGCTCGTCGTCCAGAAGAACTGCACGTTGGGAAACACCCGGCGGAGCATCGCCTGCACTTCCCAGAACCGGCCGAACGGCCGCCCGTCCGCCCGCTCCAGCGTGTACTCCGTCGCCATGTCACCGCCTCCCCGGCCTGGTCCGCCGCTCTTCGACTGGCCGCCGGTCGCGACCTGTACGAACGACCATAGCCGATGCGCCGACCGACCGCCAGAGCGGAAGTCGGCACAATCCCGGTCGGCGGTCAGGACACCAGGCTCGGCTGACGGGCGAGCGGCAGGGCGGGGAGCGGAGCGAGCGGCGGATCGGCCGCCAGTGGGTAGTCGCCGCCAAGCACCACCTGCGGCCGGTCGGGATCTTTCTCCAGATCGTACACCAGCACCGAGATTCCCTGCGGGGCATAACACGGGGTTTCGAGGATCTCCAGGCGCATGCTGCCGATCGTCAGGCTGTCGCTGTCAGCGTAGGGGATGAACGGCAGCGCGACCTCGGCGCGGTTGCTCAGGTGCAGCAACGAGCCGGTCCGCGCGCACAATTCGACGTGGCCGCTGCCCCGGTCGGCCTGCAGCCCGGTCAGGAAGACGTGGCGGATGCGCAACCGATGCTGCTCGGCGTCGGCCAGATAGGCGGCGACATCCTGGCCCGGATCGACCACGATGGCGGTGCCGGTGTGGTCGTCCCCGATCAGACACGAGGGCGGGGTGGCGGGATGCTCGTCGTACAACTTGAACCACATGAGAACGCCTCCGCGCGCCTGCACGACCCCGCCCCGAGGATGCCGGGATCGGCACCGACGCTGAGGTGGCGCGATTCCGTTCCGCTACCGTTGTGCGATGCCGTCTCAGGGGAATGCCGGTGGAAAGCGTAGCAACTCCCGCGCCGGACCCGAAACCGGCCTCGTTCGCCGGGAAACCGACCGCTGTCCGCCGCGCTACTGATCCATCTCCGCACATCGGTTGTGCGTCTGTGAACCACTAGCGGGCGCCGCGCGTCTGCTTGTCCGGGGCCGATCGGCTCGCTAGAGTACACCCTGATCGCTGGAGTGGCGGAATCGGCAGACGCATCGGACTTAGCGTGAATTGAGCACCGGGCCGGGAAACCGCCCGTGTGAATTCGGTCGAACTCGGGGAACCCTCAGCACGTCAGGGTGGTGGCGATCCCGAGCCAAGCTCCGCCGCGAAGGCGGAGAAGGTGTAGAGACTTGGCGGCCGAGACCTACCGGCGCAGGCCCACGGTCAAGGGAAAGTCCAGACCACGAACCGCAAGGGTGGCGAAAGCCATCGTGGTACGAAAATCCGAAGGGCCGCAAGGCCCGTGAGGGTTCAAGTCCCTCCTCCAGCACTGACGTGTCGCTCCGTCCCCGCTCCGAGACCCTCATGGTGCGTGCCGGGCTTGTCGTCGTCCTGCTCGCCGGCTTGCTCCGCGCCCGGCCGCCGCCCGCCGCCGCGGGAACAGTGGATCGCCGTCGTCGCCCCGGCGTTTCGCGACGCCGTCCGGCCGCTCGCCGATCACCGCCGCGCTCAGGGGATGTGCGTCCTTGTCGTGACGACGACCGACCTGGCACCCGCCGACGCCATCTGGCGCGGCAAGGCCGGCCGGCTGCACGACCGGGTGCGGCAGCTGGTCCGCGACCACCCTGGCCCGAGCCGCGTCGTGCTCGTCGGCGCCGTGTCGGCCGGCACGCCCGAAGCGACGGCACAAACGGTGGTTCCGCCGTTTACCGGGACCGCCGGCCGGATGCGCGGCCAGCCCACCGACAACCCGCTCGGCTGTCTCGACGGCACCCGCTTGCCGACCGTCTCGGTCGGCCGCCTGCCGGCGCGCACTGTCGCCGAGGCGGAGGCGATGGTGGCCAAAACGCTGGCCTACGAGCGTCAGCCGCGCAGCAGCGACTGGTCGCGGCGGCTGACCATTCTCGCCGGCATCCCGGCGTACAACCCGGTGGTCGATCGGATGCTGGAGTCGGCAGCGTTCGCGCGGTTCGATCGGCTCAATCCGGTGTGGACCGGCCGCGCCGTCTACACCAACCCGAACTCACGGTTCGCCCTGCCCGATCGGCTGATCCGCCCGCTGGCGATCGACTACCTGCGCGACGGGCAGGCGGTCGTCCTCTACCTCGGCCACTCCGACGCCAGCGGACTGTACGCCGGACCGACGGCGGAGGTTTTGAGCCGCGCCCGATTGGCGGACCCTCCGCGTCGGCGCACCGGGCAGCGTGTTCCTCACCTTCGGCTGCAACGGCTGCCAGCTGGCCGGCCGCGACGGAGAAGGTTACGGCGTCTGGGCGATGCGCAATCCGCATGGCCCGGCGGCGGTGATCGGCTCGCACGGCGTTTGCTACGCGGCGATGGTGCAGCTGGCGACCGACGGGTTGTTCCAGAAGGCGTTCGCCGGCCGCCCCGCCCGCACCGTCGGCGACCTGTGGCTGGCAGCGGCTGGCAGGAGTGGCTCACGGACCGATCGACTTTGTCAGCTACCGGCTGCTCGACGCTGTCGACGGTGACCCGTCCTCGCCGCAAGCGGTGCAGCGGCAGGAACATCTGGAGATGTTCGTACTGCTCGGCGACCCGGCGCAGCGGCTGCCGGCGGTCGGCGACGACCTGACCATTCAGCCATCGTCACGTACGGTCACGCCCGGCGGTGTGCTGGAGGTGTGCGGTCAGCTGCCGCCGCATCTGCACAGCGCGCTGGTCCAGGTGTGGCTAAACCGCACACCGGGGAGTGTGCCGGTCGACCTGGAGCCGGTGCCCGCCGCCCCTGGTCCGGCGCGTGACCGGTGCTGCTGGCGAATCATCGTCGTGCCAATGAGTTCACCGTCGCCCAGGCCGACGACGTGGCGGCAGCGACGCGCTTCACCGTGCAGCTGAAACTGCCGCCGCGGTTGCCGGGGACGCGGCTGCTCCTTCGTGTCCGCGCGTTCACCGCCGACGCCGAGGCGATCGCCGCCGAACCGCTGACCGTGTCCCGACCTGCCGACTGAAAGGGGTGCCGCATGAGACAGGATTTCTTTCGGGACGGGCTGTCGTTCCACTACCCCGACGACTGGCGGCTGGAACTGGAGCCGACCGCCGACGGCTGGACGGCCACGGTGCAGAGTCCGGGGACAGCGTTCGCCGTGATCCAGCTCGACCGCACGCTACCTGAACCGGCCGAGATGGTGCGCCAGGCGCTGGAGACGCTCCGCGGCGAATACCCGACGCTCGACGCCGAGGCGACGATCGACACAATCGCCGGCGAAATGGCCCTCGGCCACGACATCGAGTTCATCAGCCTGGATATGGTGAACAGCTGCCGCACCCGTGCCTTCTACGGGCTGGCCGGCACCGTGTTCGTGCTCTGCCAGTCCAGCGGCGTCGACCCCGAAGACTACGACCCGGCCCTCCGAGGCATCATCGCCTCGATGCGCTCCGAGGAAGAGTAGAAAGAGGGGAACCACAAAGAGCACAAAGAACACAAAGAAGAGAAGAAAAGTGGAAGAAAAGAAGCGAAGGAACACCGGGCGGATGATGATGGGCCGATCGGGTGGAGGTGCTACCCGGTGGGACAGAAAAGATCACAAAGAAGAGGGAAGAAGGGGTGAAGGGGAGGGGGGAGGCACACACTGCTCTGGGCGGCGTGGGCAGTGATCCCCTATAATAGAAGGCTTTCCGGTCCTGGCACGGCCTGGATGCCGACAACCTGGCCGCAGACGCGAGCGCGAGACGATACGAGACAATGAAGCGCGATAACATCCGTAACGTGGCCATCATCGCCCACGTCGATCACGGCAAGACGACCCTGGTGGATATGATGCTCCGGCAGTCGGGGCTGTTCCGCGACGAGGAGCTGGACCGGCTCGCCGGCGGACAGCACCACCTGATCATGGACTCCAATGACCTGGAACGCGAACGCGGCATCACCATCCTCGCCAAGAACTGCGCGTTCACCATCGGCGATACCAAGGTCAACCTGATCGACACCCCCGGCCATGCCGACTTCGGCGGCGAGGTGGAACGGGTGCTCAAGATGGCCGACGGCGCCTTCCTGCTCGTCGACGCCGCCGAGGGGCCGTTGCCGCAGACTCGGTTCGTCCTCCGCAAGGCGTTCGCCTGCGGACTGCGGCCGATCGTCGTCATCAACAAGATCGACCGCCCCGACGCCCGTGCGCCGATCGTCCTCAACCAGGTGTTCGACCTGTTCATCGACACCGGCGCCAACGACGAGCAGCTCGAATTCCCGGTCATCTATGCGTCCGGCCGGCAAGGAGTGGCGTCGAACGACCTGGCCGTCCCCGGCAAGGACCTGCGACCGCTGTACAACGCCATCATGGAACACGTCCCGCCGCCTGAGGTCGAGCCGGACGCCCCGCTGCAAATGCTCATCCTGTCGATCGACCACAGCGAGTTCGTCGGCCGCATCGGCGTGGGGCGGGTGTTCGCCGGCAAGATCCGCAAGGGGCAGCGGATCGCCCTGATGAAGCGCGACGGCAAGCGCGTCGACGACACCGTGGTGCAGCTGCTGGTGTTCGACCGACTCGGTCGCCGCGAGGTGCAGGAAGTGTCCGCCGGCGATATCTGCGCCGTTGTCGGACTGGACGACGTCGACATCGGCGACACGGTCGCTGACCTCGACAACCCGGTCGCCCTGCCGCCGGTGTCGATCGACGAGCCGACCCTCGACATGGTTTTCCGCATCAACGACTCGACCTTCGCCGGCCAGGACGGCACCCCGCTCACCGGCCGCCAGCTCCGCGAACGGCTGTACAAGGAGCTAGAGTCGAACGTCGCTCTGCGCGTGCGCCCCAGCGAGGCCCGCGCCGACGAGTTCATCGTCTCCGGCCGCGGTCTGCTGCATCTGTCGATCCTGCTGGAGAATATCCGCCGCGAAGGGTCTGAGCTGGCCGTCGGCAAACCGAAGGTGATCAACCGCGAGTTCGACGGCGTGCTCATGGAGCCGATCGAGTATCTCGTTATCGAAGTGCCGTCACAGTACACCGGCGCGGTGATGGGGCTGGTGCTGGAGCGGCAGGCGCAGTGCGTCAAGATGGAGGGGGGAGAGGAGTCGACGCACATCGAGTTCACCATCCCGGCGCGCGGGCTGATCGGGCTACGGACGCGGATGATGAACGCCACCAGCGGCACCGCCATCATCCACCACAACTTCTACGAGTACCAGCCGCTGCGCGCCGCCATCGGCGGACGGGCCAACGGCGTGATGGTGTCCACCGAAACCGGCAAGGCGACCGGGCACGCGATCGAGAACCTGCAGGAGCGCGGCATCCTGTTCGTCGCCCCGATGGAGCCGGTGTACGAGGGCCAGGTGGTGGCCGAGCACTGCCGCGATAACGACCTGCCGGTGAATATCTGCCGCGAGAAGAAGTTGACCAACATGCGCGCCGCCGGCGCCGAAAAGACCGTGCCGATCAAGCCGCCGCGTCAGTTTTCGCTGGAGACGGCGCTGGAGTACATCGAGGAAGACGAGCTGGTCGAGATCACCCCCAAGTCGATCCGCCTGCGCAAGATCTACCTCAAGGAAAACGACCGCAAGCGCGTCGAGCGCGCCGCCCGCGGCGGGGCGTGAGCGGGGCGTGACGCCGAGGAGCACCCATCGGGACGACGATGGGTGCCGGCGGTCACTTGATGAACAGCTCGGCGACGGCGACGGCGATGCCCATCAGCGCGCCGCCGGCGATCAGGCCGGCGCAGATCGGCTCCTGGTTCTGCACCACCACCGCGTTCATCTTGCTGTCCGGATTCGGGTACAGCTTGCCCACCAGCCAGAACCCGAACGAGCCGACGAACATCGACAGGCACGTCGAGAACGGGATGATGAACCCCAGCCCGATGCCGACCGGCGACAGCGGGAACTTGCCCTTCGTCCGCATCCGCAGCCACTCCAGCGCGATCCCGGCCAGGATGCCGACCAGCGCCGCCATCCGCGCCCGACGGCGGAATCTTCTCGTCCCCTGCGTCAGCACGTCGGCCACCGCCTTCCAGATGGTCGCCGCCGGCATCGGGTACGTCTCGGCGTCGATCGTGTACGCCGCATCCAGCGTGGTCGCCGTCAGGGCGGCTCATCGGCAGTTTCAGAAACACCAGGTAGAACACTGGCACCGACAGCACCGCTCCGGCGATCACCCCGAGCAGCCCCAGCGCTGCTGCCGCGGCTTGGCCCCGAGCATGTAGCCTGGCTTGATGTCCGACAGCAGGTTGGCCGAGTGGCTCGCCACCTCGCCGGTGATCCCCGCCGTGATCAGGTTCACCGCCTTGTTGCCCGGCGCCAGCACCCCGAAGATCAGCTGCGTCAGCTTGCCCATTGCGCCGATCGGAGTGATCGACGTCAGCCCGGTCGAGTTGATGGCGATCAGGCAAAAGCCGAACACCAGCAGCAGCGCCGTCACGCTCAGCAGCGGATCGACGCCGAAGAAGCTCCACGCCATCGCGACGACGACCATTCCGAGTAGCGGAATACCGACAGCCGACACCCACAGCGGCAGCTCGATGTGCGCCAGCACGTCGCTGGACGGATCGCGGCGGCCGAACAGCTTGCCGAACGCCCCGATCAGCACCTGCGGCCGGGCGAAGAAGGTGACCAGCGATGCGGTCGTCATCATCGCCACGCCGCCCCAGAGCGACCAGAAGGTGATCTCGCGGAAGCCGATCTTCCCGGCCGCGTTCGGCACGATCTCGCCCTGGCTGATGAGCAGCGGGGCGAGGAAGGCGTAGTTCAGCAGCGCGCCGAGCAGGATCGAGAAGCCGGTCCGCACGTCCATCAGCCCGCCAGCGCCGACCATCGGCAGGTCCAACTCGGGGCGCAACGTCAGGCTTTTGAGCGACGTGCCGAGGATCGCCGGCTCGTAGCCGAGCGCCCGGCCGGCCCACTCGTCGAGGTATTCGGGGATGGCGATCGCCTTCAGGCGCAGGTATTCCAGCACCGCCTCGGCTTGCAGGAACTTGACGACGGCGGCGAGCAGGCTGAACGCGACCAGCAGCTTCGCCTTGAGCAGCCCGCTGCGGGCGTCGCCGTGATGCAGCGCGTCCATGACGATGCCGGCCGCTCGCCCCTCCGGGAACGGCTGCTGCTCGTCGTTGATAAACCGCCGCTTGAACGGGAACGCGAACAGCACGCCGAGCACCGCCAGCACCGAGATCCACGCCATCGTCTGATACATCGGCAAGACGTGGCCGGTCACCATCATGTACGCCGCCAGGCTGGAGATCATCGGCGACGTCATGTAGCCGGCCGCCGTGGCGATCGACTGCATGGCGTTGTTTTCGAGGATGGTGAACTCGCTGCCCAGGCCGATTTTCGTCAGCACCTTGAACAGCGCGAACGCCAGGATGACGGAGGTGATGCCGACCCCGAGCGTCCAGCCAGTCTTGGCGCCGACGTAGAGGTTGGTGAGCGACAGCAGTCCACCGAGCAGCATGCCAGTGAGGGCGGCGCGAACGGTGAGCTGCGGCATGTCGCCGCGGAAGACCTCGGTCAGCCACCAGCGGTCTTTCTGCTCCAGCGTCCAGTCGCGGATCTGGTCCTCGGTCAGCTCCTTGATCGCCAAGTGCGTGTCTCCTCCGGTGTCCCGCCGATACCCGTCCCGTCATGGTAGTACCGGACGATGCAGCGGCGAGCAAGGGGGAGCGGCGGGGATACGAATGACACTCGGCTCCAATTGGTCGCCGCCCCGGCCGGCATGTACGATAGCAAATACGTCGGGGGTATCTTTTTCGACCAAGGGAGAGCACGTCCAATGGAACGAGGGAATCTGTCGCGGCGCGGGTTCATGGAGCAGTCACTGGCGGCGCTGACGGCGGCCGGGCTGCCGGGGTGGTATGCGCAGCGAGTGCTGGCGGAGGACGAGAAGCCGGCCAAGAAGGTGTCGGCCAACGACCGACTGACGATGGGCATCGTCGGCATCGGCAGCCCGCAGAGCCGTAGCCTGCAGGTGGTCGGCGCGTCCGGCCCGAGCGTGAACGCCAAGCAGCTGACCTTCACCCGCGGCTGCGACGTCGACGGCCGGCATCGCGAGCGCGCCACCGAGGAGATGCGCAAGCGCGGCTTCAAGGATTTCACCGTCGACACCAAGGACTACCGCGAGCTGGTCGCCGACAAGTCGCTCGACACTCTGCTGGTCGCCACCCCCGACCACTGGCACGCCCAGATCGCCATCGACGCGATGAAGGCGGGCAAGGACGTCTATTGCGAGAAGCCGCTCACTCTCACCATCGAAGAGGCGCTGGCGCTCATCAAGGTGTCGAAGGAGACGGGCAAGATCGTCCAGACCGGCAGCCAGCAGCGCACCGAGTACGGTGGGATGTTCCGGCTGGCGGTCGAGCTGATCCGCGCCGGGCGCATCGGCGCGATCAAGACGATCGAGTGCCGCATCGGCGGCAACCCGACCAGCGGGCCGATCAAGGCGGTCGAGCCGCCGAAGGAGCTGGACTGGGACCTGTGGCTCGGGCCGACGAAGAAGGTGAAGTACCGGCAGGACGGCGGCAAGACCAACTGCCACTACGAGTTCCGCTGGTGGTACGAATACTCCGGCGGCAAGATGACCGACTGGGGCGCCCATCATCTCGACGTCGCCCAGTGGGCGCTGAACAAGGACGGCAGCGGGCCGGTGGCGGTCGAGGTGCTGAAGGCGGCCACGCCATACAAGAAGGGTGACGGGTACAACACTCACCCGAGCTTCCAGGTGCAGTACACCTACGACAACGGCGTGAAGGTGATCGCCATGAGCGGTGGCGGGACCGACGCCGGCGAACTGGTGAACAAGGACGGCAATGCCTCGAAGCGGCGCGACGGCAAGGCGATCCGCGTCGGCCCGGACGAAAACGGCGTGCTGTTCCTGGGCGAAAAGGGCACCCTGTTCGTCGGCCGCGGCGCGCTGCTGGCGAGCGACGCCAAGATCATCGCGGAGCCGCTCAAGGTGGACCCGAAGGTCTACGACGGCCGGCCGACCAACCAGATGCAGAACTTCGTCGACGGCGTCAAGAGCCGCAAGGCGCCGATCTGCGACGCCGTGGTCGGCGGCGGGTCGGTGATCGTCTGCCACCTGGGCGTGATCGCACTCATGACCGGCAAGAAGCTGACCTGGGACCCGCAAACCCACCGCTTCGACGACGCCGCAGCAAACAAACTGCTGTCGCGCCCCCGCCGCAAACCCTGGACCCTCAACGTGTAAAAGAGATTGAACCACAAAGGACACAAAGAGCACCAAGAAAGAACAGAAAGAAGAAAGTAAGAGAGTTCAGAAGAAGAGGGGAACCACAAAGGACACAAAGAACACCAAGAAAGAGCAGAAAGAAGACAGAAGAAAGTAAGAGAGTTAAGAATAAGGGAGGAATGATGAATGCGCCGCCGATCACCGAGGAGGACGAACGAATCGCCCACGAGGTGATCGGCGGCGCGATCGAGGTGCATCGCGAGCTGGGGCCGGGGTTTCTGGAAAAGATCTACGAACGGGCGATGGTGCATGAACTGGCGCTGCGTGGGCTATCGGTGCATGCGCAGCGCGATATCCTCGTCCCGTACAAGGACATCCTGATCCCCGGTCAGCAGCTCGATCTGGTGGTGGATGAACGGGTCGTGGTGGAGTTGAAAGCGGTCGATGCGCTGCACGCCATCCACGAGGCGCAGCTGCTCTCCTATCTGAAGGCCACCGGCCTCCGCCTCGGCCTGTTGCTCAACTTCAACGTCCGCATGATGCGCGACGGCATCAAGCGTCTGGTCCGCTGACCTTTATGCATTTTGTCTTTCTCTTTACCCTCTTATTCTTCTTTCTGCTCTTTCTTTGTGTTCTTTGTGGTTCCCCTCTTCGCTTTCAACGTCCGGCAGATCAATCGCCTCGTCCGCCAACCTTTTTCGCATTTACTCTCTCCCTTTTAGTCTTCTTTCTGTTCTTTCTTTGTGCTCTTTGTGTCCTTTGTGGTTCCCTTCTTCTCTCTCACCCCGACTTGCTGGCACATCTCCAGGAGCGGGCATGTCGAGCAGTGCGGGCGGACGCCGGTGCAGACGTGCTTGCCGAACGGTACCAGCAGCGCGTTGATCTCCACCCAGTACGCCTGCGGCAGCTTCGCCTGCAGCGCCGCCATCGTCTTTTCCGGCGTCGCCGCTTGCACATAGCCCCAGCGGTTCGTCACCCGGTGGACGTGGATGTCCACCCCGATCAGCGGCCGGTTGCACGCGATCCCCAGCGTCAGGTGCGCGCACTTCGGCCCAACGCCGTGAAACGCCAGCAGCGCGTCCAGGTCGCACGGCAGCGTCCCGGCGTGGTGAGCGAGGGCCTGCTGGGCGATGGTGCGGATCGTCCGCGCCTTCGTCTCGTGGAACGTGCATGGCCCGATCAGTGCGTCGATCTCCGCCTCCGACAGCGCTGCCACCTCCGCCGGCGTGCGGGCGCTGGTGAACAGGTGCCGCGCCACCGGCAGCGACACCTCGTCTCGGGTGCGGATCGAGATGATGCACGCCACCAGGATCTCGAACACCGACGTGTACCCGTCGCCGTACAGCTCGAACAGCGCCGCCTTCGGGTAGGAGGCGACGGCCTCGCGGAGCAGGGGGATCGCCTCCTCGATGTCGAACGGCCGCTTGGCGGCGGGCGGCGGGCGGTGGCGCATGGTCGGCTCCTTTCCGGAAGAATCGGCGGCAACTGTTGTGCCGGATGTGCCGGACGGGTAAGCGGGGCAGCGGCGGTGGACCGGGTAGCGGTCGTGGAAATCGGCCGGTGGTGGTGGTGTAATCGATACTCGGGACGCCGCTTCGAGGAGCCACCGATGTACGAGCGGACCGAGATCGCCGCCGAGTTCGCCAGCGAGGCCGCCGCCCAGGTCGCCCTCGCCCGTCTCCGCCTGGATCATATCCGGGCCGTCCTCACCGGCCATGTGCCGTCCGCCGCCACCTTCTCGCTGCTGGGCCGCATGCCCTACGCCCCGATTCAGCTGGTGGTGGCGGTGTCCGAGCTGGACCGCGCCCGCTTCATCCTCGCCGCCGCCGGGGTGGAGGTGCTCGAGCCGGACTGGGAACAGCTGGCCGAGCGCGAGGTCGACGGCTGGATCTGCGGGCTGTGCGACACCGAGGTGCCGGTCTGCCACGACGTTTGCCCCGAGTGCGGCACCTGCTGCGCCCGGCAGGTCGATCCCGACGACGACGATTGACCGGGTGTTCACACGGGGCTGATACCCTTGCGCGACCACGCGACCAGGTGGCGCAGTACATACGGCAAAATGCCGCCGTGGCGGTAATATTCCGCCTCGATCGGCGTGTCGATCCGCAGCGTCACCGGCGTCTCGTCGGTGCGCTCGTCGGCGCGGTGGATCACCAGCGTTACCAGTTGCCGCGGGCGAATGCCGTGCTCGAAACCGGCCAGGTCGAACGTCTCGGTGCCGTCCAGGCCGAGCGTGGCGGCGGTCACATCTTCCGGCAGCTGGCACGGCAGAACGCCCATCTGCACCAGGTTGCTGCGGTGAATCCGCTCGAAGCTGCGCGCGATCACCGCCTGTACGCCGAGCAGTTTGGTGCCCTTCGCCGCCCAGTCGCGGCTGCTGCCGGTGCCGTAGTCCTGGCCGGCGATCACCACCAGCGGGATGCGCGCCGCCTGGTAGCGGATCGAGGCGTCGTAAATGCTCATCCGCTCGCCGTGCGGCTGGTGGACAGTGACGCCGCCCTCGGTGCCGGGCACCATCAGGTTCCGTAGCCGCACGTTGGCGAACGTGCCGCGCATCATCACCCGATCGTTGCCCCGGCGCGAGCCGTAGGTGTTGAAGTCCTCCACCTTCACGCCCAGTTCCTGCAAGTACAGACCGGCGGGCGAGTCGGGAGTGATGGCGCCGGCCGGGCTGATGTGGTCGGTGGTGACCGAGTCGCCGAAGATCGCCAGCGGGCGAGCGCCGACGATCGGCCGCGGCGGTTCCGGACCGAGGCTGAACTTCTCGAAGTAGGGCGGCTCCTGAATGTAGGTCGACGCCGGGTTCCAGGCGTACACCCCGCCGCCGGTCACTGGGATCTCGTCCCACAGTGGGTTCTGGCCGGTGAAGTCGCCATACAGCCGGCGGTAGGTGACAGGATCGGTGGCATGCGCAGCGCTCGCCCACCTCGCCGCTGCTCGGCCACAGGTCGCGCAAATACACGCTTTACCGCTCCGGTCGCGACCGAGCGGCTCGCTGGTCAGGTCGATGTCGACGCGGCCGGCGAGGGCGAACGCCACCACCAGCGGCGGACTCATCAGGTAGTTGGCGCGCACACTCTGGTGGACGCGCGCCTCGAAGTTGCGGTTGCCCGACAGCACCGCCGCCACCACCAGATCGTTGCCCGTAATCGCCTGCTCGATGGCCGGATCGAGCGGGCCGGAGTTGCCGATGCAGGTGGTGCAGCCGTAGCCGACCACGGTGAAGCCGAGCCGGTCGAGGTACGGCTGCAGGCCGGTACGGCGGAAGTAATCGGTGACCGCCCGCGAACCGGGGGCGAGCGACACCTTGATCGTCGGCCGCACGCGCAGCCCGCGCTCGACCGCCTCTTCGCCAGCAGCCCGGCGGCCAGCATGACGCCGGGGTTCGACGTGTTGGTACAGCTGGTGATGGCAGCGATCACCACGTCGCCGTGACGCAGCTCGACGTCGGCCTCGGGCAGTTCGCCGGGCACCGTCTCCACGCGGTCGGGCGTGGGACGGTTTTGCATCATCTCGATCTCGGTTTCCGGGTTGGTGTTCTTGGCGCTGGTTTGCGGCGTCGGGCGCTCCGGCACGGTGTCCGGGTGCTGGCTACCGCCGCCGGCCATCGGCAGAGCGGTCGCCCGCTCGCCGTCGTCCAGGCCGGTGTGGACCGTGACCTTTGCGACTCGGCGCGAGCCGGCTTCCCGTACCCGCCATCGGTCGGCGGGGCGTGCAACAACTCACGGAACCGGCTGGCAACGTCGGCGAGGTCGATGCGATCCTGTGGCCGGCGCGGGCCAGCGATCGCCGGTCGCACCGCCGACAGGTCGATCTCCAGCGTGGAGGTGTAGTCGATCTGTCCCGGCCGTGGGATGCCGAACAGGCCCTGCGCCTGGTAGTAGCGGCGAACCGCCTCGACGTCCGCCTCGCGGCGGCCGGTGGCAAGCAGGTAGGCGCAGGTCTGCTCGTCGGGCGGGAAGTAGCCCATCGTCGCCCCGTACTCCGGCGCCATGTTGGCGATCGTCGCCCGATCGGGCACGGCGAGCGATGCCGCCCCGTCGCCGAAGAACTCGACGAACTTGCCCACCACCCGCGCCTTGCGCAGCACCTGGGTAACGTGCAGCACCAGGTCGGTGGCGGTCACGCCGGCGGACAGTGCCCCGGTCAGGTGAACGCCGAGCACGTCCGGTTCAAGGAAGTAGAGCGGCTGGCCGAGCATGCCGGCCTCGGCTTCGATCCCGCCGACGCCCCAGCCGACCACCCCCAGCCCGTTCACCATCGTCGTGTGCGAGTCGCAGCCGACCAGCGTGTCGGGAAAATACAGTCCGTCGCGCTCGACCGCGACCCGCGCCAGGTATTCCAGATTCACCTGATGACAGATGCCGATGCCCGGCGGGACGACGTTGAACCCGCGGAACGCCTGCGCGCCCCACTTGAGGAACTGGTAGCGCGAGCGGTTGCGCTTGACCTCGACCTCCTGGTTCAGATTCAGCGCGTCGGACCGCTCCCAGAAGTCGACCTGCACCGAGTGGTCGATGACCAGGTCGACCGGCACCAGCGGTTCGACTGCCGACGGGTCGCCGCCGAGGCGGGCGACGGCGGTCCGCATGGCGGCCAGGTCGACCAGCACCGGCACGCCCGTGAAGTCTTGCAGCAGAATACGGGCGACGACGAACGGCACCTCGGCAGTGCGCTCGGCGCGCGGCTGCCAGGCGGCGAGGCGGCGCACATCGGCCTCGTAGATGCGCTTGTTATCGCAATTGCGAACGGCCGATTCGAGGACGATCCGCAGGCACACCGGCATCCGCGTCACCGGGCCAACGCCGGCTTTCTCCATCTGCGGCAGCGCGTACAACCGGCCGGTGCGGCCGGTGCCGGTGTCGAACTCCTGCAACACCCCGAACAGGTCGACGAGCGTGGGCATGGGAGACTCCGTGACTGGCCGCCAGGCCACGGGCGACGCCGGAGAACAGGCAATCGCGGTGCCACCGGCCGACGCGGCGGCACGAAACCTGCGTTCCGTCCTGTCACCCCCTTTCGCCGGCTGTCACGGCACCGAACGACGGGCACCGCGGTGCCTGGTGGTGCGCGATCCATTGCCGCCACCCCCGGTCGCCGCCTATCCAGGCGGCAAATGCCCAGCGAGCGAGCATCCATTGGCGCCAGGCCAATTCCTGGCCGCGCCACCGCCACCAGACGGATATCTCTAATCAGTTTGATAGAAATCAGTTGCGTCACATCCGTTGGCTAGCGGCGCGACATCAAACGTCGTTTGGCACGCCAGCTGCTTTGTTCAAATCTCGTTCACTCTGGGAGAGAGAGCGAACGACAACAGAACACGGCTCACGCGCTTTGGGAGAGAGAGCGACGTGAGCCGTGTCTGTTTATTTGGCACGCACTTTGTTAGCCCCCGGTGAACACACCGGGGGCGAGTGCGGTTCGCCCCGCTCGGGTGGACGTCGACACGCACACGCCCCCGGTGTGTTCACCGGGGGCTAAAGTCAAAAGCGCAACGCACAGTAGTGCGGTCAGTGACTCTTGAGCGAGTTGAACACCAGGCCGCTGAGCAGCTTCGGGTAGAAGTAGGTCGACTTCGGCGGCATCTTCTCCAGGTTGCCGGCGATCTGCTCGACGTGGTCCATCGTCGCCGGCGGCACCAGCACGGCCAGTTGACATTCCTTCGCCGCGGTCGACTCCTGCACCTCGCGGAGCAGGTGGACGTACTTGCAGGTCGGCTTCACACCCAGCGCCGGCGTCACCAGCCGGTCCATCACCAGCACCTGCAGCACCGCCACCGCCAGCGTTTGCCAGGTCGGGCTGTGGTCGGCCGCCAGTTTGGCCATCTCGGCGGGCGCCCTGAAGCGGGCAGTCAGCCAGGTCCCGTCGGCGACGGTGCCGAACCTCCATCACCGCCTGCGTGCCGTCCAGCTCGATCCGCTCCCACGTCTCGCGCATCGCCTGGTCGCCGGTGCCGACCATCTGCACGTCGAAGTACGGTGACAGCAGCTCTGTCAACTTTTCGGACCGCAAATTGCCCAGACCGGAGTAGAGCCGGTGCGTCGGCAGGATGACCAGGCCGGGGTCGCTCATGCTCACCAGCATCATCAGGATGAAGTTGGCCGGCGCCTCCGGGTCGGTGACGTCGCCGGCGGCGCGGCGCTCCTCCAGATAGCGCAGGCCCGTCTCGTAGCGATGATGGCCGTCGGCGATGAACACCGGCTTCGGGCCGAGCAGTCCGCTCAGCGTACTGACGGCGTGCTGATCGTGGACCGGCCACAGGCGGCTGGTCACCCCCAGGTGGTCGACCGCCTCCAGCGGCAGGCTGCGGCCGACGGCGCGGTCGATCTCGGCGTTCACCGCTCCTTCGGGATCGGGGTACAGGCCGAACACCTGGCTCAGATTCATGCCGGTCGCCTGGTACAGCTTGAGCCGGTCGGCCTTCGGGCCGGACAGCGTTTCCTCGTGCGGGTAGATGCGGCCGGTGCCGAACGGCTCGAGCCGCACGCGCGCCATGAACCCCTTGCGCGTGTACCGCTTGCCCTCGACCTCGAAGTCCTGGTGATAGACG
This sequence comes from Gemmataceae bacterium, assembly GCA_046350215.1. Taxonomy (GTDB): domain Bacteria; phylum Planctomycetota; class Planctomycetia; order Gemmatales; family Gemmataceae; genus JAXMAU01. The sequence continues at coordinate 22,480 of JAXMAU010000012.1, read as the reverse complement.
TAGATCGACCGGGCGCTGTCCTGCACCAGCACATCGTCGCGCACCCAGTCGCGGAGAAACCCGGCGGCGCGGGTGTAGCGGTTGGCCGTCTCGGTGTCGGTCGGCTCCTCCCGGTTCAGCTCCAGGCGGATGACGTTGTACGGGCTGCGGTCATACAGCGCCTGCTGCAGCGCCGGGTCGATCACGTCATACGGCGGGGCCACCACATCACTCAGCGCCCCGACCCGCCCCAGGTCGTAGCGAAAACCGCGAAACGCACGAATGTCGGCCATCGTCTTCCCTGCACTCCGAGAAGTAGTCAGTAGACAGTAGTCAGTAGTCAGTAGAAAGAATAAGAGGTGATGCCGGGAACGTCCCGTCGCTACCCACGCTTACGCTTCGGGCTTTGGTATGAGCGACCCGACGATCCGAGATACCCTGGCCGCCAACCTGGACGCCGTCGAACGCCAGGTACGCGCGGCGTGCGACCGCGCCGGCCGGCGGCGCGAAGAAGTCACGCTGGTGGCGGTGACCAAGAGCGTGTCGGCGGACGTGGCGGCGGTGCTGGCGGAGCTGGGCGCGCTCGACCTGGCCGAGAATCGGCCGCAGGAGTTGTGGAGCAAGGCGGCGGCGCTGCCGAAGACGGTCCGCTGGCACCTGATCGGCCATCTGCAGCGGAACAAGCTCGATCGAACTCTGCCCCTCGTCCACCGTATCCACTCGATCGACAGCGTGCGGCTGATCGACGCGATCGAGGCGCACGGCGGTCACTTCACCCCGTCGACGGGTTTCTGGAGTTCAACTGCTCCGGCGAGGCGAGCAAGGGCGGGTTTGCGCCGGCGGAGGTCGACGCCCTGGTGCCGGTGCTGCGGCGGCCGCGGCGGCTCCGCATCGTCGGGCTGATGACGATGGCCGCCTACGAGGACGACCCCGAACGGTGCCGGCCGACGTTCGCCGCCTTGCGCGAGCTATGCGCCGTTGCGCGACCAGGCAGGCGACGTTCACCCGCTCAACGAGCTGTCGATGGGAATGAGCCACGACTTCGCGGCAGCGATCGCCGAGGGGGCGACGTCGATCCGCCTGGGCACCGTGCTGTTCGCCGGTCTGCCGGGGAGGGCCGACGGATGATCGCGCTGACCGATCACGCCGACGGCTGTGTACTGCCGGTGCGGGCGCAGCCGGGGGCGCGGCGGGCCGGCGTGCAGGGCGAGCGGAACGGCGCGCTCAAGCTGGCGGTCACCGCCCCGCCGGAAGACGGCCGGGCCAACGACGCGCTGATCGAGCTGCTGCACGACCTGCTGGAAGTGAAGCGGTCGCAGATCGAGCTGCTGAGCGGGCAAACCGCGCGCGACAAGCGTTTCCTCATCCGTGGGTTAAGTCGCGAGCAGCTGCAATCCCGGCTGGACCGGCTGCTGGGAGCGTCCGGATGAGCGGCGCGGACGGTCACGAATGGAACGGGTGGTACGTCGCGTCGGGCAGGGGTAAAATGCATGACGACAGGAGAACTCGTCATGCCAATCCACGACTGGACGCGGGTCGACGCCGGGACGTTTCATGCGTTTCACACGCTATGGATCGGGGACATGATGAAGGCTTTGAACGAAGGCCTTCTCCCCCGAGGCTACTACGCGATGGCGGAGCAGGTCGCCACCGGCATGCAGCCGGATGTGCTGACGTTACACGTTCCGACTCCGGTCGCGCTACCCGATCCGGGTAACGGCGCGGTGGCAGTGGCGTCGGCTCCGCCGCGGACGCATCTGACGGCCCGTCCCGACCCGCGGCGGAAACCCCGGCGGCCGGTTCGCCGCGAGCGGCACCTGGTCATTCGTCACGTCAGCGGTCATCAGGTGGTGGCCCTGATCGAGATCGTCTCGCCGGCAAACAAGGATCGCAAGCAACACGTCCGCGACCTGGCCGGGAAAGTCGTTCGGAGTCTTGAGGCGGGCATCCACGTCCTGCTAATCGACCTGTTGCCGCCGGGCAAGCATGACCCCGGCGGGTTGCACGGCGCCGTCTGGTCGTCGTTCGACCGCGCTGCCTACCGGCCACCCGCCGATGCGGCGCTGACAGTGGTGTCCTACGCCTGGGACGGCGAGGAACCACGGGCGTACATCGAGCCGACCGCCGCCGGCCGTTCGCTGATTGACATGCCGCTATTCCTGACCGCCGAGCGCTACGTCAACGTGCCGCTGGAGGCGACGTACCAGACCGCGTATCGCGGCATGCCGCAGGTCTGGCGCGAGGTGCTGGAGCAACCGGCGCAGGGCGAGTAATCGGCCTGGTGGGTGTAGTACGAGTGTTTGGTGCTACCCCCGGACGGCGCGGACATACGCCTCGAAGTTCGCCACCGGGGTGGTGCGGTCGACGCCGTGGTTGAGGTTGACGATGTGCCGCTGGCCGCCGCCGGCGGTGACGCACGCGCGCGTCGCCGCCGTCACCTGCTCCGGCGTGCCTTGCCGCAGCAGTTCCTCGTCGACGTTGCCCTGAAACACCAGGTGTGGATACTTCTCCCGCGCCGCCGCCAGGTCGTGCCGGCGGCCCAGGCTGATCACGTCCGCCCCGGTCGCGCATAACGACGCCAGGTACGGACATTCCTTCACGAACAGGATGCGCGGCACCCCGGTTGCCCCGGCGAGGATCGCCTGGTGGTACGGCTGCGCCCACCGGCTGTACTCGCCGGGCGTGAGCAGGCCGGCCCACGAGTCGAACAGCTGGTAGACGTCGGCGCCGTCGGCGATCAGGGTGCGCAGGAACCCGATCGTCGCACCGCGGAGACGGTCCAGCAGCGCCTGCCACACCGCCGGCTGCTCGTCGGCGAAGCGGCGCGTGGCGTCCATGTCCTTGCCGGTGCCGATGCAGTAGGCGGCGACGGTGAACGGGGCGCCGGCGAAGACGAGTACCGGCAGCTCGCCGCGCAGCTCTTCGCGGACCCGCCGTAACAGGTCGCGGATGTGCTGATAGCGCCGCGGGTCCGGCTCCGCTTCCATGCGCTCAACGTCGGCCATCGTCCGCACCGGCCGGTTCGGCAGCGGCCCCTTCGCCGGCTGCAGGGTGAACGGCTGGCCCATCGCCACCGGCAGCGTGGTGATGTCGTAGAACAGAATGATGCCGTCGACGCCGAACCGGCGCGGCAACAGCGACGCGCGGGCCGCCAGGTCGACGTTCTCGGAGAACTCGTAGAACGTCAGCCCCTGCCGCAGCTGGTTGAACTCCGGGTCCCAGCGGCCAGCCTGCCGCATGGCCCACACGGGGGGCCGTTCGACGACTTCGCCACGGGCGGCACGGACGAGCAGGGGCGAACGGGACGGCGGTACGGACATCGCGGCTCCTCGAAGCAGGGACTCGTTGCGACCATTGTAGCAGCCGCGGCCGAGGGTTCGCACCGGCGGCCGGCGCGGTGCGTAGAAAGAGGACACCGGCCCCCCTCCCGTCGCGAGCCAGCCATGCCGCTCGACCGCTACGCCGTCTGCGCCTGCCAGACCGACCTGCCCAACCCGCGCGATCGCTCCGGCATCGCGGCAGCGGTCGATCACATGCTGGCGATGGTCGACCGGGCCGTGCTCGGCTACGCGCCGTTCGCCCCGGTCAAGCTGGTCGTCTTCCCCGAGTTCGCCCACGCGGCGCCGGTGTACCTGACCGCCGAGGAGCTGTACGACCGGCTGGCCGTACCGATCCCCAACGAGCACACCGACCGCTACGTCGCCAAGGCGCGCGAACTGAACGTCTTCATCCAGACCGGGACGTTCCTCGAACGCGACGACCGCTATCCCGGCCATGTCTTCAACACCACCGTGCTGATCGGGCCGGCCGGGATCGCCCTGCGCTATCGCAAGGTGCATCCGTGGATACCGTGGGAGGTCCACACCAGCCCGCATGACCTGCTGCTCGCCGGCCGCTACGACGACCCGCTGTTTCCGGTCGCCGACACCCCGCTCGGCCGGCTGGGGGTCGCCATCTGCTACGACTGGCTGTTCCCCGAGGCGATTCGCGAGTTGGCGCTGGGCGGCGCCGAGGTGCTGCTCCGCGTGTCGGCGTACATGGACCCGTGGGGCGCGACGGCGCCGATGGACTGGTGGACGCTGATCAACCGCAGCCGGGCGGTGGAGAACCTGGCCTACGTCGTCGCCGCCAACCAGGGCGCGGCGGCGGCCCACTATCCGCCGTTCTCCTGGCCGGGCGGCAGCATGGTGGTCGACTTCGACGGGCGGATTCTGGCGCAGGCCGACCCCGGACCGGGTGAGAAGATCGTGTTCGCCCCGGTCGACCTGGCGGCGCTCGGGCGGCGGGACGAAGCGCGGCCACCACATGCTCGGCCACCTGCGCAGCGAGGCGTATCGGCTGGGGCGGCAGCCGGTCTACCCGGGCGGACTCGCCGGTCGGTGCCGACGCTGGCGGATAACCAGGCGATCGCCCGCGGCAAGGCGCGCGGGCCGCAGCCCTGGCACGTCCATTCACGCATAAGGAGGATCGCTCATGACGACTTCTTCCGGGCGACGCTGGCGCTGGTGGCCGGTGGCGCTGGTGGCCGTGCTGGTGGTGGCGGCGGTGGGCGGGTGGCTGTGGCAGCGGCCCGGCGCGCTGGCGCGCGAGGCGGCGCGGGCGACGACCGACCTGGCGGCCGGCGCGCACGCCGGCAACGCCGTCGACCTGGCGGCGGCGCTGACGCTCAACAACGCGGGCGTCGGCCACATGGAGCAGTTCGCCTACGAGCCGGCAGTCGCCGCCTTCGAGAAGGTGGTCCAGATGCGCCGGCGTGGCTGCCAGGGCACATCAACCTGGGCATCGCACTCCTGAACGCCGGCGGAACGTCCAGCCCCGAGGCGCGCAGCAGACGCGCGACACGTTTCCAGCGCGTGCTCGACCTCGACCCGGAAAATCGGCACGCACCACTGCCTCGGCGTGCTGCTCATGTACCAGAAGGACGCTGCCGAGGCTCGGCCACTTCGAGGAGGTGGTACGGCTCGACCCGACCGACGCCAAGCGCGTGGTTCTTCCTCGGCCTGCTGGCCGACGATCCGGCCCGCCGCAACCAGTGCTTCGAGACAGCACGACGCACGATCCGTATCACATCGGCGCGCTCTACCAGGTGGCGCTGCTGCGCGCACGCGAGAACCCGGCGAAGGGGCGAGCGCTGCTGGAGACGTACCAGGCGCTCAAGGAGGCCGACTGGGGCAATCCGACGGCGGTCAAGTATGGCGAGATGGGCCGCTACGGCGAGGCGATCGCCACCCGCGGGCGATCCGCGCCGCCCCCTGCCGCGGCTGATCGCCGGCGATGTGCCGGTGCGGCTCGCCCCCGGCGCCCGCTGGGCGACGTCGGCCGATTGCGGCGCCGACCCGGTGGGACAGTTGCGGCGGCGTGTCCGCGAACGGTTCGGCGCTGTTCTCGTGCCGCTCGACTTCGACGGCGACGGGCGGCAGGACCTGTTCCTCGCCGGCGCGTGGTGCAGGACGGCAAACTCCGCGACCTGCTGCTGCACGCCAGCGGCGACGGGTTCACCGACGTGACCGCCGAGCGCGGGCTGGTCGGCGCCTTTCCCACCCTCGGCGTGAGCGTCGGCGACTTCGACAACGACGGGCGGCCCGACCTGCTGCTCACCGGCGCCGGCGGCGTGCGGCTGTTCCGCAACGCCGGCGCGCGGTTCGAGGACGTGACGGCCAAAGGCGGACTTGACACGCTGAAGGGCGTCACCCTGAGCGCGACGTTCGTCGATCTCGACCAGGACAGCGACCTCGACATCGTGCTGGCGGAGTACGCCGCGACGGTCGAGGGCGCGCTGGCGGCGCTCGACGGCAAGGCGGACGGCAGCGGCGGACTGGTGGTGCTGCTGAACGTCGGCCAGGCGCGCCGACGCCGGCGGGAAGCAAGGGCCGGCGCGGCTGGAGTGCCGGTTCCGCCGCGACGACCAGCTGCCCGGCCTCAACGTCCGCGGGCCGGCCGTCGGCGTGGTGGCGGTCGACATCGACGGCGACCGCGACGTCGACCTGATCGCGGCGATCGACGGGCGACGCCGGCGATCCTCGCCAACGACCGGTTGCGGCGGTTCCGCCGGCTGGCGACACCTGCGGTGGCCGGCCGCTACAACGGCGGGCTGATCCTCGACGCCGAGCACGCCGGGCGGTCCGACCTGGTGCTGCTGCCGGACGGAGCGGCGCCGCAGCTGTGGCGAAGCGAGTGCCGCGCCGGGCTGGCCGACGCCAAGGACGTCAAGCTGATGCTCGCCGGCCTGCGCGGCAAGCGCACTGACGCAGATGCTCGCCCTCGACCTCGACCTCGACGGCTGGACCGACCTCGTCGGCGTGTCGGCCGAGCGCGGCCGGTGGTGTTTCACAACGTCCAGGGCCGGCTGATGCCGCAGGCGGATGTGAGCGTTGACGGAGAGGTTTTGGGGCTGACAGCCCTGGTCGGCGACGGGCGGGCCGAGCTGGTGGCGTGGACGCCGAGCGGGCTGAAGCGGCTGCGGCCCGACGGGTTGACCAACCGCGGCGTGGCGGTGCGGCTGAGCGGTCGGCGCGGCATCGAGCCGACCGGCACGGCGGTGCGGTGCAACGCCGATGGCGTCGGCACGTTTGTCGTCGCCCAGGCGGGCGAGATGTGGACCGGGGCGGAGAACGGCACGCTGTCGGCCGGGCTGGGGCAGGGGCGCCCGCCGCTGTTGCTCGGACTGGGGCGGCACCCGCGCGCCGACGTGATCCGTCTGCGCTGGCCCGACGGTACCTGGCAGGCCGAGCTGAACGCCGCCGCCGGCCCGGTCGCCGTCCGCCAGCAGAACCGCAAAACGACGTCGTGTCCGGTGCTGTTCTGTCACGACGGGTCGCGCTGGCGGTTCGTCACCGACTTCCTCGGCGCCGGCACGATGGGCGAACTGCAGCCCGACGGCTCGACCCGCTCGCCGCGGCCGGAGGAGGCCGTCAAGATCGAGCCGGGCGTGCTGGGCCTGACCGACGGCCGCTATCGAATCGAGGTGGCCGAGCCGATGGACGAGGTGACCTACCTCGACCGCCTGCGCCTGGACGTGATCGATCACCCGGCGACGACGCAGGTGTACCCCGACGAGCGGTTCGCCACCGGCGGCAAGCCGGCGACCGGCCGGCTGATCGCGTTCGACCGCACGGTCGAGCCGCTGCGGGCGACCGACCACCGCGGCACCGACGTCACCGACCGGCTCCGCCGCTGGGACCGCGCCACCGTCGACGGCTTCGCCAAACGGGCGTGGCTCGGGTTCGCCGAGGAACACCACGTCGAACTCGACTTTGCCGATCGTCTAAGTGGTCTGAAATCGGATGGTCCCGTCTACCTGTGCCTGGCCGGGTGGACCGACTACGCCTTCCCCGAGTCGATTTTCGCCGCCGGCCAGGCAGGGGTGGCGATGCTGCCGCCGGTGCTGGAGCGGCGGCGCGCCGGACGGGACGTGGGAGAAGGTCGCCGACGCCGGCTTCCCGGCCGGACTGCCGCGGATGATGCTGCTCGACGTCACCGGCCTGGTCGGCGGCCCGCGGTGTGCGCTGCGGCTGCGGACGAACCTGCAGGTGTACTGGGACCAGGCGTTTGTGGCCGTCGGCCGCAAAGACGACGGCGCTCGCGTGGCAACGCTGGAGGTGGAGGCGGCGACGTTGCGGGCGAGTGGCATTCACCGCGAGTATTCGCCCGACGGCCGGCCGCCGACGGTATATGCCCGCGACGAGTTCGAGCGTGTGCCGGTGGCGCGGTTAGCCGGGAAGCTGACGCGGTTCGGCGACGTGACCGAGCTGCTCACCGCGGCGGACGATCGGTTCGTGCTGTTCGGCCCCGGCGACGTGCTCGCCGTGCAGTTCGACGCCCGCCGGCTGCCCGCGTTACCGGCCGGCTGGGTGCGTAGCTTCGTACTGCGGACGCGCGGCTACTGCAAGGACGCCTCGCCGTTCACCGCCGCCGGGACGACCGTCGAGCCGCTGCCGTTCGCGGCGATGCGGAGCTACCCGCCAGCCGCCGGCGAACGGTATCCCGACACCCCGCTTCACCAGGACTACCTGCGGCGGTATAACACCCGGCCAGTGGAGGAGAGAAGAACTCACCACGGAGGACACAGAGGAACACAGAGGGAAGACAGGAGAGAGTAGGACACTGGAACACGGTCGTCTTGCGGGCCGCCGGCCGGCGCGGGTATGCTGCGCAAGAACTCAGGAGACGCGGATATGCTGAACAACCCGCCGATCGTCTACCCGGACTCGGATGGGAAGCCGATTGGGGATAACACCCGGCAAACCGAATGCATTTTCCTGATATACACAAACCTGTCCGCCCTATTCGCCCCTCGCCCCAATGTATTCGTTGCCTGCTCCAATCTGTGGTATCCGGTGGAGGGACGGCCCGATATTCGCATCGATCCTGACGTCTATGTGGCATTCGGCCGGCCGAAGGGCCACCGCGGCTCGTATCGGCAGTGGGAGGAAGACGACGTTCCGCTGACCGTGGTGTTCGAGGTGCTGTCGCCGGGGAACAGTCCGCAGGAAATGCGGGCCAAGCAGCTCTTCTACGAGGAATACGGCGTCGAGGAGTATTACGTCTACGACCCCGACAGCAACCACCTGCAGGTTTTGGTCCGCCACGGTGACGTGCTGCGCCGGGTACGCTCGATGCACGACCACGTCAGCCCACGGCTCGGCATCCGCTTCGACCTGACCGGGCCCGAGATGGTGGTGTACCGTCCCGACGGCGAGCCATTTCGCACCTTCACCGAGATCCGTGTCGAACGGGACGCGGCGTTGCGCCGGGCCGACGAGGCCTTGAGGATGGCGCTGGCAGAACGCCAACGCGCCGAGCGGTTGGCGGAGCGGCTGCGGCAGCTGGGGATCGACCCTGACGCCTGAGCGGCGCTCAGCCGATCGTGCTCGACATCTTGAACACCGGCAGCAGCAGGCCGGCGACGATGATCAGCGTCGCCACCGCCATCACCAGCAGCATCACCGGCTCCAGCAGGCGAACGAATAGCTCCAGCTGCCGGCTGGTCCGTTTCTCCAGCCCCTCGGCGATGTCGAGGAGCACTTTTTCCAGGTTGTTACTCTCCTCGCCGACGGCGACGATCTCGATCACGTCGCGGGGGAAAAACTTGCACGCCCCGAGCGGACCGGCCAGCTTGTCGCCGCCCTTGACGTTCTCCGCCGCCTTCTCGATCGCGTCGGCGAGCACCCGGTTGCCGGTCGAGTCCTTGGCGATCTGCAGCGCCTTCAGGATCGGGATGCCGTTGTGCAGCATCGTCCCGAGGATGCGGCTAAACCGCGAGATCGCCAGGTTGAGGAAGATCTTGCCGGCGCCCGGCACGCGGAGCCGCCAGCCGTCCAGCTCCCGCCGGCCCGCCTGCGACCTCGCCCACCGGCGAAACAGGAACCACGCCAGCACGCCCGCGCCAATAATAATCAGGAAGTACGACTGCATCAGGTGGCTGAGCGAGACGATCGCCGTCGTCAGCACCGGCAGCTCGTTCTTCTCCTCCAGCTTCTTGAAGATCGGCTCGAAGCGCGGCACGAAGAAGATCACCAGCACGTTCAGCACCACGAAGCCGACCACCGCCAGGAAGATCGGGTAGGCCAGCGCCCCCGTCACCTTCGCCTTCAGGTCTTCCTGGTGTTCGGTGAAGTTGGCGATGCGGCGGAGCACGTCTTCGAGGAATCCGCCCTCCTGGCCGGCGCGGATCATGCTGACCGACAGCTCGTCGAACACCCGCGGGTGCTGCCCCATCGCCTCGGCCAGCCCGGTGCCGTCGGCGACGCGGGCGCGGACCTCGCGGATCACCTCGCCCAGCGCCGGGTTGGCCGCCTGCCGTTCGAGGATGTCGAGGCTGCGCAGCAGCGGTACGCCGGAGTGCAGCAGGTCGGCCAGCTGCGAGTAAAACGTCGCCAGGTGGCGGCTGCTCACCCGGCGGCGGCCCTTCTGTCCGCTCGCCAGCGGCGCCTTGGCGGCGATGCGGACGGGGAACAGGCCGCGGGCGTCGAGCATCGCCATCACTTCGCGCTCGCTGGCCGCCACCAGGGTGCCGTGCGTGCGGTTGCCGGTCGCCGCCAGGGCCTCGTAGCTGAATTCAGGCATGCTCGCCTCCTCGGGATTGCCTCATTGTACCGGACCGTGCGCACGCCCTGCTACGCCGAGTCCTGCCGATACCTACTGGAAATCGCGCCGGCGATACGTGATAATCACGACCGTCTCTGCCGCTGACTCACCTGCCCCACCCTCCAGCCCGACGAGTGCGAGCATGACGCACCTTTCCCTTGTAACCCCGCTCCTGGCTGCCCTTCTCGCGCCAACCGCTGACCCGTCGGCCGGCGAGGTCCGCTTCTTCGAGACGAAGATTCGCCCGCTGCTGGCGGCGCACTGTTTCTCCTGTCACGGTCCGGACAAGCAGAAGGGCAACCTGCGGCTCGACTCCGCCGAGGCGTTCCGCCGCGGCGGGGCATCGGGCGAACCGCTCGTCTCCCCCGGCCAGCCGGATCGCAGCCTGTTCCTCCGCGCCGTCCGCCACGAGAGCGACGACCTGAAAATGCCGCCCAAAGGCCGTCTGAAAGACGCCGACGTGGCCGACCTGACGCGGTGGGTGAAGGCCGGCGCAGCGTTCCCGCGAGTGGTGAAGGCGGCGGGCGACGCCGAGCGGCACTGGGCGTTCGCACGGCCGGCCGACGCGCCGGTGCCGGCGGTCCAGGACGCGACCTGGGCGGTCAACGCGCTCGATCGTTTCCTGCTGGCGGCGATGGAGACGAAGGGAGTGCGGCCGGCCGCCGACGCCGATCGCCGCACCCTGTTGCGGCGCGTCGCCTACGACCTGACCGGCCTGCCGCCGACGCCCGACGAGGTCGCGGCGTTCGAGGCCGACCGGCGGCCCGATGCCTATGAGCGGCTCGTCGACCGGCTGCTGGCGTCGCCCGCCTACGGCGAACGGTGGGGCCGCCACTGGCTCGACGTCGCCCGCTACGCCGACTCCAACGGCCTCGACGAGAACGTCGCCCACGGCAACGCCTGGCGCTATCGCGACTGGGTCATCGCCGCCGTCAACCGCGACATGCGCTTCGATGACTTCCTGGTCGCGCAGATCGCCGGCGACCTGTTGCCGGCCGACGAGCGCCGCACCGACCGGCTGATCGCCACCGGCTTCCTGGCGCTGGGGCCGAAGGTGCTCGCCGAGGTCGACGAACGCAAGATGGAGCTGGACATCGTCGACGAGCAGATCGACATCGTCGGCCGCGCGTTCCTCGGCCTGACACTCGGCTGCGCCCGCTGCCACGACCACAAGTTCGACCCGGTGCCGATGGAGGACTACTACGGCCTGGCCGGCGTGTTCCTGAGCACGCGGACGATGGAGTCGTTCAAGAAGGTTGCCCGCTGGCACGAGAACCCGATCGGCACCCCCGAGCAGCTGCGGCAAAAGGCCGATCATGACGCCCGTGTCACGACGATGAAGGCCCGTATCGGCAAGCTGCCGGCGAAGGGTGACGACCGCAAGCGGCTGACGGCCGAGCTGGCGGCGCTGGAGAAGGCGGCGGTCGAGATCCCGACGGCGATGGGCGTGGTCGACGGCAAGCCGACCGATGCTCCGCTATTGCGGCGCGGCAACCACCTGACGCCGGGCAAGTCCGTGCCGCGGCGGTTCCTGGCCGTGCTGCCCGGCGGGGCGGCGCCGCGGCTGCCGGCGGACCACAGCGGCCGGCTGGAGCTGGCGCGGTGGCTGGCCGATCCGGCCCACCCGCTGACCGCGCGCGTGCTGGTGAACCGGCTGTGGCGGTGGCACTTCGGCCGCGGCCTGGTGCGCTCGGTCGACAATTTCGGCCTGCTCGGCGAGAAGCCGACGCACCCCGAGTTGCTCGACCACCTGGCGCACCGGCTGGTCGAGAGCGGCTGGTCGCTCAAGTCGCTGCACCGGCGAATCGTGTTGTCGCACGCCTACCGGCTGAGCAGCGCCGCGAGCGAGGAGGCGGTGCGGCTCGATCCGGACAACCGGCTGTACGCGCGGATGCCGCTGCGGCGGCTGGAGGCGGAGGCGATCCGCGACGGGCTGCTGGCGGCGACCGACGGCCTCGACCGGACGATGGGCGGATCGCTGCTCCACGTCAAGAACCGCGACTACTTCTTCGATCACACGTCGAAGGACAACACCCGCTACGACAGTCCACGCCGGGCCGTCTATCTGCCGGTGGTTCGTAACAACCTCTACGACGTGTTCGGCCTGTTCGACGCCACCGACGCGACGGTGAGCAGCGGCGACCGGGCGACCACCACGGTGGCGACGCAGGCGCTCTTCGCGATGAACAGCGACCTGATCGTCTCGTCCGCCGACCGGCTCGCCGGCACTCTGCTGGGGCGGGTCGACCTCGACGACCGGGGCCGGGCCGGGCTGCTCTACCTGAAAGCCTACGGCCGACCGCCAGCCGGCGGGGAGGCCGACCGCGTCACCGGCGCCGTCGCCGCCTTCGACGCGGCGCTGACGGCCACCGAACCGGACGCCACGCAGCGTCGTCGCCGCGCCTGGGCGTGGGTGTGCCACGCCGTGCTGTCGGCCAACGAGTTCATCACTATCCGCTGAATTCCGCCATCGTCATGACACCGGGGGACGAGTCGTGATCGCGCACTTCCACCAGCCGCTGACGCGGCGCGAACTGCTTCGGCAGTCGGCCCTCGGGTTCGGCTCGCTGGCGTTCACCTCGCTGCTGGCCGACACCGCCGCGGCGGCCGGCAAGACGCCGCACTTCCCAGCCCGCGCCAAGCGGGTCATCTTCATGTTCATGAAGGGCGGGCCGTCGGCGATCGACACGTTCGATCCGAAGCCGGCGCTCGACCGCGACCACGGCAAACCGTACCCCGGCCAGAAGCCGCGCGTGCAGTTCGCCGCCACCGGCACGCTGCTCCGCTCGCCGTGGAAGTTCAAGCAATACGGTCAGAGCGGCTGCCCGGTGAGCGAACTGTTCCCGCACGTCGCGAAATGTGTCGACGACATCTGCTTCGTCCACTCGATGCACGGCACCAATCCAGCGCACGGCGGGGCGGTGCTCAAGCTGCACACCGGCAGCGACAACTTCGTTCGGCCGAGCATGGGCGCGTGGGTGGCGTATGGGCTGGGGACGGAGAACGCCAACCTGCCGGCGTTCATCACCATCTGCCCAACGCTGGCGCACGGCGGGGTGAACAACTGGGGATCGGCGTTCCTGCCGGCCGACTGCGCCGGGCTGCCGATCGGCAACGCCAGCGTACCGGCCGCCGAGGCGAAGGTGCGCTATCTGAGTAACGCCAAACTGCCGCGCGACCTGCAGCGGCGCCAGCTCGACCTGCTGGCCGAGCTAAACCGCGACCACCTGACGGCCACCGGCCCGGACCTGGCGCTGGAGGGCCGGCTGCATTCGTTCGAGCTGGCCTATCGCATGCAGACCGCCATCCCGGCGGTGGAGGACCTGTCGCGCGAGACGCCGGCGACGAAGCAGCTGTACGGGCTGGACGACCCGGTGACGGCGAACTTCGGCCGGCAGCTGCTGCTGGCGCGGCGGTTCGCCGAGCGCGGCGTGCGCTTCGTCCAGGCGACGTTCAGCGATCAGCTGGTGCAGTGGGACCAGCACAGTAACCTCAAAAAGGGCACGAGAAGAACGCCCGCGAGGTCGACCGCCCCATCGCCGGATTATTGACCGATCTGAAAAGTCGGGGAATGCTGAAGGACACGCTGGTGATCTGGGGCGGCGAGTTTGGCCGCACGCCGACGGTGGAGGGAAGCGACGGCCGCGACCACAACCCCGAGGGGTTCACGGTCTGGATGGCCGGCGGCGGAGTGAAGGGCGGCTACCGGCACGGCACCACCGACGACCACGGCTGGTACGCGGTGTCGGACAAGGTGCATCTGCACGACCTGCACGCCACCGTCCTGCATTTGCTCGGCATCGACCACGAGCGGCTGACGTTCCGCCACGCCGGCCGCGACTTCCGGCTCACCGACGTCCACGGGCACGTCGTCAAGGCGGTGGTGGCGTAAGCAACCCGAAGCGTCAGCGAGGGATTGGAAACACGTACTCGTTGTGACCCGGTCTCCCGACCGGGTCGCCCGGCCGACCGAAGGTCTCCCGCACGCCTGTGGAGACCTGCGGTCCGCAGAGCGGCAAGGTCAGGAGACCTTGCCGCAACAGCTACCAACAGCCACAACAACCACATCAGCCACCCCTGTTGTGACCCGGTCTCCCGACCGGGTCACTCCGGCCGACCGAAGGTCTCCCGCACCTGTGGAGACCTGCGGTCTGCGGAGCGGCAAGGTCAGGAGACCTTGCCGCAACAGCGTGCGAGTGCGTCCGCCTCGGGGCATTCACCCGCTCGCCTCGCCCGCGTGTTCGTCTCTACAATGGTGCGGGTGCCAGCACGAGATCGCCGGGCGGCGGACAGCCACCGGCACGCATCGTCGGGCGAATGCCGGACGGGGCGCCGTCGTCCATGTCGGAAGAGTCGTTTTCTCGCCCTTTCTGGAAGATTGGCGCATGCGCACCCGGTTGACCCTGCTCGTCGTCGCCCTCGCCGCCCTCGCTGCTGCCCCGCCGCCGCGGCAGCAGTCGCCCCGCAAGGTCGAGGAGGCGCTGACGGGTCTGGAGGCGCGGTGCATCGGCCCGGCGACGATGGGCGGCCGGGTCACGGCGATCGCGGTGAACGAGGCGAAGCCGGCGGTGCAGTACGTCGGCGCCGCCTCCGGCGGGGTGTGGAAGACCGAGGACGACGGCAAGAGCTGGCGGTGCGTGTTCGACGGCCGGCCGCATGCGTCGATCGGCGCCGTGGCCTGGCGCCGTCCGACGCGAATGTCGTCTGGGTCGGCACCGGCGAGGGAAACCCGCGCAACTCGGTGACGTGGGGCAACGGCGTGTTTCTGTCGCGCGACGGCGGCAAGACGTGGACGCACGGCGGGCTGGCGGCCACCAACCACATCGGCAAGATCGCCGTCCACCCGCGCGAACCGCTCACCGCCTACGTCGCCGCCCTCGGCCGGGTGTGGGGCGACAACCCGGAACGCGGTCTGTTCGTCACCCGCGACGGCGGCAAGACCTGGACACACACCCTGCAACTGGACGAGAAAACCGGCTGCGTCGACGTGGCGATCGACCCGTCCGACCCGCAGACGGTGTACGCCACCGCCTATCGCGTTCGCCGCGATGCGTACTCCGGCGGTAACCCGGCCGAGCAGTTCGGCCCCCGTGCCGGCATCTATCGCAGCCGCGACGGCGGCAAGACGTGGACGCGGCTGACTCGTGGGCTGCCGAGCCGGCCGCTCGGCCGGATCGGCCTGGCGGTGTGGCGAAAAGACCCCCGCGCGGTCTTCGCCGTCGTCCAGACCGACCGCACCGACACCCGCCGCGTCGCCGGCCAGCCGCCCAAGCACACCGCCGCCAATGTCGACGTCGGCGGCGTGTTCTACTCCAACGACCGCGGCGAGACGTGGCAGAAGGTTAACGACCTGTGCCCGCGGCCGTTCTACTTCGGCCAGGTCCGCGTCGACCCGACCGACCACCGGCGCCTCTGGGTTCTGGGTATTCCGTTATTCGTATCGTCCGATGCCGGACAGAACTTCTCCGCCGAGGGCGCCCGCAATGTGCATGTCGACCACCACGACCTGTGGATCGACCCGGCCGATCCGCAGCACCTGATCCTCGGCAACGACGGCGGGCTGTACTACTCGCGCAACCGTGGCAAGAGCTGGACGGCGGTCCACAATCTGCCGATCTCGCAGTTCTACCACGTCGCCGTCGATCGGCGGATGCCGTACCACGTCTACGGCGGGCTGCAGGACAACGGCACCTGGAGCGGGCCGAGCCGCACCAGCAGCGCCGCCGGCATTCTCAACGGCGACTGGACTCGGGTGCTGCACATGGACGGGTTCGCCTGCGCCGTCCCGCCGGACGACCCGGACATCGTCTATGCCGAGGGGCAGTACGGCCGGCTACACCGCGTCAGCCTGAGCGGCAAGAAAGCGGTGCAGATCCAGCCGCGCACGCCGAAGAACAGCCCGCCGTTCCGGTTCAACTGGAACGCGCCGCTGGTGCTGTCGCCGCACGACGGCCGGACGCTGTACTTCGGCGGCAGCCTGGTGTTCAGGTCGACCGACCGCGGCGGCACCTGGTCGCGCATCAGTCCCGACCTGACGCTCGGCCGGTCGACCTCGGCGAGTTACAGCCACACCCTGACGGCGCTGGCCGAGTCGCCGCGGCAACGCGGCCTGCTGTACGCCGGCAGCGACGACGGCACGCTGCACGTCAGCCGCAACACGGGCGGCAGCTGGACCGATCTGACCGCTCGCCTCCCCGGCCCCGCCACTCGCACCATCGCCTGCCTCGAACCGTCGCCCCACACCGCCGCAACGGTGCTGGCGTGCATCGACCGGCACTGGCAGGACGATTACCGCCCGCACCTCTATCGCAGCGACGATTACGGCCGAACGTGGCGCCGGTCGCCGGCAACCTGCCGACCGAGGGGCCGGTGCGCGTGGTGCCGTTCCGACCCGCAACCCGGCGGTCCTGTACGCCGGCACCGAGTTCGGGCTGTTTGTCTCGCTCGACGAGGGGACGTCGTGGCGGCCGTTCGGCCAGGGGATGCCGCCGTGCCCGGTGTACGACCTGGTGGTCCACCCACGCGACCGCGAGCTGGTCGTCGGCACGCACGGCCGCGGCATCTGGATCGTCGACGTCGCGCCGCTGCAGGACCTGACGCCGGCGGTGCTGGCGGCGCCGGCACCTGTTCGAGGTCGTGCGGCGACCCGGCGGCCCGCCACCGACCCGCCGCCGGTGCCGGTGTACTCGTTCGCCGGCCAGAACCCGCCGACCGGCGCCGTCGTCCACTACCGCCTCGGCCGCGCGGTCGGCCCGGTGCGGCTGGAAGTGCTGGCGGAGAACGGCGAGGTGATGGCCCGGCTGCCGGCGGCTGCCACCGCGGGCGTGCAGCGGGTCGTCTGGGACCTGCGCCGCCGCGACGCCACCGGCCAGAACGTCCTCGTCCCGCCGGGCGAGTACACGATCCGGTTGCAGGCGGCGGGGGCGACGCTGGTCCGCAAGTTCCGCGTGGTCGGCGCCGGTTGAGCGTCGCCGGCGCACGGGGAGTTGTCGTCGCGACCCGTCTGCTTTATCCTCTCCTCACACAGGGGTGCGCATCAAACGGGTTCAGGGGGTCGTTACCGTGCGGAAGCTGCTGGGTGTGCTGTGCGTGGTCGTCTGGGCGATGCCGGCGTCGGCTGCCGGGGTGCCGGAGCTGGTCAAGAAGCTCGGTTCGTCGGACAACGAGGTGCGGCGCGCCGCCGAGAACTGAGCGATCTCGGCAAGGACGCCCGGCCGGCGATCAAGCCGCTGGTCAAGGCGGCTCAAGGACGAGGACCGCTTCGTCCGCCGGTTCGCCGCGCAGGCGCGGGCAACATCGGCCCCGACGCCAAGGCGGCCATCCCGGCCGCAGGCGATCTCACCGGCGACGACCGCCAGCAGGTCCGCGAGGCGGCGGTCAAGGCACTGGGCCAGCTGGGCGACGCTGCGGTGCCGGCGCTTGGCGAAGGCGGCACGTCCGGCACCGCGTCGGACGTGCAGGACCTGGCGGTCACCGCGGCTGGGCCAGGCCGGCAAGGCGGGTGTACCGCCGCTGATCGGCGTGCTCAAGGACGACACCGTCGACGCCTCGCTTCGCCGCCGCGCTCGCCGCCGTGCTGTCCGCACCGGACGCTCGCCGCGCCCGCTGTACCGCCGCTGGTGGAGATCGTCAAGAACCCGCGCGTCCGCGGCCAGGACGGCCGGCGGCACGCCTGGAAGCCGTTCAGGCGGCTCGGCCAGCTTGGGAAGAAGAGCGACACCGCCGTCGTCGGGGCGCTGGAGGCGATCGCCCAGGATGAGAAGCTGATGGACAACCAGCTGAAGAACTTCTGCAAGCAGGCGCTGAAAAAGCTGCAGGCGAACTAGTAACCCACTCCGTCCCTCCGAGAAGCCGCCGATGCGTCGATCGTTCGTTGTTGTCGTCCTGATGGGTGCCCTGGCCGTGTCGGCGTCGTCGCGGCAGCAGCCCAGCCCGCACGTCGTCCCCACCGACCCGCTGCCGCCCGCCGCGGAGGCCAGGGGGTTCCGTCTGCCGCCGGGGTTCGAGGCGCAGCTGGTGGCGGCCGAGCCGGACGTTCACAAGCCGATGAACATCTCGTTCGACGACCAGGGCCGGCTGTGGGTGACCGACACCGTCGAGTATCCCTTCCCGGTGGCCGCCGGCGGGCGGAAGCCGCGCGACACCGTCAAGGTACTGTCCGACTTCGGCCCCGACGGGCGGGCGCGCAAGATCGTCACGTTCGCCGACGGGCTGAACATCCCGATCGGCGTCCTGCCGCTGCCCGGCGTCCGGCCGCGGCAGGCGCTGGTGTACAGCATCCCGAACGTCTACCGGCTGAGCGACACCGCCGGCCGCAGCATCGCCGATAAACGCGACCCGTTTTATGGCACGTTCGAGACTCGCGACACCCACGGCATGACCAACGCCTTCCTGCACCACCCCGACGGCTGGGTGTACGCCACCCACGGGTTCGCCAACAACTCGCGGGTGAAGGGAAGCGACGGCCAGACGATCACCATGAACTCGGGCAACACCTACCGGATGCGGCCCGACGGCGCGCACGTCGAGCAGGTGACGTGGGGACAGGTGAACCCGTTCGGCCTCGGCCTCGACCCTTACGGCTACCTGTACTCGTCGGACTGCCACAGCCAGCCGATCTACCAGCTGATCCGCGATGGCTACTACCCGAGCTTCGGCAAGCCGCACGACGGGCTGGGGTTCGTCCCCGAGATGTTCACTGGCTACACCGGATCGACGGCGGTGGCCGGGCTGGCGTGCTACGCCGCCGACGCCTTCCCGGCCCGCTACCGCGGCTCGGCGTTCGTCGGCGACGTCGTCACCAATCAGCTGGTCGAGTTTCGCATTACCTGGATTGGCGGCACACCGAAGGCAACGCAGCACACGTTCATGGACAGCGCTGACCGCTGGTTCCGGCCGGTCGACCTGAAGGTCGGCCCCGACGGCGCGCTGTACGTCGCCGACTTCTACAACCGCATCATCGGCCACTACGAGGTGCCGCTCGACCACCCCGGCCGCGACCGCGAGCGCGGCCGCATCTGGCGGATCGTCTACAAGGGGACGGACGCCAAATCGACCCCGTGGCGAGCCGACGGAGTGGCAAACGCGAGTAATGAACAACTCGTCGACGACCTGAACCACCCGAACCTGGTCGTTCGCCTGGCCGCCACGCACGAGCTGGTTCGTCGCGGCACCCCGGCGGTCGACGCGGTGGCCGATCGACTGCGGCGAAGCGGCGACCTGCCGCCGCGGTTGCACGCCCACGCCCTGTGGGTGCTCGCGCGCGGCGATCGGCTCGACGACCGGCTCTTCGAGCGCGCCGCCCGCGCCGACGACGACCTGGTTCGCGTTCACGCCCGCCGCACCCTGGCCGAACGGCCGGTGTGGAACCGGCAGCACCGCGAGCTGGCTGTCGCTGGCCTGACCGATGCCAGCCCGCACGTCCGCCGTGCCGCCGTCGACGCCCTCGCCCGCCATGCCGACCCGGCCCACCTGCGGCCGCTGCTCGACCTGCGCCACGCCGTCCCGGCCGCTGATGATCACCTGCTGCACGCCGTGCGCATCGCCCTGCGCAATCAGCTGCGGCCGGCCGACAGCTGGAAGGCGGTCGATGCCGGTAAATGGAGCGAAAAGGACGCCCGGGCGCTCGCCGACGTGGCGCTCGGCGTGCCGTCGCGCGAGTCGGCCGCGTTCGTGCTGGCGCATGTGCGCGCGGTCCGCTACCCGACGCCCGAGCTGGCGCGGTTCGTCCACCACGTCGCCCGACACGGTGGCGACGCCGAGGCGCGGGCCGTGGTGGCGTTCTGCCAGGGCGACCAGCCGGGTCACCTCAGCCACCAGGCCGAGCTGCTCCGCGCTGCCGCCCGCGGCTTGCAGGAACGCGGCGTCGGCATGCCTGCCGAGGGCCGCGGCTGGGCTGGCGAGCTAACGGCCAAGCTGCTCGTCTCGCCGCACGAGGGGGAGGTCAAGCTCGGCACCCTGATCGCCAGCGAACTGCGGCTGCCGGCGCAGCAGGAACGGCTGGCGGAGCTGGCGACCGGGGCGAAGACGTCGCTGGCCGCAAGGCAGGCGGCGCTGACGGCGCTGCTGACGATCGACGCCGGCCGGCATGCGGCGCTGGCCGGCAAGGTGCTGGGCGACGCTTCTCTACCCGTCGAGGCCCGCGAGGCGACCGCCGAACTGCTGGCGCGGGCCAACCAGCCGGCCACGCGCGAGGCGCTGCTGGCGGCGCTGCCGGTGGCGCCAGCGCGGCTGCAAAGCGGCATCGCCACCCGGCTGGCGAGCAGCCGCGAGGGAGCCGAGGCGCTGCTCGCCGCGGTGGCCGCCGGCAAGGCGTCGGCCCGGCTGCTGCAGGACCGCGGGCTGACGCTGCGGCTGGCGTTGGCGAAGGTGCCGAACCTGAAGGACCGGCTGGCGACGCTCACCGCCGGGCTGCCGGCCGCCGACGCCCGCCTGGAGAAGCTGCAGGCCGACCGCCGGCGCGGTTACCTGGCGAGCAAGCCGGATGCGGCGAAGGGGGCGGCGGTGTTCGAGAAGAGCTGCGCCATCTGCCACCAGGTCGGCGGCAAGGGGGCGAAGGTCGGGCCGCAGCTGGACGGCATCGGCCTCCGCGGCCTGGATCGGCTGCTGGAGGACGTCCTCGACCCCAACCGCAACGTCGACCAGGCGTTTCGCACGACACTGCTAACGCTCGGCTCCGGCCAGCTGGCGCAGGGGCTGCTGCTCCGCGAGGAGGGAGCGGTGCTGGTGCTGGCCGACCAGCAGGGCAAAGAGGTGCGTGTCCCGACGAAGGACGTCGAGGAACGCAGCGTCTCGCCGATGTCGCCGATGCCGGCCAACTTCGCCGAGCAGCTGCCGGAGGCCGACTTCTACCACCTGCTCGCCTACCTGCTGAGTCAGAAGCCGGGCAAACCGTGACCGCGAGAGAGAGGCCGAGGTGCTGACGCTCATCCTGCTGCTGCTGCTCGTCTGGGCCGTGCTGATGGCCTTGCTGGCGGCGTGGTCGATCTGGTTCCAGGGGTACATTTACACCGAGCCGGCGACCGGGGTACTGTGGCGAGCGCCGGCCGCCGGGTCGGCGGTGATGGTGGTGCTGCTGGCGTGGGTGTTCTTCGACTACCGCGATCCGGGCCGTTATCGCCCGCTGTGGGAGTTCAGCTCGGTCGAGGACGCCAAGTCGTTCGCCGAGCTGCACATACCGACGCCGCGCGGCGAGGAGGTGTACAAGCTTCGCCCCGGCACGCGCAGCGACTACCGGCTCAACGGCCTGCCGACCGGCAAGCCGCTGCCGTCCCGACCGTCGCAGGTGATCGCCGTCGCCGGCGACCAGAAGGCGACGTTCAAGCCGGAGACGGACGCCTCGGGCAAGTTCAAGCAGCGGACGGCGACGCGGTTCGGCCACGAGTCGAAGGACCCGCTGCGCTACGTCGACGAGAGCGGCCGGGTGATGCTGGAGGGGGAGCTGGGGGTGCTGAGCAACTTCCGCTACGGCGTGTTCTTCGGTAACATCTTACTCAATCTACTGTTCTTCGCCGTCCTGTTCGTGACCCTGTGGCTGGTGCTGCGCTTCCAGTGGCCGCACGCTTTCGGCCAGGCGGCGGTGATGTGGCTGGTGCTGTTGCTGTTCATCGTCCCGCCGCTGCTCAGCCGCGCCGAGCAGGTGTCGCGCGACCGGGCAGCCGCGGCGGCGCGGTCGTAAGCGCAAGTCAGTCGCTCTTCAGCTCCGGCCGAACGGCGAACACCTTGCCGTCGCGCAGCTCGACGACGAGGTCGGGGTTGATCATGAACAGCCGGCTCGGCGCCTCGACGCGGCCCGTCTCGGTACGGATGCGCAGCGGTGGGGTGCTGCCATCGACCTTCGTGCCGAGGGTGTAGGTGCGCGGGCGGTCGACTTGTTTGCCGCGGACCTGTTCGCCGCGGCGGATGGCGGTGATGTGCAGCTTCGGGTGGCGCAGGTAGAAGTCGGCCTGCCGCGCATCGGCCTGCGCCTCGTCCACCGGGGTATCGTCGAACACCGCCGCCGGCCCAAGCAGCCGATGCCGGTCGGCGCCCCCCTCGTTGAGCAGCCGCACCGCCTCGTCGAGCTGCCAGTCTTCCTCCGTTTGCGGCTCCCACTCGGCGACGGCGGGCTGGCGCGACTCACCGGGCGGCTTGCCCGGTCCGGCCCCGCGGTGGAACCACACCCAGCCGCCCGCCGCGATCAGCGGCAACGCCAGCGCCGCCAGGTAAACCGGCCAGCGGACGGGACTGCGGGCCGGGGTGTCGGTGCCGATCGGTCGCGGTGCCTCGCTCATGTCGCCCTCTCCTGGTGCCAGACCCTTCATCGTACCGATCGACCCACCCGAGGGGCAGGGGACGACGGGCGTCGTTGTGTGGCCGGTTCACTCCCACGCTCACGCCCTTCGCTGCGTTCCGAGCGTGGCTGCGCTTCACGTTT